>NZ_JBVJIP010000014.1:0-137023 GCF_055586225.1 Actinoplanes sp. NPDC051388 | reverse complement strand
GCGCGGGCATGCCGAGGATCTCGTCGTCCGGATGCGGCGCGACCACCAGCGGCGGTCCCGGCGGGTCGAGCTGCAGCGCGGGCCAGCCGGCCGGTGCGTGCCAGGCCCGCCACACCGCCTCCGCGGTGCCCTCGCCCACGATCGCGGTCACGATGCGTGTTCCCCTTCCTCGGCCACCAGCCGGCCGAGCTGTTCGAGATCGGCCTCGGCGTGGCTCTGGCGCAGATAGACGGTCAGGTCGGCGACCCGCTGGGCGTGCTCGGCGTCGCGGCACAGCGGACCCGCGCCGAGCGCCCGGCCGGTGCGGTCGACGACTTCGGTAGCGGCGGCCTCGACGGTGGCGCGCACCCGCAGCGCCAGCCGGTGCGCGTCGGCGGCCGGCTCGGCGTCGATCTCGGCGGCCGCCGCGAGCAGCACCGCCCGGGCCGCGCCCAGGGCCACGTCGACCGCGCCCAGGTGCGCGAAGGCGTGCGGCCCTACGTCCTTGCGGCTCGCCGCGGCGCGCAGGAAGTCGGCCACGCCGAGCGCGCCGCCGTACCAGCAGGCGGCCACGCCGACGCCGCCGTGCCAGAAGCCTGGCCGGTCCACGTATTCGCCGGGACCACCGATCGGGCGGCCGGGAGCGTTGTCGAAGCGGACCGTGCGGCTGTCGCTGCCGGCCATGCCGATCGCGGGCCAGGTGCCGTCGACGGGACGCGCGGCCACCAGGTCGCGGCGGCCGAGGTCGGCGAGGGCGAGCAGGCGCAAGGCCGTCGCGCCCTGCCCGGGCAGCGGAAGATCCGGTGGTTCGATCATCGGCACGGAAGGGGACTACCCGCGATCACGGCCGCCAACGGGTGTCATGCGCCTTCCGCTCGCAACAGCACCTTGCGCAGCAGGCGGGAGAGGGTCTTGCGCTCGGCCGGGGTGAGCGTGGCGAGCAGCGCGGCCTCACCCCGGCTCTCGGCGCCGGAGTGCCGTTCGAAGGCCGCGTCGCCCTCGGCGGTGAGCCGCACCCGCACCCGGCGCCGGTCCTCGGCCTCGTCGCTGCGCACGATCCAGCCGGCCTCCTCCATCGGCCGCAGGCGAGCGGAGAGCGCGCCGCGGGTCAGTCCCAGGCGATCGGCCAGCTCCGACGGACTCGCCGCATAGGGCGGACCGCCGCGGCGCAGCGTCAGCAACACCTTGAACTGCCAGTGTTCGAGGCCGCCGGCCGCCAGGGTCGCACGCCGGGCCTGGGTGAGGTGCCGGCCGAGGATCGCCAGCCGGGCGATGATCGCCTCCTGCTCCGGATCCATCCAGCCCAGCTCGCCGGCCCAGGCGTCGATGTGGTCGTCCACGGCATCCCGCACGACGTCTCCCCGCAAAGTAGTTTTCTTGTGGATAGTTTTTCGGATAACTACCTTCGCCGCCATGACCCACCTTGACGAAGTCCGCGCGGCGGCACTGGAACTGGCCCGGGCCGCCCGCTGGGAGCGCGCGTTGCGGCTGCTGGACACGATGGAACCGGCCGACGTCGCGGTGACCGCGGCCGAGGACGCGCTGGAAAGCGACCTGTTCGCCGGCACCGCGCTGGCGGCCGACCGGCTGGCCGTCGCGGAACGGCTCTGTGGCGACTCGTGGGACCTGAGTTTCCTCCGGCTGCGGCACGACTATTTCGGGCAGTTCATCCGGGACGGCGAGTACGCATTCGGGCCGGCCGGCAAGGATCCGGCGGCACTCGCCGAGTTGCGGGCACGCGGGACGGCCCTGGTCTCGTCGGCGGCCGACCCGGTGCGCCGCGGCTGGGCGCAGATGTATCTCGGGCTGATCGTGGACAACCTGTTCGCCGAGCGGGACGTGGCACCGGCGCACTACGCGGAAGCCCTCACGGCCGGCGACGACCTGGTCTCCCGGGAAGCGCTGCGGCATCTCGGCGACCACGACCGCGACAACGGCGACCTCGACGCGGCGCTGGAACGCTGGGAGCGGGCCACCGCGCTCGCCGCGGGCGCCGGCCTGGTGTCCGGCACGCTCTCCCAGCAGATGCAGCTGGCGGCGCTGACCCGGGACCGCGGCGACGAGGCCGGTGCGGTGCGGCTGGCCGCCGAGATCGAGCGCTGGGCGGGCGCCATCGGGGCGGTGCGCCTGCGCGACCAGGCGGCGAGGTTCCGGATCGGCCATTGACAGCCGTCACTTCGTGACCGACGCTGTGGGAGCGCTCCCATCCCCCGCGTTGCCTATATGCGTGCAGAGAGACCCTCTGCACACATATACGCAACACCCCCGGCTACGCCCTCCCGGAGACTGCCATGCATCGCGCTCTTGCCCTGCTGCTCGGCCTGACCTTCGTGGTCGTACCGATCGCCCCGGCCGCCGCCGCGGCCACCCCCACCACCGTGGACGTCGACGTCCGGGCCGGGCTCGCCACCGTGCCCGGCACCGCCCTCGGCGTGAACCACGCCATCTGGGACGCCGAACTCGGCACCCCCGCCGTCTCCGGCCTGCTGCGCGACGCCGGCGTCAAGATGGTCCGCTACCCCGGCGGGTCCTATGCCGACATCTACCACTGGCGCGACCACACCGCGCCGGGCGGATACGTCGCGCCGAACACCGACTTCGACACGTTCATGGCCGGAGCGGCGCGGACCGGCGCCGAACCGATGATCATCGCGAACTACGGGACCGGCACGGCGCAGGAGGCGGCCGACTGGGTGCGCTACGCGAACATCACCAAGGGGTACGGCGCGAAGTACTGGACGATCGGCAACGAGAACTACGGCAACGGTCACTACGGCGCGGCCTGGGAGGCGGACGAGCACGCCGACAAGAGCCCCCGGGAGTACGCGTCCCACGTCGTCGCGTATTCGCAGGCGATGAAGGCGGTCGACCCGGACATCAAGGTCGGCGCCGTGCTCACCATGCCGGGCAACTGGCCGGACGGCATCGTCGGCGAGGGCGACACCGGCACCTGGAACCAGGAGGTGCTCAGCCGCGCCGGCTCGGCGATCGACTTCGTGGACGTGCACTGGTATCCGGGCGGCGCCACCGCGGCCGAGGCGATCGCCAAGCCCGAGCAGATCACCGACGCCGTGCAGTTGCTGCGCCGGCAGATCGGCCCGGACCTGGGGATCAGCTTCACCGAGCTGAACGTCGGGGTCGGCCCGAACACCCAGCCCGGCGCGCTGTTCCTGGCCGACGTCTACAGCGGGCTGCTGGAGCAGGGCGTCTTCACCGTGCAGTGGTGGAACGTGCACAACGGCATCGGGACGGTGTCCGAGGTGGCCGGGCAGACCGACTACGGCGACTTCGGGTTGCTGTCCAGCGGCGGATGCAACGCCGCGTCGGTCTGCGAGCCGGCGATGAACACGCCGTTCGCGCCCTATCACGCGCTGAAGATGATGGGCTCCTTCGCGCGGCCGGGCGATCAACTCGTCCGGGCCGGGGCGAGCGATCCGCTGGTCAGCGCGCACGCCTCGCGCCGCGCGGACGGGAGCCTGGCGGTGCTGCTGCTGAACAAGGACCCGGAGAACGAGCGGGCCGTGACGCTGAACTATCACGGCTGGGAGCCGTCCGGGGCGGTGCCGATGGTGGCCCGGTTCGGCAACGGGGACGCCGGGATCGCCACGGCGCCGGGTGGGACTGCTCGCGGGCAGGTGCTGCCCGCGTACTCGATGACGTTGTTGACCTTGCAGCCGGTCGGCCCGGTCGCCGGACCGGACGCGCCGGGCCGGCCCACCGCCGGCGCGATCTCCGATCGCGGCGCGACCATCTCCTGGCCGGCCGTCGCGCCGGGCCTCAAATACGAGGTCTACCGCCAGCACGGCGGGGCGAGCGAGCAGATCGGCGAGACCACCGGTACGTCCCTGACGGCGCGCAACCTCGAGCCGGGAACCCGATACACGGTCAACGTCGTGGCTCGCGACAACCGCGGCCGCCAGTCACCCTCGTCGCCGCCGATCACCTTCACCACCACCAGTCCCGCCGCATCGACCTGCGCGGTGCGGCTGAACCGGACCACCGACTGGGGCAACGGCTTCGTGTGGACGCTCGACGTGACGAACCGGGCCGGTCACCCGGTCACCGGCTGGACGCTCACCTTCACCTGGCCGACCACCTGGCAGAACGTCACCGGCGGCTGGAGCGCGACGTGGCAGCAGACCGGCACCACGGTCCGAGTCACCGGAGAGGGCACATTGGACGATGGCGGCACCGCCAACGTGGGCTTCACCGGCAGCTACGGCGGCCCGAACGTGCCGCCGCAGGTGTTCAGCCTCAACGGCGCCGTCTGCTCAACCCTGTCCGCGGGCTAGCTTCGACAGCTGCGGCGGGTCGATCGGGTGGACCAACGCGTCCGCGTGCCGATGGACCTGCCGCCAGCTGCGCTCGTCGCGCGGGAAGAGCTCCGCGGTGGCCGCGAGCGCCTCGGGCGAGGTGAAGAGGCTGGTCATCGAGCGGATCCACGCCCGCATCGTCAGCCGATATCCGGCATGTCCTACAGTGTCCCCCGAGCAATCGACGATCATCGAAGGGACACCATGAATTTCCGCAAGCTCGCCGCACACGTACTCACCGCCGGCCTGATCGCCGGCGGGCTGACCGCGGCCACCGCCGGTCCGGCGATGGCCGCGTCGCTCAGCTTCCCCCTGTACGACGCGAGCGGTGTGCAGCGCACGTCGATGAGCTACGACACCGAGACTCAGTACCTGATGGCCTGCTACCCCAGCGGCTTCCGGCTGACGATCGAGGAGCAGTTGGACAACGGCGAGACCGTGCCGCGCGCCGTGGAGCAGTTCCAGTGCAACGTCGCCACCCCGCAGGGGCACAAGGTCGTCGCGGTGCGCGGCCTGATCGACGGCTACGCCAACCCCTGGCAGCCGGTCTAGCAGTACGTCGGCGCGGTGCCGGCCTTCCAGGAACAGGTGTCGACCGACTTGCCGGCGGCATTGCGCAGATAGGCGGTGTCGCCGTCGTTGTTCCAGACGTAGGCCGCCCGCTGCTGATAGACGTGCTGGGCGTCCGGCTTGCCGTTCGTGCCCTTGCCGGTGTGCACATAGACGCGCTTGCCGGCGCCCAGCGCGTAACTGCCGAAGGTGTAGACGTGGTTGGCCTTGTCCCGCACGGTCCAGCCCTTGAGCTGAATGCCGGCCCGGGTGTTGTTGGTGAGCCGCACCCATTCGGCGTTCAGGCTGGCGTTCGACCGAGTGTCGCTGCCCGGCGAATTGAACGTGATCTTGGTGAACGAGACGGCCGGGGTGGTGGCGGCGAACGACGGCACGGCAACGGCGCCGGCGGCGAGCGGCACGGCCGCCATGATCGCCACCACGTACTTCTTCTTCACGGTCGACTCCCGGTGTGTGCACTGAGGACTGGTCGACACATGCAACCGCTCATAGGATCTTTCAACCATCCGGCGGACGGTCGGGCGCGCAAATGTTCAGCCACCCGGATCGGCCGTTCGGAGTGGACGCCGAAACCGACGGACGACCCCGGAAGTGGACGCCGCGTGACACCGGACGCACCCTTCGTGTCCGCTGTGGATGGTGACAGGGTTCGATAGTGTGCTCAGCCGGGCCGCCATCCGGCGGAGATCGACTGTTAGGGGAACTGCCGGTGCGACGTACGTGGAAACTGACGACAGCCGTGCTCGTGGCGGCGACCGTGGCCGGGCTGGTGGCGGCCGCGACCGGCACCGCGAACGCGATCGCGAACGGCGAGCCCGTGCCGGACGGCAAGTTCACGTTCTCCGTCAAGCTGACCATGACCGGCATCCCGACCGCGGACGGCGGCCGGCGTAACAGCGCCTGCTCCGGCGCCCTGATCGCGCCCCGCTGGGTGATCACCGCCGGGCACTGCTTCCGCACCTTCGACGGGGTCCGGGTCGAGCGCCCGGTGGCCGACCTGACCACCGCCACCGTCGGCCGCACCGACCTGACCGGCACCGGTGGCCACGAGATCAAGATCATCGCGGTACGGCAGTCGCCGACGGCGGACGTCTCCCTGGCCAAGCTGGAGACCCCGATCACCGACATCAAGCCGCTGCGCATCGGCCGCGACGCCCCGGACATCGGCGCGGTGGTCCGGCTGACCGGCTACGGATCCGAGACCAGCACCAACCCGGTCCCGGTCAACCGCCTGCGCACCGGCCAGATGACGGTGGCGTCGCTGAGCGATTCGATCACCGGCATGCAGGGCTTCGCGCCGCAGCCGAACACCACCCCCTGCCCCTACGACTCGGGGGCGCCCTTCTTCCAGGAGAAGCGCTTCGGCAGCCCGATCCTGGTCGCCGTGGTGAGCAACGGCCCGAGCTGCCCGCACACCGCGACCGAGAGCGCGGCCCGCACCGACAACATCTCCAGCTGGATCTTCACCGCGATCGGCCGGAAGCCATAGCGTCTGCGGCATGCGATACGGCGCGCACCTGCCTCTGATCGACTTCGACGGCCGGGGGTGGCGGCCGGGTGACCTGGGCGCCTATGTCGACGTCGCCCGCGAGCTGGGGTTCGGGGCGCTCGGGGTCAACGACCATCTGGTGTTCCAGCGTCCCTGGCTGGACGGGATCGTGGCGCTGGCCAGCGTCGTCGAGCGCAGCGGCGACATGCGGCTGGCCACCACGGTCTCGCTGCCGGTGGTCCGGGGGCCGGCGGCGCTGGCGAAGACCGCGGCGGCGCTCGACATCGTCTCCGGCGGCCGGCTGGTCCTCGGCGTCGGGCCGGGGTCGTCGGCGCGTGACCATGAGCTGGCCGGGCTCGACTTCGACGAGCGCTGGCCTCGGCTGGACGAGTCGATCCGGGCGCTGCGGGCGTACCTCAGGGGTGAAGGTCCTTTCTCGGGTCGTTTCTATGCGGCGACCGAAACGCTGCAGCCGCCGCCCCCGCGCCGCGAGGGACCACCGATCTGGATCGGCAGCTGGGGTTCCGACGCGGGTCTGCGGCGGGTCGCGCGGCTGGGCGACGGATGGCTCGCCTCCGCTTACAACGCCGCCCCGGCTCAGGTGGCCGCGGCCCGCCTGCGGCTCGGCGCGGCGTTGGAACGGCCCGGTTTCACCTGCGCGCTGGCCACGATGTGGGTCTATGTGACCGACCACCCCACAGCGCGTCTCGATGGGCTGGCGCGGATGCTCAACCGTCCGCCCGAGCAGCTCCGGGAGCGGGTCCTGATCGGGCCGGCCGAGGAGTGCGCCGCGGTGCTGCGCGGTTATGCCGAGGCCGGCATCGACCAGGTCTTCGTCTGGCCGCTCGCGGATCCGCACGAGCAGTTGGAGAGGTTCATGACGGACGTCGCGCCGCTCGTCTGAGCCGCTTGGTGACGCTCTCCAGGATGGCGATCATGTCGTGCACCACCTGCGGCTGGAACGCGCTGTCCGGGTAGGCCACCGAGATCCGCCGCATCGGGGCGCCCGCCCGGATCGGCCGGACCTCCACGTCGGCCGGCGCACGTGCGACGGCCAGCCCGGGAATCACCGCGACGCCGAGCCCGGCGGCCACGAACGCCTGGACGGCCCGGTAGTCGTCGGAGGTGAGCGAGACCCGCGGATCGAAGCCGGCCGCCCGGCACGCCTGCCGGACGATGGTGAACCACGAGCTCCCGGGCCGGCCGCCGACCCAGACCTCGTCCGCCAGATCGGTCAGCTCGACCGGACCGCCACCGGCCGCGCACCGATGCCCGCGCGGCAGCACCGCCTGGAAAGCATCGTCGAACAGGTGCACCCGGCCACCCTCCAGCGGGGTGGACCCGCCGTCGTAGACGACCGCCAGATCGAGTTCGCCGTCGCTCAACCGTGGCAGCAGCCCCTGCATGTGGTCGTCGACGACGGTCAGCGCGGTGCCGGGGCGTTGCGCGCGCAGCCGGGCGATGGCGGCCGGCACGAACGTCGCCAGCGCGGTCGGGAAGCTGCCGAACCGCAGACGTCCGCCGCGCCGGCCGGCGATCTCGGCCAACTCCTGCTCGGCGCTGTCCAGGCGGGCGCTGATCGCCCGGCCGTGACGCACCAGGGCGTGACCGGCGTCGGTCAGGGCGGTCGGGCGGATGCTGCGCTCGACCAGCGGCAGCCCGACCTGCCTTTCCAGCCCGGCGACATGCTGACTCACCGCCGACTGGGTGAGGCCGAGCGCCTCGGCCGCGGCGGAGAACGACCCGTGCGCGGCGACCTCGCACAGCACCCGAATGCCGCGGACGTGGCCTATTAGCTCCACTAATCAACTCACAGTCATCTGCATTGTCACTAATACCGACGTGAGCTTAGCGTCTGCAGCCATGACCGACATCGACACCGACAAGCTGATGGCCTTCGTGTTCCGCGCCGTCGAAGAGGTCGGCGCGACCCTCAACTGTGCTCTCGTCGTGATGGGTGACCGGCTCGGCTATTACCGCGACCTGGCCGACCACGGGCCGACGACCGCGGCCGAGCTGGCCGAGCGGACCAAGACCGGCGAACCGTACGCCCGGGAGTGGCTGAACGCGCAGGCCGCCGGCGGGTTCGTGGAGTACGACCCGGCCGCGCGGCGCTACACGTTGCCGGCCGAGCATGCGGTGGCGCTGGCCGACGAGACGAGTCCGGCGTTCCTGCCCGGGTTCTTCCAGATCGCGCACGGGACTGTGCGGGACGCGTACCGGATCATCGACGTGGCCCGCTCCGGCGCCGGGGTGGGCTGGCACGAGCACAACGACGACGTGCATCTCGGCTGCGAGCGGTTCTTCCGCCCCGGCTACGCCGCCAACCTGGTGTCGTCGTGGCTGCCGGCACTGGACGGCGTCGTCGGCAAGCTGCGGGGCGGCGCCCGGGTGGCCGACATCGGCTGCGGCCACGGCGCCTCCACGATCCTGATGGCCCAGGCTTTCCCGCGATCGACCTTCACCGGCTCCGACTACCACCGGGAATCGATCGAGACCGCCCGCGAGCGGGCCGCCGCCGCGGCGATCGACGACCGGGTCCGCTTCGAGGTCAGCTCCGCGACCGCCGCCACCGGCGGCGACCACGACCTGGTGACCATGTTCGACTGCCTGCACGACATGGGCGACCCGTCCGGCGCCGCCCGGCACGTCCGCGACATCATCGCGCCGGACGGCACCTGGATGATCGTCGAACCGGCCGCCGGCGACCACGTGGAGGACAACCTGAACCCGGTGGGGCGGGCCTATTACGGCTTCTCGACGCTGCTGTGCACCCCGGCGTCCCTGTCCCAGGAGCCGGGAGCTGCCCTGGGCACGCAGGCGGGGCCGGCCCGGATCCGAGAGGTCACGGAGGCAGCGGGATTCACCCGCTTCCGGCTCGCCGCCCAGACCCCGTTCAACAACGTCTACGAAGTCCGCCCGTAGATTCGCGCACCTTCGTCACGAGCAGAGCGGCAGACCCAGTCCGCCGCGAAACCTCGGCTCCAGATAGACCTCGGAGATGTAACCGGCCCGCCCGTCCGTGGTGGCCGCGCGGTACCAGAGCTCCGATCTCACCTCGTGTGGGTTCGCCGCGTTCTCCGCCACGTTGTAGTTGTGCATCACCGTGCCCTGCACGCGGCACTCCACCGCGAGGGCCGCTCCGCTCCACATCTCGGTGCCCGCGAGTTTGCACCCGTTGGCGGCACATCGCGGCACCGGTCTGGTCGACAGATAGGCGGGCGTCTCGTCCTCGGCCAGGCCGTCCGCGCCCAGGGCGACCTTGTTCTGCACGATCACCGGGACGGGTGTGACCACATCGGATGCCGCCGTGCCATCCCGGCCGATCAGGCTGAGAACCGCAACGGTCGCGATCGACGCCGCGGCCGCCGTCCCCGCCACGACCAGAACCAGCCGTCGGCGCGACCAAGGCGCCCGGCCGCGTGTCGTCTCCGCCGCATCGCCGGGGTCGGCGACCGTCTCCGCCGCTTTTGTCACCGGCGCGGCCGACAGCCGGGTCCGGGCATCGAGAAGGGCCAGCCGCTGCTCGTCGGTGGCCTCGAACAGGCTCAGGAAACGCTGCAGGGCTTCGGGCGACGGCAGGGTGCGCCCGGCCAGATAGTTGTTGATCGTATTGTGCGATCCGGCCCGGGTGCGCGCGGCGATCTCGCGCAGAGAGAGCCGCGAATAGCCATTTGCCTGTGCGTGCCGCGCTCGAAGCGACTCCAGAGCAGCGCCGAACTCTTCTCGGGTGCGAATGCTCGAATCGGCGAACGGGTCCATCAAGATCCTGTTCATCGCTGTTCAACAGCGTTCAACTTCACTAGCGGGACATGGTATGGCCGATCCACGGTGGAGCGCCAGCAAGAGCTCACCGTCGAAGGACAACGCACAAGTGACGAACGGCGACAGAGGTAACGGCACGGTTCTCGCCGCGATCATCGCGGCGAGCGCGACGATTATCGTGGCGGTGATCGGTCAACCCTTCTTCCAGAGCTGGGTCAAGCCGTTGACCTGCACCAAGGACTTCACCTTCAGCGCACCCTCGAGTGGCCAGGTGATCAATGGCGACACCGGGTTCGTGGTGATCGGGCAGACGTGCAATCCGGATGACGAAAGATTCGCCTGGATCTTCGAATTCGATCACGAAGATCGCACCTACTATTCGGTCAGCGAGCGCTCGCTGTCGGGCGAAGATTGGGCGGTCTTCGACGGACCGGTCGGTGACCCGGGCGACGATCACAAGAACTATCGCGTCGTCATTGTCGAGGGTGATCAGGCATGCAACAGCGCCTTGATCGCCGCGGTCGACAAGAACGAGGGTTGGACGAGCTTCACCGAGGCGGCCATACCGGCCGGGTGCGCGATCGGCCCGGGCCGGGACATCGTGGTCAACCGCAAATGAACCAGAAAGGGTCAGCCGCCGGAGTTTTCCATTTCGGCGCCTTCGGGGACCGTGTCGTCGTCCCGGCTGTCCAGCCAGCCGTGTGGCAGCGACACCTTCCCGGGGGCGTTGATGCGGCCTCTCGGCTGGCCCAGCGACTCCGCCGGGAACGGCACCGCCGGGTCGAGCTTTCCCAGCAGGTCGTCCAGCTCCATCAGGGACGCCACCATCGACAGGCTGCGCCGCAGGTCGCCGCCCACCGGGAAGCCCTTCAGATACCAGGCGACGTGCTTGCGGAAGTCGGCGCAGCCGTGCCGCTCGTCCTCCAGCGCCTCCACCAGCAGGTGGGCGTGCCGCGACATGATCGCGACCACCTCGCCCAGGGTGGGCAGCGCCTGGGACGGGCGGCCCTGGAACGCCGCCTCCAGGTCGGCGAACAGCCACGGCCGGCCCAGGCAGCCGCGGCCGACCACGACGCCGTCGCAGGCGGTGTGCTCGACCATGCGCAGGGCGTCGGACGCCTCCCAGATGTCGCCGTTGCCGAGCACCGGCACGTCGAGGGCCTGCTTCAGCGTGGCGATCGCGTCCCAGTCGGCGTGACCCGAGTAACGCTGCTCGGCCGTGCGCGCGTGCAGGGCGACCGCCGCGACACCTGCCTCCTGGGCGATCAGGCCGGCTTCCACGTACGTCAGGTGGTCGTCGTCGATGCCCTTGCGCATCTTGACCGTGACCGGGATGCCGAAGGGTGCCGCCGCATCCACCGCGCCCCGGACGATGCGGCCGAAGAGCGTGCGCCGCCAGGGCAGGGCCGCACCGCCGCCGCGCCGGGTGACCTTGGGGACCGGGCAGCCGAAGTTGAGGTCGATGTGGTCGGCCCAGCCCTCCTCGGCGACCATCCGCACCGCGCGGGAGGTCACCTCGGGGTCCACGCCGTAGAGCTGGAGGCTGCGGAAGTCCTCGTCCTCGGCGAACGTGATCATCTTGAGCGTCTTGGGGATGCGCTCGACCAGCGCCCGCGTGGTGATCATCTCGCACACGTAGACGCCGCCGCCCTGCTCGCGGCAGAGCCGGCGGAAGGCGACGTTGGTGATGCCGGCCATCGGGGCGAGCACCACGGGCGGCGTCACGTCCCGCGTGCCGAGCTTCAAAGTCACGCCCTCAAGCGTGCCACGCCGCGCCGGTCACTCCCCCAGCAGGGCGCGGGCCGCGGCGGTGTCGGTGATCAGCCGGTGCAGCAGGCCCGCGCGGGTGGCGGCGGCGATCGCGGCGGCCTTCCCGGCGCCCCCGGCCAGGCCGATCACGTCGGGGATCGCGCGCAGCCGCTCGGTGGTCACCGCGATGCACCGATCGGCCAGCTCGCTGCCACCGACCACCTGGCCGGCCGCGTCCAGGACCGTGGTGCAGACGTCCGCGACCGCTCCCGCCGCGTCCAGCTCGAGCGCCAGGGGTGCGGGCAGCGAGTCGCGCAACGATGATCCGCCCGGCCGCCAGGCACCCACGCCGACCAGCGCACACGTCACCCTCGGCAGCATGGCGAGGGTCGCCGCGATGTGGTCGGTGGTCCGGAGGGAGGCCGCGACCGCGGCCGATTCGAAGACGAGGGGTACGTGCAGAGCGTGCACCCTGCCACCGGTGCTCTCGCCCAGCCGGCGCAGCAGCTCCAGCGAGTTCACGCTCAGGTCCGCGGTCGGCACGCTGCCCACCATCTGCACGACCGTGGCGCGCGGCAGCGGCGGCAACACGTCGGTCAGCGCGTGCAGCGTGCGGCCCCAGGACACGCCGAGCACGTCGTCGTCGGTGAGCCGTTGCGCAAGCAACGCCGCGCAGGCCCGCCCGATCGCCCGGGCATCGCCGTCGGTGGCGTGCACGACGACCGCCTGGCGCAGCCCGAGATGCTCGGCGAGCCGGTCGGACAGGTCGAGGTCGACCTCCGGGGGCACGTCGATCTCGATCCGCACGATGCCCTCGCGCAGCGCCTGCTCGAGCAGCCGGGCCACTTTGAACCGGGAGACGCCCAACTCGTCGGCGATCTGCGTCTTGGCGCGCCCGTCCAGGTAGAACCGGCGCGCGGCCAGCGCGGCCATCAGATGCTGCATTGACGCGACGCCCTTTCCTGACGGATGCTGGCTGAGCAGATGAGCACTATAGCGCTCAGATGAGCGGAGGCACAGCAATGACCCAACGGACCGCGATCGTCACCGGGGCCGCCCGCGGCATCGGCCGGGCGATCGCCACCCGTCTCGCCGCGGACGGCCTGGCCGTGTCGGTGGCCGACCTGCCGTCCGCCGCCGCCGAGCTGGACGACCTGGTCAACGAGCTGGGCACCGCGCTGGCGCTGACCCTGGACGTCGCGGACGCCGACGCCGTGGAGGCGGCGGTGGCCGCGCACGTCGGCCACTTCGGCGGGCTCGACGTGATGGTCGCCAACGCGGGCATCGCGGTCACCGCTCCCCTGGTCGACACCACCGCCGAGCAGTGGCGCCGCACGATGGACGTGAACGTCGCCGGCGTCTTCCACTGCTATCGGGCGGCCGCGCGCCAGATGATCGCGCAGGGTCGCGGCGGGCGGCTGATCGGCGCCGCCTCGGTCGCCGCGCACCGGGGCGGCAAGTGGCAGGGCGCCTATTCGGCGTCGAAGTTCGCGGTCCGCGGGCTCAGCCAGGCGGTCGCGCAGGAGCTCGGCGAACACCGGATCACGGTGAATGTGTACAGCCCCGGCATCGTGCACACGCCGATGTGGGACTCGATCGACGACGCGATCACCACCCGGCTCGGCACCGCCCCGGGCTCCGAGATGGCCGGCTGGGTGGACCGCATCCCGATGGGCCGCCTGGAGACCCCCGGCGACGTGGCCGGCGTGGTCTCGTTCCTCGCCTCGCCCGACGCGGGCTATGTCACCGGCCAGTCGATCGTCGTCGACGGCGGTCTCTGGTTCTCCTGAAAGGAACCCCGTGCAGCTCTATCTCGACACCGCCGACCGGACCGCCGCCGAGGGCCTGCTCGCCACCGGCCTGTTCGCCGGCGTCACCACCAACCCGACGATCCTGCGGCGGGCCGGGCGGACCGTGGCGGACATCCCCGAGATCCACCGCTGGGCCTCCGCGGCCGGCGCCCGCGAGGTCTTCTTCCAGGCGTGGGGCGAGGACACCGAGACCCTGGTGCGCCGCGGGCACGAACTGCGCGCCCTGGGCGACAACGTGGTGGTCAAGCTGGTCGTCTCCCGAGCCGGCGCGGCGGCCTGCGCACGACTCGCGGCCGAGGGCATCCCGACGCTGCTCACCGCCGTGTACGACCCGGGCCAGGCGCTGGTCGCCGCCGCGGCGGGAGCCACCTACATCGCGCCCTATCTGCGCCGCCTGATCGCGTCGGGGCGGGATGGGACCGGCGACGTGCTGGCCATGCACGAGGTGCTGGCCGGCACCTCGACCAGGGTGCTGCTGGCCAGCATCCCGGACGTGCCCGCGATGGTCGGCATGGCCCGGCGCGGCGTCGACTGCTTCACCATGGCCCCGGACATCGCCGAGGACCTGTTCGCCGACCAGCTCACCGCCGAGGCGGTCCGCACGTTCGAGGACGCTGTGGCAGGGTGAGCTGGTGATGCATCGCAAGCTCGTCGCCGTGTTCCACACGCCCGTGTCGGAGTGCCTGCTGCGGTTCGGCACCGAGCTCGGCTTCCACTCGATCCTGGTGGAGCCCGACCTGTCGAAGGTGCCGCCGGCCACCCTCCCGCACGGCGACCAGACCGTGCACGACCTCTCCGCGGCGGGCCTCGACGAACAGACCGACGTGGTGCTGACCGATCACCACCGCCCGGAGATCGGCGCCGTGCTCAAGGAGGCGCTGGCGGCCCGGACCCGCTGGATCGGCATCATGGGCAAGCCGAGCATCGAGGGCCCACACGTCGAGATGCTGCGCGAACTCGGTGTGCCCGACGACCAGATCGCCCGGGTGCACCGGCCGATCGGCCTGGACATCGGCAGCCGCACCCCGCCAGAGATCGCCGTCGCGACCCTGGCGGGGTTGATCGCCGACCGGAACGATCGTCCCGGCGGCTTCTTCAGCAGCCGGGCAGGCGCTTGATCAGGTAGTCCTCGATCTGGTCGAGGGAGACCCGCTCCTGCTTCATCGTGTCGCGGTCGCGGACCGTCACCGCGTTGTCCTCGAGGGTGTCGAAGTCGACGGTGACGCAGAACGGGGTGCCGATCTCGTCCTGGCGGCGGTAGCGGCGGCCGATCGCCTGGGAGTCGTCGAACTCGACCACCCAGCGCTTGCGCAGCAGCGCCGACAGTTCCCTCGCCTTCGGCGACAGCTCCGGGTTGCGGGACAGCGGCAGCACCGCCACCTTGACCGGCGCCAGCCGCGGGTCGAAGCGCATCACCGTGCGCTTGTCGACGCCGCCCTTGGTGTTCGGCGCCTCGTCCTCGTCATATGCCTCGAGCAGGAACGCCAGCACCGCGCGGGTGAGGCCGGCGGCCGGCTCGATCACGTAGGGCACCCAGCGCTCCTGCTTCTCCTGGTCGAAATAGGAGAGATCGACGCCGGAGTGCTTGGAGTGCGTGGTCAGGTCGAAGTCGGTGCGGTTGGCGATGCCCTCGAGCTCGGCGAACTCGGTGCCACCGAACATGAAGCGGTATTCGATGTCGACCGTGCGCTTCGAGTAGTGCGAGAGCTTCTCCTGCGGGTGCTCGAAGAAGCGCAGGTTCGACTCCGAGAGACCCAGGCCGATGTACCAGTTCCAGCGCTGCTCGAGCCAGTATTCGTGCCAGGTCTCGTCGCTGCCGGGCTCGACGAAGAACTCCATCTCCATCTGCTCGAACTCACGCGTGCGGAAGATGAAGTTGCCCGGCGTGATCTCGTTCCGGAAGCTCTTGCCGACCTGGGCGATGCCGAACGGCGGCTTCTTGCGCGCCGCGGTGGCCACGTTGTTGTAGTTGACGAAGATGCCCTGGGCGGTCTCCGGCCGCAGGTAGTGCAGGCCCTCGGCGCTCTCGGTCGGGCCCAGGTAGGTCTTCATCAGGCCGTTGAACATCTTCGGCTCGGTGAAGGTGCCCTTGTTGCCGCAGTTCGGGCAGTTGAGCTCCTGCAGGGAGGCCGGCGGCGAGCCGTGCTTGGCCTCCCACGCCTCCTCGAGGTGGTCGGCGCGGAACCGCTTGTGGCAGGACTGGCACTCGGTCAGCGGGTCGACGAACGCGTCCAGGTGACCGGAGGCGGCCCAGACATCGCGGGCCAGGATCACGGCGGAGTCGAGACCGACGATGTCGTCACGCTCCTGGACCATCGCCTTCCACCACTGCCGGCGGACGTTCTCCTTCAGCTCCACGCCCAGCGGACCGTAGTCCCACGCCGAACGGGTGCCTCCGTAGATCTCGCTGGAGGGGAAGACGAAGCCCCGGCGCTTGGCCAGGCTGACGACGGCGTCGATGCGATCGGCGGGCATGTTCCTCCTACGCCGGCTGGTTGTCGGCGGGGATCAGAAAGTCGGAAAAGGACAGCTTGGAAGATTACTCCTCGACGCTGCACACCTGGAACTGGCCCGTGTCCCGGTTCTGCCCCAGATAGGCGCTCAGCTGGGCGGAGTCGCCGTTCTCGAAGGTCACGTCGACCGGCACGGCCAGGTCGACGTCGGTCAGATCGATGTCACCCACCCGATAGGTGTCGATCTGCTCGCCGGACTGCTGCTCGCTGGTGAACTGCGCCTCGCTGATCGTGGACCGGGTCTGGTCGCACAGCGCGTCATAGGCCTCGCTGTAACGCTCCGCGCGGACGTCGTCCAGATAATTGCCGACGACCACCCGGGCCTGCTCGTTGAGCGCGTTGTTGACCACCCGGACGAGCCCGATCACCGCGCCCACCCCGCCGATGCAGGCCAGCACCAGCACGGCCGCGCCGATGCCCAGACCGCGCCCGATCCGCAGCCGGCGGCCCTCGGTGGGCGGCGCCGGGAAAGGGGGAACCACCCCCGGACCCGGCGGCGGAGGCGCCGCATGAAGCTGAGGCGGCGCCTGCAGAGGCTCGGTCATGGAATCCAGCGTAGTGCTCAGCGCCACGGTTCCGCGGCCCGGTCGCTGGCCTCGACCGCCACCGGCCCGCCCGGACCGGCGCTGGCCAGCGTCTCGAACGCGGACGGCTCGTCGCGCGACTCGGACAGGAAGGGAGTCGCATGAACCTTCACGTCGAAGCCGCCCAGCGCCCGCCGGTAGGCTCCGACGGACTCCCACTCGGTCACCAGGGTCCAGTGCGCCGGATCATCCAGCGCCCTGGTCAGGCGCCCGGAGACGTATCCGGCGCTGGCGGCGAGCGCGGCGAGGGCGGTGTGCCCCCGCTCGGCGAACCCGTCCTGCGTGTCCGGCGGGACGAAGAAGCGGTTGAGCACCAGCATGTGATGAGCGTACGCACCACGAGGAGCCCTCCAGTGACACCGTCCGACAACCTGCTCCGCAGGCTGACCCGGGTGAGCCCGACCGTGGCCTTCATCGTGGCGCTGGCGATGTTGCTGGCCGGCTTCTTCCTGCCCGGCATCATCGGCGCGGCCCTGCTGTTCGTGCTCTTCCTGGGCCTGACCGGGCTGACCTTCACCACCTGGCCGGTGCAGAAGAAGGGCACCCGGATCGTCCGCGTCGTCCTGCTGGCGCTGCTGCTCGCCATCGTGGTGACGAAGATCGCATAGGACGACCCATGCGGTTTTGACAATCATTGTCATTGTCGGCGAGAGTGGATGCTATGAAGCTCCGCCTGGTCGCCGCGTCCCTAGCGCTGGGCGTCACCGCCGGCTGCGGCGGCGCGAGCGGCGCCGACGGCCGGCCCTCGGTGGTCACCGCGTTCTACCCCCTGCAGTTCGTCAGCCAGTTCGTCGGCGGCGACGAGATCGCGGTCGCCGACCTGACCAAGCCCGGCGCCGAGCCGCACGACGTGGAGCTCAGCCCCCGGCAGGTCGGCGAGATCAGCGGCGCCGACCTGGTGGTCTATCTCAAGGGCTTCCAGCCGGCCGTGGACGAGGCGGTCGGCCAGGAGGCGGGCGACCGCGCGTTCGACGCCGGCTCGGTGGTCGAGCTGCGGCCGATCGCCGAGGACAACGACGCCGAGCACGTGCCCGGCGAGGAGGAGCACGCCGAGGCGGCCGGCGGCAAGGACCCGCACGTCTGGCTCGACCCGCTGCGGCTGGCCACGATCGGCGACAAGGTCGGCGAGCGCCTGGCCACGGCGAACCCCGAGCACGCCGCCGGATATCAGGCGCGGGCCGCGGCCCTGCACTCCGAGCTGGTCGAGCTCGACGCGGAGTTCCAGGCCGGGCTCAAGACGTGCGAGCGGCGCGAGATCGTGACCAGCCACACCGCGTTCGGTTATCTGGCCGAGCGCTACGGCCTGCGCGAGGTCGGCATCACCGGCATCTCCCCCGAGGCCGAGCCGTCGCCGCGGCGGCTGGCCGAGGTGGCCGCCGAGGCGAAGGCGACCGGCACCACCACGATCTTCTTCGAGACCCTGGTCAGCCCCAAGGTGGCGGACACCATCGCGCGCGAGGTCGGAGCCCGCACCGCGGTGCTCGACCCGGTGGAGGGCCGCACCGACCCGAGTGAGGACTACTTCTCGATGATGCGGACCAATCTGACCGCCCTCACCACCGCCCTGGGCTGCACGTCATGAGCGCGGTGCTGGTCCGCAGCGTGGCGGTGGCCTACGGCGGGCGCGAGGTGCTGAGCGACGTCTCGCTGGCGGTCGAGCCGGGCACCGTGGTGGCCATCCTGGGCGCCAACGGGTCCGGCAAGTCCACGCTGGTCCGGGCGGTGCTCGGGCTGGTGCCGGTGAGCCGCGGCGACATCGAGCTGTTCGGCGTGCCGCGCCGCCGGTTCCGCGACTGGGCCCGGGTCGGCTATGTGCCGCAGCGGCTCGGCGCGGGCAGCGGTGTCCCGGCGACGGTCGGCGAGGTGGTCGCCGCCGGGCGGCTGGCCCGCCGCGGCATCTTCCGGTTGCCCGGTGGCGCCGACCGGGCCGCGGTGCGCGCCGCGCTGGCCGACGTCGGGCTGACCGACCGGGCCGGCGACCCGGTGAGCACCCTCTCCGGCGGCCAGCAGCAGCGCACGCTGATCGCCCGCGCCCTGGCCGGCGAGCCCGACCTGCTGATCCTCGACGAGCCGACGGCCGGGGTGGACGCGGCCAGCCAGGAGGCGTTCGCCGGCACGCTGCGCCGCTTCCAGGAGCGCGGCGGGACGGTGCTGCTGGTGGCGCACGAGCTCGGCCCGATCGAGCCGCTGATCGACCGGGCGGTGGTGGTCCACGGCGGACGGATCGCCTATGACGGCGCGGTGCCGGAGCCGGCCGGGCACCACGCCGAGCCCGGGCACGACCACGTGCACCCGCACGCCGTCGAGGAGCGACCGGGCATCTGCGTGGCGCCGACCGATCGGGTGGCCAAGTAATGGCCCATCCCTGCCCCGCCGCCGCCCCTGTCAGGACTAAAGGCTGATGGATCTTTTGCAGTACGACTTCATGCTGCGCGCGCTGGCCGGCGCCCTGATCATCGGCGTCACCGCGCCCGCCCTGGGCATCTATCTGGTGCAGCGCCGGCTCTCGCTGATCGGCGACGGCATCGGGCACGTGGCGCTCACCGGCGTCGGCGTGGGCCTGCTCTTCCACCAGTCCCCGGTGATCACCGCGGTGATCGTGGCCGCGATCGGCGCGGTCGCCGTGGAGCTGGTCCGCGAGCGCGGCCGCACGTCCGGCGACCTGGCCCTGGCACTGCTCTTCTACGGCGGCATCGCGGGCGGCGTGGTGCTGGTCGGGCTCTCCGAGGACAGCGGCAGCGCCAACCTCGTGCAATACCTCTTCGGCTCGCTGACCACCACGTCCGGCGCGGATCTGGCGGTGATCGCGGTGCTCGGGGTCGCGGTGCTCGGGGCGATGCTGCTGCTGCGCCCGGTGCTGTTCGCGGTCTGCGACGACGAGGAGTACGCGCGGGTGTCCGGCCTTCCCGTGCGTACCCTCAATCTTTTGATGGCGGTGACCACCGCCGTGACCGTCACGATCGCCATGCGCACCGTGGGTCTGCTCCTGGTCAGCGCGCTGATGGTGGTGCCGGTGGCGGCGGCCCAGCAGGTCACCCGCGGTTTCCGCACCACGATGGCGGTCGCGATGGGCGTCGGCCTGGTCGCCGCGGCCTCCGGCGTGCTGGTCTCCGCCGAGATCGACACCGCGCCAGGCGCCACGATCGTGATCCTGGCGCTGGCCGTGTTCCTCGCGCTGACCGCGGCCGGGGCGCTGCGGCGCAACAAGAAGATCCACGAGACCGCGGAACCCCCGGACGTGGTGCTGCATGGCTGAGACGGCGACCGGATACGAGGCCTACGAGGGTGCGGGCGAACTGCTCCGCGCCCTGTCCGCGCCGATCCGGGTGGCGATCGTGGCAGAGTTGGGGGCGGGCGAGCGCTGCGTGCACGAGCTGGTGGAAAAGCTCGGCGCGCCGCAGCCGCTGGTGTCGCAGCACCTGCGGGTGTTGCGCGGCGCCGGCGTGGTGCGAGGAGCCCGGCGTGGCCGGGAGATCGCATATTCGCTGGTGGACGAGCACATCGCCCACATCGTCGCCGACGCCGTCAGCCACGCGAGGGAGGCCCGCTCGTGAACGAGGTGGTGCGCAACACCAAGCAGCGCAGCGCGGTCAGCGCCGTGCTGGCCGAGGTCGAGGGCTTCCACAGCGCACAGGACCTGCACGCGATGCTGCGCGATCGCGGCGAGCGGGTCGGGCTGACCACTGTCTATCGCACCCTGCAGGGGCTCGCCGACGCCGGCGAGATCGACGTGATGCGCCCGCCCGGCGGCGAGCACCTCTACCGCCGCTGCAGTCAGGGCCACCATCACCACCTGGTCTGCCGTGACTGCGGCCGCACCGTCGAGGTCGAGGGGCCGGCCGTGGAGAGCTGGGCCGACCGGGTCGCCGCCAAGCACGGCTTCGCCGACGTTTCGCACACGTTGGAGATCTTTGGAACCTGCCCGGAGTGCGCTAAGCATTAGCGGTGAAGTTCTATGCCGATCGGCTGCCCGTCGCGATCCGTCAGCTGCTCACAGACCTGCTCGTGGTGATCTGGGTCTATGCCTGGATCCGAGCCGGCGTCTGGGTGCACGACCTGGTGCTCAAGCTCGCGGTGCCGGGGCAGAAACTCGAGGGCGCGGGCAGCGGCATCGCCGACAACCTGGCCGACGCCGGCGGCAAGGTGGGCCGGGTGCCGATCGTCGGCGACGAGCTGACCGCGCCGTTCACCAAGGCGGCCGAGGCGGCCCGATCACTGGCCGACGCCGGGCGCGAGCAGCAGGCGATCGTCGGCGATCTGGCGCTGGTGCTGTCGTTGCTGCTGGTGGCCGCGCCCCTGGGATTGGTCCTGTTTCTCTGGTTGCCGGCCCGGTTGAAGTGGATGCGGCGGGCCGGTGTGGCGAACGCGGTGCGGGACCAGGCGGCCGGACGTGACCTGCTGGCCCTGCGTGCGCTCGCCTCGCAACCGCTGAACCGGCTGACCCGGCTCGGCCCGGACATCGCGCAGTCGTGGCGCAACGGCGACGCGTCGGCAGTGGACGCCCTGGCCGCGCTGGAGCTCAAGGACTTGGGCTTGCGTCCTTCGGGGCGTCGTCGATGATGCCGTCGTTGTCCTCGTCCTCGCCCCAGTTGCGGCGCAGGAAGGGCAGGCCGGCCCAGAAGGTCACGAACCACGCCGCGGTGACGATCGACAGGGTCAGCGCCACCCAGAAGTTCAGCAGGTAGTCGGTGATCAGCAGGACGCTGCTGACCATCGAGATCAGCATGAACGCGAGACCCCACGACGCCACCCGGTGCGAGTACCGCACCAGCTCGGGCTTGCGGCCCTGGCGGAACAGCGCCCGGTGGAAGGCGACCGGCGAGATGATCAGCGCGGTGGCGAACGCGGCGGCGATCAGCGCGACCACGTAGACGTCCTTCTGGAACGCCGTGGTCTTCGGGAATCCGTTGCTGAACGGCAGCGTCAGCAGGAACGCGAAGAGGATCTGCACGCCGGTCTGAGCGACCCGCAACTCCTGCAGCAGGTCGGCGAAGTTCCGGTCCCAGCGGGCCTTCTCGGTCTCGTTGGGCATGTTCTTCTTTTCAGCCGGCAAGGGGGTCAGCCTCCGATTCGGGCGAGCGCGGCATCGACGAGCGCGCCGGGGGCTTCCTCAGGTACCCAATGGCCGACGCCTTTCAACGCGACCAGCTGATAATTCGCGTCCACCCAGTCGGCGGTGCGCAACGCGGCGGTCAGGCCGACCACCGGGTCCTTGTCGCTCCAGACATAGGTGGTGGGCACCTGGATCGTGCCCATGCCGGCGAGCTGGCCGCGGGTCAGGGCGCGGTACCAGTTGAGCGCGCCGGTGAGCCGGCCGGGCTCGCGCATCGCGTCGGCGTACATCGCGGCGCGGCTGCCGATCGGGCGCATCATCGAGCGGAGCACCGCGCCGTTGCCGGCCAGCAGCAGCCGCTCGGCGACCGGCGACCGGAACACCCCCATGTAGGCGAACCGGGCCCGCTGCGACGGCCGGACGCGCAGCGCCAGCCCGAGCGCGCGAGGGTGCGGCACCGAGACGGCGGTCATCGTCTTCACCCGGTCGGCGTGGTCCGCCGCGAGGATCCAGGCGACCTGCGCACCCCAGTCGTGCCCGATCACGTGCGCCGACTCGATGCCCAGCTCGTCGAGGATCGCGATCGCATCGTCCGCGGATTCGGAGAGGCGGTAGGAGGAGACGTCCGGGGGCCGGGCACCGGCCGAATATCCGCGCTGGTCATAGGCGATGGTCCGCAGGCCGGCCGCGTGCAGTTTCGGGGCGATCAGGTCGAACTCGCGGTGATCCTGCGGGAACCCGTGCAGGAGCAGCACCGGGGTGCCCTCCGGCGGGCCGCCGAATGTCACATCGAAGGTCAGCCCTCGAGCCGCAACCTGCATTGATGCCTCCCCTTCGCGGTGTTAGCGTCATCGAAACACTAAGCAATCCGACAGGGGAGCGCACAGCGCTGAGAGTGCGGTTTCGGCCGCAGACCCTCGAACCTGATCTGGGTAATGCCAGCGCAGGGAGTTCGGTCAGTCTCACTGTCCGCCTCCTCCCGGTACCCCTGGGAGGTACATCGTGCAATACCGTTGGCGCACCATCGACATCGTGATCGCCTCGATCATCGCGGTCGCGTTCGGCATCATCTTCTGGGCTTGGAACGTCGTCTGGGGCGCCTCCGAGGGCGCCTTCGCGTTCTTCCCGCCCGCCCAGACCCTGCTCTACGGCGTCTGGCTGATCCCGGCCGTGCTGGCCGGGCTGATCATCCGCAAACCCGGCGCGGCGCTCTTCACCGAGGCGGTCGCGGCGACCATCTCGGCCCTGCTCGGCGCGCAGTGGGGCGCGATGGTGATCCCGCAGGGCCTGGTCCAGGGTCTGGGCGCGGAGCTCGCCTTCGCCATCCTGTTCTATCGCTCGTGGCGGCTGCCCGCGGCACTGCTGGCCGGGCTGCTGACCGGGCTGAGCGCGGCGATCTTCGACTTCATCGTCTGGAACGGCTCCTACGCCCTGTGGGACTACCGGGTGCCCTACGCCCTGCTCACCATGGTCAGCAGCACGGTGGTCGCGGGCGCCGGCAGCTGGGCGCTGGTGCGCGCGCTGGCCCCGACCGGGGTGCTCGACCGCTTCGGCGCGGGCAACGAGCGCGCACTTGTCTGAGCTGACCCGCGGCGGAAAACAGAAAGCAAACCGTGTCTGAGCTGACCCGCGGCGGAAAACAGAAAGCAAACCGTGTCTGAGGTTGTTCTGCGGGGTTTCGGCTGGCGGCACGCCGGTCGCAAGGCCTGGGCCGTGCGCGATGTGGATCTGCACATCGCGCACGGCGAGCGGGTGCTCCTGCTCGGTCCGTCCGGGGCCGGCAAGAGCACGCTGCTGGCCGCGCTCGCCGGGCTGCTGCCGGACGACTCCGGCGAGGCGGCCGGCACGGTGGAGATCGACGGGCTGGACCCGCGCAAGGCCCGCGAGCGGGTCGGCATCGTCTTTCAGGACCCGCAGACCCAGCTGGTGATGGCGCGTTCCGGCGACGACGTGGCGTTCGGTCTGGAAAATCGCGGGGTGCCCGCCGAGGACATCTGGCCACGGGTAGCCGACGCGCTCGCCCGCACCGGTTTCCCCTACCCGATCACCCGAGCGACGAGCGCGCTCTCCGGCGGCGAGGCGCAGCGGCTCGCGCTCGCCGGGGTCCTCGCCCTGCGCCCCGGCCTGCTGCTGCTGGACGAGCCGACGGCCAACCTCGACCCGGACGGCGCCGCGCTGATCCGCGCCTCGCTGACCCGCGCGGTCGACCCGGACAGCACGATGATCCTGGTCGAGCACCGCATCGATGAGGCGTTGCCGCTGGTCGACCGCGTGGTGGTGCTCGAGCCCGGCGGTGGGGTGCGGGCCGACGGCCCACCCGCCCAGGTCTTCCGGACCGAAGGCGATCGCCTGGCGGCGGAGGGGGTCTGGGTGCCTGGTCACCCGATCACCCCGCGCCGGGCCGTCTCCCCGCCAGGCTTTTCCCTGGTACGCGCACAGCAGGTGACCGTCGACCAACGGCTGCGAGCGGCGACGGTGGAGGCGCACGAGGGCGAGGTCCTCGCGGTCACCGGCCCGAACGGCGCCGGCAAGTCGACCCTCGCGCTCGTCCTCGGTGGTCTGCTGAAGCCCAGCCACGGGACCGTGGAGGCGGCGCCGGGCGGCGCACCCTGGAAGTGGCGGGCCCGCGAGCTGGCCGGCCGGATCGGTTCGGTCTTCCAGGATCCGGAACACCAGTTCGTCACCTCGCGGGTGCTCGACGAGCTGACGCTCACCGCCCCGCCACAGTCCCGGGTGGACGACCTCCTCGACCGGCTGCGCCTCACGCACCTGGCGCTGGCAAACCCCTACACGCTGTCCGGGGGCGAGGCGCGGCGGCTGAGCGTGGCGACCGCGCTGGCCGGGGCCCCGCGGCTGCTGGTGCTGGACGAGCCGACGTTCGGGCAGGACCGGCGCACCTGGATCGAACTGGCCGACCTGCTCGCCGGGTTGCGGGACGAGGGCCACGGCATCGTCGCGGTCACTCATGACGACGCGTTCGTGGCCTGCGTGGCGGATCGCACCCACCGGCTGGACCGATCGTGACCCTGCTGGCCGGGCCGGTCGGCGCCGCCACCGCTCCCCTGGCCCGCCGCAACCCGGTGGCCAAGCTGGGCGCCGCCCTGCTCTTCGCGCTGCCGCTGATCGCCACCCTCGACCCGCTCACCCCGGCCCTCGGGCTGGCCGTGGAACTGGCGCTGCTGCCGCTGTTCGGGGTGCGCTACCGCCTGCTCGCCCGGCGCGCGTGGCCGCTGCTGCCGGCCGCGGCCGGGGTGCTGATCACGATGGTGCTGTTCGCCGCCGAGCGCGGCGGCACGCTGCTGTTCGCGCTCGGGCCGTTCGACCTCACCACCGGCGTGCTGTCCGGCGCGCTCGCCCTGGTGCTGCGGATCTTCGCGGTGGCGCTGCCCGGGATCATCGTGTTCGCCACCACGGATCCCACCGACCTGGCCGACGCGCTGGTGCAGAACGCGAAGGCGCCGGCCCGGTTCGCGATCGGCGCCCTGGCCGCGTTCCGGCTGATCCCGCTGCTCGGCCAGGAGTGGCAGACGATCACGCTGGCCCGCCGGGCGCGCGGGCTCGAGGTCAACCGGTTGCGGCTCTTCGTCTCGACCGCGTTCGCGCTGCTGGTGGGGGCGTTGCGGCGCGGCGGACGGCTGGCCACGGCGATGGACGCGCGCGGGTTCGACGCGGGCACGCCGCGCACGTTCGCCCGGCGGCAGGTCTTCGGGCTCGGCGACTGGCTGCTGCTCGTGGGCGCGGCGGTGCTCGGCGGCGGTGCGGTCGCGGTGAGTGTCGTGACCGGACTGTTCAACCCGATCATCGGTTGATCTTCGCTCGGGGCAGCTTTGCCGGCGAGTTTGCCCGGCGGCCAACTCGTCGACATCTGCCGTTGGGGCGGCACACCGAGATTGACCTTCATGAGCCACGGCCATCATCACCACCATGACGACCTCGAGCACGGCGCTGCGGACGTACCCGCGGCATTGGATCTGAGCGTCCCCGACAGCGAGCTGTCGCCCGCTGACGTCTCCCGGCGCGGCTTCCTGCGTGGCGCCGGCCTTCTGGGCGCGGGAGCGGCCGCGTCCGTGCTCGGCACGCCCAGCATGGCCTCCGCCTCGTCCGCGAAATCAGACGGCGGGCTGACCTGGTTGGCGGGCGATCACCACATCCACACGCAATACAGCTCGGACGCGCAGTACCGGGTGCTCGACCAGGCCCGGCACGGTCGCGCCTACGGCCTGGACTGGCTGGTGATCACCGACCACGGCAGCAACGCGCACGCCAAGATCGGCGTGGAGAAGGTCAATCCGGACATCCTGGTGACCCGCTCCGAGCTGCCCGACCTGCTGACCTTTCAGGGTCTGGAGTGGAACATCCCGGCCGCCGAGCACGCCACCGTGTTCGTGCATCCCGGCCGCAACGAGGTGTCCGTGCTCAAGCAGTTCGAGCAGACCTTCGACGGCTCGCAGCTGCCGCCGACGAACACCACCGAGCAGAACGAGGCGGCCGCGATCGCCGGCATCCAGTTCCTCGGTGAGCAGGTGCGTGCCCGCAAGGTGGCCGGCGCGCTCTTCCTGGCGAACCACCCGGCCCGGCGCGGCATCGACTCGCCGCACGAGATCCGCAACTGGCGCGACGCCGACCCGACCGTGGCGATCGGCATGGAGGGCGCGCCCGGACACCAGGCGGCCGGCATCCCGGCGCCGAACGGGCGCGGCGGCGCTCGCGGCTACTACGACAACAACCCGTCGGCGGCGTCGTTCCCCGGCTATCCGCCGGAGAGCTACCGCACCTGGGGCGGCTTCGACTGGATGACCGCGACGGTCGGCGGGCTGTGGGACAGCCTGCTCGCCGAGGGACGCGCCTGGTGGGTGACGGTCAACTCGGACAGTCATGTCAACTACCTCGACCAGTCGGACCGCGGGCCGGGCAGTGACTTCGAGCTCAACGGCAGGTACAACGACCCGGTCTACACCGGCACGGTCAACACCGGCGCCGGCGACTTCTGGCCCGGCCTCTACGGGCGCACCAACGTGGGGGCGCGGAACCGGTCGTACCAGGGGGTGATGGACGGGCTGCGCGACGGCCGGGTGTGGGTGGACCACGGCCGGTTGATCAAGAACCTGGACATGCGGGTACGGTCCGGCGGCGGTTCCGGGGTGCCGATCGGTGGCGTGTTGCGCGTCAACCGCGGCGCCACCACCGAGCTGCTGCTCGACATCGACCTGCAGGACGTGCCGAACTGGCGGCAGTTCGTGCCGGTGCTCTCCCGGGTCGACCTGATCGTCGGGACGGTCACCGGTCCGGTCGCCTCGCGCGATGCGTTCACCGCGCCGGACACCCGGGTGGTCAAGTCCTTCGAGATCGCGCCGGGGACCGGCCGGGTCTCGTTGCGGTATGCCTTCCCGCGGCTGGACAAGCCGTTCTACCTGCGGGTTCGCGGGACTGACGGGCGGCGTACGCAGCCCGGGCTGATGGGCGCCGCGATCGACCCGGCCGGCCCGGCGCTGGACGCCATCGGCAACGCCGACCCGTGGAACGACCTGTGGTTCTACACCAACCCGATCTGGGTCCTGCCCCGGTGACGTTCTTCGCCGACGTGGCCGCCGCCGAGCACTGGATCCACTCGCTGGATCCGGTGCCGGCTTTGGCTGGGACCGTGTTCTCTCTTGGCGAGGTCGCCGTCGTTCTGCAGGCGACGCCGGGCGCGCGGGCGGTCCGGTTTCCCGGCGTCAACGAGCTGGCCGGCACTCTGCCGGTCGCCGAGGTGCTCGCCCGTTCGGCGATCACCCGGGTCGAGGTGCTGGGCGGCACGGTCGCTCCGGCCGGGGCAATCCTGGACACTCAGGACTTCGTCCGTCCGGTGTGGAGGGACGACGAGCTGGTGTTGATCACGATGCCCGCGTGCGGCGACGTGCTGGTCCCGTTCGAGACCCGCAACCCGACCCCCTGCTGCGCCGCACATTGAACACCCCTTTTCGATACGGTGACCTCATGGTCTCCGTGTTCTTCGTCGACGCCGGCACCGGCGAGACCTTCGCCCGCAGCGAGATGCCGGCCGGCCAGTTGCCGGAGAGCTTCGCCACGGCGACCACCCTGCAGATCGGCGGTGAGTCGTGGCAGGTCGAGCGGGCCGAGCCGGCGAGTGCCGCGGAGTTCGTCGAGGCCGGGAAACTCGTGCTGACCCTGCGCAAGCTCGACCTGATGCCGCCCGGCGACATCCTCTACTCGCTGCCGACCATCACCGACCGGCTGCCGCCGACCGGTCCGGGCCGGTCCGCCGGACCGTCGCTCGACCTGCACGAGGACGACTGGCGGCAGGTAGAGCTCGTCTCCCGGTCGCTGACCGATCAGGTGGAGGCGGAGTTCGCGCAGGTCCGCGCCGTCTTCGAGGAGCACGCCGAGCGCGACGCGGACGGCCGGGTGGCCGGCTTCCGCCAGATCCACCTGCGTGCGATCGACTCGTTGACCACGCCGGTGCCGTGGCCCGGGCGCGACGCCGGCGAGGTGCGGCTGGGCGGGGCGCCGGTGGCCGGATCGTTCGCGCACAACCTGGGCGCCGCGTGGTGTTACGGCGTGGCCGGGCCGGCCGGGGCGACCACGATCGGTTTCCACCCGCACGCCGCGCCGGTCGCCGACTCGCTGCGGCCGCTGCTGGCCGAGCACGACCTGATCCTGGTCGACTGGGCCCACCGCACGATCGTCAGCCCTTTCGCGGGGTGACCGTGCGGCGCGTGATTCGCCAGCCTTCGGGCCGGCGCTCGACCGTGTCGGCATAGGTGACGCTGCCGACCGTCCCGTCGGCGTTCACGCCGAAGCCTTTGGAGAGCGCGTGCACCGTCGTCTCACCAGCGGGCGTCAGCACGATGTTGGTCACGTGGTGGGCGACCGGGTTGCGATCGCCCAGGGCGAGGGCCGCCTCGCGGATGGCGGCCAGGCCGGCCAGCACGCCACCACCGAGCGCGGTCACGTCATAGGTCACGTCCTCGGTGAAGAGCGCGGCCAGCCCGGCGAAGTCACCGCGGTCGGTCAGATGCCCGTGCAGATTGATCACATCGGTGATGGCGGTCCGGTCCTCGGTGCTCAAAGCCATTCCGGTACCGTAAGTGGGGATGTCCCCGGATAGCAAGCGCGCCGACGCCTCGCGCAACGCCGAGCGCCTCCTGGCCGCCGCCCGCGCGGTGATCGCGGAGAGCGGCAACGACATCGCCCTCGACCAGGTGGCCCGCCGTGCCGGCGTCGGCAACGCCACGCTCTATCGCCACTTCCCGACCCGCGCCGACCTGCTGGCCGCGGTCTACGCCGACGAGGTGGCCGCCCTGTGCCGCCGGGCCGCCGAGCTGGACCTCTTCGCCTGGCTGGACGAGTTCGTGGTGCACGTGGCCGCCAAGCGCCCGCTGGCACAGGCCGCCACCGAGGGCCCGGCCACCCGCCGCACTCCCCTGTTCGACGCCTGGCACGCGGCCATCAACGCCGCGGCCGACGACCTGGTCGCGCGAGCCCGGCCGGCCCTGCGCCCGGGTGTCACGACCGCGGACGTGCTGGCCCTGGCGACCGGCGTCGCGCTGGCCACCGACGAGGCCCACGCCCGGCGGCTGGTCGCGCTCCTCCGCACCGGCCTGACCGATCGGTGAGCCCTCAGGACGCCTCGCGGTCGGGACCCTTGCCGGCAAAAGCCGGTGTGTCCCGGCGCAGCGCGCTGAGGAGCGATCCGAAGAATCCGGCCGGGCTGCGCCGAGGGCGTGCCTGAAAGGCGGCGGTGTCCCGCCGCAATGCGCGGATCAGCTGACCGCCGAAGCCCTCGTCGCGTTGCATGACCAACAGCTAACGGCGGCGCGGTTGCCGATCCCGGTGCCAAATGGTTGCGCGCAGGTTGTCCCCGCTGACGGGTCGGTGACCTCGGGCACATTCGATGCCGCTTACGACGCTACGGGCGCTCGGGTGCAGTTCGGTTGCAAAGCCGGTGCTGTCCGTTTTGCGTGGTTACCTTGAGTCATGAATCCGTGGGTGGCCGCGCTCTGCGGTGCGCTTGGCGGCGTCATTTTGGAGCTCTTGGAGATTCACAGTGCGATACGAAGGACGGGTGGTCTGCCGTGGCGACAACCGGGCGAACCGACCGGGACGGTCTTTCTCTCTTCGGTGGTGATCAGGGTTCTCACCGGCGGAGTCTTCGCGTGTCTCTCCGCTGCGAGCGGTGAGATCTGCAACGAGCTGGCGGCATTCTTCGCGGGCATCGCGGCGCCCGTGCTGATCATGGAAAAGATCCCGGCACTCCTCAGGAGAACAGATGACGCTCGCGGATGATTCCAGGAAGTCCGCGCTCCGGTCGTTCCTGAGCGCACTCGGTGCGGCGCTGCGCCGCGACACGCCGGCGTTCCGAGGAGAGTCCACGAAGACCGACGGCGCGGATGACACCGAGCGACCGGTTCTGCGGAACGCCGGCCTGGACAACGCCGACCTGCACGACGCCCGCCTGGCCCACGCCGATCTGCACGGCGCCGATCTGCGCAACGCCGATCTGGCGAATGCCAGCCTCGACGAGGCCGACTTGAGCGGCGCACACCTCGAGGGCGCCAATCTGATGCACGCCCGGATGGAGAACGTGAACCTCGCCGCGTCTCTGTACACCGATTCGACGCTGTTTCCGGCCGAGATCAAAGAGCAGATCGAGCACAGCTCGACCGAGGTGCGTCCCGGCCTCTATCGGGTGGGCAGGGATTTCGTCGCCCCCTGATCCACTGTCTCAGCGCGCCCGCCGGCGCTCGCGGAAGGCGGCGACCCGGGTGCGGGTCTGGCAGGTGGGTGAGCAGAACCGGCGGTGGCCCGCGGGCGAGGCGTCCACATAGACGTCGGCGCACTGCCGGTCGGCGCACACGCCCATTCGGTCCGGATGTGCGGCGAGGTGTTCCCGCAGGGCGAGCGCGGCGGACGCGATCAGGGCGTCGCCCGGATCCGGCACCGACCACCCGGCGCCGCCGTCCGGCGTCACCTCCGGCCGCACCGCGGTCTCGGCGAGCATCGCGGTGACCAGCCGGGCCCGCTCGGCGATGTCCTCGGCGGCGAAGACGGCGTGCAGCCGGTCGGCGACCGCGATGCTCTCGCCCGGATCGCCGCCCGGCGGCACGGTCCGGCCGCCCACCTCTCGCGGCAGCGTGCCCCAGCCGTTGACCAGCGCCACGAGTTCCGGCAGCTCAAGGGGGTGCATGCCGCCATCGTAACGCAATGAATGGGTTCTTCGCGTTGCGCAATCCGGATCCCGATCGTAACGTGACCAGCATGTCCAATGCGTTACAGGCCTCGAGACGCGCCTGGGCCGGGCTCGCGGTGCTGGCGCTGCCCTGCTTCCTGGTGTCGATGGACGGCAACGTGCTCAACCTCGCCGTCCCCGCGGTCGTCGCCGACCTGCACCCGAGCGGCGCCCAGCTGCTGTGGATCGTGGACGGTTACGTCTTCCTGGTGGCCGGATCGCTGCTCACGATGGGCGCGATCGGCGACCGGATCGGCCGGCGCCGGCTGCTGCTGATCGGGGTGACGCTGTTCTCCGCCGCGTCGCTGGCCGCCGCGTTCGCCGGCAGCGCGGCCCAGCTGATCGTGGCCCGGCTCCTGATGGGGCTGGCCGGCGCGTCGCTGATGCCGTCGACGCTGGCGCTGATCCGGGGCATGTTCGCCGACGACCGGCAGCGCACCACCGCGCTCGGGATCTGGACCGGCAGCTTCTCGCTCGGCGGACTGCTCGGACCGCTGATCGGCGGCGCGCTGCTCGAGCGGTTCTGGTGGGGTGCGGTCTTCCTGGTCGCGCCGCCGGTCACGCTGCTCCTGCTGGTGCTCGGGCCGCGGCTGCTGCCCGAGTTCCGTGATCCGGACGCCACCGGCTTCGACCTGGTCGGCGCCGTGCAGAGCCTGGTGGCGCTGCTCGCTGTGGTGTTCGGGATCAAGCGGGTCGCGGAGGGCGGCGGCCTGCTGGTGGCGGGTGCGGCGGTGCTGTTCGGGCTGGGGCTCGGCGCGGCGTTCGTACGCCGCCAGCGCCGCACCCCAACCCCTCTCGTCGACCCGGCGTCGTTCCGCGGCCGGCCGGTCCGGACCGGCCTGATCGGCGTCGGCCTGACGTTCTTCGCGCTCTACGGCACCCAGGTGGCCATCGCGCAATACCTGCAGTGGGCGCTCGGCCTGACCGCGCTGCGGGCCGGCCTGTGGACGGTCCCGTCCGTGCTCGCCTACCTGCTGAGCACCTCGCTCGCGCCGGTCCTCGCCGCTCGTTTCGCCAAGCTGCGGGTGATCCGCGCCGGGCTGGCCGTGGCGGCCACCGGCTGCGCCCTGTTCGCGCTGGTCGCGGTCGGTGCCGGTCTCGCGGCGGTGGTCGCCGGCACGGTCGTCTTCGGTCTCGGTTTCGGCCCGGTGCACACGCTCTCCACCGACCTGATCGTCACCGGCACCCGGTCCGAACGGGCCGGCGCGGCGGGCGCCGTCGCGGAGACCGGCGCCGAGCTGGGCGGCGGGCTGGGCATCGCGCTGCTGGGCGCGCTGGGCCTGATCGTGGGCCAGCGGTCCTTCGTCGCGATCGCCGTCGCCGCCTCCCTCACGGTCGTCGCCGCGCTGATCGCGATCACCCTGGTCAACCGGCCTCGAGCCGCCCGATGAGAAAGCGCCGCTCGGCATCGTTGTCGGTCAGCGCGAGCGCCTCCGCATAGGCCGCGGCGGCCTCCGCCGCCCGGCCCGACCCGCGCAGGAAGTCGGCCCGGGTCGCGCTCAGATACGGGTACGTGGCCAGCGCCGGATCGTCGAGCAGCGGAGCCAGCGCATCCAGCCCGGCCCGCGGACCGTCCCGGAAACCGATCGCCGCGGCGTGGTTGAGCCGCACCACCGGCGACGGCCACAGCCGCAGCAACAGCTCGTAGAGCGCGACGATCTCCGCCCAGTCGGTTGCCTCCCAGGACGGCGACTCGGCGTGCACGGCGGCGATCGCGGCCTGCAGCGAATACCGGGTCGGCGGCCGCCGGCGCAGCGCATCGGAAAGCAGCGCGGCGCCCTCGCCGATCAGCGCGGTGTCCCAGCGGCTGCGGTCCTGCTCGGCGAGCAGCAGCATCCGCCCGTCGTCCGAAACCCGGGTCGCCGACCGCGCGTCGATCAGCAGCATCAGTGCCAGCAGCGCACTCACCTCGGCGTCGGCCGGCATCAGCAGGTGCAGCAGCCGGCCCAGGTCGAGGGCGCTGTCGAGCAGATCGTGCCGCATCAGCCGGGGGCCGATCGGCGCGGTGTGCCCGGTCGTGAAGATCAGATGGACGACCTCGAGCACGGCCGCCACCCGCTCGGCGAGCTGATCGACGGCCGGCACTCGATAGGGGATCCGGGCCGCCGCGATCTTCTTCTTCGCGCGGGTGATCCGGGCCGCCATGGTCGGCTCGGACACCAGGAACGCCCGGGCCACCTCGGCAGTGGAGAGCCCGCACACCAGCCGCAGGGTGAGCGCGGTCTGCGCCTCCCGGGACAATGCCGGATGGCAGCACGTGAAGATCAGCCGGAGCCGGTCGTCGTCCAGCACGTCCTCCGGGCCCGGCATCGAGTCGTCGGTGACCAGCAACGGCATCCGCCGGCGAAACCCGGTCTGCCGGCGCAGCACGTCCCGAGCCTGGTTGCGGGCGACCTGGGTGAGCCAGGCGCCGGGCCGGGCCGGCACCCCGCTGCGCGGCCAGACCGTCAGCGCCTGCACGAACGCGTCCTGCGTGCACTCCTCGGCCAGGTCGAGGTCGCCGGTGACCTGCGCGGTGGTGGCGAGCACCTGGGCCCACTCGCGGCGGTGGGCCGACGCCACCGCCGCGGTGACCGTGTCGCTCACCCGTGATCGACCATCGGGCGGATCTCCACGGCGCTGTGCGCGGCGCGTACCTCGGGCAGCAGCGCGGCCAGCTCGAGCACCTCGTCGAGGTCGGCGGCCTCCAGCACGTAGTAGCCGCCGAGCGCCTCCTTGGTCTCCAGGAACGGCCCGTCGGTGGTGATCAGGCCCCCGTCGACGTCGGCGCGCAGCGTGGTCGCCGTCGGCGCGAACTCCAGCTCGCCACCGCCGATGATCCGGTCACCGGCGGCCTTGCTGAACGCCGCGTGCGCGGCATCGTGAGCGGTCCGCTCGTCCGGCGTCATCGCCTCCCATTGCTGATCGTCGCCATAGATGAGCAGGGTGTACTTCGCCATGTCCCTAACCTTCCCGCAGTCGGTTCCACTTTCACTGCACCGACGTCCCACCGACCCCCGAATTCGACAAGCGCAACCAGAAAGCTCAGCGCGACACCCCGACGGACAGCCGCTCAAGACCCGCGCCCGGCTCCCACAGCCTGCCTGAAGCGCGCCGTCGTCGACGAAACCGCCTTGTCCACAGCCAAGCCGACCGGCGTCGAAATCTGTCACACCCCAGCCCTACATTGATGCCCACCCAGTGCCGGGGTGGCGGCGGCGGGGCGGCGAGAGCAACGGCGGCGCAAACGACAGCGGACCGCAACAGCAGCGCGAGCGACAGCGGGCCGCAACGGCGGCGACGGCCCGGGTTCGAGCGAGGCGATCGGCCCGGCCGGTCGCGCGCAGCGCGAAGGAGAGTGGGCACTCACTCAGCCGGCAGGGAGCGCAGCGACCGGTGTCGGCGGGAGCAGCGACCTGCACCCACCACCCACCTGCGACCTGATCTGCTGTTTCGGAATGACCGCAACCGGCCACGGATCGCCCCGTCGGCGCCGAGCGTCCACACTGGAACGCGATGGTTGACGCACATGAGGAACGACGCAGCGCGGTCGCGGCCGTGCTGGCCCGGGCGCTTCCCCGGGCTGCCGCCGACGTCCCGCTGGCGATGGCGCGTGAGATCCTCGCCGTGCTGCCCGATCTGCATTTGCTCGACCAGGCGCGGCAGGCGGGCGCCGCGATCGAGCAGACGCTCGAACGGATCCACGCCGAGCTCGACCGGCGGCCCTGGGAGGTGGAGCTGCCCCCGCCGGGCACCACGCTGCGGGAGGCGGTGGCGGCCGAGGCGGAAGCGTTGCGGCGGAGCACCGCGGCCATGTCCGGTGCTTACGCGATGGGCTTCGGCGCCGGGCGCGACGCCTTCGTCCGCGCGCTGCAGGCCCGGGCCACCATGGCCGGCCACGACCGGCGGCCCGGTCTCGCCGATGGCCCGGCTGATCCGGTGACGCCGGACGATCGGCCGCACAACGCCCGGCTCGCGATCACCCAGCGCATCGCCGCCCAGCACGACGACCCGGCCGATCGCACGCAGCGCCGGCGCGTGCTGGTGGCGAACGAGCTCATCCGATTCGAGTTCGACACCGGCGTGCGATCGACCGAGGCCGCGACCCACACGGCGGACCTGGTGCTCGCCGCACTGCCGGAGATCGACGCGCTGGCGGCGGCGGCCGACACGCTGCGCGGCCAGGAGGCCGAACTGCTCGCCGGGTGGCAGCGGCTGGCCGCCGTGCAGGCCGAGGCCGGGCTCACCGAGGCCGAGAAGCGCTGGCGCAACGCGTTCGCCGGCGAACTGAGCCTGCAGGCCGCGTCGGTCACCGCGAACTCCGGGATGGCGGACAGCTTCACGATCGGCTACAACCTGGCGAGCAACGGCCTGGCCCGCAAGGTGCGGGCCCGCGCGGACGAGATCCGGTGCCTGCTGATCTCCGGATGACAGCGCGCACGACCCTACGATGGGCGGCATGCTGGTTGCGTTCTCAGTCACGCCGATCGGGGCGGGCGAATCGGTCGGTGACGCGGTCGCCGAGGCGGTGCGGGTGGTGCGCGCCTCCGGGCTCCCCAACCGCACCGATGCCATGTTCACCACCATCGAGGGCGAGTGGGACGAGGTGATGGCCGTCGTCAAACAGGCGGTCGACGTGCTCAACGAGAAGGCGCCGCGGGTCAGCCTGGTGCTGAAGGCCGACATCCGGGCCGGCGTGACCGGTGCGCTGGAGAGCAAGGTCGCGCACGTGGAGCGGCGGCTGGCGGAGTAGTGCGCACCCTGGTCATGTGGGACATCGACTACACGCTGCTGCGCGGCGGCGGGCTGGCGCTGCGGGCCTGGCGGACGGCGTTCGCCGAGGTGACCGGGGTGGCGTGGCACACCACGCCGCACTACGGCGGGCGCACCGACCTGGATCTGTGCGCCGAGGTGTTCAGCACGCACGGTGTCACGGACTGCACGCCGGAGATGTTCTTCGCGCGCTATGTCGAGGAGGTGCTGGCCGATCAGCATCTCTTCGCCGAGCAGGGCGCGCTGATGCCCGGCGTGCGCGCGGTGCTGGCCGAGCTGAGCGCCGACGACACCGTGGTGCAGACGCTGGTCACCGGCAACCATCCGGCGGTGGCCGCGGCCAAGGTCGGCGCGTTCGGGCTCACCGACGTGTTCGACGTGGAGGTCGGCGGCTATGGCACCGACGACGCCGTGCGGGCCACCCTGGTGCGCCGGTCCGCCGAGCGCGCCGCCCGGAAATATGGCGAGGACTTCCGCGCCGTGGTGATCGGCGACACCGCGAACGACGTGGCGGCCGCGCTGGCCAACGACGCCGTCGCGGTGGGCGTGGCGACCGGCGGGGTGAGCGCAGACGAGCTGCGCGAGGCCGGCGCCCACGTCGTGCTGGACGATCTGTCCGATGTGGCCGCCGCGCTGCGGGCGATCAGGGCTTGACCGGGTTGGGGACCGCGCCCCCGAACCGCCGGTCGCGACTGGCGAAGAGCTCGCACGCATACCAGAGGTGACGCCGGTCGAAGTCGGGCCACAGCGTGTCGAGGAAGACCAGCTCGGCATAGGCCGACTGCCAGAGCAGGAAGTTCGACGTGCGCTGCTCCCCGGACGGCCGCAGGAACAGATCCACCGCCGGCACCTCGGGGTGATAGAGGTATTTCGCGATCGTCTTCTCGTTGATCCGGTCGGCCTTGAGCCGGCCGGCCACCACGTCACGCGCGATCGCGGCGGTCGCGTCGGCGATCTCCGCCTGCCCGCCGTAGTTGACGCAGAACTGCAGGGTCAGCTTGGAGTTGCCGCGGGACATCTCCTCGGCGGTCTGCAGCTCGCTGATCACGCTCTTCCACAGCCGCCCGGCCCGGCCCGACCAGACCACCCGGACGCCCAGGTCGACCAGCTGGTCGCGGCGCCGCCGGATGACGTCGCGGTTGAAGCCCATCAGGAAGCGCACCTCTTCGGGCGAGCGTTTCCAATTCTCCGTCGAGAACGCATATGCCGACAGATAGGGAATGCCCAGCTCGATCGCGCCCTCGATGGTGTCGAAGAGCGAATGCTCACCCTGCTCGTGGCCCTTGGTGCGGGACAGCCCGCGCTCCTTGGCCCAGCGCCCGTTGCCGTCCATGACCAGCGCGACGTGCTTGGGCAGCGCGTCACGCGGGATCTGCGGTGGTGTGACACCGGAGATGTGCGGGGTGGGCGGACGTGGGCTCACGGACTCTCCCGTCGATCGACCAGCGGCAGCGAGCGCAGCGCCCGCTCCATGTGCCATTGCAGATGCGCCGCCACCAGGCCGCTGCACTCGCGGCGGACCGGCGGCTCGGCGGCGTCGGCGACCGGCCAGTCGCCGGCGGTGAGGGCGGCCATCAGGCCGATGGTGGCCGGCGCGGGATGCGCGGCGCCGGGCGGGCGGCAGTCGGGGCAGACCGACCCGCCCGCCGGCACCGAGAACGCGCCGTGCTGCCCGGGATCGCCGCAGACCGCGCACTCGGTCAGCGCGGGCGCCCAGCCGGCGGTGCCCATCGCGCGCAACAGATAGGCGTCGAGCACCAGCGGGCCGGCGTGCTCACCGGCGGCCAGCGCCTTGAGCGCGCCCAGGGTGAGCTGGAACATGCGCAGCGACGGCTCACGCTCGATCGGGGTGAGCCGCTCGGCGGTCTCGGCGATCGCGCAGGCCGCCGTGTATCGCGGGTAGTCGGCCAGGACCTGCTTGCCATAGAGCGCCACCGCCTCGACCTGGCTCACCGAGTGCAGCGAACTGCCCACCCCCTCGGGCGAACCGGCGAGCTGCAGGTCGACGTGGCCGAACGGCTCGAGCCGGGCGCCGAACCGGGACATGGTGCGGCGCACTCCCCGGGCGACCGCGCGGAGCCGCCCGTGCCGCCGGGTGAGCAGCGTGATGATCCGGTCGCTCTCGCCGAGTTTCTGCACGCGCAGAACCACCGCGTCGTCGCGGTAGAGCTGGCGTCGATATCCTCCGGCGGGCACCCGGTCATTCTGCATGGTCGGTACGACAAACCCTGAGGAGTCTCAGGGTGTTTTCGGGGGCGGGTGGGTGATGGGACCGATGGCGTCCGCGGAGGCGCAGGTCATAGCGTCTACGGCATGACCCGCAGAGTGCTCGCCGTCACCCTGATCGCCGCTGCTGCCGCCACCACGCTCGCCGGGTGCGGCGGGGTCGGCGCCCGGCTCACCTTCAGCGACGTGGAAAAGGTGAAGGTCACCGAGATCGTGGTGACCGGCGACAGCGGCGACGTGCTGGTCCGGACCGCGGCGATCGCGGAGACCCGGATCAACCGGGTCATCCACCGCAGCACCGACCCGGACCCGTCCTATCAGCTGGCCGGCACCGTGCTGACCATCGACACGCACTGCGGGCCGGACTGCACGGCGTCCTACGACATCACCGCGCCGGAGGGCGTGCTGGTGCGCGGCGAGCTGCAATCGGGGGACATCGGCCTGACCGGCGTCCGCTCCGCCGACATCACCCTCACCTCCGGCAACGTCGCGGTGCGCGGCGCCACCGGAGACGTCGCGGTGCACGCCACCTCCGGCGACGTCGACGTGCTCAACGCGGCCGGCAAGGTCACTGTGGAGTCCACCTCCGGCGACATCCGCGCGATCAACGTCGCCGGGCCGGTCGACGCGCAGGTGAGCTCGGGCGACGTGGAGATCAAGCTCAGCGCGCCGGCCTCGGTGAAGGCCGCCGCCTCCAGTGGCGACGTCAACGTGCTGGTGCCCGCTGGCAGCTACAACGTCACCGTCGACGCGGACTCGGGCGAGCAGACGATGGCCGGCGTGACGCCGGACGCCGGGTCGAAGTTCGTGCTGGATCTCACCGCGGACAGCGGCGATGTCACGGTCGCCGCGGTCCCGGCGGCATGATCGGTGAATGACCGCGTTCTATCAGCCGCTGGGTGACAACCGCTTCGAGCCGACCGGATCGACCGAGAGCCCGTGGGACTCGCGGATGCAGCACGGCGGGCCACCGGCCGCGCTGCTCGGGCACCTGATGGCCCCGGGTGGCGACCTGCGTCTGGCCCGGATCTCGGTGGACTTCCTCGGCCCGATCCCGCGCAAGCCGTTGTCGGTGGAGGTCGCGCCGGTCAAGCCGGGCCGGCTCACCGCGCTGATCGAGGCCCGGATGCTGATCGACGGCAAGACCGCGGTGGTGGCCCGGGGCTGGCATCTCGCGGCCGGGCCGAAGCCGCCGGTGGTCACCAGCTATGCGCCCGTCCCGGAGATCGGCGGCTCGACGGCGCCGTTGATGAGCGGGTGGGGATACGGCGAGTCGATCGAGTGGCGCTTCCAGGACGATCGCACCCCGGGATATGCGAACGTGTGGACCCGGGTGAAGCACCCGCTGATCGAGGGCGAGGACCTCACCGGGCAGGCGCGGGCACTGATCGTGGCGGACTCGGCCAACGGCGTGTCCGCGGCGCTGCCGATGAACGAGTGGCTCTCCATCCCGCCGGGCATGACCACCACCCTGCTGCGCCCGGCCGACGGCGAGTGGGTCCAGCTGGAATGCCGCAGCGAGCTGACGGACGACGGCCTGGGCCTGTGCAGCGGCACCCTCGCCGACCCGGCCGGCAAGATCGGCGAGGTCAGCCAGCCACTGCTGGTGCGGGAGCGCTGACCTCCTGCTCGTCGGCCGGCGCCCGCTCCCGGCGGGACAGCCAGACGAACGGCATCGCCAGCGCGGCCAGCAGTGCGGAGAGCCCGAAGGACACCGGGTAACCCCACGCGTCCGCGGACCGGCCCAGCAGCGGCTGGGCCGCCGCGCCACCGGCCGACGCCATCAGCGAGTCGAAGGAGAGCAGGGTGGCCCGCTGCTGGGACGGGATCATCCCGTTCAGATAGGCCTGCCGCACCGGCATCTCCGCGGTGCTCGCCAGTCCCCAGATCACGATGAACACCAGCACCAGCCAGAAGCTGGGGACGGCGGCGATCAGCACCACGGCGACCACGGTGATGCCGGTCATCGTGAGGATCATGCCGGTGCGCCGCCGGAACAGGTGGCGCACCCGGCCACCGAGCAGGCCGCCACCGATCTGGGAGGCGGCCAGCAGGGCGGCGGACAGACCGGCCACCCAATAGGCCCGGTCGTCGCCCCAGAGGTCGAGCAGATGCGGCTGCAGCGCATAGCCCACATAGATCCCCACGCCACCGGTGGCCAGCCCGGCCACCATCAGCCAGCGCACCGGGCGGACCCGCAGGCCGTACCGCACCGAGTCACGGGTGATCTTGCGCATCTCGGCGAGCGCGCCGTGCCCCCGCTCGGGCGTGAAACCCAGGTCGCGCATCAGCATCGCGGCCACCACGAACATCACCACCAGCACCGCGGCGCGCAGCAGGTAGGGCGCGCCCAGGCCGAGCCACTGGGCCAGGAACCCGCCGCCGGCCGAGCCGATCAGCATGCCCGCGCCCATGAAGACCTGACCGCGGGCGAACACCGGGTCGAGCGGGCTGTCGTCGCCGGTGGCGTGCAGGGCGTCGACCAGCCACGCCTCGACCGCGCCGGAGAAGAACGTGAAGCCGAGCCCGATCAGCAGCGACGACACCGCCCACGCCCAGAACGGGCCCTGCACCGACCAGAGCCACACGTAGAACACCGTGGTCACGGCCAGCGTGACCGTGCCGAGAAGATAGGAAGCCCGGCGCCCCCAGGAGTCGGCGACGATGCCGGTCGGCACCTCGAAGAGCACCATGCCGGCGGAGAAGAGCGCGTTAGCGGCGAACGCCTCGAAGTTGGACAGGCCGGCGTCGAGCAGAAAGATCGTGTTGACGCCCCAGATGAGCGACGCGGCCAGGGTGTTGCCGAAGCCGAGCACGTAGTACGTGCGCCGGACCTGGGCGGACGTGGACGTCATGCCGACCATCTTGACTCGCGGGTACGACATTCGCCGGGACCAGCACGGGCTTGCGCCCACCGGCCAGATCCTCGACCCAGCCCACCGCCAGCACCACGAGACCCAGCATCGCGAGCACCACGACGAGCCGCCAGCCGACGCCCACGCCGCCGCGCACCGGCCAGCCCGCCGCCTCACCGGCGTGCGTGATCGCCACGATGATCGGCACGTGCCACAGATAGATCGTCAGTGCCCGCGCGTTCAGCGCGGTGATCACCCGGCGGGGCTGGATCACCGGCGAGAACCGCAGCAGCACCAGCATGAACGCCAGCGACCAGAGGGCGTTGCCGAGCGGCACGTCGTTGAGGTCGAAGCCGCGCGGTCCGGGATGGGTCACCACCCACGCCACCGCGGCCAGCGCGACCGCCGCCGCTGCCCAGAGCAGCTTGCGGGCGCGGAGCAGCCCGTCGTGGTGGGCGAAGCCGATCAGCCAGGCGCCGCCGTAGAGCGCCATGTCCCGCACGATCGGGTGCGGGGTCAGCCCGGCGAACGTGATGACCGCCAGCGCGACATAGGGCGTCGCGATGGTGAGCAGCGGAAACTTCCGGAAGATCGGCAACAGCACCGGCGACAGCAGCACGAACCACAGGAAGTCACGCAGGTACCACATGGCGCTCAGCGCCTCGGTCCACACGCCGCCGGCCGGCGGGTCCTGCAGTGGGAAGAACCACAGCAGCAGCCGCGGGTCCCAGGCCAGCCCGTCGAGCATCATGGCCGGCACCGCCACCGCGGAAAGCACCCAGACCGACGGCAGCAACCGGCGCATCCGGCTCTCCACCGCGATCGGCCCGGACCGGTCGAGCGATGCCGCCATCATCGAGCCGGCCAGCGCGAACATCACCGACATCGCCGGGAACACGATGGTCAGCAGCGGCCAGCCGGTCACGTGATAGAGCACCACCCGGCCGACCGCGGCAGCACGCAGCAGGTCCAGGTACCGGTTTCGCATGACTCCACCAGTACCCATCCGGGGGGCCGCGATCAAACCAGCGTGACAGAACCCACATAACCGATAGAAAAGGGTTAATTAGAACCCAAGCTTGCGCAGCTGCTTGGGGTCACGCTGCCATTCCTTGGCAACCCGCACGTGCAGATCCAGGTAAATTCGCCGGCCCAGCAGCGCCTCGATCTGAGCGCGCGCCTTGATCCCGACGTCCTTCAGCCGCGCGCCCCGGGTGCCGATCACGATCGACTTCTGGCTGTCCCGCTCGATGTAGAGATCGGCGAAGATGCGCAGCAGGTTCTCCTCCTCGACCATCTCCTCGACCAGCACCGCGATCGAGTGCGGCAGCTCGTCGCGCACCCCTTCGAGCGCCGCCTCGCGGATCAGCTCGGCGATCAGCACCTGCTCCGGCTCGTCGGTCAGCACGTCGTCCGGATAGAGCTGCGGCGATTCCGGCAGGTGCCTGATCAACACGTCGACCAGCGTCTCCACCTGATGCCCGGAGACCGCGCTGACCGGCACGATCTCGGCGAAGTCATAGAGCGCGCTGACGTCCAGCAGCCGCTGCGCCAGGGTCGCCGGATCGACCAGGTCGACCTTCGTGACGACCGCGATCACGGTGGCCTTGAGCTCGGCGACCTCGGAGGAGATGAACCGGTCGCCCTTGCCGATCGGCTCGTCCGCCGGGAAGCAGACGCCGATCACGTCGGTCTCGCTCCAGACCTCTTTGACCAGGTCGTTCAGCCGCTCCCCGAGCAGCGTGCGGGGCCGGTGCAGCCCCGGCGTGTCGACCAGCACGAGCTGCGCGTCCGGCCGGTGCAGGATCCCGCGGATCACATGCCGGGTGGTCTGCGGCTTCGACGACGTGATCGCGATCTTCTGCCCGATGATCGCGTTCGTCAGCGTCGACTTGCCCGCGTTGGGCCGCCCCACAAAACAGGCGAAACCCGCGCGATAGACATCCGCCACGGCCACCTGCCGCGCCGCCGCCTTGTGCCGGCCCTTCTTCTTCCCGATACGCGCGCCGCTCTGCTCGGCCAACGGACGGGCCCCAGTCTTCCCGCCTCCCCCGGCAGTCCCACCATCGGCATCGTCCCGCCGCGCATCAGCACGCGCTGTGCTCACGGCTCCGCCGCTCCGCGCAGTGCTGGCTCCGCTGCGCTCCGCCGCTCCGCCCTGCTCCGCACCCACAGCTGCGCCGCTCCGCGAGGTGCTCCCGGCTCCGCCGCTCCGCGAGGTGCTCCCGGCTCCGCCGCTCCGCGAAGTGCTCCCGGCTCCGCCGCTCCGCACCCCGCCTGCGGCTCCGCCGCCCCCGGCCTGCGTCTTACCCGGCAGCCCAGCCGCCCTCCGAGAGCGACGCTCCTGGCGAAGCCGCTCATTGCGCTCCCCCGGCGTCAGCCGCCGCTCCTGCCCACCACCGGCCCCACTCACAGCAGCCCCGCCCGCAACGCCCACTCCCGCCGCGACCCCAGCCCCGGCCCCGGCCTTGGCCCCACCCGCAGCCTTCGCCCCGCCAACAGCAGTGGCCCCGCCCGCAGTCCTTGCTACGCCCGCAGCCTTAGCCCCGCCTGCAGCCTTAGCCCCGCCCGCAGTCCTTGCTACGCCCGCAGCCTTAGCCCCGCCTGCAGCCTTAGCCCCGCCCGCAGCCTTAGCCCCGCTCGCAGCCTTAGCACCGCTCGCAGCCCTTGCCCCGCTACCACCGTGGGCCCTGCTCGGAGTCTCGGCCCCACGCGCGGTCTTTCCGCCGCCAGCAGCCTCGGCCCCGCCCGCGGCGTTCACTCCGCCAGCAGACTTGGCCCTTCCCCGAACCTTGGCCGCGCCCCGCCGCTCAGGCTGTGCCGCTCGCTTGGGTCCGTCCGAGTCGGTCATGTGGTTACCGTGCCGAGCAGTGTCCCGTTCGGGGCCGCCACGTGGATCGGCGCCTCGGGTCCCAGGTCACGCACCGCGGCGTGCCCGGCGCCCTCCAGCGTCGACGCCTCGGTCACCACCGCCGCCGCCTCCAGGGACTTCGCTCCCGCGGCCGCCGCCGAGGCCACCGCCAGCTGCAGGGCGGTCACCGCCAGGCTGGGCAGCGCGACACTCGCCGCCGCATACGTGCGGCCGTCCTGGTCGCGTACCGAAGCACCCTCCAGCGCGCCCACCCGGGCGCGCGAGCTGCGTGCCAGGGTGACCAGCTTCTGATCCTCCGCGCTCAGCGGATCGCCGGCCGTCGACGACGGAACGGTGCTGCCCTCAAGCATCGGCGTGCTGCCTCTCCTCGGTGTCGGAATTGTCATCGGCCTCGTCCGGTTCGGCGGGCGCGATGCGATGCACCAGCACCGAGTCGATCCGGTTGCGCCGGCCGGTAGTGCCCTCGGCGACCAGGTGCAGGCCGTTCACGTCGACCGACGCTCCCGGGATGGGCACCCGGCCGAGCGTCTGCGCGAGCAGGCCGCCGACCGTCTCCACCTCGTCGGCCGGCAGCTCGACGCCGAAGATCTCGCCCAGGTCCTCGATCGGCAGCCGCGCGGTCACCCGCACCGCGCCGTCCTCCAGCGTCTCCACCGGCGGGCGCTCCACGTCGTATTCGTCGGTGATCTCGCCGACGATCTCCTCGAGGATGTCCTCGATGGTGACCAGGCCGGCGGTGCCGCCGTATTCGTCCACCACGATCACCAGGTGGGTGCGCGCCGCCTGCATCTCGGACAGCAGGTCGTCGACCGGCTTGGACTCCGGCACGAAGGTCGCGGCCCGCATCAGCTCGGCCACCGGCATCGCGGTCGCCGCCGGATCGCCGTTTTGCGTGCTCCGCACGACGTCCTTCAGATAGACGACGCCGAGGACGTCGTCCACGCTCTCCCCTATCACCGGGATGCGCGAGAAGCCCGACCGCAGGAACAGGTACAACGCCTGCTGCAGCGTCTTCGCACTCTCTATCCACACCATCTCGGTGCGCGGCACCATCACCTCGCGGGCGATCGTGTCACCCAGCGCGAACACCGAGTGGATCATCTCGCGCTCGCCGTGCTCGACCACGCCGCGCTGCTCGGCCAGGTCGACCAGCTCACGCAACTCGACCTGGCTGCCGAACGGCCCCTCCGGGAAGCCCTTGCCGGGCGTCACCGCGTTGCCGATCAGGATCAGCAGCGACGCCAGCGGGTTGAACACCCGGCCGATCCAGCGCACCAGCGGCGCCGTGGCCCGGCCCACCACATAGGCGTGCTGGCGGCCCACCGTGCGCGGTGCGACGCCCACCACCACGAAGCTGACCAGCGTCATCGCGCCGGCGGTGACCAGCGCGGCCTGCCAGCCGGCCCCCCACGTGTCGACCGCGACGAGCGCCACCAGCGTGGTCGCGGTCAGCTCGCAGAGCAGCCGCAGCAGGAGCAGCAGATTGAGGTGGCGGACCACGTCGCCGGCCACCGCGGTCAGCGCCGCGGCGCCCCGCTTGCCCTCGCGGGCCATCTCGGCCGCGCGGGCCGACGAGACGGTGGCGAGCGCGGCATCGGTCATCGAGGCGAGCCCGGCCAGGAACACCAGGATCACCGCGTAAATCAGCAGTTGAAGATCGGGAAGGCCGCCGTCCATGGGGATCAGCCGGCCCGCCGTCCGGATCGCCAGCTCTGCAGCAGCCGCGCCTGGAGCGCGAACATCTCGCGCTCCTCCTCCGGCTCCGCATGGTCGTAGCCCAGCAGGTGCAGCACCCCGTGCACGGTCAGCAGGTGCAGCTCGTCCGCCGCGGTGTGCCCGGCGGCCGCCGCCTGTTTCGCGGCCACCTCGGGCGCCAGCACGATGTCGCCGAGCAGCGCCGGCTCACCGGTGCCGGCCTCACCCGGACCGTGGTCGACGCTGCCCTCGTCCATCGGGAAGGCGAGCACGTCGGTCGGGCCGTCGCTGCCCATCCACCGATGGTTCAGCTCGGTCATGTAGTCGATGTCGACGAGGAGGATCGACAACTCGGCGAGCGGGTTGACCCCCATCTCGTCGAGCGCGTGCCGAGCCACCGCGAGGATCGCGTCGGTGTCGACCTCGACTCCGGACTCGTTGGCGATCTCGATGGACATTAGGACTTTCCTCTGTAATGCGGCGAAGCCGCTTCGGTGGCTCTCATTGTCGTGATTCAGCGCCGCCGGCCGGCGCGGCCGCCGCCGGCGGCTCGACCCGGCACGGCACGCACGGATTGCGCGGCGGCCTGCTCCTCCTGCGCATCGTCGAATCGCGCATAGGCATCGACGATCTCCGCCACCAGCCGGTGCCGCACGACGTCGGAGCTGGACAACTCGGCGAAGTGCACATCGTCGACGTTGCGCAGGATCTCCCGGACGATCCGCAGCCCACTGGTCGTGCCACCGGGCAGGTCGACCTGCGTCACGTCACCGGTGACCACGATCTTGGCACCGAACCCGAGCCGCGTCAGAAACATCTTCATCTGCTCGGGCGTCGTGTTCTGCGCCTCATCAAGAATGATGAACGCGTCGTTGAGCGTGTTGTGGGTGACGATCAGATCGTCGGTGATGTAGAGCGAATCCTCCGCCGCGACCTGGATGCACACCGTCTCGTCCTCGCCGATCGGCTCGATCGAGTGGATGAAACGCATCGGGCGACCGCCGCCGCTAGCGTCGTAAAGTGCACGCTTGCGCGCCAGCCGGAACGGATCGAGGTTGGCCGGCAGGCGGATGTCCAGCACGAATGCGTCGTTACGGTGGTGCACCTCGCGTCCCCGGGCGAGGCCGGGCTTACGGCCCTCAGCGACCCGGCGGCGCACATACGCCACCCCGCCCAGCGACCTGACCAGGAAGATCACGTCGTCGCGCAGCCGCTCGGAGGATGTCGTGTACTGAATCCGACAGGTGCGCCCGTTCTGGACCACCGGGCCGCCGTCGCTGTCGAGGAGTCCCTGCAGCAGGTAGAGCCGAGCCACCCCGCTATTGATCTTGTAGATCTCCGGCACGAACTTGGTGTCCGACCGCGTGCCGGCGAGGCCGAGTTCACGCAGGGCGACGGTCACCGGGTTCGCGGTGATCACACCACCGCGCCCACCCGACTCGTTGTGCAGCACATAGTCCACCTCGTTCTTGCGGACCACGGTGATGCCGGGCAGTGCGCGTTCCAGGCTTTCGGCCAGCTCAGGGTCCGCGGTCGTGAACGACGGCGTGGTGCTCGTGGTCAGGCAGCCGTCACCCAGCAACAGGCCCAGCGCATACGGATCGATCGGCAGCTCAGGGCTGATGAACTCGGCCGGCTCGGTGAGCGGCAGCTCGTACCGGTGAACCGCGCCGCGGCGCAGCTTGCCGATCATCTCCTGGGTTTCGAGCGTCCGCCACGGTCGGCCGTGGCTGCGGTCGTCCACGGTCCGCACGGTCCATAGGTGCTCGCCGCACGCCACCGTCGAGGCGCCATCCTGCGTGGTGACCCGGTAGACCTGCTTCCGGCCTTGCGGGTAAACGCCCAGCACCGGCGTGGGCAGTCCGTCGGAGGCCACCACCATGTCGCCGACCCGCAGGTCGCCGATCTGGCGCCAGCCGACCGGAGTGAGCACCTTGGCCGTCAGCGGCTGCGCCCGGCCTCGCATGTACGCCAGCGGCGCGACCTCGATCGTGCCGGCCTGCATCAGGCGCGGGATCGACTCGGGGTCGAGCATGTCGTGCAGGGCGTCGTAGAGCGGCCGCAGATAGGGGTCGATCTTCTCGTTGAGCGTGCCGGGCAGGAAGCCCAGCCGCTCGCCCGCCTCGACCGCCGGCCGGGTCAGGATGATGCGGCTGACCTGCTTGGCCTGCAGCGCCTGGACCGCCTTGGCCATCGCCAGGTAAGTCTTGCCGGTGCCGGCCGGGCCGATGCCGAAGACGATCGTGTTCTCGTCGATCGAGTCCACATATCGCTTCTGACCCAGGGTCTTGGGGCGGATGGTGCGCCCGCGCCGGGAGAGGATGTTGAGCGTCAGCACCTCGGCGGGGCGCTCCGAGGTGTTCTGCTCGAGCATCGCGACGGTGCGCCGGACGGCGTCGACGGTCAGCGTCTCGCCCTTCTCCACCAGCTCGATGAGCTCGGAGAAGAGACGCTCGGCGGTCGCGTTGTCGGCCGGCGAGCCGGTCACGGTGATCTCGTTGCCACGGACATGCACGTCACTGGTGAGTGTGCGCTCGATCAGGCGCAGGATCTCGTCCTTGGCGCCCAGCAGGTTCACCATGATCTTCGGATCCGAGACCGAGATCCTGGTTTGCACCCGAGCCGCGCCGGACGCGCTCGAAGGGTGGTCAGTGCTGGTCATAGGGGCGGCCCCGGGGGCCTACGCCACCTGCTCTCTGTCTTGCGCCGTAAGGACCGTGCCATCGTATCCGCTCGCCGCCGCACACGCCGACACCATTAGGGCCGCTCACCGGCTGATGCGGGAACACCGTCGAAGGCTTCCAACTGCCGGGTGAGGCGGTAGGTGGCCCAGTGCATCCGCGTGGTCACACCGCGCTCATCACGGTCGAGCCGGAGCAACTCGCCGGCCTCCCGCCCGGAGATCGTGCGGAGCACGTCGGGGTTGTCCGGCAGCGGCCGGAACACGGCCGGCGGCCGGTCGGCGGGGGCGTCCGGCGCGCGCGCCCGCAGGGTGCCGTCATGCCAGGAGAACACGAACGGGAAGCCCTCGCTCCACCACTGGCCGAGCACCGACTGATAGGCCGCCGGGGCGGGCTCGCCGATGCTCCACGCCTTGATCGCGGCCGGCTCGAGCTCGATGGCGAGCCGCAGCAGCTCGTGCGGCAGGTCGCCGATCGAGGCGGCGGTGCCGGAGGAGGCCAGCACCGCGCAGCCGAGCGCGCCGGGGTTGCCCTCGCCTCCGCGCCGCCCATAGACCGCGGCGAGGAAGCCGGGCATCGCGCCGTCGTGGCCGACGTGCACGACCCGCTTGCCCATCGGCTGCAGGATCAGGCCGAGGCCGAAGCCGGCGCCCCAGAGCTGCTCGTCGGTGGTGGTCAGCGGCCAGCGCATCTCGTCGACCGAGTCGGCGGCGAGCACCTCGCCCTTGGGGTCGACGATCTCGGGGCTGGTCAGGAAGGCGGCCCATCGGGCCTGGTCGGCGGCGGTGCTCCAGAGCTGGGCGGCGGGTGCGGCGCCGCCTGCGTCCACCCGGGGCTCGGGGTGCGCGGCGTCGGAGAAGGCGTCCACCAGCCAGCCGACGGCGGCGTGATCGGTCGGCTCATAGGTGGTCGCGTCGAGGCCGAGCGGGGTGAGCACGCGCTCCTGCAGCACCTCGGCCCAGGTGCCGCCGCGCAGCCGGGCGACGAGCTGGCCGAGCACGGCGAGGGCGAGGTTGGAGTAGTGGAAGCGGCGCGCGTTGGGCAGCACCCGCTCGGCGCGCTCGAGGTCGGCGAGCATCCGGTCGGGGGCCGGCATCTCCAGCTTGTCCCACACGTCGCCGTGCGGCTCGCGCTGGAAGCCGGAGGTGTGCGAGAGCATCCGCCGGATCGTGGCGTCGCCGTGCGCGGGCACGTCGAGGTGCCGGGACACCGGGTCGTCGAGGTCGAGCAGGCCGTCGTCGCGGGCCTGCATGACCAGCACCGCGGTGAACGTCTTGGTGACCGAGCCGATCCGGAAGCGGGAGTCGGCGTCGAGCGGGTGCCCGGTGTTGCCGGAGTCGCCGATCGTGCAGGTCCAGAGGCTCTGGTCGGCTCGGTGCAGCGCGACCGAGAGGGCGGGCACCCGGGCGTCGGCCTGGACCTTGCGGACGGCCCGCTCGAGGCGGGAGTGGGCGGCGCTCACCCGGCCACCACCATGGGTCCGAGCGGACGGCCGCCGACCACGTGACCGTGGGCGTGGAACACTTCCTGGCCCGCCCATCCCCCGTTGTTGAAGATCAGCCGGAATCCGTCGCCGCGCAGCCCCTCGGCCTCGGCGACCGCGGCGGCCGCGGCCAGCACGTCGGCGGCGCCGGCCGGGTCGGCCAGGGCGAGCGCGACCACGTCGGAGTGATGCTCCTTGGGGATCACCAGGACGTGCACCGGCGCCTTCGGGTCGATGTCGCGGAAGGCCAGCGTGGTGTCGGTCTCGTGCACGACCGTGGCCGGGATCTCCCCCGCGACGATCCGGCAGAACAGGCAGTCGTTGTCCACCCGAAAGATCCTAGGGTGCTGGTATGACAAATCGCGCGGTACTGGTGACCGGTTCATCGCGGGGGCTGGGCAGGGCGATCGCGATGCGGTTCGCGGCGGGCGGCGATCGGGTCGCGGTGCATCACCGCGCTTCCGCGGCGATGGCCGAGTCGCTGGTCAAGGAGCTGCCCGGAGAGGGCCACGTCGTGGTCCGGGCCGACATGGCAGACCCCGAGGGGGTACGCGCCATGGTGGACGACGCCGCGGCCCGGCTCGGCGGCCTGGACGTGCTGGTCAACAACGCCGGAATTTACGGTGCCTTCAGTCCGGTCAAGGGTGGCGGCGGGGCTGTGGATGGCAGCCCACCGGCCGTGAAGTTTCTGGAGAACGGCTACGAGGCGTGGCAGCGGATGTGGAAGGACACCTTCGACGTCAACCTGTTCGGCGCCGCCAACGCGTCCTGGGCCGCGGTCCAGCACATGCGCACGGGCGGCGGCCGGATCGTCAACGTCTCGTCCCGCGGCGCGTTCCGGGGCGAGCCGGAGCAGCCGGCCTACGGCGCGTCGAAGGCCGCGATGAACTCGATGGGCCAGTCCCTGGCGGTGGCGCTGGCGCCCTACGGGATCGCGGTGGCGACCGTGGCGCCGGGCTTCATCGAGACCGACATGACCAACGAGCACCTCAAGGCCGAGCGCGGCGACGCGATCCGGGCGCAGAGCCCGTTCCACCGGGTGGCCCAGCCGGACGAGGTGGCGAGCGCGGTGCACTGGCTGGCGTCGCCGGACGCGCTCTGGGCGTCGGGCGCCATCGTCGACATGAATGGCGCTTCGTATCTGCGCACGTGAGAGGGATGACAGGATCATGTCGTGAGCGACATGATCGACGGCCTGGTGCGGGAGCTGACCCTCGAGGAGAAGGCGGAGTTGGTGACCGGCCGGGACTTCTGGTCGTTGCCCGCGATCCCGCGGATCGGCCTGCGGTCGCTGATCATGTCGGACGGCCCGGTCGGCGTGCGTGGCACCGGCTGGGCGCCGGAGGACCCGTCGATCGCGCTGCCCAGCCCGACCGCGGTGGCCGCGACCTGGGATCCGGAGCTGGCCGGGCGGGCCGGCCGGGTGCTCGGCCAGGAGGCCCGGCGCAAGGGTGTGCATGTGCTGCTGGCCCCGACGGTGAATCTGCACCGCACCCCGCTGGGTGGCCGGCACTTCGAGTGCTATTCGGAGGATCCACTGCTCAGCGGCGAGATCGCGGCGGGTTTCGTGGCGGGGGTGCAGGCGCACGGCGTGGCCACGACGGTGAAGCATCTGGTCGGCAACGACTTCGAGACCGCGCGCATGGAGGCCGACGTGCGGATCTCGGAGCGGGCGCTGCGGGAGATCTATCTGGCGCCGTTCGAGCGGGTGGTGCGGGCCGGCGGCTGGGGTGTGATGTCCGCGTACAACGGGGTGAACGGGCTGCCGATGGCCGCGCACGGGCCGCTGCAGCAGGGCGTGTTGAAGGACGAGTGGGGCTTCGACGGGTTCGTGGTGTCCGACTGGCGGGCCGCTCGGGACACGGTGCCGGCCGCGCTGGGCGGGCTCGACGTGGCCATGCCCGCGCTGGAGAGTCCCTGGTCGGAGGGCCGGCTGGCGGCCGCGGTGCGGTCCGGCGCGGTGCCCGAGGCGGTGCTCGACGACAAGGTGCGGCGGGTGCTGCGGCTGGCGTTGCGGGTGGGTGCGCTGGACGGCGGGCCGGTGGTGACGCCGCCACCCGAGCTGGACGGTGCGGCGGTGGCGCACGAGGTGGCGGCGCGGTCCTTCGTGCTGCTGCGCAACGAGGGCTACACGTTGCCGCTGGAGGCGGCGGCGCTGACCCGGGTGGCGCTGATCGGCGCGCTGGCGATGGACGCGCGGGTGCTCGGCGGCGGCAGCGCGACGGTGACGCCGCCGCACGTGATCTCGCCGCAGGACGGGCTGGGCCGGGCACTGTCCGGGGTGGACGTGCGCTATGCGATCGGCGCCGACCCGCGGCCGTTCCTGCCGCCGGCGCGCGGTCCGGAGTGGACCGGCATGACGGTGGCGGTGAGCGGCGCGGGGGTGCGGCACGAGTTCCCGGTCGAGCAGGCGTCCCTGCGCTGGCTCGGTGACCTGCCCGGGCGGCTCGATCCCGAGGTCGTGACCGAGGTGCGGTTCGGTGCCACGTTCACGCCTTCGGTGGGTGGGGAGCACTGTTTCGCGGTGTCCGGGTTCGGCAGTTACGAGCTGACCGTGGGCGGGCAGCGGCTCTATCAGGGCAGCCTGCATCCGCCGGGGGCGTTGCGGGCGGAGTTGCTGCTGGATCCGCGGGAGTTTCGGGCCGACGTGACGCTGCCGGCGGGCGTACCGGTCGAGGTTGTCCTGACCAGGACCAATGCGCCTGGCTTGGCGCACACGGTGGCGGCGACGCTGGGGCACCGCGGGCCCGGACCGGACGCTGAGGGCCTGATCGCCGAGGCCGTCGGCCTCGCGGCCGAGGCCGACGTCGCGATCGTGGTGGTGGGCACGACCGAGCAGACCGAGTCCGAGGGCTTCGACCGCAAGTCACTCTCGCTGCCGGGCCGGCAGGACGAGCTCGTGGTACGCGTGGCCGCCGCGAACCCGAAGACGGTGGTGGTCGTGAACGCCGGCGCCCCGGTGCTGATGCCCTGGGCGGACGACGTGGCGGCGGTCCTGCTCACCTGGTTCCCGGGCCAGGAGGCCGGCGCCGCCCTGGCCGACGTGCTGCTCGGCGTGACCGAGCCGGGCGGCCGCCTGCCGACCACCTGGCCGCGCCGCGCGGAGGACTGCCCGATCCTCGACATCGACCTGCGCGACGACGTGATGTCCTACGACGAGGGTGTGTTCGTGGGTTATCGCGCCTGGCAGCGGTCCGGCGCGACCCCGCACTTCGCCTTCGGGCACGGCCTGGGCTACACCTCGTGGCAATACGAAGAGTTGCGGGTGGACGACGGCCTGGCGGTGGTGACGGTGACCAACACGGGCGCGCGGGCCGGCCGCGAGGTGATCCAGATCTACGTGTCCTCGGCCGACTCCGAACCCGAGCGCCCGGCCCGCTGGCTGGCCGGGTTCGCGCCGGTGCAGGCGCATCCGGGCGAGAGTGTGACGGTGCACGTGCCGTTGCCGGACCGCGCGTTCCAGATCTGGGACGACGGCTGGCGGACGATCAAGGGGACCTATGCGATCACCGCGGCGCACGCCCTCGACGACCCGCGCCTGACCGCCGATCTGGAGGTCTGAATGCTGTTCCGGCAGGACGCGCTGGACAAGATCCGGGACGGGCGGGTGTCCGTGGTGTTCCGGCGGTGGCGGCACGCCCGGGTGCTGGCCGGCAGCCGGCTGCGCACGATGATCGGCGTGATCGAGGTCAAGGCCGTCGATCGCATCTCGCGGATCTCCGCGGCCGACGCGAAGCTCGCCGGCTATCCCACGGCGACCGCAGCGACCGCCGACGTGCCGGGACAGGGCGATTTGTTCCGGGTGGAGGTCGGCTTCGCCGGGACCGACCCGCGCATCGCGCTGCGTGCGGATCTCTCCGATCTGGAGGCGGTGATCACCCGCCTGGACCGGATGGACGCGACCAGCAAGCGGGGGCCGTGGACCCGGCGCATTCTCGCGCTGATCGCGGCGAAGCCCGCCGTCCGGGCCGGCGACATCTTCGCCGAGGCCGGCTATCCGGACATGCTGACCTTCAAGCGCGAGGTGCGGCGGCTCAAGGAGCTGGGCCTGACCGAGAGCCTGGAGGTGGGCTACCGGCTGTCGCCGAGGGGCGCGGCCGTCTGGGCCCGGATGCCGGAGAGCAACAGCCCCAATCCATAGGAGAACTGATCTCGCCTATCTGTTCCGGAACGACTCGTGGCGGGCGGACAACCCGTTCCTCGCGCCCGACCTGATTCTCTGCGCCGCGCTGCTGATCGCCGCCGCGACACCGGACCGGGTCGCCCGGATCGCCCTGCCGGCCGCGTTCTGCTACACCGCCGGCGTGTTCGTCACCTCGGTCGCGTCCTATGCGGTGGACGGCCGGCTGGGCGTGCCGAGCCTGGTCGGGGTGCTGGTCTCGGTGGGGGTGGTGGTGGCCCTTCAGCTGCGGCCGGGGCCGCGCGACTCCCAGGCGCGGAACAGCCGGGCGTAACGGCCGCCGGCCGCGACCAGGTCGGCGTGCGGTCCTTCCTCGACGATCTCGCCGTGCTCCAGCAGGATCACCCGGTCCGCCGTCGCCGCCTGGGTCAGCCGGTGCGCCACGATCAGCACGGTCCGCCCGGCGGTGGCCGCCCGGGCCGCCTTCTCCAGGTCGCGGGCGCCCGCGCTGCCCGCCTCCGCGGTCGCCTCGTCCAGCACCGCCACCGCGGGATCGGCCAGCACCAGCCGGGCCAGCGCCAGCTGCTGCGCCTGCGCCGCGGTCAGCGCCCGGCCACCCTCGCCGACCTGAGTGTCCAGCAGTTCCTCGGCCCAGCCGCGGGCCCCGACCGTGGCCAGCGCGGCGAGCACCTCCGATTCGGTGGCGCCCGGCCGGGCCAGCCGCAGATCCTCGATCAGCGGCCCGGCGAAGACGTGTGTCTCCTGGCTCACCACCGCGACCGCCGACGCGGGCAGCCCGGCCGCCGGCACTCCGCCGATCAGCGCGTCGCCGCCGTCCGGCCGCAGCAGCCCGGCCGCGATCGACGCGACAGTGGTCTTGCCCGCGCCGGTCGAGCCGACCAGCGCCACCCGCTCCCCCGGCGCCAGCCGCAGGCTCACCCCGCGCAGCACCGGCGTGCTGCCGTCATAGCTGAAGTCCACGTCGCGCAGCTCGAGGCTCGAGTCCCGCGGCCGGGCGGTCGGCGGCGGCGCGATCAGCCCGGCCAGGTTGCGCACGCCGACCACCCGGGCCAGGCTCGCCCCGGCCTCCTGCACGTCGTCGAAGGTGTAGAGCAGCATGCCGATCGGGTTGAACAGGCGGTGGAACAGCACCGCCGCGGCGGCCGTCTCGCCGACCGTGCCGGTGCCGGTGCGGACCAGCCAGAAGCCGGTGATCAGGATCGCCGCCAGCCCGATGAACTCACTGCGGTTGGCCCGCCCGACAAACCTGGTGAACAGCGTGAACACCCCGACCTCGAGCCTGCGGGCGGCCGTCGACGCCTCGTCCAGCGCCTCCAGATGCCGCTGCTCCCGCCGGTACGCGTGCACCGTCCGGACCCCCTGCATGCTCTCCACCAGCAGCTGCGACCGGTTGGCGACGGCCACCCGCTCGGCCGCGTAGACCGGCGCCGACCGGGGCAGGTACCAGCGCAGGGCCAGCACATAGGACGGCGCCGCGAGCAGTCCGGCCAGGCCCAGCCGCCAGTCCAGCCCGACCATCGCGGCCAGGCTGAGCACCGCCAGCAGCAGCGCGCCCAGGACGTTGGGCAGCACCCCGGCCGCCGAGTTGCCGATCGCGGCCACGTCGGCGCCGACCCGGGACAGCAGGTCACCCCGGCCGGCCTGGTCCAGCACGGTGGTCGGCAGGCGCAGGGCGATCTCGACCGTACGCTCGCGCAACCCGGCCAGGATCCGCTCGCCGAGCCGGGTGATCAGCCAGGCGGACAGTCCCGTGGCCAGCCCACCGACCACGGCGGACACCACGATGACCACGGTGATCGGCACGATCGCGCGCACCCCGGCGCCGGCCCGCACCTGGTCGACCAGCCGGCCCAGCGCATAGACCGGGATCACCGAGGTGGCCGCGGCGAGCAGCCCGGCCAGCACGGTCGACGTCAGCTCACCCCGGCGGGCGGCGAGCTGGCGGCGCAGCCAGGTCCAGGTCTGCCCGGCCGACGCGATGGGCAGCCCGGTCGTCGCAGATCGGGTCATCGCAACACCGCCGCTTGATAGGCCGGATCACCGGCGGCGAGCGAGGCGTGCGAACCCTCGGCGGTCACCGTGCCGTCGCCGATCAGTACCACCCGGTCGGTCTGCGCGAGCAGCGCCGGGCTGCTGGTCACCACCACCGTGGCGTGCCCCGAGCCGGGCCCGTGCCGCAGCGCCCGGATGCCCTGCGCGATGGAGTGTTCGGTGACCGCGTCCACCGCCGTGGTCGGGTCGTGCAGCACCAGCAGCGGCGGCGCCGCCATCAGCGCCCGAGCCAGCGCCAGCCGCTGCCGCTGCCCGCCGGACAGCGACATGCCGCGCTCGGCGACCGGATGCTCCAGCCCGGCCGGGTGCAGCGCGACCACGTCGTCCGCGGCCGAGGCGCGCAGCGCGGCCGCGACATCGTCCGCGTGATCAGGGTCGGGGGTGATGTTCGAGCGGATCGTGCCGGTGAAGAGGTCGGTGTGGTGCGGCTCGACCAGCAGCACCTCGCGGGCCTCGTGCGGGGACGCGCCGGCCACCGTGATCGCGCCGTGGTCGGGCAGGCGGCGGCCGCCGAGCAGGTCGACCAGTTCCTCGGCGTCGGCCGGTCGCAGGGCCACCACCCCGACGAACTCGCCGGGCCGCACCCGCAGGTCGAGCTGCCGCAAGGGGCCGCTGCGCAGGTCGCGGACGGCGAGCTCGGCCGGGCCGGACGCCGGGGTCGCGGCGGTTTCGGGCAGCAGGTGCCCGGCGCCGAGCACCAGGGCGAGCCGCCGGGCCGAGCCGCGCGCCTCGGCCAGCCAGCCGGGCACGATGGCCAGCGTGTCGAACGGCTCGGCGAGGAACTGGGCCAGCCCGATCACGGTGATGAACTGGCCGGCGGTGATCCGGCCGGTGAGCGCGAACCAGCCGGCCAGGATGGCCACACCGCAGGCCAGCAGGGTGCTCACCGTGGTGCTGCCGGCGGCGAAGCCGGCCCGGAAGCGGGCCGCGTGCAGGGTGGCCCCCAGCGCCTGCCGGCTGACCTCCCGGTAGCGCCGGGCGGCCGCCTCCTGCGCGCCGATCCCACGCAGCGGTCGCAGCCCGGTGACCAGGTCGGTGGCGAGCGACGACGAGCGCCCGGCCAGGCGTTGCTGCTCGCCGTAACGCCGGGTCATCATCGGGGCGCTGAGCTGCAGGGCGGCCAGCACGGCCGGGGTGCCGATCAGCACCGCCAGGCCGAGCGGCACCGAGATCGCGAACAGAGCGGCCGCGCTGACCCCGGTCGCCACCAGGGCGCCGATCACCCGCGGCAGGTGATCCAGCAGATAGGCGGTCTGGCCGGTGTCGTCCGTGGTGATCGTCAGCAGGTCGCCGGCCTGCAGATCGGTGCGCAGGCCACGCGGGTCGATGATCCGGCCGGCCACCTCGGAGCGCAGCCGGTGCGACTCGCCGGCGATCGCCTTGACCAGCTGCCGCGCCCCCTGCCGATAGGCCGTGGTGAGAAACAGGAAGAGCACCCCCAGGGCGGCGATCGAGCCGGCCAGCTGCCCGAGGTCGCCGGTCGCGACGGCCCGGTCGATGGTGACCCCGATCAGGATCGGCACCGACGCCTCGCAGGTCTGGTGCAGGGCATAGAGCAGGGTGCCCACGGTGACGCGACGCTTGTTGCGGCCCAGGGTCCGGCGCAGGATCCGGGCCGGGGTCACCATCGGCGCAGGCGCGTGGACAGGACGGCGATCGCGGCGACCCCGGCCGTGCTGGTGCGCAGCACCGTCTCGCCGAGCCGCACGGGGGTGGCGCCGGCGCCCGCGAAGACGTCGAGCTCGGCGTCCGCGATGCCGCCCTCCGGCCCGACCACCAGCACGATCTCGCCGGCCGGCGGCAGCTCGACCCCGGTCAGCGGCTCGGTCGCGGCCTCGTGCAGCACGAACGCGCCGGCTGCGGCGGAGAGCCGGGCGGCCACCTGCTTGGTGCTCGCGTCCGGGTCGCCGGAGACCAGTGGCAGATGGGCGCGGCGGGCCTGCTTCGCCGCCTCGCGGGCGGTGGCCGACCACTTGGCGCGGGCCTTGTGGCCGCGGTCGCCGCGCCACTGCACGATCGACCGGGTCGCCGCCCACGGGACGATCTCGTCCACGCCGACCTCGGTCATCGCCTGCACGGCGAGCTCGCCTCGGTCGCCCTTGGGCAGGCCCTGGATCACCACGAGCGCGGGGTCGGGCTTCGCTTCGAACGACCTGCTTTTGATCAGGAGCGTCACACTGCCGCGGCCGACCCCGGTGACCTCGGCCGACGCGGTCGAGCCCCGGCCGTCGGCGAGGGTGACCTGCTCGCCGGGCCGGACCCGCTGCACGTCGGCGGCGTGGTGGCCCTCGGGGCCGTCGAGCGTCGTCAGGTCACCCGGTGGCAGCTCGGCCACCAGGAAGAGGGGTGCGGACATGACCTAGTGGCCGTTGAAGGCGTCCCGCATCCGCGAGAAGAAGCCGCCCTGTTTGCTGAGCTCGGCGACGTCCTCGCCGCGGGTCTTGGCGAAGTCGCGCAGCATCCGCTCCTGCTCGGCGGTCAGCTTTGTCGGGGTCTTCACATCCAGGTGCACGAACAGGTCGCCGCGGCCGCCGGACCCGCGCAGATGCGGCACGCCCTTGCCGCGGATGCGCAGTGTGCTGGCCGGCTGGGTGCCGGACTTGACCTCGATGGCCTCTTCGCTGTCCAGCGTCTTGATGGTCAGCCGGGTGCCCAGCGCCGCCGCGGTCATCGGCAGCGTGACCCGGCAGTGCAGGTCGTCGCCCTTGCGGCTGTAGACGTCGTGCGGCCGCTCGTGGATCTCCACATAGAGATCGCCGGCCGTGCCGCCGCCCGGACCGACCTCGCCCTGCTGGGCCAGCCGGATGCGCATGCCGTCCTCCACGCCGGCCGGGATCTTCACGGTCAGGCTGCGGCGGGTGCGGATGCGGCCGTCGCCGGCGCAGGTCGGGCACGGGCTCGGGATCACCGTGCCGTGGCCCTGGCAGACCTGGCACGGGCGGGACGAGACGACCTGGCCCAGGAACGTGCGCTGCACGCTCTGCACCTCGCCCCGGCCGCCACAGGTCTCGCAGGTGGCCAGGTGGGTGCCGGGGGCCGTGCCGGCGCCGGAGCACTGGGTGCAGAGCACCGCGGTGTCGACGGTGATCGGGGCCTCCACGCCGAACGCGGTCTCCACCAGGTCGAGCTCGAGGCGCAGGATCGCATCGGCCCCGGCGCGCGTGCGCGGACGCGGGCCGCGCGAGGCGCCACCGGCGGCGGACCCGAAGAACGCGTCCATGATGTCCTGGAAACCGACGAACGGGCCGGCGCCGGGGCCACCCGGACCCGCGCCGCCGCCACCGGGAGCCAGGGGGTCACCGCCGAGATCGACGATCTGCCGCTTCTGGTCGTCCGACAGGACCTCGTACGCCGCGTTGATGTCCTTGAACTTCTCGTGCGCCTCCGGATCGGGATTCACATCCGGGTGGTACTGGCGGGCCAGCTTGCGGTAGGCGCGCTTGATCTCGTCGTCGGTGGCTTCCCGGCTGATGCCGAGAATTCCGTAGTAGTCCTTCGCCACGGGCTTTGGAGTCCTCAATGTAAGCGCAGATCAATCAATTCTGGGCCAGTAGGTCGCCAACGTAGCGTGCCACTGCACGCACGGTGGCGATCGTGCCGGGGTAGTCCATGCGGGTCGGGCCGAGCACGCCGAGCCCTCCCACGATCGTGGTGCCAGGGCCATAACCCGAGCTCACCACCGATGCCGACCGCAGGTTGTCGATCTCGTTCTCGTCACCGATCCGGACCCGGGTGGTGCTCGGCTCCACCTCGCCGATCAGCTTGAGAAGGATGACCTCCTCCTCCAGCGCCTCGAGCACCGGGCGCAGCGTGCCCTGGAAGTCGAGCACGCCACCACGGGTCAGATTAGCCGTGCCGGCCAGCGCCAGCCGCTCCTCGGACCGCTCCACCAGCGTTTCCAGCAACACCGACGCCAGACAGGCCATCGTCGTGCGCTTCTCCGGTGCGCTGTCGTCGACCAGCGCCTGCACCAGCGGCGGGGTGTCCGCCAGCCGCTGTCCGCAGAGCTTTTCGTTCACCTTGCGGCGCAGATCGGTCACATCCTCGGCGGCGGTCGGCACCGGCAACTCGACCAGCCGCTGCTCGACCCGGCCGGTGTCGGCGATCATCACCAGCATCACCCGGGTGGTGGAGATCGGCACCAGCTCGAGGTGACGCACCGCCGAACGGGCCAGGCTGGGATATTGCACCACCGCGACCTGGCGGGTGAGCTGGGCCAGCAGGCGCACCGTGCGATGCACCACGTCATCGAGATCGACCGCGCCGACCAGGAAACGCTCGATCGCCCGCCGCTCGGCCGGGCTCAGCGGCTTGACCCGGGACAGCCGGTCGACGAAGAGGCGGTAACCCGCGTCGGTGGGCACCCGGCCGGCGCTGGTGTGCGGCTGCCGGATGTAACCCTCCTCCTCGAGGACCGCCATGTCGTTGCGCACGGTGGCCGGGGAGACACCGAGCTGGTGGCGCTCGACCAGGGACTTGCTGCCGACCGGCTCCTGGGTCGCGACGTAGTCCTCGACGATGGCCCGGAGGACGTCGAGCTTGCGGTCGTCCAGACTCATCCGGCCCCTCCCCCGCTCGCTGGCACTCCTGATCGCAGAGTGCCAGTCTACGTCGCTGCTGGCCGCCGCGCGATGATCGCGAGGAGGCGTCGTCGGATGTCTATTCTCGGACGTTGACAGCATGTTGCTCTCGACGGTATTGAGCTGCGGTCCTACGGTGTCAGCCATGACTGAACCACCTCGCCCGCCCGGTGACGGTAATCCTTACGACCCGACGGCACCGATGAACCCACACCCGGGTAACGATCCGACCTCGGGATCAGCCCCGCCGCCAACGTACGGCTCGCCGCAGCCGCCAACGTACGGCTCTCCTCCGCCGTCCTCGGGCGCAGGCGGTTACGCACCTCCGCCGTCCTCCGGCGCGGGTGGCTACCCGCCGCCTTCGTCCGGTGCCGGTGGTTACGGCCCGCCGCCCGGCTCCGGTGCGGGTGGCTACGGCCCGCCGCCCGGCTCCGGTGCGGGTGGCTACGGCCCGCCGCCCGGCTCCGGTGCGGGTGGCTACGGCGCCTACGGTGCTCCGCAGGGCGGTCCCGCGCCCATGGGATATGCCAACAACGACGAGAAGACCTGGGCGTTGATCGCGCACTTCGGTGGCATCATCGTCGGGTTCATCGCGCCGCTGGTGGCGATGCTGGCCAAGGGCAACGAGTCGCCGACCGTGCGCGCGCACTCGGTGGAGGCGCTGAACTTCCAGATCACCTGGGGCGTCGCCACGATCATCGCCTCGGTCCTCGCGGCCTGCACCTTCGGCGTGCTGTTCTTCCTGCCGCTGGTGACCTGGGTCGTGGTGATCGTCTTCTCGATCCTCGGCGGCATGAAGGCCAACGAGGGCGTCCTCTACCACTACCCGATGACCTTCCGACTCGTGAAGTGAAGTGCCGATCTGCTGCCCTGGGTCTCAGGGCAGCAGGTCACGCACCACCGCGTCGGCGAGCAGCCGGCCGCGCAGGGTGAGCTCCAGCCGCCCGCTCGCAAAAGCCTCAGGATCCAAGAGCCCATTCGCGTACGCCCGGGAAGCGCCGTCCGCGTCCACGTCCGCGAGGGCGATGCCGTCCCGCAGGCGCACCCGCAGCATCACGTCCTCCACATGCTGGTCGTCGGCGGTGAGCAACTCCCGCCCGTGGCCCGGCGAGACCCCCTCGGCGAGCCGGCCGGCGTACGCCGAAGGGTGTTTGACGTTCCACCACCGCACGCCGCCGACGTGGCTGTGCGCGCCGGGCCCGAGCCCCCACCAGTCGCCGCCGGTCCAATAGAGCATGTTGTGCGCACAGCGCGCCGCCGGGCCGGTCGCCCAGTTGGACACCTCGTACCACTCCAGCCCCGCCCTGGTCAGCGCCTCCTCGGCGGCCAGGTAGCGGTCGGCGGCCACGTCGTCGTCCGGATAGGGCAGCTCGCCGCGGCGCATCCGGGCGGCCATCCGGGTGCCGTCCTCGACGATCAGCGCATAGGCGCTGACGTGATCGACGCCGGCCCGGACCACCGCGTCCAGCGACCCGGCGAAGTCCTCCGCGGTCTCCCCCGGCGTGCCATAGATCAGGTCCAGGTTGACGTGCTCGAACCCCGCCTCCCGCGCCTCGATCGCGGCCTGCGGGGCGCGCCCGGCGGTGTGCTTGCGGTCCAGCACCCGCAGCACGTGCGGCGCGGCCGACTGCATGCCCAGCGAGATGCGGGTGAAGCCGGCCCGGCGCAGCGCCCGCAGCGAGGCCGGGGTGACCGACTCGGGATTGGCCTCGGTGGTGATCTCCGCGCCCGGCGCCAGCCCCCAGGTCGCGTCGATGCCGTCCAGAATGCGGGCCAGCTCGACCGGATCGAGCAGGGTCGGGGTGCCGCCGCCGACGAACACGGTGTCCACCCGCTCGGGGTTGATCACCTTGCCCGCCATCCGCAGCTCGCCGGCCATCGCCTCGAGATAGCCCTCCTGGCCGGCCTCCGAAGCCGTGTACGTGTTGAAGTCGCAGTAACCGCAGCGGGTGGCGCAGAACGGAACGTGGACGTAAACCCCGAAACCGTTCCGCCCGGCCCGCGCGGCGGCGGCGTCGGGCAGCGAGCCGTCGGCGGGGACGGGCTCACCTTCGGGCAGCGGACCGGGCATCCGTCAAGTGTGCACCGCCGCCGATAGGGTCTCGGCATGGAGTTGGTCCGCACCGCCACCGCCGCCGGCGTCACCACCCTCACGCTGGACCGGCCGGAGAGCCGCAACGCCCTGTCCACCGCCCTGATGACCCAGCTGCTCGACGGGCTGACCGGCGCGCTCACCGACGCGACCGTGCGGGCGGTGGTGCTCTCGCACACCGGCCCGGTCTTCTGCGCCGGCGTCGACCTGCGCGAGACCGCGGCGGCCGGAGCGGGCGACAGGGTGCCGGCCGAGATGCTGGCCGACGTGCTCGCCGCGCTCTGGGAGTTCCCCAAGCCGGTGATCGCCCGGATCGGCGGCCCGGCGCGGGCCGGCGGGCTGGGCCTGATCGCCGCGGCCGACATCGCGGTCTGCACGCCGGAGGCGACCTTCGCGTTCTCCGAGGTGCGGCTCGGGGTGGTCCCGGCGGTGATCAGCGCCACCGTGCTGCCCCGGCTGGCCCCCCGCGCCGCCGCCGAGCTCTATCTGACCGGAGACGTCTTCGACGGTGCCCGGGCCGCCGAGATCGGGCTGGTCACCGCGGCCGTGCCGGCGGAGAAGCTGGACGACGCGGTGGCCGGCTACTGCGCCTCGCTGGTCCGGGGCGGCCCGCTGGCGCTGGCCGGCACCAAGCAGATCCTGCGCCGCACCCCCGCCGGATCGGTCCGCGCCGATCTCGCCGACCTCGCCGCCCGGTCGGCGGGTTACTTCAAATCCGAGGAGGGCCGCGAGGGAGTCGCGGCATACCGGGAGAAGCGACCGGCGAGCTGGATTCCCCAGTGACCCGTTGATCGTGCACTCGTTGACTACGCTTGGCGGTCACGTCTTTTCGTTCGGAGGGAGGCAGCGTTGCACAAGAAGCCGATCGCGGCGCTCGCCGTCCTCGGGATCGTGCTGACCGTGGGCGTGGTCGCGCTGATCAACTCGTTCTCCGGATCGATCCAGCTGCCGCAGATCCAGCTCGGGCCGGCCTGCACGGTGCGCGCCGACGGTGAGGTCACCCTCGACGCGGTGCAGATGGCCAACGCGGCGACCATCACGGCGGTCGGGGTGCGGCGCAAGATGCCCGAGCAGGCCGTGGTGATCGCGCTGGCCACCGCGTTGCAGGAGTCCAAGCTGGAAAACCTGGAGGACGGCGACCGCGACTCGCTGGGGCTGTTCCAGCAGCGGCCCAGTCAGGGCTGGGGTGACCCGGACGAGATCCAGGACCCGCGATACTCGTCCGGCAAGTTCTATTCCTCGCTCAAGAAGGTCAAGGGCTGGGAGAAGATGCGGGTCACCGACGCGGCGCAGCGGGTGCAGCGGTCGGCCTATCCGAACGCGTACGAGAAGTGGGCGGACGAGTCGGCGGTGCTGGCCCGCGCCCTGACCGGCCGGGCCACCGGCGCGGTCGAGTGCACGGTGACCGGCGAGCCGGTGTTGCGCGGGGCCGCCGCGGCCGCCGCACTGGCCGAGGGCATGCGGCTCGACTGGGGCAAGGGTCTGGGCAAGACCGTCGCGCAGGCGGCCGGCTTCTCGGTCACGGTCGCCGACAAGAGCGCCGGCTGGCGTTATGCGCACTGGCTCGTCTCACACTCCGGCGACACCGGTCTCGAACGGGTGCGTTTCGCCGACCGCGAGTGGCACGCGCCGACCGGAAAGTGGCAGCAGGTAACCGGCGACCGCGTGGTGGGTAACGGCCGGGTCGTCGCCGAGGTCTTCAACTGAACTGATTCCACCTGTGCATCGACGGCGGTGAGCACCGGGATGAGTGCGACGGATCCTCATCTTCACGTCGCTCTCGGTGATGCGGATGGATCTTGCAGGTCATAGCGCTGCGTATACACCGCCATGGACAGATAGCGAACCGCACTGGTACTAGTTAGGCGTGCTAAGCGCCCTCGAATGGATCTTGCTGGGATCGGGCAGCGCGGCGGCGATCCTCTATGGCGTCCGCCGCCACCGCCCCAGCCGGATCGGACCATGGCTGCTGCTGGCCGGGTCGGTGCTGATGCTGGGCGTTGGCGACGTGCTCCTGGCCCTGCATCAGGACGTCGCCGCCGAGGTCTGCTACTACGGCATGTTCGTGCTGGTCGCCTCCGGCCTGGTGCAGTTCACCCGCGGCGGTTCGGTGCTGGCGGCCCGGGCCCGGCTGATCGACCTGCTGGCCTTCGCCTGCGCCACGCTGCTGGTGGTCTGGGTCTTCGTGATCGGCGACAGCGGCGATTTCGGCAACGTCTCGGCCGCGGACGTGATCGGCGACCTGCTGCTGATCGGCGTGTCCCTGCGGCTGCGCATCGCCACCGGACGCAACGTGTCCGCCACCCTGCTGGTGGCCGGCGCCGTCGGCATGCTGCTCAGCGACATCTTCTGGGGTCTCTATCCGGTCACCCTCGCGGAGACCGGCTACGTCGTGCTCTATCTGTGCTGGGGCGCGGCCGGCCTGCACCCGTCGATGAAGCGGCTCACCGCGCCGAAACCGGCCGAGGCGACACCGTGGCGCGGGCACTGGGCGGTGCTGCTCTGCGCCTCGGTCGCCACCCCGCCGGCCGTGCTGATGATCGAGGCGCTCCTCGGCGAGGTGCGCGACGGCGTGGTGATCGCCGTGGCCGGCGCGCTGACGCTGCTGCTCACGGTCACCCGGCTGGCCGACTCGATCGCCCTGAACAGCCGCGCGCTGTCCCGCGAGCGGGCCCTGCGCGAGGCCAGCGCGGCCCTGGTCGCCGCGGCGGACTCCGACGACGTGGACGAGGCGGTGCGGGCCGCGATCGGTGCGCTGATGCCGCCGGCCGCGGTGCAGAAGGTGGTGTTCGCCACCGACGACCGCCAGCTGACCCTCGAGGCGGTGCGGCCGGCCGGTTCGGATCCGCGCCCGCGCAGTTGGTGGGTCGAGGAGTCGGACAACGACACGGCCGCGACGCTGGTCTGTCCGCTGTGGCTGGAGCCGCTCGCGGTGGCCCGGCCGAGCGGCGGCGCCCTGGTGCTGGCCGGCCGCCACGAAGACCTGACCGCCTGCCAGGACGCCCTCGAGGTGCTGGCCGGCCAGGCCGCGCTGGCCCTGGACCGCATCTCCCTGGTCGAGGCGGTCGGCCGCCGCGACAGCGACCTCTATCTGAGGGCCGTGATCCGCAACACCGCCGACATCGTCCTGGTGATCGACGAGGACCAACGCATCCGGTACGCGAGCCCGGCGCTCCGCGACCTGCTGGAGGTCGAGGAGCTGCCGCCGCTGGCCACGCTCTCGGACCTGGTATATCCCGCGGACCGCATCCAGGTCCGCCAGGCCCTGCAGAGGGGCGACGGCGACGGCGTGCTGCACTGCGCGCTGCGCCTGCCGGACGACCGCCAGGTGCTGGTGGAGGCCACCTACCGAGACCTGCGTGACGACCGCCTGGTCCAGGGCTTCGTGGTGACGATGCGCGACGTGACCAGCGGCCACCAGCCCGACGACCACCGCCCCCAACGCGACCAGCTGGACCAACTCCCGGCGTGGGTGAACCGCCGCAGCGCCCAGCACAAGTTCCGCTACTGATTCCCTGCACAGCTTCTCCACACAGCGAAGCGCCGGATCGCGGTGGCGATCCGCCGCTTCGTATGTGGCAGTGCGGTTCCGCGGGCGGCGTCGGCCGCCCGAGGTCAGCGGGTCAGGCGGCGACGGCTGCCGATGCCGGCGACCAGCGCGACGCCGATGGCCGCGAGCACGATCTGGAAGGCCAGCTCGGCCCAGTTGATCGTGCCACCGGCGGCCGTGTCGACACCGAACGCGCGGGCGAGCACCGTGCCGAGCAGCGCGGCGACGACACCGATGACCATGGTCAGCCAGATCGGGATGTTCTGCTTGCCGGGCACGACCAGGCGGCCCAGCGCACCGATGATCAGGCCGACGATGAGCGCGGTAATGATGCCGGTAACAGTCATTGGGGGTCCCTCCTCAGGGGGTGGAGCATTTGCTGCGTCCGTCGATCCGAGGAGTTCCCGACCCTTCCGAAAACCAAACCGCTCGATCTAGATCAAGCCCCTGATGTGGTGATTCGACCACAAATTATTTCTTGTTCGCCCCTTTTGTATCCCCGGCGTCTCCGGTGGACAGCGCCGCGATGAAGGCTTCCTGCGGCACCTCGACCCGGCCCACCATCTTCATCCGCTTCTTGCCTTCCTTCTGCTTCTCGAGCAGCTTGCGCTTTCGGCTGATGTCACCGCCGTAGCACTTCGCGAGCACGTCCTTGCGGATCGCGCGGATCGTCTCGCGGGCGATGATCCGGCTCCCGATGGCCGCCTGGATCGGCACCTCGTACTGCTGCCGCGGGATCAGCTTCTGCAGCTTGGTGGCCATCGTCGTCCCGTACGCATAGGCCTTGTCCTTGTGCACGACGGCGCTGAACGCGTCCACCGGCTCGCCGTGCAGCAGGATGTCCACCTTGACCAGGTCGGCCACCTGGTCGCCGGAGGGCTCGTAGTCCAGCGACGCGTAACCCTTGGTCTTGCTCTTGAGCTGGTCGAAGAAGTCGAAGATGATTTCGCCGAGCGGCAGCGTGTAGCGCAGCTCGACCCGTTCCGTGGACAGGTATTCCATGCCCAGCATCTGCCCGCGCCGGCCCTGGCACAGCTCCATCACCGCGCCGACGTACTCGTTGGGCACCAGCACCGTGGCGCGCACCACCGGCTCGCGGATCTCGGCGATCTTGCCTTCCGGGAACTCGCTCGGGTTGGTGACCGTGACCTCTTTCATGTCCTCGGTGATCACCTGATAGACCACGTTGGGCGCGGTGGAGATCAGGTCGAGGTTGAACTCGCGCTCCAGCCGCTCGCCGATGATCTCCAGGTGCAGCAGCCCGAGGAAGCCGCAGCGGAAGCCGAAGCCGAGCGCCAGCGAGGTCTCCGGCTCGTAGGTCAGCGAGGCGTCGTTGAGCTGCAGCTTGTCGAGGGCGTCGCGCAGGGCCGGGTAGTCCGAGCCGTCGATCGGATAGAGACCGGAGTAGACCATCGGCTTGGGGTCGGAGTAGCCGCCGAGCGCCGTCTTGGCCGGCCGGTTGTGGCCGGTCACGGTGTCGCCGACGCGGGACTGGCGCACGTCCTTCACGCCGGTGATCAGATATCCCACCTCGCCGACGCCGAGCGCTCCGGCCTTCTCCATCTCGGGCGAGACGACGCCGATCTCGAGCAGCTCGTGCACCGCGCCGGTGGACATCATCTTGATCTTGTCGCGAGCTTCGATCCGCCCGTCGATCACCCGGACATAGGTGACGACGCCGCGATACACGTCGTACACCGAGTCGAAGATCATCGCCCGCGCCGGACCGGTCGCGTCGCCGACCGGCGGGTCGAACTGCCGGACGATCTCGTCGAGCAGGTGGTCGACGCCCTGGCCGGTCTTGCCGGAGACCCGGAGCACGTCGGACGGCTCGACGCCGATCAGCTTGGCGAGCTCCTCGGCATATTTCTCCGGCTGCGCGGCGGGCAGGTCGATCTTGTTGAGCACCGGGATGACGTGCAGGTCGTTCTCCATCGCGAGATAGAGGTTCGCGAGGGTCTGCGCCTCGATCCCCTGCGCCGCGTCGACCAGCAGCACGGCGCCCTCACAGGCGGCCAGGCTGCGGGACACCTCATAGGTGAAGTCCACGTGCCCCGGGGTGTCGATCATGTTGAGCACGGCCGAGTCGCCCTGGCCGTCCCCCGCACGGATCACCCAGGGCATCCGCACGGCCTGCGACTTGATGGTGATGCCACGCTCGCGCTCGATGTCCATCCGGTCGAGGTATTGCGCCCGCATCTGCCGCGGATCGACCACCCCGGTGATCTGCAACATGCGGTCGGCCAGCGTGGACTTGCCGTGGTCGATGTGCGCGATGATGCAGAAGTTGCGGATGCGACCGGGGTCGGTCGCTCCGATGATGTTCACGCCGGGGTCGGGCACGGTCGTCCGTTCTTGTCGTTCTCAGCGTCCGGTCAGCACGCCGGGCATCCAGGCCCGGCCACCTCCTATCGTCCCACGCCCGCCCGCTCCCCTCGGATCACACCCGCACGACCGCCCGCGGCAGGCTCGCCCCCGCAGGCGTCACACGCGCCCGAAGGACTCGCGCGTCCCCAGCCCCGCACGCGTCACACGCGCTCGAAGGACGCGTGCCGCCCAGCCCCGGCAGGCGTCACACGCGCTCGAAGAACTCGTGCCGCCCCAGCCCCGGCAGGCGTCACACGCGCTCGAAGAACTCGTGCCGCCCCAGCCCCGGCAGGCGTCACACGCGGTCGAGGGGCTCGTGTGGCCGCGGAGGCAACTCGACCGAGATCGCATCGCCCGGCCGGATCGCACCGCCGCGCAGCACCACGCCCATCACACCGGCCTTGCGGATGAACCGCCCCTCCGAGTCCTTGTAGGCGACCTCCTTGAGCAGCCCGTTCTCGAACCCGTCGATCTGCCCGCACGGGTTCCGCAGCCCGGTGATCACCACCGCGGGCCGGTCGTCGGTGCCGCCGCCCGCACGTCGCACCGCACCCTCGAGCGCCACCACGGCCTGTTCGAACGCCTCACTCAACGACGTCCGGCGAGCGGCCGCGATGACCTCCTCGGCCGACCCGAAGCCCGCCATCTGCCCACCCGACCCGCCCACAACACCGGCGGCCGCAACGTCCGCCAAAGCCGAGCCACCAGCCAAGGCTGAGCCGTCCGCCAACGCCGAGCCACCAGCCAACGCCGAGCCGTCCGCCAACGCCGAGCCCTCGGCCGGCGGGCCGAACCGCAGCACCGTCCCCCGAGACAACCCGATCAGATCCACCCCCGAGGTCGTGACGTTCTCCCCCAGATCCCCCGGAGCCACCCGGAACCCGCGCTCATCCACCTCCAAGAACAACTCCCCCTGAATCAGGTGGACCTGCCGAAGATTGGGCTGACTCGGATCGGCCCGCACCCGGCTGCGATGCCGCACGGTCACCCCGGCATGCACGTCCCCCTCCACGCCGAGGCCCGGCACCAGCACGATCTCGTCCCGCCGCGGCTTGCTGAACGTGTAGGCCCCGTTCCGGCTGACCGCCTCCACCCGTGCGTCACTCATGCGCCGATTCTCGCGGCCCGCCGCCACCGATTCAAAGCCTCACTCCGGCGGCTCCAGGAACAGCGCCGACAACCGCGGCAGCCGCTTGCCCATCTCGTCCTCGTCGTCGAAATCCCACAGCTCGGCCGGGTCGGGCCGGGTCACCGTCACCTCGGACGGCGGCAGCTCGGACCCGGTGGCCTGCTGGTAGGCCTCTTTCGCGATGCCGAGAACCTCGGCCGCCTCGAACACCGCGCCGCTCGCCGCCGCGCCGCGCACCGCCGGCAGCTCGGCCAGCGCATCGGGCTCGCGCACCGACCGCGCCACCACGTCGCGCCCGTGCGCGATCAGCCACCCGCGAAAGGCGTCGAAGCCCTCCTCGGAACAGCCGCCGTTGATCAGATAGGCCGCCGCCCACAGATCCTCTTTGCCGGACGCGGCCATCACCTTGTCGAGGTGCCGCCCCCAGGCGACGATCTCCTCGGGGTCACGCCCGGTCAGCTCGGCGACGGCACGCTCGGCCACCACGGCGGGTGAGCCGGGCCGGTCCGCGGTCGCGCGGTCGATGACCGCCCAGAAGTCGTCGGTTCTCATGGAAGAGGATGGTGCCAGCGAGGTACGACAAAATTCGGGACGGCAGGATGAAGTCATGCGCCCGGTGTCGCTCCCCGAGATCTCCTACGCCGCGACCGCCGTACGCCCGGCCTGGGAAGATCTGCCCACCGCCGTGCGTGCCGCGATCGCCGGCCGCCTGGGCGGAGAGGTCGCGGCCGCGACCTCCGCGACCAGCGGTTTCACCAGGGCGTTCGCCGGTCTGGTCAAGACCGCCGCGGGCCCGGGCGCGTTCGTCAAGGCCGCGCCTTTCGGCCCGGTCGCCGACGCGTACGCCCGGGAGGCCTACGTCACAGCCGAGCTGCCCACCGGGGTACGAGCCGCCCGCCCGCTCTGGACCCTGCAGGAATCGGGTTATTTCGCCGCCGCATTCCAGCCCGTCCCCGGCCATATCCCGGATCTCCCCTGGTCCGCCGGCGATCTTGACGCCGCGCTCACCACCTGGTCGGCAGCCGCCGAGGCACTGGCTCATCCGACCACTCGGGGCCTGCCGAGACTCCCCGACCTGGTGCGCGACGAGCTCTCCCTGTGGTCCAGCCCCGAGCCGCCTCCGACGCCCACGTGGGCAACGCCACACCTGGCCGAGCTCGCCGATCTCGAACGCGCCCTGCCCGCCCTGGTCGCCGGCGACGGCATGCTGCACGGCGACCTGCGCGTGGACAACGTGCTGATCGATCCCACCGGCGACGCCTGGCTCTGCGACTGGACCTGGCCGTGCCTGGGCGCACCCTGGTTCGACACCGTGACGCTGCTGGTCAGCGCCTGGGCGAGCGGCCACGACGCGGACCGCCTGCTGGAGCCGTGGCGACCTCCGCCGGGCGCGGTGGACGGCGCATTGGCGGCGATGAGCGGATACTGGCTGGATCGGGCCGCCGGCGATCCCGGCAGCGCCTCCCCGCACGCCCGCCAGCACCACCGATTCAGCGGCACGCAGGCGCTCACCTGGCTGGCCGCCCGGCGCGGCTGGGCCGTTTTGCCGGAGGGATAGCAGCCCTGGTAACGTGGTTCCTCGCGTGTGGTGACGCGCCGCTGCTTGCTGGCGTGACCCACTGCCGAGACATCATCCGTAAGAGGCTTCATCCGAACTAGTCAGGACAAGGCTGTCGCGTGGCGAACATCAAGTCCCAGATCAAGCGCAACCGGCAGAACGAAAAGGCCCGGCTGCGCAACAAGTCGGTCAAGTCGTCGCTGAAGACCGTCATCCGCAAGCTCCACGAGGCGAGCGATGCCGGTGACACCGCGACCGCGACCACGCTGCTGCGTGACGCCTCGCGCAAGCTCGACAAGGCCGTGAGCAAGGGCGTCATCCACAAGAACCAGGCGGCGAACCGCAAGTCGGCCATCGCCAAGAAGATCTCCGCGCTCTCTTCCTGATCGCACTGATCATCCCCGGGCATCGCCGGAGCTCACCTGAGCGTCCGTGGCGGTGCCCGGTGTTGTGTCCGCCGGCCGGCGAGTGCGAAAAGCCGGAGCGAACGGCAGCACGGAGGCACCCCACCGATCGGTGAGCGCGCCGTGCAGACTCCTCGCCAGGGCCGCCAGCGCCGGCGTCTCCACTGATCGCCCGGCCAGCGCGAGCCGGTGCAGCAGGGCCGCCCGGCGTCGCGGCGACCGCCCTTGCCTGCTGATCTCGGAGTCGTGCAGCAGCGCCCCCGGCAGAAACCACGACACTCCGACATAGACCCAGCCGACCGCCGCGATTCCCACGTCCCGCCGGAACTCCGGCGACGAGACATACGCCCCGCCGGCTGCCGCCACATAGGCGTCGAAGGCCCGCGCGGCTGCGTCGTCCGGCAGCCGCCACGAGCACCAGCAGGTGGGCCACGGCACCGCGAGATAGGCGACGTCCCAGGCCACGTGCCGCCACTGCCCGCCCTCGAAGTCGATCAGCGCCAGCCCGTCGGCGGTGCCGATGTTGTTGTCCGGACAGGCGTCCGCCGGGGTCAGCGCGGCGTTCCGGTCATTGCCGAGGCGGTCGGCCAGACCGCGCAGCTCGTCCATGGTGCCGGGGGCGACCTCGATCCCGAGCTCGCGAGCGTGCTGCCCGATGACGGTCGCGGCGTGATCCAGGTCCTCCTCCAGCGAGGACTCCGGCGCGCGTCCGGCCAGCGCGGCCACGAACGCCTCGCGCGAGCCCGCAGTGGCCCGGTGCAGGCCGGCGATCGCCGTCGCCCAGGACACCAGGGTGTCGGAGGCGACCTGGGCGTCACGACCCAGCAGGACGTCCGCGAGGCTGGCGCCGGAGCCGACGTCGGACATCACCACGGTCGGCGGCGCCGGGCCGGAGGCGATGAACTGCGGCGCCCGCGTGCCGCTCGGCAGAACCGACAGGGCCGCGCACTCCCGCACCCAGCCGTCGCCCTCGCCGAGGTATTCCTTGACGATCACCGCCCGGGCGCCGGCACGCACGCGCCGCACCCGTGATCGCCGGCTGCCGCCGAGTTCCTCGATCGGCTCGACGAGCTCGCCGGGCAACAACTCCCGCACACTGTCCAGGTCGTCCGCTTCGCGCACGCCCGGGATCCTAAGCGAACCCGTCCGCGTCGCCAGCCCCATTTTCCAAGGCCGGCAGAAGCACGCGAGCGGGCCTCGACGCGGGCCGGACTGGCCGACGCCGGGCCGAGGCCTGGGGGGTCGTCCGGCCGCGCGTCGTGGCCCAGCTATCCCTGTGAACTGGCCTCAGCGTCACTTGTGGCGGCAAGCGGACCGGCGGGCTGCAGCGTCACTGTCACCACGGGCCGCGGACCGGCGGGCCGCAGCGTCACTCGTAGCGGCGGGCGGCGGACTGGCGGGCGCGCAGCTCGCGCGGGTCCACGTCGTCGGCCCAGGTGGCGCGGGTGGCCGGCGGCCCGTTGAGCGGGCTCGCGTCGACCGCGGTCGCGAGCGGGCTCGCCGCCGCGGCGCCGTGCGAACGGCTGCCGCCCGGGTGCCGCAGGTCGACAGTGCGGGCGCGGGACAGGGACGCCTCGTCCATCGAGAACTCCGCCGTGTGCGCCGCGGCCGGGCGCAGCACCGGGCGGGCGCCCGCCCGGGCCGGCACCGGCCCGGAAGCCGTCACAGCGACCGGGGCGGTCTGGCTGAGCGCGCCGGCGACCACGTCGTTGAGCTTGATCACCAGGGCGATGGTGACCGGCAGCACCAGCACACCCCACCAGTTGACCAGCTCGGCCAGCGCGAGCAGGATGCCCAGCGCGATGCCGCCCTCGAGGAAGACGAAGCAGAGGAAACCGCTCGGAGCGAGGTGCCGCAGACCGAGCAGGCGAGCATAAAGCGGCAGGTCACGGGACACCTCGGCGCGGCGTGACCGGATCATGCGGCTCACCGCGACCCGCCCTGGCGCGCCGCGGCCACCTGGAACACGGCCTGCTCGAGCGCCCAGCCGCGGTCCTCGGCGCCGCCCTTGACCGCCGCGTTGCAGTCGGCCGCCGCGCGCATCGCCACGGCCAAGCCCTCGGGGCTCCAGCCGCGGGCACGCTCCTGCGCCTTCTGGATCTTCCAGGCCGGCATGCCGAGTGAGCTGGCCAGCGAATAGGGGTTGCCGCGACCGGCCGAGGCGACCCGTGCGACGGTGCGCACCCCGTCGGCGATGGCGTCCGCGATCGGCACCGGGTCGACACCGACGTGCAGCGCCCACCGCAGCGCCTCGAGCGCTCCCGGCACGTCGCCGACCATCGCCGCGTCGGCGACCGAGAAGCCGCTGGCCTCGGCGCGGCCCTTGTAATAACGCGCGACCACCGCCGCATTGATCTTGCCGTCGGTGTCCGCGAGCAGCTGGGAGCAGGCGGCCGCGATCTCGCGCAGGTCGTTGCCCACCGCCGCGAGCAGGGCGGACGCCGCGGCCTCGTCGCACCGGCCACCGTGCCGGCGGAACTCGTCACGCACGAACGCGACGCGATCGCGCTCACCCTTGAGCTTCATCGCCGCGACCACGGTCGCGCCGGCCGCTTTGAGACCGTCGGCGAACGCCTTGCCCTTCGCCGCGCCGGGGTGGGTGACGATCAGGCTGACCTCGGGGTCCGGGTTCTTCGCATACGCCAGCAATGCGGCGGCCAGGTCTTTGCGCGCGTCCTGTCCACTGCGGATCACCAGCACCCGGCGGCCACCGAACAGCGACGGGCTGAGCATCTCGGCGACCTCGCCGCCGGACAGGTTGCCCGCTTCGTATTCGCGGACGTCGGCACCCGGGTCGGCCAGACGGGCCGCGGCCACGGCGGCCTCGACGGCGCGCGCGGCCAACAGCTCCTCGTCGCCTTGGACGAGCAGCAACGGGGCGGGGGGTGCGTCGGTCACGCCCAACATCGTTGCACGCGGCTATGACAACCTCGCACGCCTCACCCCTGAGTCCTAAGCGCTCGCACACCTTGACAATGCGGACATATCGGCAATCGGGCATGGCTGGGAAACCGTAAATCCCCTCGATCAGGCTGAATGTCTCCGCGGCCGCCTCCGAAGGCGTCCCGTGACATCGAACCCGATCGTGGGATCCGATTCCATCCCGATGGCTTAGCCCGGGCGTGTCACGCCGGGCCGTCGCGGTCTTGCGACCGGGACAGCCCGGCGGTGCACGCGGAGGTCTCCACCGCCTGGCCGTCAGTGGTCGACGGGCAGGTCTTGGGTACGCGTACCGAAGGAGGGGTTGGGGTTTGTGCCAAGGTCGAAGGTGATCGTGCCGCCGCGCTGGAGGAAAGTCTCGGGCAGCCACGAACGGGTGAGCGCGGCGCCGCGGAAGCGCACCGATTGCACATAGGTCTCGGTGCTGTCGGCGTTGACGGTGAGGCGCACCCCGTTGCTGCGGTCGACGATCACGCGGGGGAAGATCGGGCTGCCGATCAGCAGCTCAGCGCGCCCGGGGACCTGCGGAAACAGGCCGATCGCGGCGAACACGTACCACGCGCTCATGGTGCCGAGATCATCGTTGCCGGGCAGGCCGGCCGGGCCGACGCCATAGGCGGTGTCGACGATCTGCCGCACCGTGGCCTGCGTCTTCGCCGGTTGGCCGAGCCCGTTGTAGAGCCACGGCGCGTGGATGCCGGGCTCGTTGGTCGGGTCGTAGCGCAGCGGGCTGCCGCCGAGCACCGCCCAGTTGCCGTTCGCGTCGTGGAAGAACCCGTCGAGCCGGGTCGCCGCGGCCTCCCGGCCGCCCATCGCCGCGGCCAGGCCGGCCACGTCCTGCGGGACCATCCAGGTGTACGTGGCGCTCGAGCCCTGCGCGAAGCCGACGTCGGTGGACGGGGTGAAGCCGGGCTGCCAGCTGCCGTCGGCCTTGCGCGCGGCCTGGTAGCCGACCGCCGGGTTGAACGTGTTCTTCCAGTAGTCGCCGCGCGGCAGCAGCCTGCGGTAGAGATCGTTGCGCCCGGCCCGCTTGGCCCACATCGCCAGGGAGAAGTCGGCGAGCGAGTTCTCCAGCGTCTCGGCCGCGCCGCCCCAGCAGTGGCAGATGTCGTTCGCCGCGTAGTGCAGCGCCAGATAGGTGTCCAGCGTCGGCCGCTGCCCGGTGCACTGGCCCGGGCAGCCGGCGTCGGAGAGCGCCTGCGGGTTCTGCACGGTCGCCTGCTTGGCCAGCGAAGTGAGGGCCGCGTCGACGTCGAAGTTGCGGACGCCCATCGCGTGATATGTGGCCAGCGTGGGTGCGGCCGGGTCACCGGTCATCACGTGGGTGGGCGCGCCGAGGTGCAGCCAGCGATCCCAGATGCCGTTGTTCTGCTCGGCGAACGCGATCATCGACTGTGCCATGTCACCGGCCACGTCCGGCCGCAGGATCGCCAGCAACTGGATCTGCGCGCGATATTGGTCCCAGCCGGAGAAGGTGCCGTAGACCGCCTGCTGGCCCGGCGTCCTGGTGTGGATCTGCAGGTCGGCGCCCAGGTAGCGGCCGTCCACGTCGTTCATCGTCTGCGGCTGCATCAGGGAGTGGTAGACGGCGGTGTAGAACGCGCGGGTGCGGTCCTCGGTGCCGCCGCCTACACGGATGCGCTTGAGTTCGGTGGTCCACGCATCGCGGGTGGCCTGCGCGACCTGGGCCACGGTGGCGCCGGACGGGATCTCCGCCTCCCGGTTGGCGACGGCGCCGTCCAGGCTCACGTAGGAGATGCCGACGCGCATGCGTACGCTCCCGGAGCCGAAGCCGACCCAGCCGCCGGACCCGCGCCCGGCCCGATCAGCGCCGGTCAGATAGCCCTCGCCGCCGGTCGACTCGGTGCCGCCCGGGGTGATCGTGCCGTTCTGCCACGTGCCGGTGCTCGCGAAGTCACTGTCGAAGACGGCGCTGAAGTAGAGCCGGTACCAGGATCGCCGGTTCGGATTGGTCGCGCCGCCGCCGTTGCCGCGCCGCCCGCAGAACCCGCCGGTCAGCACCGAGCCACTGACCGTGCGGGTGGCCGCGTCGATCACGGTCGTCGCGTCCTCGCTGCCGTTCAGGCTGTTCGAGGTGCGGAAGAGCAGGTTCGCGGGCGAGCCGGCCGGGAAGGTGAACTCGCCCACGCCGGCCCGCGTGCTGACCGCCAGGTCGGTGCGCACGCCGTTTGCCAGCCCGACCGTGTAGCGCCCCGGACTCGCGGACTCGTCGGCGTGCGAGAAGTTCGCGGCGTATTTGGCGTCCGTGGTGTCCGCGGTCGGCGAGGAGTCGACCGCACCGACGAACGGCATGATCGGCACGTCCCCCGCCGCGCCCGGATGACACCCGGCGCCGTTGACGTGCGTGAGGCTGAAGCCGCGCACCCGGGTCGCGTTGTACTCGTACCCGTTCGCCGCCGCCGTGTTGGTCTGGTCGCCGGTGGTGCTGGTCGGGCTCCACGCGATCATGCCGAACGGCCGGATGGCGCCGGGCCAGGTGTTGCCGCCGCGGGTGCTGCCGATGAACGGGTCCACATAGCTCGCCGGATCCTCGACGAGCGGCACCGTCACGGCCGCCACGGCGGGTGACAGCGGGACCACGAGCAGCGCGCCGATCGACGCCGCGAGCAGGCTCTTCAGCCTCATGAAAGAAACCTCCAGGAAGATCGTCACGGCGGACGCTACGGCGGCCGGCCCACGGCCGGGTGAACAGCAAGGTCATCCTCGTCGATCTCTGCGCGACCGGCACGTCGTGGACCGGGGCGCGCATAGGATCGCCGGCATGGCTCTGCGACCTGCTCAGGTGAACATCAAGGCTCTTGATCACGTGGCGGTCGGCCGGTTCTGGGCGGAAGCGCTCGGCTGGAACGCCTACCGCGGCGAATCCGGCGTCACCACCTATGTCGGACCGGCCGGCGGCCTCGTCTGGCCGGACCCGGTCGTCCTCGGCATCGACATCATTCCGGTGCCGGATCCCAAGCCGGCCACGAAGAACCGGGTGCATCTCGACCTCGCCACCACCTCGGCCGCCCATCAGACGGAGTTGGTCGCGCGCCTCCGGACCCTCGGCGCGACGCCCGCCGACGTGGGCCAGGGTGACGTGCCGTGGACGGTGCTCGCCGACCCGGAGGGCAACGAGTTCTGCGTGCTGGAGCCCCGAGAGGTTTACCGCGACACCGGCCCGGTCGCCGCGATAGTCGTCGACTGCGTGGACCCGCGGGCGATGGCCCGCTTCTGGGGCGAGGCGATCGACTGGACCGTGCTCGACGTGACAGACGATCATGCGGAGTTGCGCAACGCCAAGGGCACCGGCCCCTATCTCGAGTTCCTGCGCACACCCGGCGAGCAGACCGCGATGGGTCGCATCCATCTCGACCTGTTGCCCCACCCGGGCAACGACAAGGCCGCCGAGGTGGACCGGCTGAAGGCCCTCGGCGCCACCGACCTCGACATCGGCCAGGGCGACGTCTCGTGGACCTGTCTGACCGACCCGGAGGGCCACGAGTTCTGCATCCTCGGCCCGTCCTGACACGTTCATCTCCGCTCCGCCGGGGCGTCGCCGCGGGCCACCACCGCGAGGCCGTCGCCGGAGGCAATGGCGGCCAGGTCACCGGACTCATCGGTACGCAGCACGCGAGCGCCACCGCGACGCAGCCGGTCGAGCAGCGGGCCGTTCGGATGCCCGTAGTCGTTGCCCAGCCCGACCGAGACCAGCGCGACCGCCGGATCGACCGCATCCAGGAACGCCGGCTCCTGATAGGCGCTGCCATGGTGCGAAACCTTCAAAATGTCCGCTCGCGCCGCCTCCCGGCCGAGATGGGTGAGGATCGCGTCCTGTTCCTCGGTCTCCGCGTCGCCGGGCAGCAGCACCGAGCGGCCGCCGACAGTGGCGCGCAGCACCAGGGAGTTGTTGTTCGGGTCGGACGAGGTGCCGTGCATCGGTTCGGGCGGGCCGAGGACGGCCAAGTGCAGGTCGCCGAGCCGATAGGTCCACCCTGGACCGACCGCGAGCATCGGCGCGCGACGCCCGGCGGCCTGTGCGGCGACCGCGGCCCGCCCGGCCGGCGGATCGGGCCAGTCCGGCGTGACCACCGCCGCGACCGCCCGGCCGCGGAAGACACCGGCCACGCCGCCGATGTGGTCCACGTGGAAGTGGCTCACCACGAACAGCGCGACCTTGCCGATCCCCAGCCGGCGCAGGCACCCGTCGACCGCGGTCGGCTCGGGTCCGGCGTCGACGACCACCGCGCGCCCGTCCCCGGCCGGCAGCACCACGGCGTCGCCCTGACCCACCGCGCAGGTGACGACCAGCCACCGCGGCGGCGGCCAGCCCGGTGCCAGCAGCCGCACCGGCAGCGCGCCGAGCACCCCACCGAGCGCCACCACCGCGACCAGCCGCCGCACGATCGGACGGCGCGCGGCGATCAGCAGCGCCACGGTCATCACCCCCAGCAGCAGCGCGCCGACGATGCCGCCGGGCCACGGGATCGCGCCGGCCGGGACCCGTGCGCCGTAGGTGGCCACCACCACCAGCCACCGCGCCGGCCAGTGGCCGACCCAGGCCGCGAACTCGGCGCCTCCTGGCCAGACCGGCGACAGCACCGCGGCCGCGATGCCGGACAGGGTGGCCGGCGCGATCGCCGGGACGGCGAGCAGATTAGCCGGGATCGCCACCAGGCTCACCGAGCTGGACAGGCCGGCGACCACCGGTCCACACGCGACCTGCGCGGCGGCGGGCACGGCCAGCGCCTCCGCGGCGCCGGTCGGCCAGCCCTTCCGGCGCAGGGCGTCGCGCCACTTCGGGGCGAGCAGCAGCAGACCACCGGTGGCCAGCACGGACAACGCGAAGCCCGCGTCGCCGGCCAGCTCGGGGTCGGCGACGACCAGCACCGCGACGCCGGCGGCCAGCGCCGGGAGCGCCGCTCTGGGCCGGCCCGCGGCGAGGCCGAGCAGCCCGATGGCACCCATCGCGGCGGCGCGCACGACGCTGGGCGATGGCCGCGCCAGGATCACGAAGCCGACCAGCGCCACCGCGCAGACGATCGCGGCGACCACCGGGCCGGCCCGCGCACGCCGCACCACGAACAGGACGACGCCCAGGACGATCGCCACATTGGCCCCGGAGACGGCGTTCAGGTGGGTCATGCCCGTCGCCCGGAAGTCCGCCTCCAGCCCCGGATCGAGACGACTGGTGTCGCCGACCACCAGGCCGGGCAACAGGCCACCGGCGTCATCCGGCAGCGGCTCGCAGGCGCGTTGCAGCCCGGCGCGGAGGACGCCCGCGGCCCGCTGCGCCCACGACGACCGCCCGTGCAACTGCGGCGGCTCGCGCACCGAGATGACCGCGGCCCGCAGGTCGCCGCCGCGCGGTGCGAGCAGGCGGCCGATCGCGGTGGCCCGCTGGCCGGGCAGCAGCGGACGCCACCCGGCGTGGCTGCCCAGCACCAGGGCTCGGGCGTGCAACCGCAGCGCAACCGGCGGCTCCTCGCCGGTGATCGCGACCAGGTCGACCGCCACCAGATAGGTGGGCGGCTGCCCCGCCGACGTGCCGATCGACCGCGGGTCTTCCCGCACGACGACCTCGGCCCGCACCGTGGATCCGTTGCCCACCAACGCCCGCAGCGGCCCCGACTCGCGCACGAGCACCCGCGCCGCGGTCGCGACCGCACCGCAGCCGATGCCGACGAGCACGGCCACCACGATCCAGACGGCCGCACCTGAAACCAGGTCCACGCGAGACGCCCGGCCCGCACCCGGCTGTCGGCCAGGACCCGTCGCCCGACCAAGAGGCGATGCCCGGCAGAGGCGAGGCAGGGAAGCGCCGGCCGAGGCCAGCCCGAAAGCCACCGCGGCCAGCAAGAACCCAGCGCGAGCAGAGAGAAAGAGACAGGCCAGCGCACTGAGCCAGACCGACACCGCGAACCCGGCCAGCCGCAGATCCGGCGTCACACCGTCACCAGGTCCTTGAGCTGCTCATACCGCGAGCTGCCGATGCCACTCACCTTGCGGAGATCACTCACCGCGCGAAACCCACCCTGCGCATCCCGCGCCTGAAGGATCCGCTGCGCGAGCACCGGCCCGACGCCCGGCAGCCCGTCAAGATCCGCCAGGGTGGCGGTGTTCAGGTTCACCGGGCCGCCCGGTGCGGCCGGAGCACCACCGGCGGCCGTTGCGGGCGCGCCCGGCGGCGGCGTGACACCGACCAGGATGAGCTCGCCGTCGACCACCTTGCGGGCCAGATTGAGCATCGACGGATCGACGCCGGGACGGGCGCCACCGGCCGCGGCCAGCGCATCGGCGACCCGCGATCCGGCCGGCAACCGCACCAGCCCGGGCTTGCCCACCTTGCCACCGACCGCCACCACCACCACCACGTCACCGCCGGGTGCGGCACTCGACGAAAGCGGCACCGGCCCCGGCTCCGGCTCATCCTGGGCAACCGCGACCGGCGGCGGCTCCTCGGGCGCCACCGCGTCCACGCTCGGCCGCGCCCGCCAGGCCAGAAACCCGGCGATGAGCACCACCATGGCGGCCACGGCGGCCAACGCTTTCACCCCGCGCCGACCCACATCGAAGGCACCCGCCGCAATCAGCCTCGGCGGCGAAGCCCAAGCCCCGCGATCCGGCGCAAGAGAAGGCACGACAGAAGGCGAAGACCCAGAAGGCGAAGACCCGGAAGCCAGAGACCCGGAAGGCGGAAAGCCAGAAGGCAGAGAGCCGGCAGGCGAAGAACCGGCAGGCGGCGGAGAATCAGCAGGTGGGGGCAGATCGACGTCGTCCGGCCAGCTCGGGATGAGCTCGGACCAGGCGACCGGCGTGCGGTCCTCGAAGGTGTGGGCGGGAGCGGCCAGCACGGACCGCAATCTCGCCTCGACGAACTCGTCGCTCTCGTCTCGCTTGGGCACGCCGTGAAGCTAGGTGCGCCGACAAGATCAAGTCTGACCGCCTGTGGACAACCACGCACTGTGGATAACTCAGGGCCGGTCAGCGCGACCGTGATAGACCTTTCGTCACACGCCGGCCGAGCCGCTGGAAGGGCAGCTCGATCAGCTTGTAACAGGCCCAGCTGACCAGCAGCAGGATCGCGAGATAAGCGGCGCCCAGCCCGAGCCGTTCGAGCACCGACCCGTCCTGGGCCGGCACCGTCCAGCGTTTGGTGGCATAGATGACCAGGTAGTGCAGGAGATAGACGGAATAGCTGATCGCGCCCAGCCAGGAGAGCACGGCCGGCACCTTGCGATGCCGCAGCAGCATGCCCACGCCGAAGAAGAGGAAGGCCAGCAGGGTGCCGCCCAGCCAGGACCACTGTTCCGGGAAACGCTCGATGTCGACCATGTGCCAGACGCCGGCGTGCACAAAGGCGGAGGCCGCCGACGAGGCGATCACCACCGCGACCGCGACCGCCGCGCGCTTCCAGGAGGTCTGGCCCTGCTCGGCGCGATAGAGCGCGGTGCCGGTGAACATGACCGCCAGGATGATGAAGCCCTCCCAGGGCGCGTTGCGCTGGTTCACGCCGAGCAGCCCGAGCACGAAGACGCCGAGCAGCACGGCGCCCGCGATCACGATGACCCGGCGGCGGTTGCTGACCGCGATCACCCCGACGAAGAGCACCAGGGCGGTGACCACGGTCAGGTTGCGCAGCGACAGCGGGTCGGTGGCGATCATCCGGGCCGGCATGACGCCGCCCAGCGCGAACGCGGCGGCGGCCAGCAGCGTGGCGATCTCCGCGCTGAAACGGTGGATGCCGAAGACGAAGACGACCGTGACCAGCAGATAGAAGACCATCTCATAGGCCAGCGTCCAGAACTGGTGCTGCATGTTCGGCGCACCGAGCACCTCGTGCAGCATCGTCAGGTGCGACAGGATCACGGTGAGTGGCTGCGACCTGAACCCGCCCGGCACCCAGCCGGGCCCGAAACGCCAGATCAGCACGCCGACGCCGATGGCGAAGAGGAACGCCGGATAGAGCCGGAAGACGCGGCCGATCCAGAAGTCGCGCACACTGCCGCGGCGCTCGATCGAGGCCGGCACGATATAGCCACTGACCAGGAAGAAGAGCATCACACCGAAGGTGCCGGCGTGGGCGAAGTTGCTGGTCGCGAACTTCAGGTCGGGCACCAGATATCCGCCGAAGTGCTCATAGACGACGGCCAGCACCGCGATGCCGCGCAGCGCGTCGAGCCACCGGAGCCGGGTCGCCGGGCGCGCGGGCGGCGCCGGGGTCTCAGCCGGTCCGGCCGCGGCGTCGGCCGGCGCGGGCGGATCCACCGGTCCGCCCTGCGGGGGCACGGCCGCCGAGGGCTGCGTTTCGGTCGTCACCGAGGGAAGGTTACTGAGCGCCGAGCCGAATGTGAAAGCGGGATCGCTTCTGCTCGGGGTGTAGACAGGTGATCGTGACCGAATCGGAAGCGGTGTCCGTGCTGCGCCGGGCCGGCTGCGTGTTCGCCGAGGACGAGGCCGCCGTGCTCATCGCCGCGGCGTCCGATGACGCCGCGTTCGCGGCGATGGTCGCGAGGCGCGCGCTGGGCGAACCCCTCGAGCAGGTGGTCGGTTTCGCCGACTTCGCGGGGGTACGCGTCCACCTGCGCCCCGGCGTCTTCGTCCCCCGGGTCCGCAGCGAGCTGCTGGTCGAGCAGGCCGTCCGCCGCACCGCCGAGCGGGCCGTGGTCGTGGACCTGTGCTGCGGCTCCGGTGCCCTGGGCCTGGCGGTCAAGCACCGACGCCCGGGCATCACCCTCCTCGCCGCCGACATCGACCCGATCGCCGTCGCCTGTGCCCGCGACAATCTGGCCGGCCACGGCGAGGTTTTCGAGGGCGACCTGTTCGCACCTCTGCCGCGCGGACTCACCATCGACGTACTCCTCGCGAACGTGCCATATGTGGCGACCCGGCACATCCCCCTGCTGCCCGCCGAGGCCCGCGACCACGAGCCGCACACCGCCCTCGACGGCGGCGACGACGGGCTGGCCGTGTTCCGCGCCGTGCTCGCGGAGGCGCCGCGGTGGCTCGTGCCCGGCGGGGTGCTGCTCTCCGAGGTCACCGCCGCGCAGGTCGCCGCCGCGACCAGCGCGGTGCGGGCCGCCGGGCTGCATCCCGAAGTGATCACGGACGACGATCGAGAAGCGACCGCGGTAATCGGCGTGCGGTAGGGTCCGCACCCGGCAGAGAGGGGCCGCGACGTGGGGCTGCTGCACAGGATCGCCCGAGCCCGGCTGGGCAGCCGGGTGATCAGGCGTCTGCGGCGGGCCGGCATCACCGACGCGCGCTACCAGGCCACGGCGTTCGCGGTGCGGTTCACCCGCCCCGGCGCCGACGAGCCGATCGTCCTGCCGCTCGACAGCCTGCTGGCCACCCGGGCCGGCCGCCGGCGGGCGCGGGTCGCGCAGTTCGTGGCCGGCTATCTCGCCGGACCCGGCCTCCCGGCGACCTGGGCCGAGGTCTCGCCGCTGCTGCGCCCGCTGCTGCGACCCACCCACCTGCGCGGCGGCATCCCGGCCAGCGGCCCGGACGCGCCGCTGCGCCGCGCCTGGCAGGCGTTCCTGTCCGAGTTCGTGGTGGTCGATCAGCCCGAGACGATGACGTACGTGGGCGCGGACCAGCTGGCCGCCTGGGGCGTGACGGCGGACGACGTGTTCGCGACCGCGCGCGGCAACCTCTCCGGTGCGATCCTCCAGGGCGTCGCGGACGCACCGGTGGTCGTGCAGTTCGTCGGCGACGAGAGCGCCTACTGGACGTCGCACCTGCTGCTGGACGGCTGGCTCGCCAAGCTGACCCAGCAGGTCGGCGGGCTGCCGGTGGCGTTCGCGCCGGACCATCAGACGCTGATCGTGGCCGCCGAGAGCAGCACCCACCTGCCGGAACTGTTCCTGCGAGCCGAGGTGACCTATCTGGCTTCGCCCCGCGCGATCACCCCGGCGGCCTATGTGAGCGCGGACGACGGCCGGACGGTGCCCTATCGACCGGCGCCGGGCCACCCGATGCACGACTGCGTGCGCCGGGCCGAGACGATCCAAAAGGTCCAGGAGTACACCCGGCAGGCCGAGACGCTGCCGGACGCGGCGCCGCTCGTGCTGGTGGACGGGATGCGGACCCGCACTGTGTGCACCCCGGACGCGCTGCTGCCGCCGGCCGACGAGGTCGAGGTGGACGGCGCGATCCGCCACTGGGAGGACCTCACGGCCGAGCTGACGCTCGTTTCCGGAGTCGACCCACCCAGGTGGACCAGGAGTGCCGGTTAGCGGCGGTGCACGACCAGGCCGGCGACGCCGGGACCGACGTGCGCGGCGACCACCGCGCCGATCTCGGTGATATAGCAGTCGCGGAGCCGGTCGTCGAGGCGCATGGCGACCGCGTCGGCCAGGGCCGCGGCCCGGTCCGGCGCACCCAGGTGATGCACGGCGATGTCCACCTCGCCGGTGCCGGATGCGTCCACGGCCAGGTCGACGAGGCGGGCCAGGGCACGACCAGCGGTGCGCACCTTGTCGCGGACCACGATCGCGCCGTCCACCACGTGCAGGATCGGCTTGACCGAGAGCGCGGTGCCGAGCAGCGCCTCGGCGGCGCCGATGCGACCGCCCCGGCGGAGGAACTCGAGCGTGTCCACGTAGAACAGGATCGTGGTCTTGGCGGTGTGGTCCATCGCGGCCTCGTGCACTTCGGCGAGCGAGGCGCCCGCGCCGGCCACCGTGGTGGCGCCCAGCGCGACGAAGCCGAGGCCCATGCCGGTGGTCTTGCTGTCCACCACCCGCACCCGGTCGCCGACCTCGGCGGCCGCCAGGCAGGCCGCGTCATAGGTGCCGGAGAGCTGGGCCGACAGGTGGATCGAGACCACCCCGTCGGCGCCCGCGTCGAGGAGCTTGCGATATGCCGCCACGAACTGGGCGGGCGCCGGCCGGGAGGTGCTCACCTGTGACCGGCGCGCGCTCAGTGCCTTGGCGACCTCGGCCGGGGTGACCTCTTCGCCCTCCAGACCCGAGTCGTCGTTGATCACCACGGTCAGCGGGACGACGGTCAGGTCATACGTGCCGCTCAACTCGGCGGGCAGGTACGCGGTGGAGTCGGTGACTACCGCGACGGTCATGCGGGCACCGTAACCGATCGGCCGAGCAACGAGCGAAAGATCAGGCCGGTCGGACCTCCGTGACCACGAACGGTGTGCCCTGCTGGCAGGTCGTCATCATCGAGGGCTCGGCGCGCCCGGTGACGATCACGTCGGCTCCGGCCGCGGCGCGGGCCTTCATCTCGGGATCGTCGAAGATCAGCAGATGGCTGCCGCCGGGCCCGGTGAGGAGCACGCAACCGGGTTCGACGCCGGCCGAGACCTTCCCCGAGATCGTCATCGCGCCGGGCTCGCCGGGAGCCGGTTTGCTCGGGTCGGGCAGCTTGGTGGCCGGCAACTCGGTGGAGGGCGCGGACGACGCCGGCGAGGACGGAACCGGAGCCGGCTCCACGGGGGCGGCGGTGTCGGAGGCCGACGAAGAGGGGGCCGTGTCGTCGCCCCCGGCACACCCGGCGGTGACCAAGGTCGCCAGCAGGACGGCGAGAACGATCGGGCGAGTGATCTTCATGGGTATGAGACGGTACGGCACGGACGTCGGTTCCCGTCGATCAGACCGGCGGCGGGACCGGCCGATCGGACAAGACCCCGACGTTGTACGCCGCGATCTGCCAGCCCCGGCCGGAGTCCAGGGTGAGCTCGACCCAGTGGCAGTTCTGCAGCGCCCGCAATGTCCGCATCTGCTCGCGTGGCCACCCGACCAGGTGACCGATGCCCTGCCGGGCCGCCGCACCGTGCGTGGCGACCACGACCGTGCCACCGGCCGGCACCAGGGCAGCCGCCGCCTGCAGCGCCTCGGACACCCGTTTGCCCAGGTCGTCCAGGGTCTCGACCTCGCCACCGACATCGTCCTCGCCGGCTTTCCAGCGGGCGTATTCGTCGGGCCGGGTCTCGGCGACCTCGGTCATCGCGAGGCCCTCCCACAACCCGAAGTACCGCTCGCGCAGCCGCTCGTCATAACTGACCTCGAGGCCGGTGAGCGCGACCAGCGCGGCCGCCGTGTCCGCGGCCCGGCGCAGGTCGCTCGAGACCAGCGCGTCGGGCCGGAACCGGACCAGCAGCGCGGCCGCCTCGACCGCCTGCCGGTGCCCGAGCTCGTTGAGCGACACGTCGGTCTGGCCCTGGACGCGACTCGCCGCGTTCCAGTCCGTGTTGCCGTGCCGCCAGACGATCAGCCGGGTCACGCCGCGCCGGTGGCGTCGGCGTCGGCCAGGTCACGGTCGACGAACGGCATGGTCGGGCAGTCTTTCCACAGCTTGTCGAGAGCGTAGAACTCGCGCTCCTCGGCGTGCTGGATGTGCACCACGATGTCGATGAAGTCGAGCAGGACCCAGCGGCCCTGCCGCTCGCCCTCGCGCCGGACGGGTTTCGCCTTTTCCGGGAGGTTGAGCAGCGCCTCCTCGACGGCGTCGACGATCGCGGCGACCTGCCGCTCGTTGGAGGCCGAGGCGATCACGAAAGCATCGGTGATGGCGAGTTGGTCGCCGACGTCGATGATGACGATGTCCTGCGCCTTCTTGTCCGCGGCGGCCTGTGCGGCGGCGAGCGCGAGTTCCAGAGCGCGTTCAGTGACGGGCAAGAGCATCCCCTCTGCGGAAGTAGTACCTCGAAGCACAAGGGTCTCACACAGGTGTGACATTCCCTGAAGTCCGATACAGCGACCGCTTGGCGATGTATTGCACGACACCGTCCGGCACCAGGTACCACACCGGTTTGCCGTCGGCCACCCGCGATCGGCAGTTGGTCGACGAGATGGCCATGGCGGGCACCTCGACCAGGGTCACCGACTCGGCCGGCAGGTGCTTGGCGGAGAGCTCGAAGCCCGGGCGGGTGACCCCGACGAAGTGTGCCAGCGACAGCATGGCCAGCGCGTCCTTCCACGAAAGGATCTTGCCGAGGGCGTCCGCGCCGGTGATGAAGTAGAGCTCGGCGTCCGGGCCGTATTCGGCGCGCAGGTCGCGGAGGGTGTCGACGGTGTAGGTCGGGCCCTCCCGGTCGATGTCCGCGCGGCTGACGTGGAACCGTGGGTTGGAGGCGGTCGCGATCACCGTCATCAGGTAGCGGTCCTCCGCCGACGAGACCGCGCTGCCCTTCTGCCACGGGACGCCGGTGGGCACGAACACCACCTCGTCGAGCTCGAAGCGGCCGGCCACCTCGCTCGCCGCGACCAGGTGACCGTGATGGATCGGATCGAAGGTGCCGCCCATGATGCCGATCCGCTTACCGCCCATCGACGAAGCGTAGATCAACCATCCAGGCGGTTGCGGACGGCGGACAGCAGATCGGCCGCCGTGAAGGGCTTCTCCAGCAGCGCCACGCCCGGATCGAGCGTGCCCTGGGAGGCGAGGATCGGCTGGGCGTAGCCGGACATGTAGAGCACCCGGGTGCCGGGCCGCACGTCGGCCATCCGCTCGGCCAGCTCGTTGCCCAGCATGCCGGGCATCACCACGTCGCTGAGCAGCAGGTCGATGGCGCCCTCGTGCAGCGCGGCCAGCTCCAGCGCCTGCCGGCCGCCGTCCGCGGTGAGCACGCGGTAACCGGCGCCGGAGAGGATCCGCCCGGCCACGTCGCGCAGCGCCGCCTCGTCCTCGACCACCAGCAGCGTTTCGCCGTGGCCGCCGGTCGACTCCACCGCCGAGGGCCGCGCGGCGAAGGTCTGTCCGTCCGCGGGCGCCGCGCTGCCGATCGGCAGCAGCACGGTCACCGTGGTGCCCAGGCCCGGCTCGGACTGCATGGTCACCGTGCCGCTGGCCTGCGTGACGATGCCGTAGACGGTGGCCAGGCCCAGCCCGGTGCCCTCGCCGCTGGCCTTGGTGGTGAAGAACGGCTCGAAGGCGCGCTCCACCACCTCGGGCGGGACGCCGCAGCCCGAGTCCGAGACGCGCAGCCGCACCATCTCGTCCTGCAGGGTGGTGTCGATCACCAGCTGGCCGCCGTCCGGCATCGCCTCGCGGGCGTTCACCACCAGGTTGAGCAGCAACTGCTCGATCTGGCCCGGGTCGCAGGTCACCGGCGGCAGGTCACCGGCGAGCCGCACGATCAGGTTGACCTGCTCGCCGATCGAGGAGCGCAGCATCTCCTCGAAGCCGGTGATCACCGCGTTGAAGTCCAGCATCCGCGGGCGCACCACCTCGCGGCGGGCGAAGGCGAGCAGCTGGTGGGTCAGCTCGGTGCCGCGCTGGCCGGCCCGCACCACCTGCTGGGCGTCGGCCACCACCGTGCTCAGATCGGGGTTCGGCGCGGACGCCTCCTCGATCACGAAGTTCGCGTAGTTGACGATCACGCCGAGCATGTTGTTGAAGTCGTGCGCGATGCCGCCGGCCAGCTGGCCCAGACTCTCCAGCCGGTGGTTGCGGTGGGTCTGCGCCTCCAGCCGCAGGCGGGCGTGCTCGGCCAGGGCCCGCTGCCGCTCGGAGCAGTCGCGCACCACGGTGACCACGACCCGGCCCTGCGGCGTGTCGACCGAGGCCAGCGACGCCTCGACCGGGAACTCGGTGCCGTCCCGCCGGCGCGCGGTGATCGCGACCGTGCCCATCGGCCCGGCCTCCGGGTCCTCGCCGCTGCGTCGCAGCAGCCGCGGGATCTCGATGAACGACAGTTCGGTGATCAGCACCTCGGCGTTCTGCCCGAGCAGGTCGGCGCGCGGCCAGCCGAAAAGTTCCTCGGCACGGTCGTTGACCAGCACCACCCGGCCCGCGTCCATCACCACGATGGCGTCCGGGGCGGCCTGCAGCAGACCGCCGGACAGCTCTTCGGACCACTCCACTGCGCTCACCCCCCGTAACCTCAGATTACGGGCTGGAACTGGGCGGAACGGGCGAAACCGCAATCATCCTCGGGCGTGTATCGCCTGACGCATGTCGTCGTCCGCGTCGACCACCACGCGCCGCAGCGTGGTGTTCAGGTCGGGCTGCCCGAGAAGCTCGGCGGCCCGCTCGCGGGTCTCGGGATCAACGGCATATCTCGGGTACGCGGTCGCCGCGATCTTCTCCGCCCCGGAACCACCCCGGACCTGCATCATGCCCGGCATGTCGGCGAAGTACTTGGCGACGTATTCGCTGGTCAGAGCCGCCTGCTCGGGCTGCCAGAAGCCCATCGCGATGGCGTCCGCGAGCCGGGCCGACGTGTCCGCGTCGCCGACGATGGTCGCCCAGGCACGGGCCTTCGCCTCGGCGCTCGGCAGCGCCGCGCGGCAGCGGGCGGCGAACTGCTCCCCCGATGCGGTGCGGTCCCGCGCGTGCTCGGCGTCGATCTCCGCGGCCGTGGCCGCGCCCAGCACCACCAGGCGGTAGAGCACCAGCCAGCGCAGTTCGGCGTCCATCGCCAGGCCGTCCGGCACGCTCTCGCCTGCCAGCCAGCCACGCAGCCGGGCCGAGTCGGTGGTCGCCGAGATCAGTCCGCGCGCCGCGGCGAGCTGCTGGGAGCCGCCGGCCGGTGAGGCGGCGAGCAGCCGGTCGCAGGCCTGCGCGATCATCTCCAGCGCGGCCGGCCGGGTCTCCGGCGTGGAGTAGCGGTCCACCAGGCGCCGGGTCGCGGACACCACGTCCTCCGCGATCACCACCTCGGTCTCCATCGGCAGCGCCGCCAGCACCATCGTGACCAGCTCGGACACCGGCCGCTCGCCGTCGGTCACGGCATCGAGCACGGCCGCCCAGATCACCGCGCGCGCCAGCGAGTCGTCGATCAACGGCAACATCATGGGTACGTTCGCCAGCGAAGCGTCATCCAGCCGGATCTTCGCGTACGTCAGGTCGCCGTCGTTGAGCAGCAGCAGATCGGCGGCCGGCGTCCCGGCCAGCGCGGGCACCTCGGTGCGCTCGACGCCCGCCTCGAGATCCAACTCGACCAGCTCACGCCGCACCACGGCGCCGTCCGGACCGCGGTCGTAGAGCCCCAGGGCCAGCCGGTGCGGCCGCAGCGTCGGGTGGTCGGCCGGCGCCGTCTGCACGATGGCCACCGAGTCGTAGGTGCCGTCCGCGGCCCGGGTCACCTCGGCGCGCAACGTGTTCACCTGGGCCTGGCGCAGCCACGCCTCGGCCCACGCGGACAGGTCGCGCCCGCTCGCCTTGGACAGCGCGCCGAGCAGATCGGCCAGCGTCGCGTTGCCGAACCGGTGTGCCGCGAAGTGGTCGTTGACGCCGGCGAAGAAGGTGTCCGCGCCCAGCCAGGCGACCAGTTGCTTGAGCGTGGAGGCGCCCTTCGCATAGGAGATGCCGTCGAAGTTGAGCAGCGCCAGATCGGTGTCCTCGACGTCGGTCGGCGCCACCGGATGGGTCGACGGGCGCTGGTCGGCGCGCATGCCCCAGGACTTGCGGCCGACCGCGAAGCTGGTCCAGGTGCCGGTGAACCGGGTCGCCTCACCGGCGACGAGGGAGCCCATGTACTCCGCAAAGGACTCGTTCAGCCACAGGTCGTCCCACCACTTCATGGTGACCAGGTCGCCGAACCACATGTGCGCCATCTCGTGCGCGATGACCATGGCCCGCAGTTCGCGCTCGCTCTCGGTGACCGCGGCACGGAACACGAACTCCTCGCGGAACGTGACCAGGCCCGGGTTCTCCATCGCGCCGGCGTTGAACTCGGGGACGAACGCCTGCCCGTAGTGGCTGAACGGGTAGCGGATCTCGAACAGCTCCGAGTATCGGTCCAGGCACTGCTTGGTGACCTCGAACAGCTCGTCCGCCTCGGCGTCGAGGTATTGCGCGAGCCCCTGCCGGGCATAGACGGCCAGCGGCAGACCGTCGTGCTCGTCGGTGCGCACGTGGTAGGGGCCCGCGATCAGCGACATGAAATAGGTGGCCAGCGGCACGGTCGGCGCGAAGATCCAGCGCCCGTCGCGGGCCGGCTCGGCGAGCGGCGCGTTCGCGGCGACCAGCCAGTCCGGCGGCGTGGTGACGCTGAGCGTGAACGGCGCCTTCAGGTCGGGCTGGTCGAAGCACGCGAACACCCGGCGGGCGCCGTCCAGGAACATCGTGGCGGCCAGATAGACCCGCTGGTCCTCGGGGTCGACGTAGCGGTGCAGCGCCTCGCCGTCGTTCGAATAGCCCATCCGCGCGTCCACGACCAGCTCGTTCGCGGCCGCCAGCCCGGTCAACGGCAGGCGCGTGCCGGACAGCGCCGCCGGATCCACCGCTTCACCGTTCAGCGTCACGGAGAGCAGCTCGACCGGCTGGAGATCGACGAACGTCTCCCCGCCCTCGGTCGCGGCGAACCGGATCACGGCTCGCGAACGGAACGAACCGGCCGGATCGGTCAGATCAAGGTCGATCTCGTACGATTCGACGTCGATCGTCGCGGCCCTGGCGGTGGCCTCGGCACGGGTCAGGCTCGGCATGCGGACCATCATGCCGGTACGGGACGTATCACCGCACGGACCACGCTCTGCCGCAGCGAGTTTCATATCACTACGGCTCACTGCGGGGTGACCGGGGCGTTCACCTACGACGTCAGCGAGAACTGACGTAGGATTCGGGTCATGCGCGTGTGCACCTGTGCCTGGTGGCTGCCCTGACGGGCGGCCGCTCTGTTGATCCAGTTCTGGCCACACGCGAAAGTCACTTCGCGGCCGCCTCCACGCAGGCGGCCGTTTTTTGTGCCACGGAAAGCCGGTGTCCTGCGGGTGGAGGTCCCGCGTACCCCAGAAAGGACACCTACCGTGACCATCACCCAGACCCGGACCACCCGCCTGACCGGTTTCAAGCCCACCGGGCACCTGCAACTGGGCAATCTGATCGGCGCCATGCGGCCGCTGATCGCGGCGCAGGGGTCGGCGCTGTCGATCGCGATGATCGCCGACCTGCACGCGATGACCATCGAGCACGATCCCGCGCGGATCCGCGCGCTCACCCGGGAACAAGCGTCGGTGATGCTCGCCGCCGGCGTCGACCCCGATCGGACCGCGCTCTTCGTGCAGTCCCAGGTGCCCGAGCACGCCGAACTGCACTATCTGCTGGAGTGCACGACCGGCTTCGGCGAGGCGGCCCGGATGATCCAGTTCAAGGAGAAGTCGGCCGGCGGCGGGCCGGTGCGGCTCAGCCTGCTCACCTACCCGGTGCTGATGGCGGCGGACATCCTGCTCTACGACACCTGCCACGTGCCGGTCGGTGACGATCAGAACCAGCATCTCGAGCTGGCCCGGGCCGTCGCGCTGCGGTTCAACAAGCGCTACGGCGAGACGTTCGTGGTGCCCGAGGGGGTGCGGCCGGAGTCCGCGCCGCGGGTGATGGACCTCGCCGATCCGACCGCCAAGATGGGCAAGAGCGGCGCGGCCGGCGCCGGGCGGATCGGGCTCCTCGACCTGCCGGAGCAGGTGCGCCGGACCATCGCGCGGGCGGTGACGGACACCGTCGGCGTGGTGCGGCACGATCCGGTGGCCCAGCCGGGCGTGACGAACCTGCTGACCATCCTGTCCGAGCTCGGCGCCGGGCCGGTCGGGCCGTTCACGTCCTATGGCGAGCTGAAACGCTCGGTCACGGACGCGGTCGAGGCGGTCCTCGCGCCGATCCGGGCGCGGCACGCCGAGTTGGTGGCCGACCCCGGCTACGTCGACTCGGTGCTCGCGGCGGGGCGCGAGCGGGTGCGCCCCACCGCTTCCGCCACGGTACGCAGGGCGAAGCGCGCGATCGGCCTACTCGGCTAGCGGCTGGTCCGGGGCATCCTCATCGTCGTCGTCATCCTCGACGAGCACCGGACGGGACGCGTTCGCCATCGTGGTGACCGTGCCGTCCGCCGACATGTGCAGCAACTCGTCGTCGGAGCGCCTGCGCCGTCCCTTGCGGGCGGCCAGGCGCTGCGCGGCGGTGGGCCGGTGGTTCTGCTCCTCGAGGCGGATGTCGGTGCCGCGCGGGCCGGTCACGTACTCCCCCGCGTTCGGCTGCCAGTCGAACTCCTGCGTGCCGATCCGCACCGGGTCGCCGGCCTGCGCGCCCTGCTTGCCGAGCGCCGCCTCCACGCCGAGGCGATCGAGCCGGTCGGCCAGATAACCGATGGCCTCGTCGTTGTCGAAGTTGGTCTGCTTGATCCAGCGCTCGACCTGGATGCCCTTGATCACGAAGACGCCGTCGGCGTCCTTCTCGATCGTGAAGCCCTTCTCGTCCACCGCCCGCGGGCGGACGATCGCCCGGGTCGGCTCGGCCGGCGCGGTGGCCAGCCGGTTCGCCGCCACCGCTTCGGCCAGCGCGAAGGTGAACTCCTTGAGCCCCTCACGGGTGACCGCGCTGACCAGCAGCACCTGGTAGCCCCGGGCCTCGAGGTCGGGCTTGACCATCTCGGCCAGGTCCCGCCCGTCCGGGATGTCGATCTTGTTCAGCACCACGATCCGCGGCCGATCCTCCAGCCCGCCATAGGCCGCCAGCTCGGCCTCGATCGCGTCCAGGTCGGCCAGCGGGTCGCGCTCGATCTCCGGCGCCGCCGCGTCGAGCACGTGCACCAGCACCGAGGTGCGCTCGATGTGCCGCAGGAACTGCATGCCGAGGCCCTTGCCGGTGGCCGCGCCGGGGATCAGCCCGGGCACGTCGGCGACCGTGAAGGTGTGCTCGCCGGCCTGCACCACGCCCAGGTTGGGCACCAGCGTGGTGAACGGGTAGTCGGCGATCTTCGGCTTGGCGGCGGAGATCACCGAGATCAGCGACGACTTGCCGGCCGACGGGAAACCGACCAGGCCGACGTCGGCGACGCTCTTCAGCTCGAGCACCACGTCGAGGCTGTCGCCCGGCTCGCCCAGCTCGGCGAACCCGGGGACCTTGCGCCGGGTGTTGGCCAGTGACGCGTTGCCCCGCCCGCCGCGCCCACCGCGGGCGACCTCGAAGGTGGCGCCGGCGCCGACCAGGTCGGCCAGCACCTCGCCGTCGCTGGTCAGCACGACCGTGCCGTCCGGCACGTTGAGCACCAGGTCGTCGCCGTTCGCGCCGTCCCGGTTGGCGCCCATGCCACCGACACCGCTGGACGCCTTGATGTGCGGGCGGAAGTGGAAGTCCAGCAGCGTGTGCTGTTGCGGGTCGACGACGAGCGTGATGCCGCCGCCGTGGCCGCCGTTGCCGCCGTCCGGACCGCCGAGCGGCTTGAACTTCTCGCGGCGCACCGAGACACAGCCGTGGCCGCCGTCACCCGCCTGCAGGTGCAGCACAACCCGGTCGACGAACGTGGTCATCTCGGTACTCCTGACAAAGCCCAAGTCCTTAAATAGCAGAGCGGGCCGCCGGACCCTGAGGTCCCGCGGCCCGCTGTGGAGAAAGCTAGTTGTCCGCGGTTACCGCGGCAGGCACGATGCTGACCGTCTTGCGGCCGCGCTTGATGCCGAACAGCACGTTGCCGTGCGCCAGCGCGAAGAGCGTGTCGTCGCTGCCGCGGCCGACGAGCTCGCCCGGGTGGAACTTCGTGCCACGCTGCCGCACGATGATCTCGCCCGCGTTGACCAGCTGACCGCCGAAACGCTTGACGCCGAGCCGCTGAGCGGCGGAGTCACGGCCGTTCCGCGAGCTGGAAGCACCCTTTTTGTGAGCCATGGTTACGCCCCCCTACTTCCCGCTGGAGATGCCGGTCACCTTGACGCGGGTCAGCGGCTGACGGTGCCCCTGGCGCTTGTGGTAACCGGTCTTGTTCTTGAACTTGTGGATCCGGATCTTCGGACCCTTGGTGTGCTCGGCGATCTCGCCGGACACCGTCACGCTGGCAAGCTTGGCCGCATCGGTCACCAGGTTGTCACCGTCGACGAGGAGGACCGCGGCGAGCGTCAGCGAGTCGCCGGGAACACCCGCGAGCTTCTCGACCTCGATCACGTCGCCCTCGGCAACCTTGTACTGCTTGCCGCCGGTCTTGACGATCGCGTACATCGGACGCGGACTCCCTGACACTTGTGCAGCCCAGTGCGCTGCTGGCGGATGTAAAAACCTTCGGGGGTCCCGGCTCGGCCTCACAACGATCCTTGAGACCGCACGGGAAACGGGCACCTGCAAAAGCGCCGTTGGCAAGACTACTTCATCGGCCTTCCGGAACCCAAACTGGGGGTTACGCAGTGCCGCACGCCTCATCCAGCGTGCCGCTGATCTTTTCGAGCTTCGACGCATCGATCTTGGTCGGGTCGCCCTTGAGCGCGGTGACCTGCTTGCTCATGTCGGCCAGCGCCTTCTTGACCGCCGGGTCGTCGACCAGCTTCGACATGTCGGCCAGCGCGAACGAATAGCTCTCCACGTCCCGGCTGGTCTTCTTCTTCGCCTGCTCGCTCGCGGCCGGCTCGGACGACGCCGCGGCGTCGATGATCAGCTTGAGATCCTGCGCGAAGGTGGCGGCGAACTGGGTGCTCACCCGGGTCGCCTGGGCGCAGATCGCCTTGGTGTTCCCGGAGAGCGCTTTGTCCGCGTCCGCGGCGCTCGCGGTCGGGGCGACGCTCGAACTTCCGGCGGGCGCCGAGGCGGAGGCCGGCCCGGCGGCAGGGGGCGGCGGGGGCGTCTCCTCGGCGCTCGAGCAACCGGCCACGGCCAGCACGAACAGCACGACAAGAAGGCGTCGCATCGGGGAACTCCTCGGGGCGTCACGGGCGGGCGCCCCGAAGAGTAGCCGATGTCGATGGTTACTTGTTAACTTTCCTTACCGAAAGCCTCAAGGGCGGGTGCGCCGCCGGGTGCCACCCCGCCGTGAACGCCGCCGGCCGGCGGCACCGGCGCCCACGGTCTCGTCCTCGTCGTCCTCTTCGTCGTCCGCCGCGTCCGGGTCGTCGGCGCCGGCCAGCGGGCCCGAGCCGTTCGATCCGTTCGACTCGTAGCGGGACAGGTCGTAGCCGCTCATGTCGTAGTCGTCGTCGCTCTCGCCGGCGGTCACCGCCGCGGGCGGGGCGCTCCCCACGATGCCCGAGCCGGCCACCTGCGGCGGCACGTCGGCAACGATGGCCACCGGGGTTTCCTCCGCCGCGGGCTCCTCCTCGACGATGTCGTCGACCTCGGCCTCGACCTCGACGACCTCCGGCTCGGGGGCCGGCTCGCCGCCACGGCGGCGCCGCGAACGGGTGGCCGGCGGCGGCGTCTCCTTGGTGGTGGCCGCCGCGACGGCCTTCACCTGGTTGACCGCGCCGGACGAGCGCTTCTCCGGCACCGGCTCGGTGTGGATCATCAGGCCGCGGCCCTTGCAGTGGTCACAGGTCTCGCTGAACGCTTCCAGCAGGCCGGCGCCGATCCGCTTGCGGGTCATCTGCACCAGGCCGAGCGAGGTGATCTCGGTGACCTGGTGCTTGGTGCGGTCGCGGCCCAGGCACTCGGTGAGCCGCCGCAGCACCAGCTCGCGGTTGCTCTCCAGCACCATGTCGATGAAGTCGATCACCACGATGCCGCCGAGGTCGCGCAGCCGCAGCTGACGCACGATCTCCTCGGCCGCCTCCAGGTTGTTGCGAGTGACCGTCTCCTCGAGGTTGCCGCCGGCCCCGGTGTACTTACCGGTGTTCACGTCGACCACGGTCATCGCCTCGGTGCGGTCGATCACCAGGTGACCGCCGGAGGGCAGGAAGACCTTGCGGTCCAGGCCCTTCAGGATCTGCTCGTCGATGCGCTTGTCCGCGAAGACGTCCGCGCTGCCGGTGTGCCGGTGCAGCCGGTCCACCAGGTCCGGCGAGACCGAGTTCAGGTAGTTCTCGATCTCCCCGTATGCCTGGTCACCCTGCACGACCAGATCGCGGAAGTCCTCGTTGAAGAGGTCGCGGACCACGCGGATGACCAGGTCGGGCTCCTCGGACAGGGCGACCGGGGCGTGCCCGCCGGCGGCCTTGGCCTGGATGTCCTCCCACTGCGCCTGCAGCCGCTTCACGTCCCGGGCGAGCTCGTCCTCGCTGGCGCCCTCGGCCGCGGTCCGCACGATCACACCGGCGCCGTCCGGGACCAGCTTCTTCAGCACGTCCCGCAGGCGCTTGCGCTCGTTGTCCGGCAGCTTGCGGCTGATCCCGGAGGCGTTGCCGTTGGGCACGTAGACCAGGTGCCGGCCGGAGAGCGCGATGTGGCTCGACAGCCGGGCGCCCTTGTGCCCGATCGGGTCCTTGGTGACCTGCACCAGCACCGAGTCACCGGAGCGCAGCGCCTGCTCGATCGAGCGGGCCCGGCCCTCCAGCCCGGTGGCGTCCCAGTTGACCTCGCCGGCATAGAGCACCGCGTTGCGGCCCCGGCCGACGTCCACGAACGCCGCCTCCATGCTGGGCAGCACGTTTTGCACCTTGCCCAGGTAGACGTTGCCGACCATGGTGCCGGAGGTGGACCGGGACACGTAGTGCTCGACCAGCACGCCGTCTTCCAGCACGGCGATCTGGGTGCGATCCGGCTTCTGCCGCACGACCATCACCCGGTCGACCGCCTCGCGGCGGGCCAGGAACTCCGACTCGCTCAGGATCGGCGGGCGGGTGCGGCGCTGCTCGCGGCCGTCCCGGCGGCGCTGGCGCTTGGCCTCCAGCCGGGTCGAGCCGGAGACGCCCTGCACCTCGTCGCTGCGGGTGCGCGGCTCGCGGACCCGCACCACGGTGTGCACGCCGTCCTCGACGCCACCGGCGTCCTCGGAGCCACCGGCGCCCTTGCGCCGGCGGCGACGCCGGCGCCGGGTGACGCCGTCGCCCTCGTCCGACTCGTCATCCTCCGGGTCGCCCTCGGCGGCGGGCTCGCCGTCCGAGGCCTCGGCGTCCTCGCCGTCCTCGGCCGGGCCCTTGCCGCGGCCACGGCCACGGCGACCGCGACGCCGGCGGCGGCGGGCGCCGTTCTCGTCCAGCTCGTCGCCGTCCTCGTCGGCGTTGTCCTCGACGTCGTCGGCGCTCTCGTCGATCTCGTCCAGCACCGGCGTGTCGGCCGGGGTCTCGACCTCGGCGACCGGCTCGGCCTCGGCGGCTCCGCGGCGACGGCGGCGGGTGGTGGTCTTGCGGGGCGGCTCGTCGGCCTCGGGCTCGGCCGCGACCTCGGCCTCCGCGGCGGGAGCCGGGGCGGCCTCGACGGCCTCGACCGGCTCGGCGGCGGCAGCGCGGCGGCTGCGGCGGCGCGGCGCGGGCGGCTGGGCCTCCACCACCTCGGGCGGCATGAACAGCACGGCGGCCGGGATCGCGGTGGCCCGGGCACGCGGGGCCGGCTCCTCCTCGATGAGCTCGTCGTCCAGGGGCAGCACGCCGATGATCGGGATCGGGGTCTCGGCCGCGGCCGGCTCCTCGGCCTCCTCGGCCTCCTCGATCACCGGGGGCGGCGGGAGCTCCGCGACCGGCTCGGCCGCCTTCTTGCGACGGCTGCGGGTGGTCTTGACCGGCTTCTCCGGTGCTGCTTCCTCCGCCGCCGGCTCGGCGGGTGCGGCAGCGGCCGGAGCAGCGGCCTTACGGCGACGGCGGGCCGGGGCGGGCGCCTCGGCAGCCGGCTCCTCGGCCGGCGGCGGCGCGGCGGCCGCCTCCTCGGCGGGCGGCGGCGCGGCAGCCGCCTTCCGGCGCGGCGCACGGGTGCGGCGCACAGGTGTAGTGGGCTCGGCGGTTTCGGCGGCCGTGGTGGATGCCACGTCCCGTTCACCGCGCTCTGCCGAATTCAGGTCTCCCGAATCGTTCGGGGGCTCGTTATCGAGCATGGCGCTCTCCAGTTCTGGCAACCCCGGGCGCGGGTGAGCGCTGCCACGCAGGGTCGCCGCAAGTTTTTCGGAGCTCCTCCGTCTGTGCGACGGACGAGTACCCGAAGTCTGCCGACGGACGCCAGCCGAATCGGCTAGCGCCCTCCGATGGGTGCGTCCTCGCGATCCGCGTCCAACGGATCGACGAATTCCCCCTGCGCGGTGAGTGAACCCTGGGCCAAGCGCGTCACACGAGGCGGCGCCGGCGGCTCCAGGCCGGCCACCACGCGCAGGCCGGACAAGACATCATCGGGTCGGACGGCGGGCGTGACCTGCCGTACGACAAGGTCGAGTATCGCACACGGTGTGGCAACCGCCCCGGAAGGTGCGCCAGACTCGTCCGCCACGGCGCAGGAGACGACCGCCACCCGCGCGTCGAACGAGCGCCGTCCCTGCTTCGTCATGCGCTCGACCAGCACTTCTTCGGCGCTGAGGAAGTCACTGACGGCAGCCGCGGCGATCTCCTGGGTGACCCCGGGCAGCTCGATCCGCCACTTCGACGCGTCGATCCGCTCGGCCAGGCTGGTGCCCTCGCGGGCCACGACGGCGTCCAGCACGTCCAGGCCGGGCGAGAGCGCCGCGTCCAGGGCGGCGACCAGTTCGGCCGGGTCGACCGCGGCTTGCAGGCCGATCTCCAGGTATTCCGCCTCGCTGGCGACGCCGGTGGGCGCGGCGCTGGCGTACGAGATCTTGGGGTGTGGGGTGAAGCCCTGGGAGAACGCGATGGGCACCAGGGCACGGCGCAGCGCACGCTCGAAGGCGCGGGCGAAGTCCCGGTGCGAGGTGAAACGCAGCGGGCCGCGCTTGGCATAACGGATCCGGATCCGCTGGACGATCGGGGCCTGACCGCCGACCGGCTGGTTCTTGGCGATGGGAGCGACTCCTGTTCGGGAGGGAAGCCCCATCATCGCACCGCACTCCGGATCGTTGAGCGCGGCATGAAAGCACTCGTCCTCGCCGGCGGCCGCGGCACCCGGCTGCGCCCGCTGACCAACACCTCGGCCAAACAACTCTTCCCGGTCGCGAACAAGCCGGTGATGTTCTACGGCCTGGAGGCGATCCGGGCGGCCGGCATCGAGGAGGTCGGCATAGTGGTCGGCGACACCGGCGCCGAGATCCGGGCCGCGGTCGGCGACGGCGCGCAGTTCGGCCTGCGGGTGACCTATCTGCCGCAGGAGGCTCCGCTGGGCCTTGCGCACTGTGTGCTGATCGCCCGCGACTTCCTCGGCGCCGACGACTTCGTCATGTATCTGGGCGACAACTTCCTGGTCGGCGGCATCCAGGAGCTGGTCACCGCGTTCGGCGAGGGCGACTACAGCGCGCAGATCCTGCTCACGCCGGTGGACGACCCCCGCTCGTACGGCGTGGCCGAGCTCAACCGCAGCGGGCAGATCGTCGGGCTCGCGGAGAAGCCGGACGACCCGGCGAGCGATCTGGCCATCGTGGGCGTCTACCTGTTCACCGCGGCGGTGCACGACGCGGTCCGCGCGATCCGCCCGTCCGCGCGCGGCGAACTGGAGATCACCGATGCCGTGCAGTGGCTGATCGACCACGGCCACCACGTGCACTCGCACCTGATCAGCGGCTATTGGAAGGACACCGGGCGGGTGCGGGACATGCTCGAGTGCAACCGCATCGTGCTGGAGTCGATCGAGACCGGCGTCCACGGGTCGGTCGACGCGCGCACCGAGGTGACCGGGCGGGTGGTGATCGAGGCGGGCGCGGTGGTCGAGGGCTCGGTGCTGCGCGGGCCGGTGGTGGTCGGCGCGGACACCAAGATCGTCGGGTCGTACCTGGGCCCGTTCACCTCGATCGGCGCCGGCTGCGTGGTGGAGGACGCGGAGATCGAGTATTCGATCGTCATGAACGACTCGACCGTGCGCGGCGTGTCCCGGATCGAGGCCTCGCTGATCGGCAAGGGCGTCTCGGTGACGCCGGCCCGGCGGGCGCCGAACACCCACCAGCTGGTGATCGGCGACCACAGCACGGTCCGGTTGCGCGGATGAGAATCCTGGTCACCGGCGGCGCCGGCTTCATCGGATCCCAGTTCGTCCGCGACCTGACCACCGGCGCCGCGCCCGGCTTCGAGGGCGCCACGGTGACGGTGCTGGACAAGCTGACCTACGCGGGCAACCGGGCCAACCTGGACGGCTGCGGCAGCTTCGAGTTCGTGCCCGGCGACATCGCGGACCCGCATCTGGTGGCCGGGGTGATGCCGGGCGTGGACGTGGTGGTCAACTTCGCCGCCGAGACGCACGTGGACCGCTCGATCGCCGACCCGACCGCCTTCCTGCGCACCAACGTGCTCGGCGTGCAGACCCTGCTGGACGCTGCCCGGGCCGCCAACGTGTCAACGTTTCTGCAGGTCAGCACCGACGAGGTGTACGGGTCGATCGAGCACGGCTCGTGGCCGGAGACGGATCCGCTGCGGCCCAACTCGCCCTATGCCGCGGCCAAGGCGGGCGCCGACCTGCTCTGCCTGGCCTATCACCGCACCTACGGCATGGACGTGCGGATCACCCGCTGCTCGAACAACTACGGCCCGCGGCAGCACCCGGAGAAGGTGATCCCGCACTTCGTCACGCGCCTGCTGACCGGCCGGAACGTGCCGCTCTACGGGGACGGCCGCAACGTGCGGGACTGGCTGCACGTGGCCGACCACTGCCGGGGCATCCGGATCGCGCTGGCCAAGGGCGCGCCGGGCGAGGTCTACAACATCGGCGGCGGCACCGAGCTCACCAACCTCGAGCTGACCGGGTTGCTGCTGGACGCCTGCGGCGCGGACCGCACCCGCATCGACCACGTGCCGGATCGCCTCGGCCACGACCGCCGCTACTCGGTCGACATCACCAAGATCCAAGCCCTCGGGTACGCCCCGGAGATCGACTTCACCGGCGGCCTCCCGGACACCGTCACGTGGTATCGCGAGCATCCGCAATGGTGGGCCGGAACGCCCACAGCCGCCCCGCCTGGTAGTTGATCAGCGGCCCGAGCAGCATGATCACCGCCTGCGCGACGAGCACGTGCAGACCCAGCACCTCGACCAGCGTCCACAGGCCGCCGAGGCTGAACAGCAGCGCCCACAGGCAGAGCGCGTAGAAACGCAGGAAGCCGCCGATCACCGGGCCGCCGGTGCGAAAGACGACGCAGCGGTAGATCGGGTAGGTGGCCACCGCGCAGAACGTGCTGGTCAGCGCCGCGAGCAGCAGGTAGGGGATCCAGCGGGACAGGGTGAGCCATCCGGCCGCGAACACGACGTAGTAGAGGACGGCGCTGAACCCGCCGGCCGCCACGTACCGGACCCGGCGGTCGGCGGCCAGGCGGGTGAGCGTCGTCATCGGGGCCGGTGCGCGCGCAGCATCAGCGAGACGCCGGGCAGCGACCGCACGGGCAGGTGGCGCTCGGCCCACACCACCGCGCGCAGGGCGGCGTTCACCGGGGCCGGGAGCAGCGCCAGCTCGTTGCCGGTGGCCCGCCGCCGGGTGAGCCGCACGACCGGTCGGAGCAGCACGTTCCAGCTCCACAGCTCGTCCACCTCGAGCCCGGCCTTGACCACCGCGCGTCGCAGGCCGTCGCGGTCGTAGCGGCGGAAGTGGTGACTGGCCACGTCGTGCGCGGACCACAGCCGCATGTCACAGGGCACGGTGACCAGCAATGTCCCGCCCGGCCGGAGGACCCGGCGGATCTCGGCCAGCGCGAGGTAGTCGTCCTCGATGTGCTCGATCACGTCGAACGCGGTGACCAGGTCGATCGTGGCGGCCGCGGCGGGCAGGCCGGTGGCGTCGCCGCGCACCGCGGTGAGCCCGCGCCGCGCGGCCACCTCGGCGCCGTCCACGCTGTACTCCAGCGCGATCGGACGCCACCCGTGCCGGCGCAGCACCCTGGTGTTGCCACCGGCCGCCGCGCCGATGTCGAGGGCGACTCCGGGCACGCCACCGGCGTGCACCAGATCGCGCAGCCAGCGCGCGAGGATCGCCCGGCGCTCCTGGAACCACCAGTGCCGGTCCTCGACGTCGGCCAGCATCTGGATGTCCGAGGCATCCATGGGATCCCCTTTCAGGCCTCGTCGGCCGGGAGATAGACGGTCAGGCCGGCGGTCTCCGTGGCGGGCGCGAGCTGCCGGTAACCGGTCACGCAGTCGCCGAGCACGTCCCGGTCGGCCGGGACCATCGGGCGGTTCATGATGAGCAACGGGCGGCGGTCGTGCCGGTGACACCCGGCCCGGATCCCGGCCGCGGTGCGCGGCCGGTTACCGGGGTCGTACCAGCCCTCGCCGACGGTCCGGCCGCCGAGCAGGAAGACCAGGCCGGGCATCTTGTCGAGGGCGATGATCGGCCGGCCGGGCGGGTCCAGACGCGACCCGAGACGGGCGCGCAGGGTGGCGTAGCGCCGGGCGGACGCCGGGTCGAGTCGCAGCGAGGACAGCGCCGGCACCCCGGCGGCGACCGCGGTGGCCTCGGCGTTCGGCCGTCCCCGGTACGGATGCAACCAGCTCCCGCCGACCGCGATGCAGGCGGCCGCGACCAGGGCTCCGGCGGTGGTCGCGCCGACCAGCACGCGAGCGGCCCGCACCCGGGGCAGCCCGGTGAACGCCGCGATCAGGATCGCCACCCAGATCGCGAACGCGTTCACCGAGACCTTCAGCGGCGTGTTGGACGTGCCGAACGCGTAGCCGACCGGTACCACCGCCAGCACGGCGAGGAACAGCCGGTCGGACCGGATCGCCGCGGCGGCGGCGAGCAGCACGGCCACCGCCGGGGCGAGGAAGGCGTGCACGTTGGTGGCGCCGCCGGCGAGACCGCCGTGCCGCGCGGTGTGCCAGGCCGCCGCCGCGAGGCCGGCCACGCCGAGCGCCGCGCCGGCGAGGCGGGCGACGCGACCGCGGACGCGCACCGTGACCAGCACCGCGAGCAGTAACAGGCCGTAGTGCCGGGCCACCTCGCCGAGCGTGGGCAGGGTGGACGTCCAGTAACGCTCGAGCAGCACCGGCACGGCGAAGCTGGACGCGGCGAGCAGCTTGTTCACGGTGATCAGCGGAGGCAGCGCGGTGCTCAGCGGGATCACCGCGAACTGCAGGACCGCGACGGCCACCGCGAATCCGGCCAGGCACCAGGCGGCGCCGTCGAGAATCGCGCGGAGGCCGCGCGGCCGCAGCACCAGCAACCCGGCCGCGAGCACCAGGACCCAGACCGACACCGCGGCCCACTTGGTCAGCAGCACCGGAACGGTCAGCACGCCGATCGCGGCGGCCGGCCACCACACCCGGGCGCCGGCGCCGAGCGCGCACACCGCGGCGAGGCCGAGCAGTGCCCCGAGCAGCACCACGTCGTTGTACCCGGGAGTGGCCGGCAACCAGCTGTAGGTCAGTCCGCCCGCGGCGAGGATCACGGTCGCTCCGGCGGCCTCCCAGAGCCGGGTGCGCGGCGCATCCGGGCGGCGGATCCGCAGCCAGGCCATGAACGCCGAGCCGAACAGCAGATGCGCCACCACGATCGAGCCGAGCCGGATCAGGCGCAGCCCGGCGACGTCGTGTCCGATCAGGTCGAACACCGGCCCGACGACGTACGCCGAACCGGTGAAATTGCGGTGATCGACCGACCACCACCGATAGGAGAGCAGGTAGAAGCCCTCGTCGGTGAGGTCGAAGCCACGCCCGGAGGCGGCCGCGGTGGCGGTGATCCACACGCCGGCCACCGCGGCGGCGAGGGCCAGCACCACGGCGGGACCCCGGCGGCCCGCGGGCGGCGGGACCTCCTCGGCCGGCGCGGGAGCGGTGCCCGCCTCGAGGGTCGTCGTCATGGCGCCGACCGTACATCACGCAAATGGGTTTAAAAGCGTTGGTACTAGTGCATATACCTTGAGCTGGAGGGAGTCCCCGTGGACGTCTCGGTCGTGGTGCCCTGCTATCGGTCCGCCGAGACCCTGCCCGCGCTGGTCGCCCGGCTCGGCGCGGCGCTGCCTTCGATGACCGGCGACTTCGAGGTGCTGCTCGTGGTGGACGGCCCCGACCGCGCCACCTGGGCCGCTGCCTCCGCCCTGGACCGGGCCCACCCGTTCGTCCGGGCGCTGCGCCTGAGCCGCAACTACGGCCAGCACAACGCGCTGGTCGCCGGGGTGCGCACGGCCCGGCACGAGGTCGTGGTGACGATGGACGACGATCTGCAACACCGTCCGGAGGAGATCGGCGCCCTGCTCGCCGCGCTCACCCCGGAGGTGGACCTGGTCTACGGCGTGGCCGCCGAGGAGGAGCACGGCGCCGCCCGCAGCCTGGCGTCGCGACTCGCCAAGACCGGCCTGGAACGCCTGCTGCGGGTGCCGGGCGCCCGCCGGCTGAGCGCCTTCCGCGCCTTCCGCACCTTCCTCCGGGACGGCTTCACCGGGCTCCGCGGCCCGCACGCCTGCCTCGACGTGGCGCTCTCCTGGGGCACCGACAGCGTCGCCTCGGTGCCGGTGCGGATGGACGAGCGCACCCACGGGCGGTCCGGCTACACCGTGCGGATGCTGATCCGGCACACGCTGAACATGGTGCTCGGCTACTCGGCCGCGCCGCTGCGGCTGGTCACCTATCTCGGCTTCGCGGTCGGCTTCCTCGGCCTGGCGCTGCTCGGCCGGGTGCTCTGGCTCCACTACGCCGGCCAGACGACGGTCGCCGGGTTCACCACGATCGCGTCGATGGTGGCGCTCTTCTCGGCCGCCCAGATGGTCGCGGTGGGCATGCTGGGCGAGTACATCGGACGGATCCACGCGAACGGGATCGGCCTGCCGACCTATGTGGTGCGCCCGTCAGCCCAGCCGGACCCGTCAGCCCAGCCGGACCCGGAAGCGGCGCAGCGGGAGGAGACTGCGGCCGGCCTCGTCGGTCAGCGCATCGAGGCGTAGCAGGCCGGTGCCGCAGACCACGGTCGGCCGGCCCGCGCGCAGGAAGAGGACCTTTCCCGGCGTACGGTTCGCGATCACCACGTCCGGCTCGACGATGACGTCGTGCAGCCGGGCGGGCACACCGTCGAGCAGCGTGCGGGCCCCGGCGTACGGCGGGCCGACCGCCCAGACGAAGTCCCGCAACCAGCCCGCCGGCCGCGCCCAGTCCATCTCGTAGTCGGCGTCGTCCCGCCAGAGGCTGTAGGTCGCGGCGTCGTCGTCCTGCGGCGTGCCGGTCAACTCCTCCCCCGCGGCGATCCGCGCGCCCAGCCCGGCGGCCAGTTCGCCATAGGCGTCCGCGACCAGGTCGATGGCCGCGGCGATCCGCAGTGGCCGGGGCGTCAGCGGCACCCGCACCTGAGCGACGATGTCGCCGCGGTCGTACTCCTCGGCGGCCAGCAGCGCGGTCACCCCGGTCGCGGCGTCCCCGGCCAGCAGTGCGGTCACCAGCGGATTGAAGCCGCGGTAGCGCGGCAGCAGCGAGTCGTGGAAGACCACCAGCGTGGTGCCCGCGCGCTCCGGGATCAGCCAGCGCCAACCGGCCGCGATCGCATAGCGGGTGGCCGGCGCCCGCCCGGCGTCCGCCCGGTCCAGAAAGGACACGCCACGCTCCGCGCACCGGGTGGCCAACCGCTCGTACGCGTCGTCGGCCGTGCCCGGATCCCGCGCGGACACCACCGCGCGCACCAGCCCCGGCGGCAACGCGTCGAACGTGGCGACCCCCTTGGCCGTCATCGCATAGAGCACCACGCCGGTCATGAACGGGCCTCGGCCAGCGCGCCGCGTTGTGCCGGGGTGGCCGGCCGGAACGACCGCACCGCCGCGATCACCCGGTCCACCTCGGCCGATGTCAGCCCGGCCCACAGCGGCAGCCGCACCAGGCGATCCGCCACGTCCTCGGTGACCGGGCAACCGCCCGGACCGGGCCGCCCGAGTCGCAACCCGGCCGGCGCGTCGTGCAGCGGCTGATAATGGAAGGCGCCCTGCACGCCGTGCTCCCCGAGGTGACCGAGCAGTGCCTGCCGGGTGGCCAGGTCGGGCATCAGCAGGTAATACAGGTGCGCCGGGTGGGTCCGGCCGGCCGGCACCGTCATCCCGCGGGCGCCGAACGCCGCGGCGTACGCCTCCCACACCGCGTGGCGCGCCCGCTGGATCTCGTCGAACGCCTCGAGCTGCGCGACCAGCCCGGCGGCGAGCACGTCGGACGGCAGGAAGCTGGAGCCCAGGTCCATCCAGCGGTACTTGTCCACCTGCCCGCGGAAGAACCGGCTGCGGTCGGTGCCCTTCTCTCGGATGATCTCGGCGCGCTCGCGCAGCCGGTCGTCGTTGATCAGCAGGGCGCCACCCTCACCGCAGGACACGTTCTTGGTGGCGTGGAAGCTCTGCGTGGCGAGCGCGCCGAAGGTGCCCAGCGGGCGGCCGCCGAGGGTGGCGCCGAGACCGTGCGCGTTGTCCTCGATCACCGCCAGCCGATGCCGGTCGGCGATCTCCTGGATGACGTCCATCTCGCAGGCCACCCCGCCGTAGTGCACCACCACGACGGCCCGGGTGCGTGGGGTGATCGCGGCCGCGACGGCGCGCTCGTCCAGATTGAGGGTGTCCGGCCGGCAGTCCACGAACACCGGCACCGCGCCGCGCAGCGCGAAGGCGTTCGCGGTGGAGACGAAGGTGAACGACGGCATGATCACCTCGTCGCCCGGGCGCAGGTCGAGCAGCAGACCGCTGAGCTCGAGCGCGTGCGTGCACGACGTGGTGAGCAGCGCGGCGGGCGCGCCGGTCAGCGCGGTCAGCAGGTCGGTCGCGCGCCGGGTGTACGGCCCGTCGCCCGAGGTGCTGCCGGACGCGGCCGCCGCGGCCAGATATTCGATCTCACGGGCGGCCAGGTGGGGACGGTTGAACGGGATCTGCACACCCGTTCAACCGTGCCCGGGCCCTAGTGGGTGTGCTCGGGCGCGCGCAGACCGCCGACCGGGGTCAGCGGCAGCAGCTTCTTGCCGGTCGGGCCGATCTGGATCTCGGTGTCCATGGACGGGCAGACGCCGCAGTCGAAGCACGGGGTCCAGCGGCAGTCGTCCTGCTCGAACTCCGACTTCGAGTCCTGCCAGTCCTGCCACAGCCAGTCCTTGTCCAGCCCCGAGTCGAGGTGGTCCCAGGGCAGCACCTCCAGCTGCTCGCGCTCGCGGGTGGTGAACCAGTCGAGGTCGACGCCGAAGTCCGGCAGCACCTCGGCGGCCGACTCGACCCACCGCTGATAGGAGAAGTGCTCGCTCCAGCCGTCGAAGCGCTGCCCCTTGTCCCAGGCGCGCTTGATCACCGCGCCGACCCGGCGGTCACCACGGGACAGCAGGCCCTCGATCAGGGAGGGTTCGCCGTCGTGGTAGCGGTAGCCGATCGCCCGGCCCAGCCCGCGGTCCGAGTTGATCTCCTGCTTGAGCATCCGGAGCCGCGCGTCGATCACCTCGGGCGTGGCCATCGGGGCCCATTGGAACGGGGTGTGCGGCTTGGGCACGAACCCGCCGATCGAGACCGTGCAGCGAATGTCCTTGGTGCCCGCGGCGATCCGGCCGGCCTTGATCACCTCGTGGGCCATCCGGCCGATCTGCAGCACGTCCTCGTCGGTCTCGGTGGGCAGGCCGCACATGAAGTACAGCTTCACCTGCCGCCAGCCGTTCGAATATGCTGTCACGACGGTCCGGATCAGGTCCTCCTCGGTCACCATCTTGTTGATGACCTTGCGGATCCGCTCGGAGCCGCCCTCGGGCGCGAAGGTGAGACCGGTGCGGCGCCCGTTGCGGGAGAGCTCCTGGGCCAGGTCGATGTTGAAGGCGTCCACCCGGGTCGAGGGCAGCGACAGCGAGACGTTGGTGTCCGCGTACTGCTCGGCCAGGCCGGAGCACATGTCACCGATCTCGGAGTGGTCGGCGCTGGAGAGCGAGAGCAGGCCCACCTCGTTGAAGCCGGAGAACTCCAGCCCCTCCTTGACCATCTGGCCGACCGTGGTGATCGACCGCTCGCGCACCGGGCGGGTGATCATGCCGGCCTGGCAGAACCGGCAGCCCCGGGTGCAGCCGCGGAAGATCTCCACCGCGTAGCGCTCGTGCACCGTCTCGGCGAGCGGCACCAGCGGCTTCTTCGGGTAGGGCCAGGCGTCCAGGTCCATCGTCGTGCGCTTGTGCACCCGGAACGGCACGTCCGGCCGGTTGGGCACCACGCGCTGGATCCGCCCGTCCGGCAGATAGTCGACGTCGTAAAACCTCGGAACATAGATGCTTTCGGTACGCGCGAGGCGCAGCAGCAGCTCGTCCCGGCCGCCCGGGCAGCCCTCGGCCTTCCATGCCCGGATGATCGCGGTGATCTCGAGAACCGCCTCCTCGCCGTCGCCGAGCACGGCGGCGTCGATGAACTCGGCGATCGGCTCCGGGTTGAAGCTGGCGTGCCCGCCGGCCAGCACCACCGGGTCGTCGTCACCGCGGTCGGCGGCGGACAGCGGGATGCCGGCCAGATCGAGCGCGGAGAGCATGTTCGTGTAGCCCAGCTCGGTGGCGAACGAGATGCCCAGCACGTCGAAGGCCTTCACCGGCCGGTGCGAGTCGACCGTGAACTGCGGGACGCCGGCCTCCTTCATCAGCGCCTCGAGGTCCGGCCACACCGCATAGGTCCGCTCGGCCAGCACGTCGGACTGCTCGTTGAGCACCTCGTAGAGGATCTGCACGCCCTGGTTGGGCAGCCCGACCTCATAGGCGTCCGGGTACATCAACGCCCAGCGGACCGTTGTCGCGTCCCACTCCTTGACAACGGCGCCGAGCTCGCCGCCCACGTACTGGATCGGCTTGCTGACCCGGGGCAGCAACTGCTCGAGCTGCGGGAAGACGGAAGTGACGCTCATGGGTAGCAGGTTACGCGGCCTTCAGTCCGGCCAAGGGCGGTGGGCGGGGTGGAGGACGTGCGGCTGCTACTGCAGTTCGGTCGCGGCCTTGTCCAGGTCGGTGGCCAGCAGGTCGTCCCGGAACGCGCAGAGCTGCAGCGTCATCCGGGCGGCGCCGGTCTCCCCGACCACCAGCCGGATCGCCCGCCCATGGTCGTCCAGGTCGCCGACCAGCGCGTCCAGCAGCCGCACCCCGGCGCTGTCCAGGAACGAGACCGCGGTCAGGTCGATCAGCACCGCGCCGTCGCGGGGCACCAGCTGCACGATCTCGCGCCCGATGGTCGGCGCGTTGGCCAGGTCGATCTCCCCCACCAGCGTGACGATCGAGGCGGTGCCCCGCCGGGTGCAGCTGACCGTGTGGTCGGTCACGGGGTCTCCTTCCGGGAGCGCCGCATGGTCACCACGGTGCCGGCGCTGCGGTCGAAGGACACATGATCCATCACCTGGCGGATGAGTCCCAGCCCCCGTCCGCGTGCCAAGTCGGTGTGCGCCGGCCGCCACACGCCCTGATCGGCCACCTGCACCTCCACCGCCTCCTCGGACACCGTGGCGGACACCTCGACCTTGCCGAACGGATCGTCCCGATAACCATGCTCGATCGCGTTGGCCACCGCCTCCGAACAGGCCAGCAGCAGCGCCTGCACGCTGTCGTCGTCCACCCCGTGGGTTTCCAGCCAGCCGCGCAGATCCTTGCGCAGCAGAGCGATCTGCATCGAGTCGGCGCCGATGGACCGTTCCAGCCGCTCCTCGGTGCCGAGCGTGAGGCAGAGCAGGCAGACGTCGTCGCTGTGCTCGCGGCCCACCATCAGGTCGGCGAAGCCCGCGGTCAGGCCGGGCATCGGCGAGTTGCGCCGCCGGGCCCACTCGCGGGCCATCAGGTCTAGGCCGCGGTCGATCGGCCGGCTGCGCCGCTCGACCAGACCGTCCGTGTAGAGCAACAGCCGGCTTCCGGACTGCAGGTGCACCTTCTCCTCGACCCGCTCGCGGCGGCCGGCCCGCGAGCCGAGCGGGCCCGAGCGCGCGCCGAGCAGGTAGCGCGCCTGACTGGCCGGCTCGTGCAGCAGCGGCGGCAGGTGCCCGGCGCAGGCATAGGTCATGGTGTTGGTGGCGAGGTTGATCTCCGCATAGGCCACCGTCGCCATCCGCGCGCTCTCCACCCGCTCGACGAACCGGTCGAGCTTGCGCAGCACCTTGGCCGGTCCCGCGTCGGCGGACGCCAGCGCGCGGACCGCGCTGCGCAGCTGGCCCATCGTGGTGGCAGCGTCGATGCCCCGGCCGACCACGTCGCCCACCACGATGGCCAGCTTGTCCGGCGCGATCTTGAAGGCGTCGAACCAGTCGCCGCCGACCTCCAGATCCAGCGCCGCCGCGTGGTAGTGCGTCTCCACCACGAACCGCGAGTCCTTCGGCAGGTGGCCGGCCAGCAGGCTGCGCTGCAGCGTGCGGGCGATGGCGCGCTCCTGCTCGTAGAGCCGGGCATTTTCCAGCGCCAACCCGGCGCGGTCGGCCAGGTCGACCAGGAAGGCGGTGTCCGACGGCGCGCGCCGGGCGACCTGCATGCGCAGCGCCAGCGTGCCCAGCACCCGGCCGCGGGCGGTCAGCGGCAGCACGGCGCAGCCCGGGTCCGGCCCGTCCACCGGTGTCCAGTGCGGCTCGCCGGACTTGATCACTTCATCGACGTGCCCGGCCAGCCGGTCGGAGTCCGGCGCCGGTCCGCCCGCCTCGGCGAGCAGTCCGGCCGGGCCGACCTGCAACCGGATCGCGGCCCAGTCGGCGACCTCCGGCACCAGGCGCTCGACCAGCCGGCCGGCCCGGGCGGTGAGCCGGTGCGTCTCGTCCAGCTCGCGGGTGACCTCGGCCAGGAAAGTGGCACGGGCCTCGCGGCGGCGCGCCTCGTCATAGAGCCGGGCGCGGTCGAGCGCCTGCCCGGCCTGCTGGCCGAGCAGCCGGACCACCCGCAGCTCGGCGTCGGTGAGCTCGCGTGGGTCGGTGAAGCTGAAGGCCAGCACGCCGCGCACCTCGTCGGCGGCCGGGCCGGTGGTCAGCGGCAGCAGCACCACCGCGTGGCGACCGGCCTGGCGCATCGTCTCGGCCAGCTCGCCGAAGTGCTCCTTGGCCTCGGTGAGCGAGGAGACCACGTGCAGGTCGCCACGCCGGGCCACCTCGGCGACCGCCCGGCTGGACGAGAGCGGGATGTCGTCGGGGCGGTTCGCCGGGTCGGTGCCGGCCACCGCGATCAGCCGGTCGCGATCCGGGTCGACGAGCCAGATGCTGCTGCTGGTGGCGCCGAAGGCCGGTTGCGGCGCCCGGATCACCACGGCCGCGGCCTCGGCCTCAGTGGCCGCGGCGGACAGGTCCGCCACGATCTCCTGGAGTACGCGGACCCGCTGCTCGGACGCCTCGGCGACTCGGCGGGCGGCCAGCAGCTCCTGCTCGTACGCTCGTCTCTCGGTGGCATTGAAGATCGTGGTGCGGATCAGTCTCGGCTGACCGGCCGGATCCCGGCTGAGCACCGAATTGACCAGCGTCGGCAGCCGGCGGCCGTCGGCGCAGACCACGTCGAACGCGACTTCGTGCACGTCGTCCTGCATGCGCAGCAACGGCGCGTAATGGGTCTCGTGGTAGATCTGCCCGCCGGAGCTCAGCAGGTCGCGAAAGCGGCGACGGCCGACCAGATCCGTGCGGGCATGACCGGTCCACGCCAGAAAGGTCTCGTTGACCTTGACGATGGTGCCGTCCGGCATGGTGGTCAGGTATCCGCACGGGGCATGCTCATAGAGCTCCCCGGGATCGTCCTCCCACGGCACGCGGAGATCCTGAGTCACGTCCCGCTCACTCATGACCTACAGATAGGCCTTGATGGCGGCGATCGTCTCCTCCGGCGCGGAGAGATTCGGGCAGTGCCCGCTCGCATTCATGCGCACCAGTGTGCTCCCCCGCAGATGGCGATGCACGTACTCCCCCACCACGTCCGGCGCGATCACGTCGTCGGCGCACTGCAGGATCAGCGCGGGCGTGCGCACCCGCTCGAGGTCTTCGCGGTTGTCGGAGAGAAAGGTGACCCGCGCGAACCGCCGGGCGATCTCCGGGTCGGTGCGGCAGAAGCTGTTGGTGAGCTCCTCGCCGAGCTCCGGGCGGTCCGGGTTGCCCATGATGACCGGGGCCATCGCGCTGGACCAGCCGAGGTAGTTGCTGTCCAGCGCGTCGAGCATCTCCTCGAGGTCGTGCCGGACGAAGCCGCCGACATAACCCTCGTCGTTGACATAGCGCGGCGACGGGCCGATCAGCACCAGTTCGGCGAAGCGCTCGGGCTCGCGGATCGCTGCCAGCATGCCGATCATCGCGCTCACCGAGTGACCCACGAAGACGACGTCGCGCAGCCCGTGCTCGTGCACGATCTCCAGCACGTCGTCGGCGTAGCCGTCCAGCGTGGAGTACTTCTTCTCGTCGTACGCGGAGAGATCGGACCGGCCGTTGCCCACCTGGTCGAAAAGGACGATTTTGTAGGTGTCCTCGAACGCCGGGGTGACATAGCGCCACATGTTCTGGTCGCAGCCATAACCGTGGACGAACATCATCGGCTGACCGGATGCATTACCGGTCACGGTGACGGCATTTCTCGCGGTCGTCTTCATCTCGGGGTCACCTTACGACTCCATAGCGTTCCGCACATCGCCCTCGTTGTCCGCCTTTTGTGAACGGCTGTCCGGTTCGCTGCGTGATTACCGGTGGCACCCCACCTCTAACCTGGGATTCGGCGTGCGCGACGAGCGCGAGGAAGGATTTCGACGGATGGCCGATCGGCCGGGCGAGAACTCCCCGGATCTGCGACCGCCCGACCCGACCAGGGTCGAGGCGGCGGCCGGTGAACCGTCGACCGTGGACGCTCCCGCGCGGTGGAGCGGCTCCGCCGTCGTGCCGCCGCCGGCTCCGAAGCGATCCAAGTGGGCCCGCCGGCGCGGCGGGGTGCCCGAGGAGCAGGACGACCGCGAGTCGATCCCGGCCGTCGACCCGTGGGAGGGGCAGGACACGCCGTGGGATCCGATGCCGCTGCCGCCCGAGGTGCTGCCGCCGACCCGGATCGAGGCGCCGGCGCCTCCTCCTCCGCCGCCGCCCCCGGCACCGGTTGTTCAGCCTCCCCCCAACCGGATCCCGGTGGCGCCCCGGCCGCAGCCGCGTGATCCGCTGCCGCAGAAATACGTGCCGATCAACCCGCAGCAGCGTCCGCTGCCGCCGCCTCGCAAGCGCCGCCGCTGGCCCGGCAACCTCGCCAAGTTCGGCCTGCTGAGCCTGGTCTTCTGCTGCGGCGTGCCGGGCTTCTTCCTCTACCCCGCGTTCACGCAGTACCCGGTCTCCGCCACCCTCCCGGCCAGCATCTCCGACCTCGACCTGCGCGACGACTCGGCCAGCAAGAAGGCCACCGCCAAGCTGGCCGCGGAGCTCGGCGACACCGAGGCGTTCGCCGGCATCTACGGCGACGGCAACGGCAAGAGGGTCACCATCTTCGGCACGACCGGGCTGCGGCTCACCCCGGAGGCCGACCTGGAGGCCCAGATCGGCCGGCTCAGCAGCGACTACGAGCTGCGCGACGTGCAGAGCTTCGACACCGGGGTGAGCGGCCTGCACGAGCAGTGCGGCGTCGGCAAAGCGGGCAAGAACACCGTCGTGGTGTGCGCCTGGGCCGATCACGGCAGCCTGGTCACCGTGCTGCTGACCAGGCGTTCGGTGGACGACAGCGCCGATCTCACGGCGCTTCTGCGGGATGCGGTGCTGCAGCGCGGGTAGACCAGGGAAGTGACCCGCCGATGGCTCTTCGCCGATCAGCTCGGCCCGCACTTCTTGGACGAGCCCGGTCAGCCGGTGCTGCTGATCGAGTCCAAGGGGGTGTTCCGGCGCCGCCGCTTCCACCGGCAGAAGGCGCACCTCGTGCGCGGCCCGCGGGCTGGTCCACCGGCTCGGCGTGCAGGTGCTGCCAGTTCGCCGACGCCGGCCGGATGAGCACGAAGCCCTATGCGGGCGGCGGCGCCTATGTCAACCGGATGAGCGACTACTGCGGCGGCTGCCGCTACGACCCCGCGGTGCGGGTGGGTGACAACGCGTGCCCGTTCACCGCGGGCTATTGGGCGTTCCTGGAGCGCAACGAGCCGAAGCTGCGCGACAACCACCGCATGCGGCAGCCGCTGCGCGGCCTGGGCCGGCTGCGTGACCTGGACGAACTGGTCGAGCAGGAGAAGGCCCGCGGCAGCCGTGCGCCCTAGCTCTTCCCGGGCTTCTCGGGCTTCTCCGGCTTTGCGGGGGCGTAGCGGGACACGTACTCCTGGCCGGTGAGCTTCTGGATCTCGGCCATCACCTCGTCGGTGAGCGCGCGCAGCGAGGTGCGGTCGTCGCTGCGGCCCTCGGTGTCGATCGGCTTGCCGAACTTGACCGTCACCTTGCCCCAGCCGACCAGCTTGGGATAGACCTGCCCGATCGGCTGGACCGTCTCGGTGCCGAGCATGCCGACCGGGATGATCGGCACGCCCGCGGCCACCGCGAGCCGCGCGGCGCCGGTGCGGCCGCGATAGAGCCGGCCGTCCGGTGAGCGGGTGCCCTCGGGATAGACCGCGACCATGTCGCCGGCCTTGAGCACCGGGATCGCGGCGTCGAAGGCAGTCAGCGCGGCCCGGCCGCCGGCCCGCTCGACCCGGATCGCGCCGAGGCCGTGCATCAGCATCTTGGTCAGGTTGCCGCGGATGCCGGTGCCGATGAAGTAATCGGATTTCGCCCAGAAGGCGAGGTGGCGGGGCACCACCGAGCCGAGGAACAACTCATCGGCGACGGACAGGTGGTTGCCCGCGAAAACGGCGCCGCCGGTGGCCGGGATGTGCTCCAGGCCCTCGACCCGCGGACGCCAACCCAAGATCATCGCATTGCCTACGGTGACCTTGCCGATGGAATAGAGCAGCGGCAACGGGCTCCTCCGGTGGGGATGATGCGTGACATGGGGGCGACATGAGGTTATCGGACCGAACCCCAGATCACCGCGTCGATCCCGTCTTGAGGGTCCGAGCATTTGCCGCCTAAGCCGCAAATGCCCGGACTCCCGAGGTCACAATCACACGACGCGGGTCACCGCGACCGTCACGGCCTCGCCGTCGCCGACCTCACCGGCGAACCCGGCGCCGAGTTCCGCGAAGGTCACCGAGGTGGCCAGCGTCTCCGCCGCCACGAACTCGCGGTGCGTCTCGACCGCCGCGACCACCGCGGCGGAGGCCGACACGGTGAGGTCGATCCGGTCGGTGACATCCAGGTCCGCGTCGCGGCGGGCCTGCTGCACCACCCGGATCAGGTCGCGGGCCACGCCCTCCGCGGCGAGCGCCGGGGTCACCGTCGGGTCGAGCACGACCACGCCGCCGGACACCGCCACCGAGTTCTCCGCGTCGGCGGCGACCAGCTTCAGCTCGAACTCACCCTCCTGCAGGGTGACCCCGGCCGCCACCGGCAGGCCGTCGACCAGCTGCCAGTCGCCGGTCTTGACCGCCTTGATCACCGGCTGCACCTGCTTGCCGAGGCGCGGGCCGAGCACCCGGGGCACCACGGTCAGCACCTGCTCGCAATAGGTCGCGACCTCGTCGGTGAAGACCACCTCCTTGACGTTCACCTCGTCCGCCAGCAGGTCGCCGAACGGTCGCAGGGCCGGCGCGTCCGCGGTGGCCACGGTGAGCGTGGCCAGCGGCAGCCGGACCCGCAGCGCCTTCGCCTTGCGCAGCGAGAGCGCCGCCGAGGCGACCTCCCGGATCGCGTCCATCGACTTGACCAGCTCGTGATCGGCCGGGTAGTCCGCCGGGCTCGGGAAGTCGGTCAGGTGCACCGACCGCTCGCCGGTGAGCCCGCGCCAGATCTCCTCGGTGGTCAGCGGCGCCAGCGGGGCCATCACCCGGCACAGCGCCTCGAGCACCGTGCCGAGCGTGTCCACGGCGTCCTGGTCACCGGCCCAGAAACGGTCCCGTGACCGGCGGACATACCAGTTGGTGAGCGCGTCCAGGAACGAGCGCACCGTCTGACAGGCGCCGGAGATGTCGTACTCGTCCATCTGCCGGCGGGTGTCCGCGACCAGCTCAGCGGTCTTGGCGAGCACGTAGCGGTCGAGCAGGTGGGTGCTGTCCGTGCGCTGCTCGGCCGACACGCCCGCCGCGTTCGCGTACAGGCTGAAGAAGTACCAGACGTTCCAGAGCGGGAGCAGCACCTGCCGCACCGCGTCCCGGATCGCCACCTCGGTCACCGGCATGTCGCCGCCGCGCAGCACCGGGGACGACATCAGCATCCAGCGCATCGCGTCCGACCCGTGCGAGTCGAAGACCTTGTAGACGTCCGGGTAGTTGCGCAGGCTCTTGGACATCTTCCGGCCGTCCTCGCCCAGCAGGATGCCGTGGCTCAGGCAGTTCCGGAAGGCCGGCCGGTCGAACAACGCGGTGGCCAGCACGTGCATCGTGTAGAACCAGCCGCGGGTCTGCCCGATGTATTCGACGATGAAGTCGCCCGGGTAGTGGTGCTCGAACCAGTCCTTGTTCTCGAACGGGTAGTGCACCTGGGCGAACGGCATCGACCCGGACTCGAACCAGCAGTCCAGCACCTCGGGAACGCGGCGCATGGTGGACTTGCCGGTCGGGTCGTCCGGGTTGGGCCGGGTCAGCTCGTCGACGTAGGGCCGGTGCAGGTCGGTGACCTTGACGCCGAAGTCGCGCTCGAGCTCCGCGAAGGAGCCGTAGACATCGACTCGCGGATAGTTCGGGTCGTCCGACTTCCACACCGGGATCGGCGAGCCCCAGAACCGGTTGCGGGAGATCGACCAGTCGCGGGCGTTGGCCAGCCACTTGCCGAACGAGCCGTCCTTGATGTGCGCCGGCGTCCAGGTGATCTCCTGGTTCAGCTCGACCATCCGGTCCCGGAACGTGCTCACCGCGACGAACCACGACGACACCGCCTTGTAGACCAGCGGGGTGTCGCAGCGCCAGCAGTGCGGGTAGGAGTGCGTGTAGCCGTCGTGCCGCAGGACCACGCCGCGCTCCTTGAGCGTGGCCGTCACCGGCTTGTTCGCCTCGAAGACCTGCAGCCCCTGCAGATCCGGGACGAGCGCGGTGAAGCGGGTGTGGTCGTCGACGGTCACCACGGTCGGGATGCCGGCCGCGTTGCAGGCGGTCTGGTCGTCCTCGCCGAAGGCCGGCGCCATGTGCACCACGCCGGTGCCGTCCTCGGTGGTCACGAAGTCCGCACCGAGCACCTGGAACGCGTTCGGGCCGCCCTGCTCGACGAGATAGTCGAACAGCGGCGTGTATCGCCGGCCCACCAGCTCACTGCCCAGCACCGTGCCGACCTGCTCAAAACCTTCCAATTCCTTCTGGTACGCCGCCACGCGCGCGGCCCCCAGCAGGTACTTCTGCCCGTCCTTGACGAGCACCGCGTACTCGATGTCGGGCCCCACCGCGAGCGCCAGGTTGGACGGCAGCGTCCACGGCGTGGTGGTCCACACCCCGACCTTCTCGCCGGTCTCCAACTGGAACCAGACGGTCAGCGCCGGATCGGTGCGATCACGGTAGACGTCGTCCATCCGGGTCTCGGTGTTGGACAGCGGCGTCTCGCACCGGAAGCAGTAGGCGAGCACCCGGAAGCCCTCATAGACCAGGCCCTTGTCGCTCAAGGTCTTGAACGCCCACATCACGGACTCCATGTAGTCCGGGTCGAGGGTCTTGTAGTCGTCCGCGAAGTCGACCCAGCGGGCCTGGCGCGTCACATAACGCTCCCAGTCCTGGGTGTAGGCCAGCACCGAAGTGCGGCACGCCTCGTTGAACTGGGCCACGCCGAGCTGAACGATCTCCGCCTTGGAGGTGATGCCGAGTTGCTTCTCCGCCTCGACCTCGGCGGGCAGCCCGTGGGTGTCCCAGCCGAAGCGGCGCTCCACATGCTTGCCGCGCATCGTCTGGTAGCGCGGGACGACGTCCTTCACATATCCGGTGAACAGGTGCCCGTAGTGCGGCAGGCCGTTGGCGAACGGCGGGCCGTCATAGAAGACGTATTCGTTCGCGCCGTCCTTGCCCGCGGGGCGCTGGTCGACGCTGGCCTCGAAGGTCTTGTCAGCCTGCCAGTGCTCCAGCACGGCGTCCTCGACGGCGGGCAGGTCGGGGCTGGCCGGCACGCCGGCCGCATCAGTGTGCTTCGGGTAGGCCATGATCTCCTCGCAGTTCCACAGGGACTGCGAGGACGAGCTTTGGGGCCCGCGGTACCACCTCGCTTGGCGCCCGTTGCCGGACGCCCGCTCAATCGCCGACGTGGTGCGCGTGTCGGTCCGCCCGGATCTAGTGAGGCTTGCGCCCGTTCTCCCGGAGGCTCCCCGGTGATGGCCGGTTCGTCGCCTGCGAGAGACAACGATACCGGCCGGCCGAAGCTTCCTTCACCCGGATTACGGCGCCGCCAGCGTGGTGGTCCAGAGCGAGACGCCCTCCCGGTCCCGCAGGTGCACCGTGAAGGCCTTGCTGCGCCCGTCGATCCGCACCTCGCCGAAGTGCTGGAACCCATCGGCCGGCGAGGTGTTGGCGGCCGGCGGCGTGTTGCTGAAGACCACCCGCGGGCCGAACGTGGCGTCCATCGCGTTCGGGCCGAAGGCGCCCGCGTGCGCCGGACCGGACACGAACTCCCAGAACGGCGTGAAGTCCTGGATCGCGGCGCGGGCCGGGTCGTAGTGGTGTGCGGCGGTGTAGTGCACGTCGGCGGTCAGCATGACGACGCCGGTCACGCCGGCCCGGTGCGCCGAGCGCAGCACCTGCGCGAACTCCAGCTCGCGGCCGAGCGGCACACCCGGGTCGCCCTGCGCGACACCCTCCTGCGCGGCGGCGCCGTCCGGCACCACGATGCCCAGCGGCAGGTCGTTGGCGATCACCTTCCAGGTCGCGGTGCTGCGCGTCAGCCCGCGGATCAGCCACTCGCGCTGTTCCGCACCGAGCAGGCCGCGCTGCGGGTCCGCGTACACATTGCCGTCGTTCTGGTCCTTGAAAGTGCGCATGTCCAGGACGAAGACGTCCAGCAGGGGCCCGTAGGAGAGCTTGCGGTAGACCGTGCCGGACGACATCGGCGTGGGCAACCACTCGTGATAGGCCTGCCGCGCCCGCGCGGCCAGCACATCCACCCGCTTCTCGGTGTAGCGGGCGTCATCGAGGATCTCGCCCGGATACCAGTTGTTGGTCACCTCGTGGTCGTCCCACTGATTCAGCTGCGGCACCTCCGCGGCGAACGCCCGGTACGCGTCGTCCAGCAGGTTGTACGCGTACTGGCCGCGGTACTCCCGGAGCGTCTCGGCGACCTTGGTCTTCTCCTCGGTCACCAGGTTGGTCCAGATCCGCCCGTCGGGCAGAGTCACGCTCGGCAGCAGCGGGCCGTCGGCATAGACCGTGTCGCCGCTGTGCAGCAGGAAGTCGGGACGTCGCCGCCGCATCGACTCGAAGAGCTTCAGCCCGCCGTACGCCGGGTCGATGCCCCAGCCCTGGCCGACCACGTCACCGGTCCAGACGAAGCGGATGTCGTCGCGGCCGGTGGGGGCGGTGGTCAGCTTTCCGCGTACCCCGGGACTGACCAGGCCGGGACGGTCCTGGCTCTCCACCGTCACCCGATAGTGCACCTTCTCCCCCGGCGGGAGGCCGCGCAACCGCACCTTGCCGGTGAAGTCGGTGTCCGGGGTGACCACCGGGCCGCGCACCAGCCGTGCGCCCTTCAGGTCGGGGCGCCGGCTCCACTGCACCCACATCCGGCCGGGCCGGTCCGCGCGGGTCCACACCATCGCCGAGTCCGCGGTCGCGTCGCCGCTCTGCACGCCGTGGGTGAGCGTCGGACGCCCCGACCTGGGCGCCCCGAGCAGCGGAAGCGCCAGCCCCGCCTGCAGCAGGGTCCTTCTCTTGATCGCCGTCATGGTGATGGCCTACCGCCCGGACGTGACGATCCGGGCGTGTTCAGGTGGACGGAGCCTAAACTCGTCCGGGTGATCCGCATCGAGATCGATGAGCCCACGCTGGCCCGCACCCGGATCGCGATCAGCCCGCTGCACGAGCTCGTCATCGGCCTCTATCTGCTGCAGCGCAACCCCGAGGTGCCGTGGCCCTACCAGGCGTGGGCCGTGCGCGCCCGGGAGATCCTGCGCACCGACCCGGCGGTCGCGCCGGTGCACCTCTACTTCCAGCTCGGCTCGGTCTCGCCCGACCTGTTCTCACCGATCCCGCCCGGCCCGCTGCCGACCATCGAGGAGGAGCTGGCCGTGCTGCGGGACACCCCGGCCGAGCTGGTCGAGGAGCAGTTCGCCAAGCACTACCCGCGGGGAGAGCCGGAGTTCCTGCGTCCCTTCCGCAGCGACCGCGCGGCGGCCTTCGCCCGGCTTGCCGACGGCGTTCAGGCCTACTGGGACGCGGCGATCGCGCCCTACTGGCCGGCCATGCGGGCCGCGCTCGACGAGGAGGTCCTGCTGCGCGCCCGCGCGCTGGCCGCCGACGGGCCGGACGCGCTGCTCTCCCAGCTGCACAAGCGGATCAGCTGGGAGCGCCCGGTGCTCACCCTGCACAAGCCGCTCGAGCAGAGCATGACGGCGGTCGACCAGCGGCTGCTGCTGGTCCCGTTGATCTTCTCGCGGGGTGCGCTGGCCTGCTCCGGCGATCACCCCGACGTGATCATGGTGACCTACCAGTCGCGCGGCTCGGCAGTGCTCGCCGACAGTCTTGCGCGCCCGGCCGTCGACCCGGAGGACCGCCTGGCCATCCTGATCGGACGCGGCCGGGCCACCGTGCTGCGCGCGCTGGTCGCCCCGGCCACCACGACCGGCCTGGCCACCGCCCTCGGGCTGGCGCCGAGCACGGTCTCCGAGCACCTCAGCGCGCTGCAGGCGGCGGGCGTCGTGCACCGCCGGCGGGCGGGCCGCCGGGTGGTCTACGGCCTCGAGCCGGCCGGCGTGGCCCTGGTGACACTGCTCGATTCGGGATCCGCCGAATTCGTTTCCTGACCGCCGCGATCGTCGCTACCGTCCCCGGCCATGGGGGACACCATCGAGGCCGCCGGGTTGCGGCGGACCTATCGCGCACGCACCGGGTGGGCCAGACACAAGGGCACCGAGATCGAGGCGGTCCGCGAGGTGGACTTCACGGTCGCCCGCGGTGAGCTGTTCGGCCTGCTGGGCCCGAACGGCGCCGGCAAGACCACCACCATCAAGATGCTGAACACCCTGCTGATCCCGACCGCGGGAACGGCGCGGGTGTGCGGCTTCGACGTGGTCGAGCAGACCCGCGAGGTACGCAGGCGGATCGGTTACGTCTTCGGCGGCGACCGCGGCCTCTACGACCGGCTGTCCGGCCTGGACAACCTGCGCTACTTCGCGGAGCTCTACGCGGTGCCGCCGCGCGACCAGCGCCGCCGCATCGCCGAACTGCTCGACCTGGTCGGGCTGGCCGGGCGGGAGAAGGAGCGCGTCGAGGGATACTCGCGCGGCATGCGGCAACGGCTGCACATCGCCCGCGGGCTGCTGCACTCGCCGGAGGTGCTGTTCCTCGACGAGCCGTCGATCGGGGTCGACCCGGTCGCCGCCCGCGAGCTGCGGCGCACCGTCGCCGACCTGGCCTCGACCGGCACCACGGTGCTGCTGACCACGCACTACATGGGCCGAGGCGGACGAGCTCTGCGACCGCATCGCGGTGATCGCGGACGGCCGCATCCAGGCCATCGGCAGCCCTTCCGACCTGCGCAAACACGCCGACGGGCGCCGGGTGGTCGAGGTGGAGGCATACGGCGTGCCGGACGACACCGTGGCCGGCCTGCAACGGCTGCCCGGTGTCCGCGAGGCCGCGGTCGAGGCGCGCGGGGCGCTGCAGATCCTCACCGTCCAGTCCGATGCCGGGCAGGACGTGCAGGGTGAGGTGCTGCGGGCACTCGGGGGCGTGCGCCTCGGCCGGGTCTCGACCCGCGAGCCGACGCTGGAAGACGCATACGTAGCGATCGTCCGTGCGGCATGAGCACCCTGCGGATGATCGCGGTGGGCTCGCTGCTGCACGTGAAGCAGCTCAGCCGATCGCCCTTCGAGATCGCGATCAGCCTGGTCGTACCGATCGTGCAGGCCACCATGGCGGTCTACCTGTTCCGGGCCGGCGGCGAGTCGCACCGGCTGCTGGACGCGGCGGTCGGCGCCGGGATGATGGGCGTCTGGTCCTCGGTGCTGTTCGGCTCCGGCGGCGCGATCCAGAATCAACGCTGGCAGGGCACCCTGGAAATGATCATGCTGGCGCCGCGCCGGCCGGTGCTGGTGCTGCTGCCGATCACCCTGGCCACCGCGATCACCGGCACCTACGCACTGCTCGCCACGCTGCTCTGGGGCCGGCTGCTCTACGGCATCCGGCTGGACTTCGCGCACCCGTTCGCGTTCGTGCTGAGCGCACCCCTGGTGATCCTGTCGCTGGGCGCGTCCGGGCTGCTGATGGCCGCCACATTCGTGCTGCTGCGCAACGCGAACGCGCTGGCGAACACGCTCGAATACCCGGTCTGGCTGGTGTCCGGGATCCTGGTGCCGATCACCGTGCTGCCCGGCTGGACCACCCCGATCGCGGCCGCCCTGCCGACCACCTATGCCGCCCGGGCGTTGCAGGAGGCGACCGGCGGCGGTCCGGTCTGGCCGTCGGTCGCGACCTGCGTGGCGATCAGCGCCGCCTGCCTGGTGATCGGCGCGTTCGCCCTGGTGCACGTCGAGCAGCGGGCGCGCGCCGCGGCAACGTTGGCGCTCGCATGAGACTTCTCCTGGTCGGCGGGACCATCGCCTATCGCGCGCTGTTCAACTGGACCACGCCCGGCATGTTCGTCGGCACGCTGCTCGTCGGGCCGCTGTTCCAGCTGCTGTTCTTCGCCTATCTGGGACGCCAGCTGCAGGTCGCCGACGACCGCTTCTACATCGTCGGGAACGCCGTGCTCGCGGCGCAGCTGGCCTGCGTGTTCGGCGGCACGATGGCGGTCTCGAACGAACGTCGTTACGGGACGCTCGGGCATGTGCTTCTCTCGCCACGGAGTCGCACCGCGGTGTTTCTCGGGCGCGCTCTCCCGTACGCGGGGAATGGTCTTTTGATCGCGGTCTTCACCCTGAGCGTCGGTGCTCTGCTGCTCGGCCTGCGGATCCCGCTCGGCGCGCTGCCCGGTCTGGCGATCGCGCTGGCCGTGGGCTCGCTGTCCTGCGGTTTCTTCGGGCTGATGCTGGGCGCGCTCGGCCTGCGGTTCCGCGATGTGTGGGTGGTGTCGAACGTGTCGGTGGCGCTGATGCTGCTGCTCACCGGCGTGAACGTGCCCGCGGAGTCGCTGCCCGGCTGGATGGCGGCGATCGGGCGGTTCCTGCCGATCACGCACGCAGCGGAGGCGGCCCGGGTGCTGGCGGCCGGGGACGGGCTGGCCGCGGCGTGGCGGCCGATCGGGCTGGAGACGCTGATCGGCCTGCTCTACGCGGTGCTGGCCGCCCTGCTGCTCAAGATCTTCGAGTTCGAGTCGCGACGGACCGCCAGCCTCGACACGATCTGAGTGTCACGTTTAGCGATGCCACCTCGTCTCCTTCTTGAACCGACCCGAGGAGGAGACATGGCACGGTTGTCATTGGGTGACGTCGCACCCGAGGCCTTCAAGGCCGTCATGGGGATGGAGGTCTACTCCCGCAAGAACAACGATCCGGTGCTCTATGAGCTGGTCAAGGTGCGTGCCTCGGTCATCAACGGCTGCGGTTTCTGCCTCGACATGCACACCACCGAGGCGCTGAAGGCCGGCGAGTCGAGCCGCCGGCTGTTCGCGGTGGCCGCCTGGCGGGAGGCGAGCGCGCTCTTCACCGAGAAGGAACTGGCCGCCTTCGCGCTCACCGACAGCGTCACCAAGCTGGGTGAGCACGGCGTGCCGGACGACGTCTGGGACGAGGCCGCGAAGCATTTCGACAAGGTCGAGCTGGGCAACCTGCTGATGGCGATCGTCACGATCAACGTGTGGAACCGCCTGGCCATCGCGGCGAAGAACGACCTGCCGGACCTTTAAGGCAGGTCGGGGAACCAGAGCTGGAGCTCGCGCTTCGCCGAATCCGGCGAGTCGGAGGCGTGCACCAGATTTTCCCGGTTCGACAGCGAGAGGTCGCCGCGGATCGTCCCCGCGGCGGCCTTGCGCCCGTCGGTGGCGCCGAGCATCGCCCGGACCACCTCGATCACCTCGTCGCCGGAGAGCACCAGCGCGACCAGCGGCCCGCTCGTCATGAACTCCTTGAGCGGCGGGTAGAAGCCCTTGTCCACGTGGTCCGCGTAGTGCTGGTCGGCCAGCGCCGCGTCCATCGACCGCAGGACCATCGCGTCGACGGTCAGCCCCTTGCGCTCGAACCTGCCGATGATCTCCCCGACCAGCCCGCGGCGGACCGCGTCCGGCTTGATCAGGACCAGCGAACGCTCGGACACAACAAGCCCCTCCCAGGGTGGACACGCGGATTGTCAGCCTATCGGTACCGTCCTGGCCACGGGCGGCAACCTCCGGTTACCGCCCTTCCGTTCGGCACACGCCGCCGAATAGCCTGAACGGGACAATCGGGAGGTCCACTGTGGCGAACCAAACCGGCCGCCCCGTCGCGCCCGCGCGCAAGCTGGTGGCGGCGGTGCTGGGCACGTTCGCGGTCTTCGTGATGGTGTTCGGGCTCGGGATGAACACCAGCTGGCCGATCGTCGCACTGGGCGCCGCGCTGCTCGCGCTGGCGATCGCGCTCGGCATGGTCAACGTGGTGCGCCGCGGGGCTCGGGCCTGGGTGGCCGGGCACGGGCAGGTGAAAGCGATCTCCGAGCCGCCCGGTTCGGGGGCCTATGGGCGGGCCGAGCTGCAGCTGGTGGTGGTCGCGCCGGGCCTGCCGGTGACCGAGGTGCTGGTCCGCGACCCGCGGGTGCCGGTCGGCAAGTGGCCGCGCAACGGCGAGACCCTCCCGGTGACGGTGGACGTGGACGACATGCGCCGGGTTCGCATCGACTGGTCCCAGGTCGACGACCGGGCCGACGACGGCGATCCGCCCCCGCCGCCGGGCTTCGAGCAGCAGGAGGAGTTCCTCGACGACGACCTGCTCGGCGAGCCGGAGCCGCCGCCGTGGGTCAACCGCGATCGCCAGTGGGGTCGCGGCCCGGACGAGCAGTCCGCCCCCGAATACCTGGAGGAGGAGCCCCGCTCGTCGTCCGTGGTGGTCGTGCACGACACACCGGAGGGCCCGGTGCTGGAGGGCCAATACGTCGATCACGACGAGGCCGCGCGCGCCCTCCCGCAGCGTGCCCCGCGCCCCGCTCCCGCCGAGGAGCCGGTCCACGCCGCCCGGTCCGCTCAGGCCGAGGAATCGGTCCACGCCGCCCGGTCCGCTTCGGTTCTGGACGACGAGGAGCCGGTCCCGCCGGCCCCGTCGGCGACGGGCCGAAAGCCCAGCCCCCGTCCCCGCCGATCTTCGGAAGAACAATCTTCGGGTACGAGCCACCACTCCCCAGAAGCAACACCGACTCCCGCCGGCCCACCCGCAGGCGTGGTGCCGGAGCAGCGTGCCGCCGGCGTGCCCGGCTCCGACTCGCCCGGCGCCGAGACGGCCGCCACGCCCACCCCACCGTGGGAACACGACGACATCGACCTCCCCCTGGACGCCGACGAGGCCCCGGCCGCCGAGGACGGCCCGCTGCTGACCGACGAACTCCCGCTGACCGGCAACCCGGACACGCCGCCGGAGTCGAGTGCCGACGCCGGCCAGGCCATGGCGAGCGACGTGATCGCCCCACCGGCCGACGCCGAGCCCCGAGCCTGGGTCGCCGGCAGCACCGCAGCCACCCCACCCACCCAACGCACCCCCGAACCCCCAGCTCCCGCTCCCGCTCCCCCTCCCGCGCCCACACCGGAGAGTGCCACCGCTTCCGCCGAGCCCACACCGACCACCTCCACCGCACCGTCAGAGCCGCACGGCGTCGAGTCCACCAGCCCTTTCGACCCGCACGGCGTGGCATCCACCACCCCAGCAGACCCCCAAGGCGTGGCCTCCCCCGAACCGTCCGAGCCCCCCGCCGAGCCGATCGCGGCCGCCCCCGCCGAGCCGGCCGCCCCCGCCGAGCCGGCCGCCCCCGCCGAGCCGGCCATCGCCGCCCCCGCCGAGCCCATCGTCGCGGTGGCCCCGGCCCCTCCCGAGCCCCCTGACGCGGCACCCGCCGACCAGCTCAGCGCGCCCCCTTCCGCGGCTGCGGAAGCGCAGGGTGTGGCTTCCACCGCGCCCGCCGAGTCGCACGGCGTCGAGTCCACAGCCCCCTTCGATCCGCACGGCGTGACATCCGGCGAGCCGCCGGAGCCCTCCAGCGCCGCCCCCACCGGCCCGCTGCCCGGTGCCGCTTCCAGCACACCGCCCAGGCCCCGCAACGCCGCCGACGACACGGATCTCCCGCCGGCGACCGCCCCGAGCCCGTGGCAGATAAGCCGGGAGGAAGCGGCCGCGGCCGCGATCATCCCCGTCCCGGACTCGTCCACCGCACCCTCATCCGCGAGCGAAGCGGACGACAGCGCCACCCCGGCCGGCAGTCCGTGGGCCGACCTGCGCGGCTCCGGCTACGAACCCGACGAGCGTGCCGACGACGTGATCACCGCCTACCCCAGCGCGCGTCCCGGACCGGCCGGCGCCATCCACGGCGTAGGCATCACCGTCCTGGTCACCGACCTGGCCAGGTCTATCGGGTTCTACCGCGACACGCTGGGCTTCTTCCAGATCGACAGCGGCGCCGGCAGCGCGGTGCTGGCCTCCGGCGACACCCGCCTGGTTCTGCGCACCGTCCACTCGCTGGCCACCGACATCGGCCGCCTGATCTATCTGAACCTCGAGGTGGGCGACGTGGAGGCGGTCTACGAGGAGCTGAAGAGCAAGGGCGTGAAGTTCCTGCACGGCCCGCGCGCGGTCAACCGAGGCGACAAACTCGAACTCTGGGCCGCCACCTTCTATGACCCCGACGGCCACAACATCGCGGTGACCCAGTGGCGGGCCATCCGCTGAACCCCGCCACCGATCAGCGCGCCGCGCGCAACTCCGCGGCGTAGTCGGCCAGGATCCCCTGCACCCGGCCGAGCATCTGGGCCAGCAACGCCAACTGCTCGTCCGAGAAATCGCCGGACAACCCGGCGAGCCGCTCCAGCAACCCGTCGAACAGCCCGAACGCCCGCCGCGCCGCATCCGGATCGGCCTCGACCAGCACCCGGCGCCGGTCCGCGGCGTCTCCGCGCCGCCGCACGTATCCCCCACGCTCCAGCCGGTCGATCACCGTGGTGGTCGCCCCGGTGGTGAGCCCGACCGCGCCGGCGAGCTGCCCCGCGGTCATCGCGCCACGCCGGAACAGCACGTTGAGGCAGATCAGGTCGGTCTGATTGATCCCGATCAGCGGCGCCGCGGCACGCCCGACCCCGTCGATGTCGATGGTCAGGTCCAGCACGCCGAAGATCAGCGCGCGATGCGCCGCGGAACTGTCCCGCACCCGATCCGGCTCGTCATACTCGTGCTCAACGTATTCGCTTGACAATCTAACCTCTTGAGAATCAAGATGTCTGGAAATCCAGACTTTCAGGGGTACTCATGATGACCGGACTTACCAGCTGGGTGTTGCGCAACCGCCGTGCCGTCCTGGTTTTGTGGCTGCTCCTGACGGTGGCCGGCGCGCTCGCGGTCACCCCCGCGACCGGTGCGATGACCCAGGACTTCGGCGCGCTCCCCGGCCGCCCGGGCTATGAGACGAACCAGCAGATCCTGCGCACTTATGGCAACGGCGCCGCCGGCGATCCCGTCGTCCTGACGGTCACCGTCCCTCCCGGACAAACCTTCGACACCCCACGGGTACGCGGGGAGTGGACGGCCGTGGTGACCGCGGCGTCGGTGGCGGCCGGTGGGGCACGCTCCGTCGCGTACCCGATGATTGATGATCCTCGCCTGGTCTCCACCGACGGCCGCAGCACCGTGGCCCTGCTCTACCCACCCGCCGCCGAGGCCTTCCCGCCCTTCGCCGAGGCACTCCCCAAGATCACCGCGGCCTTGGCCGGGCAGCGCGTGGCCGGCGCCGAGGTGATGCTGACCGGCACCGACGCGCTGTTCATGCAGGCCGGCGACTCGGACGGACCGGGTCTGCTGGCCGAGGTGACCATCGCCGGCATCGGCGCGCTTCTGGTGCTGGCCGCGGTCTTCGGCTCGGCCGTGGCGGTGCTGCCCCTGATCACCGCGATCGTCGCGATCCTGCTGACCTTCCTGGCGGTCTGGGCCGTGACCGCGGTCAGCGAGGTCTCGTTCGTGGTCCAGTTCCTGATCGGCTTGATCGGCCTGGGCGTGGCCATCGACTACGCCCTGCTGATCACCACCCGCTGGCGCGCCGAGCGCTCCGCGGGCGCCGACAACCACGAGGCGATCCGGCGCTCGATGCGAACAGCCGGCCGGGCCGTGGTGGTGAGCGGCGTCACGGTGGCGATCGCCCTGGCCGGCCTGGTCCTGCTCCCGGTCCCGTTCCTGAGAAGCATGGGCTACGGCGGCCTGCTCATCTCCGTGTGCAGCGTGCTGGTAGCCACCACCCTGCTGCCCGCCCTCCTGTCCACGGTGGCCCCCCGCCTGGACAAGCGCCGCCTGCAAATCCGCCGCCAACCGCAAGCCGGCGGCGGGTCGTCCAGCGATCCGACGTCGTCTCGGGGATGGGCCGCGTGGGGACGGCTGGTGACCCGCCGGCCGGTGTTGACGGCGATCGCGGCGTCGCTGATCCTGGCCGCCCTGATCGCGCCGGTGGCGTCGTTGCGCCTGGCCGCGCCCTCCGCGGCATCGATGGCGTCGTCGGGCCCGGCCCGCGACGGCCTCGACGCGCTCGACCGGTCCGGCCTGGGCGTCGGCGCCCTCACCCCGCTCTACCTGGTGGTTTCCGGCGACCCGGCACCCGCCGCGGCGCGTGCCGCCGCCGTTCCCGGCGTGCAGGCTGTGGTGAGCCCGCGTGACCAGGCCTGGCAGCGCGACGGCATCTCCCTGATCGTGGTCCTCCCCCATGACCAGGCGAGTTCCGCGACCGGCGAGCAGACCCTCAACCGCCTCGAACAGGCTCTGGCCGGGATGCCCGGCGTCCGGCTCGGCGGCTCCGCGATGCAGGGCCGCGACTTCGTCGACGCGGTCTACGACGACGCGCCGCTGGTGCTGACCCTGATCGCGGTGGTCACGCTGGCGTTGCTGATCCGCGCGTTCCGCTCGGTGCTGCTGGCGGTGAAGGCCGTAGTCCTCAACGCCCTCAGCGTCGCCGCCGCGTTCGGGCTGGTCGTCATCGGCTGGCAGAACGGCTATCTGGCCGGCCCGATCTGGGGCATCGACCCGACCGGCGCTCTCACCGAATGGGTCCCGGTGATGGTGTTCGCGTTCCTGTTCGGCCTGTCCATGGACTACGAGGTCTTCATCCTCGCCCGCATCCGCGAGGCCCACGACAAGGGCCGATCCAACCGCGACGCCGTGGTCGACGGCCTGTCCCACACCGGCCGCCTGGTCACGAGCGCCGCGATCATCCTGTTCCTGGCGTTCGTGTCCTTGGCCGCCACCCCGGGAACCGAAGTGAAGATCTTCGCCACCGCACTGGGCCTGGGCATCCTCCTGGACGCCACCATCGTCCGCGCGATGCTGGTGCCGGCCCTGGTGATCCTCTTCGGCCGCTGGAACTGGTGGCTGCCCACCCGCCCCGGATGGCTCTCCCACCGGCGGGTCAGCCCTGACCCATCCGCCGACACAGCACCGGCCGCGAACCCACCGAACTGCCCGACCGCCCACTGCCGAACCCCCTGACCCAGCCGGCTCCCCCCGCAGAATCCAGCGGTGAGACATCCCGCCGAGCGCCCTACCCGTGGCCCCGGCCAGATCCGCCCTGGACAAACCAGCCAGAACGGCGCCAACCGAGCGTATTGGCCCCTGCCGCACCTCGCTCTCAGCAACCACCGGCGCGGACCAGGGCGGCGAGGGCTCCGGCGGCGGCGCGGATGTCAGCCATGCGGCACCGCCGAGCGCGCTGGTGCCGCGCCCCTCCGGGCGCGTGGCGTTCCGCCGACGCGACCTAACTCAGGATGGTGTGGCGGACGTAGGTCGCGTAGGCCCAGGCCGCCCCGAAGATCAACCCCAGGGCGAACAACGACCAGTGCAACAGCCCCGCCGCCAGCAGCAGGACCTGCAGCGCACTGCCGACATGCCACGCCCACGGACGCTTGATCACGCCGGCCAGCGCCATGCACAACACCGCCAGGGTCACCACCGCCGCAATCCCCCAGCCGCTCAGGTCGCCACCCAGGATCCGGATCGGCTGGATCGCCAGCAGCAGCACGATCGCCTCCAGGGCAAGCGTGCCCGCCCCGAGCCCGCGTACCGCAGCAGCCGGATTGCGCAGACCCGACCGCCGCGGCTCGGCGCCGGAGTCTTCCTCCGGTGGCGTGGTCACCTCTTGAGCAGCTTCCGAGCATCGGCGACCGTCACGATCGACCCGGTGACCAGCACGCCGACGCCGCTCAGCTCGCCGTCGGTGTCGGACTCGGCGATCACCACCGCCTCTTCGATCGCATCCGGCATGTTGTAGGCCACGGTCACCCGGTCCTCGCCGAAGATCTCCGTCGCGATCTGGGTCAGCTCCTCCAGCGGCATCGACCGCGGCGAGCTGTTGACGGTCACCACGATCCGCGCCGCCACCGGTTCGAGCAGGTCGAGCAGCCCTTCCGCGTCCTTGTCGCCGAGCACCGCCACCACGGCGACCAGGTGCCGGAACTTGAACTCCTCCTCCAGCGCCGCCACCGTCGCGGCCATGCCGTGCGGGTTGTGTGCGCCGTCCAGCAGGATCGTCGGCGCGCTGCGGACGCGTTCGAGCCGCCCGGGCGAGTCGACCGTCGCGAAGCCCTCGCGCACGACCTCGATCTCGAGTTGTTTGTCCTTGCCCGCGCCCAGGAACGCCTCGACGGCGGCCAGCGCCAGCGCCGCGTTCTGCGCCTGATGCGCTCCGAACAGCGGCAGGAACACCTCGTCGTAGATGCCGCCGAGCCCCTGCAGGGTGAGCATCTGCCCGCCCACCGCCAGGTCCCGCCCGACCACCCCGAACTCGCTGCCCTCCCGGGCCAGCGTCGCGTTCATCTCGATGCTGCGCTCCATGATCGGGCGCATCGCCTCTTCGGTCTGCACCGCGCTGATCACGGTCGCGCCCTTGTGGATGATGCCGGCCTTGGCCCACGCGATGTCCTCGATCGCGTCGCCGAGCCACTCGGTGTGGTCCAGCCCGATCGGCGTGATCACACAGACCCCGGCCTCGATGACGTTGGTCGCGTCCTCCTCGCCGCCCAGCCCCACCTCGACCACGGCCACGTCGACCGGCGCGTCGGCGAACGTCGCATAGGCCATCGCGGTGGTCATGTCGAAGTAGGTCAGCGGCTCGGACACCCGCGCGTCGATCAGCTCGGCCAGCGGCTCGATCTCGTCATAGACCATCGCCAGCCGCTCCTCGGAGATCGGCTCGCCGTCCAGGCTGATCCGCTCGCGCACGGTCTCCAGGTGCGGGCTCGTATACCGCCCGGTGTGCACCCCGTGCGCCCGCAGCAGCGAGTCGATCATCCGCGCGGTCGACGTCTTGCCGTTGGTCCCGGTCAGATGGATCGACGGGTACGCCCGCTGCGGGCTGCCCAGCACGTCCATCAGGTCGCGCATCTTCTGCATGTCGAAGTTCATCCGGGTGAAGCCGCGCGCGAGCAGGCCGGCCTCAACCTCGTTGTAGTCGCTCATGCTGAGCCTGCTCCGGTGACGAGCAACGCCTCGAGTGCGGCGGCGATTCTCGTCAGGTCGACCTCCGCGGTGGCCAGCCTGTCCTTGATCTTCGCCACCACCGCTTCCGGCGCCTTCCCGATGAACGCGTCGTTGCCGAGTTTGGCCCGGCACTGCGCGGCTTCCTTCTCGGCCGCCGCGCGGTCCTTTTCGAGCCGGGCCCGCTCGGCCGCCACGTCGATCGTGCCGCGGGTGTCCAGGTCGACGGTGACGCCGCCGGTCACCGCGAGCGTCGCCGTCGCGGTGAACTCCGCACCCGGCGCGTCCAGCCGCACGAGCGACCGGATCAACGTCTCGTGCGTGTCGATGCCGACGTTGCCCAGGCCGGTGAGCGCGGCGCTGACCCGCTGGCCGGGTCGCAGCCCCTGATCGGACCGGAACCGCCGCACCTCGGTGACCACCTTCTGCAGCGCGGCCAGCTCGTCCTCGGCCGCGTCGTCGACGCGTGCCTGGTCGGCGACCGGCCAGGCGGCGGTGACGACGGTCTGCTCGCCGGTCAGCCCGGTCCACAGCTCCTCGGTGACGAACGGGATCACCGGGTGCAGCAGCCGCAGCAGCTGCTCGAGCACATGCCCGAGCACCCGCCGAGTCTTGTCCGCCTCGGGCCCGCCGGCCGCCAGCACCGGCTTGCTCAGCTCGACGTACCAGTCGCAGACATCGTCCCACGCGAAGTGGTAGAGCGTGTCGCACACCTTCGCGAACTCGTAGGTCGCGAACTGCCCGTCCACCTCGGTGGTCACGTGCTGCAGCCGGGACAGGATCCACCGGTCGACCGTGTTGAGCTCGGCCTGAGCCGGCAGCTCACCGGCGACCGTGGCACCGTTCATCAGCGCGAACCGGGTCGCGTTCCACAGCTTGTTGCAGAAGTTGCGGGAGCCCTGACACCACTCCTCGCTGATCGGCACGTCCGAGCCCGGGTTCGCGCCGCGCGCCAGGGTGAAGCGGGTGGCGTCCGCGCCGTACCGCTCGATCCAGTCCAGCGGGTCGACCACGTTGCCGAACGACTTCGACATCTTCTTGCCGTGCCCGTCGCGGACCATCCCGTGCAGGCTGACCACGTCGAACGGCTGCCGGCCGTCCATCGCATAGAGCCCGAACATCATCATCCGGGCCACCCAGAAGAACAGGATGTCGTAGCCCGTGACCAGCACCGACGTGGGATAGAAACGCTCCAGCTCGACGGTCTGGTCGGGCCAGCCCATCGTGGAGAACGGCCACAGCGCCGAGGAGAACCACGTGTCCAGCACGTCCTCGTCCTGCCGCCAGCCCTCGCCGGTCGAAGCCTCGTCATCCGGTCCGACGCACACCACCTCGCCATCCGGCCCGTACCAGACCGGGATCCGGTGTCCCCACCACAGCTGGCGCGAGATGCACCAGTCGTGCATGTTGTCCACCCAGGAGAAGTAGCGCTTGCTCAGCTCGACCGGCTCGATCGCCACCCGCCCGTCGCGCACCGCGTCACCGGCGGCCTTGGCCAGCGGCCCGGTCGACACGAACCACTGCAGCGACAGCCGCGGTTCGACGGTCGTCTTGCACCGCGAGCAATGCCCCACCGAGTGCTGGTAGGGCCGCTTCTCCGCGACGATCCGCCCCTCCTCCCGCAGCGCGGCGACAACCGCCGGACGGGCTTCAAACCGATCAAGACCTTCAAACGGCCCGGGTACGGTGACCACGGCGCGCTCGTCCATGATCGTGATGCTCGGCAGTCCGTGCCGCTGCCCGATCTCGAAGTCGTTGGGGTCGTGCGCCGGCGTCACCTTGACCGCGCCCGTGCCGAAGCTCGGATCCACGTGCTCGTCCGCGACGATCGGGATGCGCCGCCCGGTCAGCGGCAGCTCGACCTCGGTGCCGATCAGGTGGCGGTAGCGCTCGTCGTCGGGGTGCACGGCCACCGCGGTGTCGCCGAGCATCGTCTCGGTCCGCGTGGTGGCCACCACGATCGAGTTGTCACCCTCGCCGTAACGGATCGAGACCAGCTCGCCGTCGTCCTCGGTGTGCTCCACCTCGATGTCGCTCAACGCCGTCAGACAGCGCGGACACCAGTTGATGATCCGCTCGGCGCGGTAGATCAGCTCGTCGTCATAGAGCCGCTTGAAGATCGTCTGAACGGCCCGGGACAGCCCCTCGTCCATCGTGAACCGCTCGCGTGACCAGTCGACGGAGTCGCCCAGCCTGCGCATCTGCCCGAGGATCGCCCCGCCGGACTCCTCCTTCCACTGCCACACCCGCTCCACGAACGCCTCGCGCCCGAGATCGTGCCGCGACTGCCCCTGCGCGGCCAGCTGCCGCTCCACCACGTTCTGCGTGGCGATGCCGGCGTGGTCCATGCCCGGCAGCCACAGCACCTCGAACCCCTGCATCCGCTTGAGGCGCGACAGGGTGTCCTGGATGGTGTGGTCGAGCGCGTGGCCGACGTGCAGGGAACCGGTCACGTTCGGCGGCGGGATGACGATGGAGAAGGCCGGCTTGTCGCTTTTCGGGTCGGCCGTGAACAGCCCGGACGATACCCACGACTCGTACCGCCGCTGCTCTACCTCACCCGGCTGGTACTGGGCGGAGAGTCCACCGGTGGGACGGCTGTCGGGGGTTCGTGTCTCGGCTGCTTGGCTCACCCGGCAATTCTACGGAGGTAGGTGGGGTGGGCTGCGCGCGGATTACCGCGCCTGTGGATAACTCGGCGACCGGGGTTGTTACGCTCCCCGGATGCCTGAGCGCACCGGCGGTCCGACCGACCCGAAACCCCTGGACGCGGGTCAACCCCCGGGGCCTGTCGGCGACCACCCCGCACCCACCGGCTGGGAGCGCCCCACGGCCTCGGTTTCCGAACCGGCATCGGCTGGCCCTCACCCCGAGGTCGACCGTCCGATCGAAGCGGTGCAGGCCATCGAGGTGGGCGAGGGACCGTTCAACCTGACTGCCGAGTCCTCCGCCGAGGGCGAAGACAAGCCCGACCAGAAGTCCCGCCTCCGCAACCGGGTGCTCGTCGGCCTGCTCGCACTGGGCCTGGCCGGCGCTGCGGTGCTGGCCGTGGCGGGCTGGCGCATCAGCTCGCAGAAGGACGCCACCCTGGCCACCCCGCCCCAGATCGGCGCGCTGGCCATCGACGAGACGGCCGAGGGCAAGGCGACGGCCGACTACCTGACCACGGCATTGGCGGCCGAAGTCGACTTCGAGCAGACGGTGGGCGCCGTCTATCGCGATCCCGGCTTCCCGAACAAGGCGGTGCTCCTGTTCGGCGGCACCACCCTGATCTGGTCACCCGGCAGCGACCTGGACACCGCCTTCGAACTGATGGCCGACGACCAGGGCGCCGTGGACAACATCCACGACGTGGACGCCGGCAAACTCGGCGGCAGCATGAAGTGCGGCATCACCAAATCCGCGGACGGCGACTTCACGGTCTGCGGCTGGGCCGACCACGGAAGCCTGGCAATGGCGCTCTTCCCCGAACGCTCCGAATCCGAGTCCGCCACCCTCCTGCGAACAATCCGCGACGCCGTCCAAACCCGCGACTAGCACCAGTTCGGGCCGCCCAAGCTCTGGCCGAACTCTGCAGCTCCAGGCCGCCGACGTTCCGCCCCAGCGTCTGCGCACCCGCATCCCGATGCAGCGCATCGCTTCTCTGTAACGCGGCCCGTGGGTACGCGGCCCGTGACCGCGGGGAGGCCCGCCGTTCGCCTTCCCCCGCCAGCCCAGAAGTGGCCTTGCCCCGCCGGGTAGGCCGAAAGACAAACGCGTAAGAAGGGCCGATCCCCGCCGGGGTAGGCCATTGCAGCGCCTTCTCTGAGCGCACAAAAAATGGCCTACCCGCCGGGGTAGGCCATCAGACAACAGGGTGTGGAAATGGTTGAGGCCCACCCCCAGCCGGGGGTGGGCCTCAACAACGTTGAGTCCGGCGGCGTCCTACTCTCCCACACCCTCCCGAGTGCAGTACCATCGGCGCTGGTGGGCTTAGCTTCCGGGTTCGGAATGAGACCGGGCGTTTCCCCACCGCTATAACCACCGAAACAACCTTCAACAACACAACCAACCACGCCACCCCCCACACCGTGTGCCACACCCCGACGTTTTCGCCGGGGCCGGCACCCACCATGGGGGTGGGGTTTGTTGTTTGCTGTGAATCACACAGTGGACGCAACCATCAAGTTTATGGGTGTGGTTAAGCCCTCGGCTTATTAGTACCGGTCAACTGAACACGTTACCGTGCTTACATTTCCGGCCTATCAACCCAGTAGTCTAGCTGGGAGCCT
>NZ_JBVJIP010000013.1:289923-301625 GCF_055586225.1 Actinoplanes sp. NPDC051388 | reverse complement strand
AACGAGTTGGGGCGGGTGACAGGGAGTTCCCCCCCCTCCCCCCCCCCCCCCCACCCCCCCCCCCCCCCCCCCCCCCCCCCCCCCCCCCCCCCCCCCCGCCGCGTGGTGTGTGCTAGATCCTGCCGATCAGTACGGAGCCACCGTGAAGGTGGAGCCACTCGACACGATCGACTGCTGGTACGTCGATCCCAGCTGGGCCGAAACGGCACCGTTGTTGACCACGGTGACCGTGTAGGTGTCATTCGGAACCGGAACGAACTGCCCGATGGTGAGGGCGACGTTGGCGGTGCCGGAGGCCGTGGCGGGCCGCGAAAGGGTCGCGGTCGCACCCGTGGTCGCCGCCGCGAGCGTGGTCCCCGGTGCGATGCCGGTGCCGGTGACGGCACGGTCGGCGTCGGCCGCGAAGAACGCTCCGGTGGTGAGTGCCGTGGTGCCATTGGCAGTGGTGTTACCCGCGACCGTTCGCGGACCACCGATGACCAGGGTCAGTCCGGTGGCCGCCGTCGGGGTCAGCGCGCCGGCCGCGGTCGCCAGCGTCACGGTCGTCGGGTTGACGTAGGCGCTGATGAACGTGTTGGCCGCAAGCGAGCCACCGGTGACGGTGGTACCGACATCGGCCGTGGTGAAGGCGGCCGTCGCCGAGGTGAGGTTGCTCGTCGTCGCGGCCACGAGGGCGCCGTCGGTGATCGTGCGGGTGGTGCCGGCGGTGGCGGCCACCTTGCTGAAGGTCGTGGCGGTGCTGGTGTCGAGGGACTGCCCGAGCTGCATGGTGCAGATCAGCTCGTTGTCGCTGATCGGCAGCACGTCAGTGCACTCGGTGACCTCGGCATTGGTCTTGATGGCTCCGCTGATGAGCGGGTTGTAGCTGCCGTTCGTCAGGTAGACGTGCGCCTTGGGGTCGTCCGGCGTCGCGCCGGTCGTCGCGGTGAAGTCCATCGCCAGGAAGCCGACCCCCTGAATGTCGATGTCGACCGGTCCGGTGTTCGGCCCCGTGTTCGGCCCGATCACGATGCCGTTCGTGTACGAGTACGCGTTGGTCTTGTTGAGCGTGCCGGCGGTGGTGCCGATGCTGAGCGTCTGGTTGGCGGCCGCGGCGTGCGCCGGGGTGATCGCCGTGAAGCTCGTGCTGGAGACCGGAGTGATCGACAGCAGGTTGGTGCCGCCGATGGACGCGGTGATGGAGTTGGCCGTGGTGGGGAAGCCGGTGCCGGTCACCGTGATCTGGCTGCCGCCCAGCGCAGGACCGCTGGACGGGGTGATCGAGGTGACAGTGGGGGCGACCGCGACGCTGTACGTCGCGTTGCCGATGAGCGCGCTGCCCGCGGTCTGGGTGCCGTAGATGCAGAGGTTGTACTTGGTGGTGGCCGCCGTGCCGACCGTTACCACGCCGCTCGGCACGGTGACGGCGGACTTGTTGTTCGACAGCTTCTTCACCACCGTGGCCGGCACGTTGCCCGCCGAGGCGGTCGGCGTGATGGTGTTCGTGTTAAACGTGGCCGGGCAGGACACGATCGTGAACGCCGCTCCGGGCGCCGTGTAGCCGCTCAGGTACGCGGTCGTCGAGGTCGCGGTGAGCGTGTTGCCGCCGGCGCTCGGGCCGGTGACGGCACTGAGGGTCACCGGGACCGTGGCGGCGAGGGCCGGGGTGGCCGCGCCGATCACGACGGCGGCTACGGCCCCCGTCGCTACGCCGGCGCGTAGCCATCGGGATGTGGTTCTGGAGCTAGACGTGCGCATGCGAGGTCCTCCTACGGTCTCTGCGAACCGTTTGGGCTGGGTGTGTGGCCCGCGCATGTCGACACAACGGGCCCTCTCGCACGGAGCGTAATGTGGTTTTTGCGGCGAGTTGCCAGGAATAACCAAGTTCGATGGATTCAGCCCGCCCACAGCGATCGGTACACCTCGGCCGAGCCCGGATTGGTCAAGCAGTCGCCGTCGTCGCGGAACAGACTGCTCTGTACGCCGCCGTCGCCGCAGTCCGAGAAATAGGCCTCATACGCCAGATCCGCGGCGTGCGCCGCGAACCACTCGTGCATCCACCGCACGAACCGCGGGTTCTCCTTCCCGGCATCCCCGGTCGGCACCACCCCCCACTCACCCACCGAGAACGGCTTCCGGTGCGCTCGCGCGAAGTTGTAGAGCCACGTCAGCCCTTCCGGCGCGGCTGCCGTGGCGTCGAACGCGGCCTTCGTCGGGCTCCACGGGTAGTGGTCGTAATTGTCGATGCCGACGATGTCCACGTACTCATCGCCCGGATAGCAGTTGGTGCTCACGCCGCCGCACAGCCCGTCCGGGGACGAGTGCGCGTTGATCGACCAATCCAGGATCACGTCCGGGTTCGTGGTGCGGATGTTGTCCGCCGCACGCCGGTAGCAGCCGATGTAGGCCTGCGTGTCGATCGCCCGCCAGGCCATCGTGCGTTCCTGCATCTCCCAGCCCAGCCGCACGATCGAGTCGCCGCGGCCGTGCCGGGTCATCAGGTTTCCGAAGTCGCGCCACTGTTCGTCGTGGTCGCCGGCCGCGCAGCTCGCGAGCTCGGCCTCGCCGCCGGTCGGCGCCAGCCCCTGCGAGATCACCAGCGCGCCGGCGAAGTCGCTGAAGAACTCGAACGTCCAACTCGAGCCGCTGGTCATCGAGGCATAGGTGGTGCGGTCCGTGTAGGTCTGCGCCACCCGGCAGGCCCGCCCACGCGCCGTGCAGAACTCCTCGACGTGCGCGGTGTCGAGCGTCGGGTCGCCGTTCACTCCGGACAGACCGTTCGGTCCGGGCCACTCGCCGGCCGTGCGCGGCAGCGCGATCAGCCGGCTCGCCGAGCGTTCCGCGGCCGTCGACGGCGATCGCGTCGAGTGCGGCGTGGCCGACGCCGATCCGGAGGTGAGGGGCGTCGGCTCCGGCGTGCTGCAGCCGGCCGTTACCAGCAGCAGCGCGATGACGGCGAGCCGGGTTCGGGGCATGCGGCGGTACCTCCCGATCGGGTGCGCTTTGTGATCCACTGTGCCAGCCGGAGGTCGTGCCGATGGCAAGAAAGCCTTACCTAAGAATGGGTAATTGCAGCCTAACCTCATTCGTAAATTCGCCATGAAATGGCGTTCCGGCAGCGCGCGCCGTCCCCATGATTGCATTATCGTGAGCCGTGAAGCCGACGACGAATGAGGGAGCCTCACCATGACGCAGATGATGGAAATGCCGCGGGTGCAGGGGTGCACGGCGACCGGTTGCAGCTACAACCACGACGGTTGCACCGCTTTCGCGATCACCATCGGCCGCATCAACTCCGAGTGCGCCACCTATGACGAGTCGGACGTGCAGGGCGGGATCGGCCAGCTCATGGCCCAGGTCGGCGCCTGCAAGCGCTCCGAGTGCAAGCACAACGCCAACCTCGAGTGTCAGGCGCCGGCCATCACCGTGGGCAGCGCCACCGACGAGGCGGATTGCCTCACCTTCGAAGCAAGGTAAGGCATTCCTAAAGAGCCCGCCGGGACCATTCCGGCGGGCTTTTCCGCGTCCGGGCCGGCAAAGGCAGATCACATTCCGGTCGCATCCGAGTGGTGCGTGCGGACCGTCGCTCACGCCGAGGGCCGGCTGTGCACATCAAGGCCGCTGCGCGTCCAGACCGATGCGCCCACCCGGCGACCTGATTGCCACTCACCCTCCAGAACCCCGCTTGACACCGGGCGGATGCAGCCCTAGGTTGTTCTCAGGTTGAGTTATACTCAGGGCGAGAAAATCTCTGAGTGAGAGCGACAGGGGTTGTGGCGTGACGGACGACGAACTGCTGGCGAGTTACGACCCCCGGGACTTCGCGCCGGTCGCCGTGACCGTCGACGTGGTGGCGCTGACCATCCGGGACGGGCGGCTGTGTGTGCTGCTCGTCGAGCGGGGCGGGGCGCCGTTCGCCGGCTGGCGGGCGTTGCCCGGCGGGTTCGTCCGGGACGAGACGCTCGACCGGGCCGCGCTTCGTGAGCTCGCCGAGGAGACCGGGCTCCGGCCCGGCGAGGACGCGCTCTCCCAGGTGCATCTCGAGCAGCTGCGGACCTATGGCGATCCGGGCCGGGACCCGCGGATGCGGGTGTTCTCGGTGGCCTATCTGGCGTTCGCGCCGAGCCTGCCGGAGCCGCACGCCGGCAGCGATGCCGCGGGCGCGTTCTGGGTGCCGGTGGACGAGATCGGCGAGCTCGCCTTCGACCACGCGGCGATCCTGGCCGACGGGCTCGACCGGGCCCGCTCGAAGCTCGAATACACGCCGTTGGCGACCGCCTTCGTCGGGCCCGAGTTCACCATCTCCGAGCTGCGCGCGGTCTACGCCGCGGTGTGGGGGGAGAGCCTGCACGCCGGGAACTTCCATCGCAAGGTGCTGTCGGTGCCGGGCTTCGTGGAGAGCACCGGCGAGACGTCGGCGCGCGGCGGGGAGCGCGGTGGCCCGCGAGCGCGGCTCTATCGCGCCGGTGACGCAAGACTGCTGCACCCGGCGCTGCTGCGCCCGGCCCGGGAGGAGGACGTGCGATGAGAAGCGGGCCGGCCCGCCCGCGGCGACAGGTGGCGAGGGGCGGTGTGGCGTCCTCCCCGTCTGCGGCAACAGGCGGGGAGGGCATGCGGGGGGAGGGGGCGGGGTGAGATTCGCGGAGGCTGTCCGGGTCATCGATGCGGCGGGGAGCTTTGCCGATCTGGTGAGTCTGGCCGGACCGGGCGCCGGGCCGGCGGCCCGGGGGAGGCAGGGCGGCGGCCCGGGTTCTGCGGGTGTGGAGCCGGTTGACGCGTACCGGATGCTTTCGAAGATCGTGCATCCGGATGCCGCACCGGCGGCGCAGAGCGCGACCGCGACGCGGGCCTTCGCCAGGCTTTCGGCGCTCTGGGCCGACCGGGGTCCGCGGCCGATCGCGAGCGGGGACATCGCGGATCTCTTCGCCGAGCGGGGTGACACGGCGGTGCTCAAGGTGCCGCGCCGGCCCGCCGACAACGACCTGATGGCGGCCGAGGCGTGGGCGCTGAAGACATTGTGGACGGACGGGGATCCGAAGCATCGTGCCTATGCGCCTCGGCTGATCGAGTCCTGCACGCAGGAGGATCGGCACGGCGTCCGGCGCACGGCCAACGTGCTGGATCGGCTGCACGGCTTCGTCTCGCTGGCCGAGGTTCTGCGCCGCGGGCGCATCGACCCGCGCGACGCGGCCTGGATGTGGCGGCGGCTGCTGGTGGCGCTCGGCTGGGCCCATCGCGCCGGGGTCGTGCATGGCGCGGTGCTGCCCGAGCACGTGCTGATCCATCCCGGGGAGCACGGGCTCGTGCTGGTCGACTGGTGTTATGCGGTGCGGCCGGGCGAGACCATCGCGGCGCTGGTGGCGGGGCGCCGTGCCGACTATCCGCCGGAGGTGCCGGCAAAGCGGCCGGCCGGTCCGGCCACCGACATCTATCTGGCGACCGTCCTCATCGGACAGCTGATGCGGGACGCGCCGCGGCCGATCGAGCGATTTCGGGCCGGCTGCCTCTATGCCGCACCACGGATGCGCCCGCAGGACGCCTGGGCGCTGCTCGAGGAGCTCGACGAGCTGCTCGGAAACCTATACGGGCCGAGGAGATTCCGGCCCTTCACGATCTGAGGAGAAGACATGGGAAGCGGAAAGTGGTCCACCGACGTCTATTCGGCCGCGGCGAGCTATCGGGCCGCGACGGGAGCGAGCGCGTTCGCGTACAGCGACAGCGGCGCCCGCAAGGCGCACGCCGCGCTGGACCCCAAGGGGGTCGGCCACCGGGAGAGCCGGGACAGCGCCGAACACCCGCAGAGCACGCCGATCGCGGTCCTCTTCGACGTGACCGGTTCGATGGGCGGCGTCCCGCGGGTGCTGCAGACCAAGCTGCCGCAGCTGCTCGGCCTGCTCACCCGCAAGGGCTACGCGAAGGACCCGCACATCATGTTCGGCGCGGTCGGCGACGCCACCTGTGACCGGGTGCCGTTGCAGGTCGGCCAGTTCGAGTCGGACAACCGGATGGACGACGACCTGGCCCGGATCGTGCTCGAGGGCGGCGGTGGCGGCCAGAAGCGGGAGTCCTACGAGCTGGCGATGTACTTCATGGCCCGGCACACCGACCTGGACTCGATGCGCAAGCGCGGCCGCCGCGGCTACCTGTTCCTGATCGGCGACGAGATGCCCTATCCGCAGGTGAAGCCCAAGGAGGTGCGCGACGTCATCGGCGACCGGCTGGGCGAGCCGATCGCGACCGAGGCGATCCTGGCCGAGTTGCGGCGCTCGTTCGACGTCTACTACCTGCTGCCCACGGCGGCCGGCTGGGGTGGCGACGCCGAGGTGCTGACCCGCTGGCGCGGGCTGCTCGGGCAGAACGTGATCGAGCTCGACGATCTCGACGCGGTGTGCGAGACCATCGCGCTCACCGTCGGACTGGGCGAGGACTCGATCGACCTGGATGCCGGACTGGCCGATCTGGTGTCCTACGGCGCGACCGCGGCGGCGACCGCCACTGTCGGCAAGGCGCTCGCACCGTTGCGCCGCAACGTCGTCAAGCGCTCCACAGTGGATGTCGGCGCCGCGCCGAGTGGGAACGAACGGCTGTGACCGAGCACGTCGCGGTCGTCGATCTGGGCTACGGCGACGCCGGCAAGGGGTCGGTGGTGGACGCGCTCTGCGCCGCCACCGGCCGCCGGGCGGTGCTGCGCTTCAACGGGGGAGCGCAGGCCGCGCACAACGTCGTCACGCCGGACGGCCGGCACCACACGTTCGCGCAGTTCGGCGCCGGCACCTTCCACGGCGTGCCGACCCACCTGACCCGCTTCATGGTGGTCGACCCGCTCGCCCTGGCCGCCGAGGCGGCCGCCCTGGGCAATCCCTATCACCTGCTCACGGTGGATGAGGACGCCCTGCTCGCCACTCCGTGGCATCGCGCCGCCAACCGGGCGAGGGAGCGGCGGCGCGGCGCGGCACGGCACGGTTCGTGCGGCATGGGCGTCGGACAGACCGTCGAGTACGCCCTGAAGCACGCCGACGCCCCCCGAGCCGGCGACGTCCGCTCGCCCGCACGGCTGCGCGCACGCCTCGGCGCCGTGGCGGCTCATTTCCCGGGCGGCCCGCCGGTGGACGACGTCGTGGACGCCTTCCTCGCCTTCGGTCGCACACTATCCATCGTGGACTCCGCATTCACCGACCGCCTGCTGCGCGAGGGCCCGTGCGTCTTCGAGGGCGCGCAAGGCGTCCTGCTCGACGAGTGGCGGGGCTGGCATCCCTGCACCACCTGGTCCACCACGACCTTCGACAACGTCGCCGAGCTGTGCGGTGACTTCCGGCGCCTCGGCGTGGTCCGCACCTACACCACGCGGCACGGCGCCGGCCCGTTCGTCACGGCGGCGAACCTGCCGCTGCCCGAGCGTCACAACGGCGTCGGCGAGTGGCAGGGCGCCTTCCGGGTCGGCCACTTCGACGCGGTGGCCCACCGGTACGCGATCGAAGTGGCCGGCGGCGTCGACGCCCTGGCCGTGACCCACCTGGACGCGGTCACTCCGGACCTGCGCATGTGCACGTCCTACGACCTGGACGGCGTCCCGTGGCACCGCATCGTCCCGGGCGAGTTCCGCGACCTGGGTCACCAGTCGGCGCTGACCGCCCTGCTCGAACGGGCCCGCCCGGGCGCCCTGCACCGTCCCGCATCGTGGCGCGACGAGATCGGCGAACAGCTCGGCGCCCCGGTCCGGCTGGAGTCCTACGGCCCGGCCACCGATGACAAGAAGGTTCACGCCTCGCTGAGATAGAGCACCGCGTCGGCGCCGTCGAAGTGCTCCGGATCGAGCGAGAAATATCCGTTGGACGTCTCGGTGCGCTGCGCCAGCCCGCGCGGCAACCGGTCGGCGGCCGTCAGGCCGGGCGTCAGCGCCGCCTCGAGCGTCCCGGCCGCGGGCACGCCGATGTCCATCGCCGGCACCGCGCCGACCGCGGTCGCCACGAACGCATATTCCGCACCGAGCTCGGCGCCCGCCATCGCGCCCGCGCTCCACCAGCGCAGCGACATGCCGGCCAGCTCCCAGGTGCTCGCCGACCGTTGCAGGTGCCGGTTGTGCGCGAAGACCAGCGCCGGCGTCTCGCGCAGCGCGAGCAGGTTGGCGGCCATCATCGCGTCCCGTTCGCCGAGCATCCGGGACACCCGCGCCGGCGCCGGGTCGGCCATCATCGCGTGGTATCGCAGCAGGCCGGCCGCGGTCCGCGCGTGCATGGCGGCCCGGTCCCACGCGGCCAGCGAGGTCGCGCCGATCAGGTGTGGCGACTCGGCGTGCAGCAGTGCGGACAGATCGTCGGTGAGCAGCCGCAGGTCGACGACCTCGGGCGAGCCGCCGACGCCCTGCGACGGGTCCATCGCTGCGGCCGGGTTGGTCCACCGGTCGTCGGCCCCGGCCAGCTTGTCGATGACGGTGCGGTCGCCGGGCACCGAGCGCAGGTGCGCGGTCAGGTAGTCGTGCAGCGCGATCAGCGAGATGCGCGGCGCGGCGGCGCTCATCATCTCGATCGGCGGGTCGAAGCCGGCGAAGCGCACGGGATGCTCGGCCTCCGCGTTGTGCCGCCGGAGCCACTCGATCAGTTCGCGGTTGGCGGGCGAGTTGCCGATCCCGTGGCTGAAGCCGTCCGCCATGGCGCGGTCGATCGTGCCCGGTCCACCCGAGACGTAGTCGTCCACGGCGAGCGCGGCCAGGCAGTCGCTCTCGATCGTGATGGCGCGGAACCCGGCGTGCTCGACCAGCTCACGCAGCACCGCGTTGCGCTCCTGGAGGAACGCGTCCACGCCGTGCATCGGCTCGCCCAGGGCCAGCAGCCGCAGGGGGACTTCTCGATCGAGCACGAACCGCAGCATCCGCCCACTCTATGGTGCTACCCTGTAAGTATGCACTTACTTACGAGATTCGAACGGCAGAAGCGGATGCTGCTGGAGACCCGGAAGAGGGACGGCAGCTGGGTGGGCACCGTGGTCAGCGTGGTGGTCGCGGACGGGCACGTGTATTTCCGCACGTACGATGCGTCGGGCAAGGCGAAGCGGCTGCGCAACTTCGCGGAGGTGCGGCTGGCGCCGTGCGATCTGCGGGGCCGGCCGACCGGTTCGCCGGCGACCGGCACGGCCCGGCTGCTGAGCGAGGCCGAGGCGGCGCCGGTGCGCGCGCTGCTGGCCGAGAAATATCCGTTGCTCCAGCGGCGCCTGGTGCCGGCCATGCACCGGCGCAAGGGCTGGACGACGCAGCACTACGAGGTGGAGTTGAGCTGAGCACCAAGGACACCATCGTCACCCGGGCCATGGAGTTGTTCGGGCGGCAGGGCTACCACGGCACCACGATCGCGCAGATCGAGGCGGCGGCCGGGTTGTCGGCCGGAGCCGGCGGGCTCTATCGGCACTTCCGCACCAAGCGCGCGGTGCTGGAGGAGGCGCTGCGGCGGCAGGCGTCGGAAGGCCGTCCGCTGCTGGCCTTCCTCGCCGACCCGGCGGCGATCCGGGCGCGGTCGCCGCGCGAGCGCTTCCTGGCGGTGGCGCGCGCCGGGCTGGCCCGGCTGGCCGAGGAGCGCGACATCAACCGGCTGCTGCTGCGCGACCTGGCCAGTTTCCCGGATCTGCTGGAGCTCGTGCGGGCGCAGGAACTGTCCCGGGTGCACGACGCGCTGACCGAGTGGCTCCGGCGCGAAGAGCCCGGCGCCCGTGATCATGCGGCCCTCGCGGCCGTGCTGATCTCCGCGGTGTCGCACTACTGGACGCTGGCCGACGTGTTCGGCGGGCGGCACCCCTTCGTCTCCGAGGAGCGCTTCCTGGAGGCCCTCGCCGATCTGGCCGTCCCGGGCTAGATCCAGCCCTGCTCCCACGCCGCGCGGGCCGCGGTGTGGCGGTTGGGCGCGGACAGCTTGGCCATCGCGGTGGACAGATAGTTGCGCACCGTCCCCGGCGCGAGATGCACCGCCGCCGCGATCTCCTTGATCGCGCCACCCTGCCGGGCCGCGCGCAGCACGTCCAGTTCGCGGGCGGTCAGCGGGCAGGGCCGTTCGGTCAGCGCGGACGCGGCGATGTCCGGATCCACATAGCGCCGTCCGCCGTGCACCTCCCGGATGATCACGGCGAGCCGCGCCGCCGGGGTGGTCTTGGGCACGAAGCCCCGCACCCCCGCGGCCAGCGCTCTGCGCAACACGGCCGGCCGAGCATGCCGCGTCACCAGCACCACGGGAACGCGCATCCGAGCCGCCGCCTCCACCCCGTCCCCAGGCGGCATCTCCAGATCCAGAACAGCAAGATCCGGCTGTACGCTCTCCGCCAGCGCAACCGCCGCCAGCCCGTCCGCGGCCTCCGCCACCACGGTCAGGTCATCCTCGAGCTCGAGCAGCGCCGCGAGCGCGCCCCGGATGAGCACCTCGTCGTCGGCCAGCAGCAGGCGGATCGTCCCGCCGGAGCGCCCGGCGTCGGGCGGAGTCATCCGGGCAGCTCCGCGGCCACTTCGAACTGTCCGGCGCGGGTGGCCCAGCGCACCCGCCCGCCGGCCGCCGCGAACCGCGCCGCGAGTCCGGCCAGGCCCTGGCCAGGCCCGGTGGCCAGCCCTTGGCCGGGCTCGGTGGCCAGCCCTTGGCCGGGCTCGGTGGCCAGCCCTTGGCCGGGCTCGGTGGCCAGCCCTTGGCCGGGCCCGGTGGCCAGCCCTTGGCCGGGCCCGGTGGCCAGCCCCTGGCCCGGCCCGGTGGCCGGCCCAGTGGCCGGCTCATCCCGGCCGGCGGTGACCTGGTCGCTGGACGTGGGGCCGGTGTCGCCGGCTGCCAGGGGACCGTTGTTGCGCACGGTGAGCGTCAGTCCGGACGGCGACGGGGCGAGGACGATCCCGGCCTCGGTCGCCGCGCTGTGCCTCAGCACGTTCGTGGTCGCCTCGCGCACGACCAGCGCGAACAACCGCCCGGCCGGTGGCGGCACGACGGCCAGGGCGCGCAGGTCGGTGCGGCAGCGCACCCCGGCGGCCGCCAGCACGCCGACCGCGTTGGCGATCTCGGTCTCCAGGGCCACCGCGCGATAGCCGTGCGCGACCTCCCGGGTGTCCCGCAGCGCGTCCCGGGCGAGCGCTTCGACCGCACGCATCTCGGCCGCCGCCCGCGCCGGGTCCACCTCGGCCAGCCGCGCGGCGAGCTCACTCTTCAGCACGATCACCTGCAGGCTGTGCCCCTGGATGTCGTGCAGATCCGCCGCGAACCGCTGCCGCTCCTGGTCGACCGCGGCCGCCGCGTCGTGCCTGGTCGCGCGATTGGCGATCTCCCAGAACCAGAGCTGCACCATCAGCGCGGCCACACACAGCGCGGTGGCCCCGGCGGTGGTGAGGGCGGCCGGCCAGTCGCCGGTGGCCAGCACGACCACGACCCCGGTGAGGGTCAGGCCGATCCCGGTGACCGGCAGCCGCGGCCAGGTGGTCGCGGTGAGAGTGGCCGAGACGATCAGCGCGGGCGCCGCCGCGGACGGCCACACCTCGGGCGCGCCCTGCGCGACGGCGACGATCGCCGCGGCGGCGCCGACCGGCACCAGCCGGACCGGCCAGGGCCACCGCCGCCAGGCCGGCGCTTCCTCTCGGGAAGCAGAGCCCTCTGCTTCCCCTGGGGAAGCGGGCGCTGGGGAAGCGGGCGCTGGGGAAGCGGGCGCTGGGGAAGCGGGCGCTGGGGAAGCGGGCGCTGGGGAAGCGGGCGCTGGGGAAGCGGGCGCTGGGG
>NZ_JBVJIP010000013.1:189256-289826 GCF_055586225.1 Actinoplanes sp. NPDC051388 | reverse complement strand
GGGAAGCGGGCGCCGGGGAAGCGGACCTCGGGGAAGCGGGCCGCCGGATGGCAGGGGCGCGGCTTTCGGCGCCTCCCAGGCCGTAGACACCGGCCAGATAGAGGGCCGACGCCACAGCGCACGAGACCAGCGTCGCCGGGTCGGGGGCGAGCACCGCCACCAGCACGACGCAGACCAGCAGCGAGCCCGCGGTGAAGTGCCGCAGGTAACGCAGCGACCCGGACATCCGCCCATCATCCCGCCCGGCGCGCGCGTCGCGGTACTGACAAGTGTCATCAGCTCCCGTGCGCGGGCGGCACTACTGGCGGCGCACGGACGGCGGCACGCTCGACGACATGATCGAATGTCAGGCGCTGCGGTTCGCGTACCAGAGGTTTGAAGCCGTCAAAGGGGTTGATCTTGAAGTTGGGCGCGGGGAGATCGTCGCGCTGCTCGGGACCAACGGGGCCGGGAAGGCCACGGTCGTCGATCTGATCCGGGGGCTGCTCGTGCCCGCCTCCGGAAGCGTGCGGGTGCTGGGCCGCGATCCGTGCCGGGAACGCCGGTCGCTGGCGCCGCTGGTCGGGCTCGTACCGCAGGAATCGGGTTTTGCTCCGGGATTGACCGCGGCCGAGACCCTGCGTCTCTGGGCGCGCCTCAACGGGCGCGACGGCGACGGGTCGCTCGCCGAGGTCGGGCTGGAGGGCAGGGCCGACGTCAAGGTCAAGAAGCTGTCCGGCGGTGAGCGCCGCCGTCTCGACCTCGCCGTGGCGCTGGCCGGGGATCCGCCGCTGCTGGTGCTGGACGAGCCCACCACCGGTCTGGACCCGGAGTCCCGCGACGCGGCCTGGGCGGTCATCCGCGAACGGACCGATGCCGGCGCGTCCGTGCTGGTCACCACGCACTACCTGGAGGAGGCCTCGCGGCACGCGGACCGCTTCGTCGTGTTGCACCAGGGCCGCATCGCCAATGCCGGCACCGGGGACGCGGAGAAGGCGTTCCGGGAGGTGACGCGATGACCTGGATGACGCTGGCCCGCGCCGAGACGACGCTGCTGATGCGCAGCCCGCTCGCGCTGGTCAACGCAATGCTGCTGCCGATCGGCTTCGGGGTCGGCTGGCTGTTGCTGGCCCGCGATTCCGGCATGTCCGTCGGCGGCAACGACATCGCGATGCAACTACTCATGTTGCTCGGGTTCACGCCCTATAGCGGCGCGGTGACGATGCTCGCCGCGCGGCGGCAGGAACGGGTGCTGCGGCGGCTGCGGGAGAGCGCGCTGACGCCGGCCGGGGTGTGGGCGGGGCTGCTGTGGCCCTACCTGAGCCTGGGCATCGTCCAGGCCGGCCTGCTGATCGCGATCACGCTGGCCACCGGGGGAGTGCCGCCGGTGCGCTGGTGGCCGGTCCTGCTGGCGCTGGTGCTCGGGCTGGTGCTGGTCGGCGTGCTGGCGGTGGCGACGGCCGCGGTGACACCGGCGCCGGAGCTGGCGCAGCTGACCACGGCGCCGGTGTTCCTGTTGCTGTTCGGCGGTGGGCTGTGGCTGATCCAGGGTGGCGGCACGCTCGCCGAGCTGCTGCCGGGCGGCGCGGTGGCCGGGCTGATCACGCTGTCCTGGCAGCCCGGCTCGCCGTGGCTCGTGCTCGGCGCGATCGCCGGCGCCACCGCACTGGGCGCGGCGGCGATCGCTCTTACAGGTACATCCCGGTGGTGGGGTGGGTCTTCGGGACGGTGACCGGCTGGGCGCCGGTGCGCAGCGCGTACAGCTCGGCGAGGGTGGCGCCGTCGGGGCCGATCCCGGCGGTGCGGCCCAGCCAGGTGACCGCCTCGGCGTACGGCAGACGACCCACCTCGATGCTGGCCAGGCACCGCCCGGGCCGGACCACGGCGGGGTGCAGCGACGCCAGATCCTCGTTCGTGGTGATCGCGATCAGCGCGTTGCGTCCCTGGCCGAGCAGGCCGTCGGTGAGGTTGAGCAGGCGCGACAGCGACTGCCCGGCGCTTGCCTTGGCCTCGCCGCTGACCAGTTCGTCGCAGTCCTCCAGCATCAGCAGCCGCCAGCGCGGCTCGTCGTCGTCGCCGCTGCCCAGCGCCACGCTCATCAGGTAGGCCGGATCGCCGAACAGCCGCTCGGGATCGAGCACGCAGTCGACCTGGCACCACGAGCGCCACTGCTGAGCCAGCGCCCGCAGCGCGGTGGTCTTGCCGGTGCCGGGCTCGCCGTGCAGCAGCAGCAGGCGGCCGTTGACCGCGGTGCCGTCGATCGCCATCAGCCGCTCGAGGGTCTGCGCGACCGGGCTCGAGTAGTTCGCCCGGATCTTGTCCCACGGCGCCGCGTCGATCTCACGCTGCACGCGGCGCGGGCCATGAGTTCCAAAATGCCAAAACCCGATGGGTACGCTGTCCGGCGCCGGCTGTGGCTCCTCGACGGCGTTCGCGCTGGCCGTGGCGAGCACCGACTCGGCCAGCTCGGCGCTGATCGCGGTGACCGTGACCCGGGCGCGCCGGCTCTGCCGCCAGCGGGTGACGTGCAGCGTCCAGCCCTCGCCGACCGAAAGGCGGCCCTGGCCGTCCTCCTCCACCGCGTCGCGGATCACGCGGGCGTCGTCGGTGGTCAGTGGCGCGTCGGCGCGGACATTCTCCAGATAGCACGTGCGGCCGAAGGGCTCGCGCCCGGTGACGAAGGCGTCGAGCGCGAGCAGGTCGACCACATCCACCAGCCGGTCACCGTCATCGACGGCGCCGGACAGCGGCAGGGACTGGGCCGTGGGCAGGCTGAGCGCCTCGACTTCCACGGGGCGGCTGCCGAGCCGGTCGACGGACTGATGGGGTGTGCGCATGGTCTCCATGATCGTCCGGAAGCGGTAGGAAATACAGCCGTTTTCACCTTTGCGTGATTCTCCGCGCTCGGACTGTCCAGTGCGGACTCACATCTTCCCTGCCCAGGTCGCGTGCCGTGCGGGATCGAGCTCAGCTAAGGTGAGGCAAGCCTTACTAAAGATGATCAGGAGAACAGATGACCGGCCACCACCTGTCCCGCCGTGGACTGCTCACCGGCGCCCTCGGCGCGGCGGCCGCCGGCCTGCTCGTCGCGTGCGGCGACGACGACAGCTCGAGCACCCCGTCGACCGGTGGTTCGTCCGCCGCGGCGGGCGGCGCGTTCCCGGCCACGGTCACCCACCAGTTCGGCACCACCCCGGTCGAGGCGGCGCCCGAGGCGGTGGTATCGCTCGGCTGGGCCGACGCGGATGTGCTGCTCGCGCTCGGCGTGGTGCCGCTCGGCATCCTCGACTGGTTCCAGGCCTGGCCGGTCGGCGTCGGCCCGTGGGCGCAGTCCAGGCTGAACGGCGCCAAGCCCACCGTGCTCAAGGGCCCGGAGATCAACTACGACGCGGTCGCGGCGCTGCGGCCCGACCTGGTCACGTTCACCAAGTCGGACAACGTCAAGGCCACCTGGGACCAGCTGGAGAAGCTCGCACCCACGCTGTCCGGCCCCAAGGACGTGCCGCCCTACGGCACCAGCCTGAAGGACCAGACCATCATGATCGCCGAGGCGCTCGGTCGCCGGGCCGAGGGCGAGAAGCTGGTCGCGGACAACGAGAAGGCGCTGGCCGACGCCAAGGCGGCGAACCCCGGGTTCGCCGGCAAGACGGTCGTGGTGGCCGCGGCGTTCGGCGGGCAGTACGGCGCGTACACCAGCGGCGACGGCCGGGTGCAGTTCATGCAGTCGATCGGCTTCACCAACTCGCCGAAGGTCGAGGCACTGTCCGCCCCGACGTTCTATGCCGAGGTCTCCAAGGAGCGGGTCGCCCTGCTCGACGCCGACCTGACCGTGGTGTTCGCCATCGGCGCCGGCGGCGAGCTCGAGAAGGACACCGTGCTCAACAGCATCCCGTCCGCCAAGGCCGGCCGGCTGCTCATCATCGACGACGCCGACCTGGTCAACTCGTTCTCCACGAACTCGGTGCTGAGCACTCCGTACACGCTGGAGAAGTTCGTGCCGATGGTCAAGGACGCTCTGGCGTGACGACGACGGCGGCCGCGCGGGCCGGATATCTGCCCGCCGCGGAGCGGGTCAAGGCTCGCGGTGGGCTCACCACCCGCGGCCTGGGCCTGCTCCTCGCGGTCGCCGCCCTGATCGTGGCCGCGGCGCTGAGCATCGCGATCGGCACCAAGGCCATCCCGCTCGGCACGGTGTGGGACGCGCTTGACGGCGTGGTCACCGACCCGTCCCGCGCCGAGGATCTGACGATCATTCAAGACCTGCGAATCCCCCGTACGCTGATCGGCCTGGCCGCCGGCGTCGCGTTGGGCCTGGCCGGCGCGCTGATGCAGGCGCTCACCCGCAACCCGCTGGCCGACCCCGGCATCCTGGGCATCAACGCGGGCGCGGCGGCCGCCGTGGTGCTCGCCATCCGGGTGCTCGGGGTGAGCTCGCTGACCGGCTACATCTGGTTCGCGTTCGCCGGGGCGGCCGGCGCCTTCGTGGTGGTCTATCTGCTCGGCTCGCGCGGCCGTTCGGGCGCCTCACCGGAACGGCTCGCGCTGGCCGGCGCGGCGGTCGGCGCCGCGCTGCTGGCGATCACCAACGCGGTGGCGCTGCTGGACGTCACCACCTTCGACCGCTACCGCCTCTGGGTGGTCGGCGCGCTGTCCGGCCGGGACATGGACGTGGTGCTCGGCGTGCTGCCGTTCATCGCGATCGGCGCGCTGCTCGCGCTCGGGCTCGGGCCGTCGCTGAACGTGGTGGCGCTGGGCGAGGACACCGCGCGGGCGCTGGGCGCCAACCTGAACCGCACGCGGGTGCTCAGCGCGATCGCGATCACGCTGCTCTGCGGCGGGGCGACCGCGGCGGTCGGGCCGATCGCGTTCGTCGGGCTGGCCGTGCCACATCTGGCCCGGGCGCTGGTCGGGCCGGATCAGCGGTGGCTGCTCCCGTACTCGATGATCCTGGCCCCGACGCTGCTGCTGCTCGCCGACGTGGCCGGGCGGGTCGTGGTGCGGCCCGGAGAGCTGCAGGCCGGCCTGGTGTGCGCGTTCCTCGGCGCGCCGATCTTCCTCACCGTGATCCTGCGCCGCCGGATCGTGCCGCTGTGAGCCGCCGCGTGATGCTGCGCCGCCGGATCGTGCCGCTGTGAGCCGCCGGGTGATGCTGCGTGCGCCCGGCGTCGCATTGCGGCTGGACGTGCGCACACTGTGGGTGTCCGCGCTGCTGTTGCTCGCCGTCCTGGCGGTCGCCGCGATCACCGTGTTCGCGGTCGGCACCCGCATCCCGTTCGCCGACATGATGGACGTCTTCGCCGGCCGGGGCCGCCGCGCCGACCGCTTCGTGCTGCTCGACCTGCGCCTGCCGCGGCTCAGCCTGGCCGCGCTCGCGGGCGCCGCCCTGGCGGTCTCCGGTGCGGTCTTCCAGAGCCTGTCCCGCAATCCGCTCGGCAGCCCCGACATCGTCGGCTTCACCACCGGCGCGGCCTCCGGCGCGGTGCTGGCGATCATCGCCTTCGGCGCGGGCCCGGCCGGTGCGGCCTTCTCGGCCATCGCGGGCGGCCTGATCACCGCCCTGATCGTGTACGGCCTCGCGTCCATCGGCGGCGGCGCCATCCGGCGGGTGGTGCTCGTCGGCATCGGCGTCAGCGCCATGCTCGTGGCGCTGAACAGCTACCTGATCAGCCGCGCCCGCCTGGACGCCGCGCAGTCCGCGTCGGTCTGGCTGGTCGGCACGCTGAACGGGCGCACCTGGATCTATGTGCAACTGCTCGGGCTGGCGCTGATCGTGCTCACCCCGCCGCTGCTGCTGATGAGCCGCCGGCTGCGGATGCTCGAGATGGGCGACGACTCCGCGCACTCGCTCGGCGTGCGGGCCGGCCGGGACCGGCTGCTGCTGGTGCTGCTCGCGGTGGCGATCTGCGCGGTGGCCACGGCGGCCGCCGGGCCGGTCGCGTTCGTGGCGCTGGCCGCGCCGCAGATCACCCGGCGGCTGACCGGCGCCGCCACGCTGCAACTCGTGCCGTCGATGATCACCGGCGCGGTGCTGATGATGGCGAGCGACTTCGTCGCGCAGCGGCTGCTGTCTCCGGCCCAGCTGCCGGTCGGGGTGGTCACCGGTGCGGTCGGTGGGGCGTACCTGGCCTGGCTGCTCAGTGTGCAATGGCGAAAGGGAACGACATGACCAGGCTCTCCGGAGCGGATCTCACCCTCGCGTACGACCAGCGGGTCGTCGCGTCCGGCCTGGACGTGGAGATCCCGGACGGCGCCTTCACGGTCATCGTCGGGCCCAACGCCTGCGGCAAGTCGACGCTGCTGCGGGCGCTCTCCGGCCTGCTCACCCCTCGTTCCGGCAGTGTCGTGCTGGACGGCGCGGCGATCTCGTCCTACCGCGCGAAGGAGGTGGCCCGGCGGCTGGGGTTGCTCGCGCAGTCGGCGATAGCGCCGGACGGCATCTCGGTGGCCGACCTGGTGGCCCGCGGCCGGTACCCGCACCAGAAGCTGCTGCGGCAGTGGACGCCGGAGGACGAGGAGCAGGTCGCGCTGGCGATGGAGGCGACCGGGGTGACCGCGCTGGCGGACCGGGCCGTCGACGAGTTGTCCGGCGGTCAGCGGCAGCGGGTGTGGATGGCGATGGCGCTGGCCCAGCAGACCGGGATCCTGCTGCTGGACGAACCCACCACGTATCTCGACATCGCCTATCAGATCGATCTGCTCGACCTGTGCGCCGACCTGAACGAGCAGGGCCGCACGCTGGTCGCCGTGCTGCACGACCTGAACCAGGCCACCCGCTATGCGACGCACCTGATCGCGATGAAGGCGGGCGCGATCGTCGCGCAGGGCGAGCCGTCCACGATCATCACGGCCGAACTGGTCGAGGACGTCTACGGCCTCAATTGCGAGGTGATCCCCGACCCGCAGACCGGCACCCCGCTGGTGGTGCCGGCCGGCCGTGCCGCTAGACGCGCGTCAGCACGAACACCGGGATGACGCGCTCGGTCTTCTTCTGATAGGCGGCGTAGTTGGGGAACGCCTCGACCGACCGGGCCCACCACTCGTCGCGCTCGGCGCCCTCGACCTCGCGGGCCGTGTAGTCGTGCTTGTCCGGCCCGTCCTGCAACTCGACAAGCGGGTTGTTGCGCAGGTTGTAGACCCAGACGGGGTTCTTGGGCGACCCGCCGAGAGACCCGACGCAGGCATACTCCCCGTTGTGCTCGACCCGCATCAGGGCGGTCTTGCGCAGCAGGCCGGTCTTGGCGCCGACCGAGGTCAGCACGATGACCGGAAGCCCGATCATGTCCTTGGCGCGCTGCCCGCCGCTGGCCTCATAGGTCTCGGCCTGCTTGCGGGCCCAATCGGAGGTGCTGGGCGCATATTCTCCCGACAACGGCATGACCGCGAGCCTACGTCGCACCCCAACGTCGCGCCGTGACCTACGTCGCGTCGCGGCCCGCGCCGCTCACCCGCGCCGCTCACCCGCGCCGCTCACCCGCGCTGCTCACCCGCGCTGGTCGCGCTGCCTGCGTTGCATCCGCGCTGCGCACCCGCGTTGCCCGCGCTACGCACCCGCGTTGCCCGCGCTGCGCACCCGCGTTGCCCGCGCTGCGCACGCGCGCTGCCCGCGCCGCGGTTTCCGCTCGCCTCAAGCCGCGTTCGCTCGGGCCGCGCGCGGCTATCTCGGGTGCTGCGATGCTGGCCTGCCCGTGCGGTGCTTCGTGGGTCGTGATTCAGCGGACGCCGATGACCGCCGCGTCAATGCCGCCCCGCCACAGCAGGCCCGCCTCGGTGAAGCCCGCCGCACGCAGCGTCGAGAGATGCCAGGACGCGGCCGGCAGCCATTCGGTGTGCTCGGCCCGCTCGGGCGGATAGATCACGTCGCGCTCGGCCATCTGCTCCCGGAACGCCTCGGTCGCCCGCACCCGGTCCCACCACCCGTTCCAGGACAGCGCGGTGCCGGCGGTCTGCCGCGCATCGCGGCGCGCGTCCTCGCGGCCGCCGAGCACCTTGCTCAGCCCGGGCAGATCCTCATCGGGCATCTGATCGGCGTTGATGAAGACCCCACCCGGCCGCAGCACCTCACGGATCTCGCCCAGCAGCGCGGTCAGCCGATGCTCGGAAATCCAATGCAGCGCGGTAGCGGTCAACACCGCGTCGAACTCACGATGCGGCAGCGCGGCCGCCCAAGACGGATCGTTCAGATCGGCGGCGACGACAGTAGCCCGCTCGCGCAGCGTGGACCGCGCGATCGTCAGCAGCACCGGATCCTGATCAAGCACGGTGGCCGCCACCCCCGGAAAGCGAGCCAGCGCGCGCAACGTGATAGTCCCGGTCCCACCGGCCAGGTCGAGCAGCCGAGGCGCCGCACCACCGACAACGGCATCCACCGCGTCGAGCATCGTGGCAAACCGATGCTCCCGATCCGGAAGGTATTCCTCCTGCTGCCGATCCCAACTCAGCTGCCAAGCTTCGGGATTGTCAATGTAAGCAGTCATGAGCACTACGGTAGTTACACTTCCAGGCCGCACGCAATCCCCGACCCGAGATTGGCGTATCCAGTGGTTAGCGATAACCGCGCATGACACCCGCCCTGACGGCAGCCCATCCTGTCGGCACCCCGCCCCGACGGCATCCCAAGACGGTGGCGCCCCGAGCCGACGTGCCCCCGAGCCGACGTGCCCCCGAGCCGGCGGCGCGGCCGGCCGGGTCAGCCGTCGGCGAGGCGTTGGGCGAAGGCCTGGAGGTCGCGGCGCTGGATGGCGGCGGCCATCAATTCCGGAAACGCGTCCGGAGTGCACGCGAAAGCCGGCACGCCCAGGGCGGCCAGCGCCGCCGCGTTCTCGTGGTCGTAGGCCGGCGCCCCCTCGTCGGAGAGCGCCAGCAACACCACCACCTGCACGCCGGCCGCGGTCATCTCGGCCACCCGGCGCAGCATCTGCTCGCGCACGCCGCCCTCGTAGAGGTCGCTGATCAGCACGAAGATGCTGTCCCGCGGGCGGGTGATCAGCTGCTGGCTGTAGGCGATCGCCCGGTTGATGTCGGTGCCACCGCCGAGCTGCGTGCCGAAAAGGACCTCGACCGGGTCGTTGAGCTGCTCGGTCAGGTCGACCACCGACGTGTCGAAGACGACCAGCGACGTCCGCAGCGACCGCATCGAGGCGAGCACCGCCGCGAACACGCCGGAGAAGACCACCGACGCCGCCATCGACCCGGACTGGTCCACGCAGAGGATCACGTCGCGTTGCACGGCGCTGGTCCGGCGGCCGTAGCCGATCAGCCGCTCCGGGATCACCGTGCGGTGCTCGGGCTGGTAGTGCTTGAGGTTCGCCTGGATGGTGCGGTTCCAGTCGATGTCGGCGTGCCGCGGCCGATTGATCCGCGAGGCCCGGTTGAGCGCACCCGTGACCGCCGCCCGCGTCTGCTGTGCGACCCGCTTTTCAAGATCTTCCACCACGCTACGCACCACCTGCCGCGCCGCCTCCTTGGTCTCGTCCGGCATCACGCGGTTGAGCGAGAGCAGCGTGCCGACCAGGTGCACATCGGGCTCGACGGCCCGCAGCATCTCCGGCTCCATCAGCAGCCGATGCAGGTCGAGCCGCTCGATCGCGTCGGCCTGCATCACCTGGACCACAGTGCTCGGGAAGTATTCCCGGATGTCACCGAGCCAGCGCGCCACCCGCGGCGCCGACCCGCCCAGCCCACCCGACCGCCGGTTCTTCTGCTGCGGATCGCCCTCCTCGTCGTTCCCGGCGTCATAGAGCGCGGACAGCGCCGCGTCCATCTGCCCGTCCCGCCCCTCCGCCGACCCCAACGCCTCTTCCGCGGGCCCGCCGAGCACCAGCCGCCACCGCCGCATCCGCTCGCCGCGCTCCGAATCCTCCCGCGCCGTCATGCCCCCGCCTCCCCGCTCAACAGCTCGATGCCGCCCGACCGACGCGGCGACGACATGGCCCATCTGGTCTGCGTGCCCGCCGGCCCCTGCACTCGCCGGGTCCCGCACGGAGCGCTCATGCTTCAGCTCCCGTGATTTCGCGGCCCAGCAACGCGCTCAGCGTTGGCAACACCTGGGTGGCGCGCCCGTGATCGAGGGTCGTGCCGGCCGCCGCGGTGTCGCGCGGGCCGGCGATGCGCTCGCTGATCGCCCGTCGCTCGCCCGCCTCGAAGGCGCCGAACGTGCGGCGCAGCAACGGCAGCACGTCGTCGAACGAGTCCGCCGCGATGTCGGCGAGCCAGTCGTCGAGCAGTTCCAGCAGGCTCTCGTCGTGCACCAGCAGCAGCCCGCCGCCGGACAGGAAGCCCTCGACCCAGGCGGCCGCGTGCGCGGGCGCGGTGCCCACGGTGAGCGGCAGCCGCAGCCGCCGGCGCACCTCGGCCGGTCCGAGTCGCCCGGCGTCCAGCAGCAGGCGGGTCAGCCGGCCGGCGAGCAACCCGTGCAGATCCGCGCGGTCGGCCAGCGACACCAGCGTGCCCAGCCACCGTTCGCGCATCGCCTCGTCGTCCAGCAGGGCGATCGCCGAGTGCACGCCGTCGAGGTGTTTGCGCAGTTCCTTGGCGGCCTCGTCACCCAGCGAACCGATCGCGGCCGGCAGCCCGGCGCAGATGCGGCGCAGCAGGCTGTCGGTGACCGCGCCGAGCCCGGCCACGTCGGTCTTGCGCACGTCGCCGTATCGCAGGGTGCGGGCCAGCGCGGGCAGCGCGGCCATCAGATGGTTGACGTCCGCGTCGAGCGCGGCGCGGGTGTCCAACGCGGCCAGCACCGGACCGTACGCCTCGGTCAGCTCGCCGAGCAGGCAGACCTCGACCAGCGCGGTCACGTCGGCGAGTGACTGTGCCTTGCGGGCGCGGTCGGTGACCCGGGCGGTCGCCGCGGCCGCCACCGTCGTGCCCCACATGCTGCCCTCGACCAGGCTGATCGCGAACTCCGGCTGCCACCGCACCCGCCACTGCTCGCGGAACGTGCCCGAGCCCCGGCGGCCGGTCTCCGGCTCGCCCCACGGCACGTCCAGCACCCGCAGCCGGTGCAGCATGCGGCTGCGACCCAGGTCGGTCTCCTTGCGCAGGTCCAGGTCGAGGGTGCGGTCCAGGGCCTCCGGCTTGAGCCGCAGCCGGCGCTGCTGGGCCGCGAGATCCTTGGCCAGCGGCACGGCCGGCATCTCCTCGGGCACCCCGCCGAGCCGTTCGCCGACCACGAGTTTGCGGCCGATCAGTTCGACCCGCAGCCGCTCGCCGTCGCACATCACCGCCTCGGCCGCCTCGGTGACCTCGGCCAGCCCGGCCAGCGGCCGTCCCCGCAGACTCGCGAGCGCCTCGGCCAGCCGGGTCGCCTCGATCACGTGCGCCGACGAGGTCGGCACCCCTTCGGCGCGCAAGACTCGCGCGGCGTCCACCAGCCAGCGCGGCACCACCTCGTCCGAGGTGGTGAAGAGATGGTGGTACCACCCGGGAGAACTGACCCCCGCGCCATAGCCGGACCAGGACGCCAGCCGCCCATAGGTCCACGGCACCCAGGTGAACGTGACCTTGCCCTTCTTCCGCCCCTTGAGCAGCGCGGCGTCGTCCTTGACGGCGACCTTGCGAAGAAGCGCGGGCACATGCCAGGCCCCACAGACGACCGCGATGTTCTCGTGCTTCCGGCGCACCTCCCGCAGCACGGTCCGCATGTAGGCCTCGCGAACCAGATCGTCGGGATCCTCCGGCGACGTCTCCCGGATCGCGGTCATCGCCTCGGCAACCGCCTCGAACGCCGGCATCCCCCGATGCTCCACAACGTCCTCCCACCACCGCTCGGCATCGTCATAGCCGGCCGCAGCGGCCAGTTCCCCAATCGGGTCAACAGGCCGAACCCGCTTCACCGGCTCATCTCCGCCCTCACCCAAGGGCGGAGAGGGAGCGAGCGGAACCGGCGTGGATTCGCCTGCCGAGGACGTGGGGAGTGCCGGGGGCAGTCCACCGAGCGCGGATGGCGCGGCGGCGTTGCCGCCGAGAACCGGCTTTTCGCCATCGTCGAGTTGCGCGTCGTGCGTCGGCGAGCCAGGGGCCCCCTGCCCATCGCTGAACACAGATCGGCTGTCGGGCGTGGATTCTCTGCCAGGCGGGTGTCCGCCGGTGCCCGTCGGCAGACCGGCCGGCGCGGTCCGCTCGGCGGCATCGCCGCCACCCGCCTGGTCTCTGCCAGGGGCGGGCTTCTCGTCAGGCCGGGACGCACCAGGGGCGGGCTTCTCGTCAGGCCGGGACGCACCAGGGGCGGGCTTCTCGTCAGGCCGGGACGCACCAGGGGCGGGCTTCTCGTCAGGCCCGGACCCGTGGGAAGCCGCCGGCCCTCGATCGGGCGTGGGCCCACCGGAAGGCGCATCGGGCCCGGCCTGGGCCGGGGACATGCGGAAGCCATAAGGGAGGTCGAAGAAGCGGACCGGGACCGCATTGGCCAGCGCCCACCGGATCGCCTGCCACTCGGGGGAGAAGACTGCGAACGGCCAGAACGCCGCCCGCCGCGGGTCGTCCGTCGCGTAGCCCAGCAGCGCCACCGGTGGTTCGAGGCCCTCGTCGGCCACCCAGCGCACCAGGTCGTCGGCCTCCGGCGGGCCCTCGATCAGGACGATGGAAGGGCGCTGCGTCTCGAGCTCCTGCACCACCGCCCGCGCCGAACCCGGGCCGTGGTGCCGGATGCCGTAGAACCGCTCAGGCATCGCGGGCCGCGTGGTAGAAGTCCCGCCACTCGGCCCGCTCGCGGACCACGGTTTCCAGGTATTCGCGCCAGACCACGTCGTCGGAGACCGGGTCCTTGACCACCGCGCCGAGGATGCCGGACGCCACATCGGACGGATGCAGCCGGCCGTCGCCGAAGTGTGCGGCCAGCGCCATGCCGTTGGTGATCACCGAGATCGCCTCGGCGGTGGACAGCGTGCCGGTCGGCGACTTGAGCTTGGTGCGGCCGTCCTCGGTCATGCCGGATCGCAGTTCGCGGAACACCGTGACCACCCGGCGGATCTCCTCCATCGCGGCCGGCACCTCGGGCAGGTCGAGCGACTTGCCGAGCTGCGCCACCCGGCGGGCGACGATCTCCACCTCCTCGTCGGCGGAGGCCGGCACCGGCAGCACCACCGTGTTGAACCGCCGCCGCAGCGCGCTGGACAGCTCGTTCACCCCACGGTCGCGGTCGTTCGCCGTGGCGATCAGGTTGAAGCCGGCCTGCGCCTGCACCTCGGTGTTGAGCTCCGGCACCGGCAGCGTCTTCTCCGACAGCACCGTGATCAGCGCGTCCTGCACGTCGGACGGCACCCGGGTCAGCTCCTCGACGCGGGCGATCGCGCCGGTCCGCATGGCCCGCATCACCGGGCTCGGCACCAGGGCCGCCTCGCTCGGGCCGTCGGCCAGCAGGCGCGCGTAGTTCCAGCCGTAGCGGATCGCCTCCTCCGCGGTGCCGGCCGTGCCCTGCACCAGCAGCTTGGAATCGCCGGAGATCGCCGCCGCCAGGTGCTCGGAGACCCAGGTCTTGGCCGTGCCGGGCACCCCGAGCAGCAGCAGCGCGCGGTCCGTGACCAGGGTGGACACCGCCACCTCGAGCAGCCGCCGCGGGCCGACGTATTTCGGGGTGATCTTCGCGCCGTCGCCCAGCAGGTAGGTCACCACGGCCGCCGGGGAGAGCCGCCAGCCGGCCGGCCGCGGGCGGTCGTCGGACGCGGCGAGCAGGGCCAGCTCTTCGGAGTACTGGTCCTCGGCGTGCGGGCGCAGTGCGGTCACTCGAACTCCAGGTGCATCTCGTTGCGGAAGGTGAGGGTGCGGGCCAGCTCGGCGACCGGCCTGGTGCGGACGGAGGTGGCCGGGTCGTGGTCGAGCTCCTCGGCGAGCCGCTCGACGTGCCCGGCATAACGCGGCGGCATGGACAGCGCGGCCGAGCGGCACAGCTCGGACAGCTGCCAGCTGTGCCGGTCGGTGCGCGCCCGCCGCGCGATCGTGCTGATCACCTCGATCGCCAGCTCGTCGGGCCAGTCGCCGGTGTGCACGGCGAGCAGGCGGTTGGCCAGATGGTCCTCGCGGCGCAGGAAGTCAGCCGCGATCCGGGCCAGTTCCTCGGGCGGCAGGATCAGATGCAGGTCCCAGCGCACCGCCTCGCGCAGCGCCGGGCCGTCGGATCCGGCGTCGTTGCCGACCAGCGCACCGGCCCAGAGCGGGTCGCGTTGCGCGATCGCGGCCTTGGCCCAGCCGTGCAGCAGCGCCGTCTCCCAGTCGTTGCCGCGGGCCAGGTCGATCACGGCGGCCGGGCCGCGGCCGTAGTCGTGCCAGGTGGACAGCGGCGCGCCGGCCACGATCTCCTCGAGCAGCCAGGCGCCGATGCCGATGCCCCGGGCCGGGGACGCGCCGACCCCGTCGCGGCGCAGGTCGGCGTCGAGGTCCTCGGGCGGCTCGACGGTCAGCCGGTCGCGGCCGAGCAGCCGTCGCTCGAGCCGCACCGCCCGCCGCGCCCGGTCGCGCATCCGCCGGCCGAGCCCCGACTCGGGCAGCCGGCGCAGCACCTCGAGGGCGGACTCGCGCACCTCGCGGCGCCGGTCGTCGAGCGCCTGCTCGAGCAGCGGATCGTCGTCGAGGGAGAGACCGATCTCGAGCCCGCTCAGGAAGCGCGCGCGGTCCTCGGAGGACTCGCCCGGCCAGGCCGTCTCGAGCAGCACTCGCCCGGCGGCCGGGTCGTCGGCGCGCAGCCGCTGCAGATGGGCCAGCCGCTCGCCGGCCGAGCCGGTCTCCCAGTCGGCCGCGTCGCCGGCCGGCGCCTGATCGAGCAACCACGCCCAGTCGTCGCGCATCGCGGCCAGCCAGGCGCCGCGCCGGCCGGCCACCCGGCCGAGCGCGCCTCGGATGGAACCGTTGCGGCGCCCCGCATCCAGCAGGGCGGGCAGCGTCTGCGGCGGCACGTGCCCGCCGTGCGCGTCGGCCAGCGCCAGCCACTGCGCGAGCACCTCCTGCGCGATCTGGGCGCCGCCGGGCACCCCGCCGTCGGCGAGGATGCGCAGCAGCCGGGCGCCCGCGGAGGCCGGCAGGGCGGGCCCGGTCTCGACCGGCGCTTCGGCGACCGGGTCGTGCCCGGGCGCCGGCTCGGCCCCGGCGCGGTGATAGACCAGCGCCACCCCGGCCGCCTCCAGCAGCGACGCGCCGTCGGTCGCCAGCGGGCGCCCGCCGACGGTCACCGCGGTGGCCTGCCACGGGCGCCGGGCGGTGCCGACCAGCGCCGCGGCCAGCAGATCCGGCGGCAGCTCGGCAGCCCGGCGCACGACGCCGTCGGGCATCGCCTCACCGGCCGGCACATAGCCACCGTCGACCCAGGCCGCGAGCGGGCGCAGCCCGGACGACGACCACTCGGCGGCCACCGTGGCCGGGCGCCCGCCGGCGGCGGCCAGCAGCCACCACGGCTCGCGGTGGCCGGGCGCGAACGGCAGCGCGTCGCCGGAGTCGTCGACCAGCCAGCCGCCACTGGCCGGCCGCACCCGGGCGAGCAGGACCGGCACGTCGTGCCGCCACGGCTCGGCGGCCAGCGCGGCCGACCAGGCGGCCAGTGCGCCGCGGAGGTCGGCGCCGCCCGGCTCGGCGAGTGGCAACTGCTCCCAGCGGTCGGCGATCAACGCCCGCAGCGGGTAGGCCCCCGGATAGAAGCAGAGCTCGGCCTCGAGCGTGGTGCCCGGCAGCACGTCGGACAGCAGGCTCTGCCCGGCCACCGCGAAGGACAGCAGCATGGCGAACCGGCCGGTGGTGGCGCCGCGCAGCCAGATGCGCCGGGACATCAGCGCGCCGTCGTCGGAGTCGACCAGGCCGAGCACCTGCCACTGGTCGCGGACCCGGGGGCCGGCCAGCACGTCCTCGGCGCTCACCGGGAAGCCGATCCGGGTGCGCACGGTCGCGGCCAGATCGGGCGGCAGGTCGGCGAGCCGCTCGTGCCCGGCGACCAGCAACCGCAGCAGGCCCATCTCGCCGAGCAGCCGGTCGGCCCACTGCGGGCCGACGCCGGCCATGCCGCCGAGCCGCCGCACCGCGGACGCCGCCGCCGGGGCCTGCGCGTCGACCAGTCGGGCGGCCATCGTCTCGAACGGCCGGAAGCCCGCGCTGCCGGTCGCGGCCAGCCCCTGCTGGACCTGATCGTCGAGCCAGCGGCGCAGCTCGATCATGCCGCCGGCCACCCGCTCGGCCCGCCGGAGCACCCGTTTCTCGGCGGCGGCCGGATCGGCCGGCCCGTCGGATCTCGGAGCCGCGGCCCTGGTCGCCCGGGCCTCCCGCGAGGCCTGCCACTCGGTCACGAAAGCGGGCGGATCGCCGGGGGACAACCCGATCTCGGCCCACACGAAGAGCAGCCCGAGGGCGTGCTTGCAGGGGAATTTACGGCTGGGGCAATTGCACTTGTATGCCGGACCCGCCAGATCGACACACACCTGATAGGGATTTTTCCCGGAGCCCCGGCACAGTCCCCACAGGACGTCGCCGGTGCGCCCGGTGGACGACCAGTGGCTGAGCGAGCTGACCCCGCGCGCGCCACGCAGCGAGCTCGCATCGGGTGCGAGCGCGATGACCTGGGCGGGGGACCACCGTTCAATCGGCACCGGGCAACCATAGGCAACCGGTACGACGTTTTGAGCCGCGCGGGGCGGGAGCAAGACAACGGGCCTCGGATCGGGCAGGGTCGAGGCCAACAGAGGGGAGACCGGCGTGAAGGTCATCGTCTTCGGCGCGACCGGCATGGTGGGGCAGGGCGTGCTGCGCGAGAGCCTGCTGGCCAAGGACGTCGAGCAGGTGCTCACGGTCGGCCGTGGCCCGACCGGGGTGCGGCACCCGAAGCTGCGCGAGGTCACCCTCGCCGACTTCACCGACCTGTCGCCGATCAAGGACCAGCTGGCCGGATACGACGCCTGCTTCTACTGTCTCGGCGTCTCGTCGGTCGGCATGGACGAGGCGGCGTACAGCCGGATCAGCTACGACTTCCCGATGGCGGCCGCGCGCACCCTCGGAGATCTGAATCCGGACGTGACCTTCGTCTACGTCTCGGGGGCCGGCACCAATCCGACCGGGCGGCAGATGTGGCAGCGGGTCAAGGGGCGCACCGAGCAGGAGATCATCCAGCTACTGCCGAACGGCTACGCGTGCCGCCCCGGCATCATCGTGCCCACCCACGGCGCCGCCTCGAAGACCCGCGTCTACCGCGTCGGCTACGCGCTCGCCGCGCCGCTGCTCGCCGTCCTCGACCGGTTCGCGCCGAAATACACGACCAGCACGGACCGGGTCGGCCGGGCGATGTTGCGGGCCGCCCGCGGTGGCTTCCACACGCACATCATCGAGGGGCTCGACGTCCGCTGAGCCGCCGCGCTGCCCCCAGACCACCGCGCCGAAGGCCAGCAGCATGCCGCCGACCTGCACCGGCGTGAGGCTCTGGCCGAGCGCCGCCCAGCCCACCGCGGTCGCCACCACCGGTGAGAGCAACCCGAGCAGGGAGGCCTTCGCGGCCGGCAACCGCTCCAGACCCCAGAACCAGATCGTGTACGCCAGCGCGGTCCCCACCAGCGACAGATAGGCATACCCGGCCAGGTTCGTCCCGGACAGTCCCGCCGGCAGCCCCTCGGCCAGCAGCGTGATCGGCGCCAGCACCAGCCCGCCCGCGGTGAGCTGCCATCCCGTCGCGGTCAGCAGCGACACGTCCGGGCGGCCCCAGCGCTTGGTCAGGGTCAGCCCGAGCGCCATGGACATCGTGCCGGCCAGCCCGGCGACGATCCCGACGGCGTCCAGTCGCGCGGTGGCGGTGAGCACGGCCAGCGCCACCCCTCCGGCGCCGAGGACGCCGGCGATGACCGTACGCAGGCGAACCCGCTCGGTCAGAAGCAACACGGTGAGGCCGGCCACCACCAGGGGTTGGGCGGCGCCGAGCACGGCGGCCATGCCGCCGGGCAGGCGATAGGCGGCGGCGAACAGCAGCGCGAAGAAGAATCCGATGTTCAGGGCGCCGAGCACCGCGGACTTCCACCACCAGTCGCCGCGCGGGAGGCGGCGGGTGGCGGCGAGCAGCAGCAGGCCGGCCGGCAGGGCGCGCAGCAGGCCGCCGAGCAGGGGCCGGCCGGGCGGAAGGAACTCGGTGGTCACCGCATAGGTGGTGCCCCAGACCATCGGCGTGACGGCGGTGAGCAGTAGGACCCTCATCACGAACTCCCTCGATCCAAAGTATCTCGACATGAAGATAGTTGCTCGCAGGTATCTCCTTGTCAAGAAGTTCGACGTCGAGATAAATTACTCGTATGACGGAACGTGACGGCGTGGACGAGATCGTCGAGCAGTGGGGCCGCGAGCGTCCCGACCTCGACACCGCACCGATGGAGGTCTTCGGGCGGGTGTTCCGCCTGGCCGCCCTGGCCGGTGAGGCCACGCAGGCGGCCTATCGGCGGTTCGGCATCGGCCGGCCCGAGTTCGACGTGCTGGCCACCCTGCGTCGCTCCGGGCCGCCCTTCGAGCTGCCGCCCGGCGCCCTGTCCGCCTCGATGATGCTCAGCAGCGGCGGCACCACCGCCCGGCTCGATCGGCTGGAGAAGGCCGGCCTGATCGAGCGCCGCCCGTCGGACTCCGATCGCCGCAGCGTGCTGGTGCGGCTCACCGACGCCGGTCGCGAGGTCATCGACCCGGCGGTCACGGCCGGTCTGTCAGAGCAGCGGCGCCTGCTCAGACATATGGAGCCGGAGAGTTTGAGGGCCCTGGGTGAGCTTCTTCGCCAAGCCCTCCGGAGCTCCTGAAGTTGGCGATCGCGTTGGACACCGCGGCCCGGCTCCGGCCCAGCTCGTCCAGGGCCGCGCTGACGTGCTTCATCTCGGTCTCCTGGTCGTCCGCGGTGGCGGCGAGCAGGTCGGCGCGGCGGGAGAGCTCGGCGAAGAACGAGCCGGTGGTGCCGGCCGTCGCGTTCACCACCCGCTCGACCTCGTCCGGGCTCAGGTGCGCCGAGACGCCGTAGAGCGAGAGCAGCCGCCGCCGCCCGTGCGTGTCCGGCAGCGGCACCTCGGCCACCAGGTCCACCCGGCCGGGCCGCTGCGCCAGCGCCGGCTCGACCAGGTCCAGCCGGTTGGTGGTGAGCAGGAACGCGATGTCCGCATCGCCGGCCACCCCGTCCATCTCGTTGAGCAGCTGGAAGAGCAGCGGGTTGCCCATGCCCAGGTGCGACATCGTGCGCTCCTCGGCGATCAGGTCGACGTCCTCGAGCACCACGATGGCCGGCGGCAGCAGCCGGGCGAGACTGCACGCCTCCCGGATGAACTGCACGCCCAGCCCGGTCAGCACGATCACCGTGGTGTCCGGCTGCGCCCCGATCAGGTGCCGGATGGTGTGCGTCTTGCCGGTGCCCGGCGGTCCGAACAGCACCACGCCGCGCTTGAGGTGGTGGCCGGCCTTGAGCAGCCGTTCGCGGTGCTCGGCGACGCCCAGGATCTGCCGGTGCACCGCGTCGAGCACGCCGGCCGGGAGGATGACGTCGGAGGCGTCCACGTGTGGGCGCTCGTGAAAGCGCAGCGGGCCGATGCCGTCGCCGTACTCGTACGACTCGAAGGACAGCACCTGGCCGCGGCAGACGTGGTGGGTGACCGTGTACTCCCGGATGGTGCGCAGGAACTGCCGGGACACCTCGGCGTCCGCGCACATCACCTCGATCAGCATTTCCGGCACCGCCCGGCGATGGCCGCTGAGCCGCACCAGGGCGGCCAGCTTGCTGCCGCCGGTGGTGAGCAGAAAGAGCCCGTAGCTGACGCAGGCCTGCTCCTTGCCGACCCCGACGGCTACCGTGGCGTAGTCGACCGCGCCCACGTCGTATTGGCCGTGCTTGCGGGCGGCGTCCACCAGATCGGCGAAGCCCTGGTGCTCGCGGCCGCTGCCGACGACCCCGATCAGGTCGCTCGTGACACCCTCGCGGGCCAGGTACGCATCGAGCGCCGCCTGCACGTTGGCCTGCTCATAGGAGGGCAGCGCCTCGACCGTGACGGGTAGCTCGGCGGGGTCGGCGCCGAGGTGCTCGGCCATCCGCCGGGCGAGCTCGGTCGGCTCCGGCGGCGGGGTCGCCCGCTGCAGTGCCTTCATGAACGCGCGGAACTCGGTCGCGAAGGCGCGGACGTCCAGTTCGTCGTCGGTCATGGCGAGACGGTACAGCCGTTCGGCGGTTCAAGGTGTCCTACGTCACGCACTGGCCCCATGCCCGGCCGGCACCGGCTCGCGCGGCGGAGGCGGGGGAGTGCCGTCGCCGAACGGCCGTCCGCCCAACTTCTCGCGCCCGTGCGGGGTCAGCCAGCCGCTCAGATCCGGTCCCGCGGGCACGATCTGCGACGGATTGATGGTCGTGTGCACCACGTAGTAGTGCTTCTTGATGTCGGCGAAGTCGATGGTGTCGCCGAACCCGGGCGTCTGAAAGAGATCCCGCGCATACGCCCACAGCACCGGCATCTCGTCGAGCTTCTGCCGATTGCACTTGAAGTGCCCGTGGTAGACCGGATCGAAGCGCGCGAGCGTGGTGAACAGCCGCACGTCCGCCTCGGTGATCGTGTCCCCGACCAGGTAACGCTGCCCGGCCAGCCGCTCGGACAGCCAATCGAGACGATCGAAGAGCCGGTGGTAGGCCTTTTCGTATGCGTCCTGGCCACTGGCGAACCCGGCCCGGTAGACGCCGTTGTTCACGTCCCGGAACACCACGTCGTCGACCTCGTCGATCTCCGCCCGCAGGTGCTCGGGATAGAGCTGCGGCGCACCCTCGCGGTGATATTCGGTCCACGCCAGCGACAGGTCGATGGTGATCTGCGCGAAGTCGTTGGTCACCACCTGCCCGGTCGGCACGTCCACGATGGCCGGCACGGTGATGCCGCGCTCGTAACCCGGGTCGCGCTTGAAGAACGCCTCCTGCAACCGCTCGATGCCGAGCACCGGGTCGCGACCGCCCGGGTCGAGGTCGAAGGTCCAGCTCCGCTCGTCGTGGGTCGGCCCGCACACACCCATCGACAGCGCGTCCTCCAGCCCGAGCAGCCGGCGCACGATGATCGACCGGTTCGCCCACGGGCAGGCGCGGGCCACGACCAGCCGGTAGCGACCGGGCTCCACCGGATAACCGTCGCGTCCGTCCGCGGTGATCCGGGTGGTGATGTAGTTCTGGTCCCGGCGGAACTCACCGGACTCCTTCTCCTGCGCCATGCCCCCATCCTGCCCCCGCCCGGCGGTCGCCGCCGCGACAAGCCGCTCGATCACGGTTGCCAACCCGACAACTTCGCCAACTGAGCGGCCACCACACGCCGCGGGGTCAGGCGCAGCGTCCAGTCGCGGAGCAGCCCGCCGTTCTGCATCAGGCGGCCCATCTGCCGGGCCCGGGCGGCGATCGGCTGGACCCGGGCGCGGCGCACGCGGTCGTATTCGGCCAGCGCCTCGTCGATGCCCGTGCGGGCGAGCCGGGTGGTCAGCGTGGCGGCGTCCTCCATCGCCTGGCCGGCGCCCTGGCCCAGGTCCGGCGTCATGGCGTGCGCGGCGTCGCCGAGCAGCACCACGTTGCCCCGGCGGAAGGTCGGCAGCGGCCGGGCCAGGTCGAAGATGCCGGTGCGTGACGTGTCGTCCGGGTCGGTCGCGTCGAGCAGCTCGCGGATCGGCGCGTGCCACCCGGCGAACCGGCGGCGCACCTCGGCGCCCTCGTCGGCGAACGTGGCGTCCAGCGGCATCGTCACCACCGCGAACCAGTAGACCCGCCCGTCCGGCAGCGGCGCCATGCCGAAGCGCTCGCCCCGGCCCACCGTCTCGCCCGCGGCGTCGCCGAGGTCGACCGGGCCGGACGTGACGCCTCGCCAGGTGCTGTAACCCGAATAGCGCACCCCCGGATCGCCGGGCCAGGACGCGCGGGTGGCCGAGCGCAGGCCGTCCGCCGCGACCACCACGTCGAACTCGCCCGGCGCGGCCGCCGCGTCCTGCCCCCACCGGATCGTGCCGGGCTCGAGCGCGTCCACCAGAACCTCGTGCAGGTCGGCCCGGTGCACGACACGGAACTCACCGCCCGCCGCGGCCGGCGCGGTCGCCAGCCAGTGCCCGTCCGGCCGGCGCTGGCCGGCCACGAGACCGGGCGGCGGCGATCCGAGCGCGCGCACCGCGTCACCCACACCGACCGTGTCCAGCGCGGTGAACGCGTTGCCGAACAACGACAACCCAGACCCGACCTGGCGCGGCTCGGGCGCCCGCTCGAACACGGTGACCTCGAAACCATGCCGCTGCAGGCCGATCGCCGTCACGAGGCCACCGATGCCGGCGCCGATCACCTGGACTCCTCTACGCATGTAGAGGACTCTACCGCTGTAGAGTCACGGTTGTGAAGGTGGCAGGAGGCACAGATCGACGGGCGGCGATCGGCGACGCGGCGATCGCGATCGTGGCCCGGTCCGGGTTGCGGGCACTGACCCACCGGGCGGTGGATCGCGAGCTGGATCTGCCGGACGGCTCGGCGTCGTACTACGCACGCACCCGGCGGCAGCTGATCGAGGCCATGGTCCACCGGCTGGCCAACCGCACGGTCACCGACATGCGCGCCGAGCCGATCACGCCGCGCACGGTGAACGGCGCCGCGAAACGCCTGGCCGGCCTCCTCGACCAGCTGGCCACCCGGGCCGGCGATCACCGGGCGCGCTACGCGCTCACCGTCGATCTGGCGAACGACCCCGAACTGCACGCGATGATCACCGCGCGATCTCCGGTGCGGGCCGGCACGCTGGCCGCGGCCGAGGCCACCCTGGAGGCGATCGGCGTGCGCGACGCGGCCACCCACGCGCCGGCCCTGGTCGCCCTCCTCGACGGCCTTCTGTACGACCGGGTCGCCGGCAGCGGCCTGCATCCGGACGCGCGCCCTCCCGCCGAGCCGATCCTGCGCGCCTATCTGACAGGTCTGCCGCGGGCTCCTCTCCGTTAGCGTGCCTGAGGTGAGCACCTGGTGGGTGGACGATCCGATCTCGACACCGGACGCCGAGGCGCTGGGCCGCGGCCCGTTCGTGGCCCGGCTGGTCGCGATGCTCGGCGAGATCGGCGCCCACCCGAGCAGCACGGTGGTCGCCCTCGTCGGCCCGTGGGGCAGCGGCAAGACCAGCACGATCAACCTGGTCCTCGACGGCCTGGGCGACCAGAGCTGGGGCATCGCGCGGGTGAACCCGTGGGCCCTCGGCTCACCCGAGGCGATCGTCACGGAACTGCTCGGCGCCATCCGATCCGCGCTCCCGGAGCGGTCCAGGAAAGCCCGCGAGAGGCTCACCGGTTACGCGCGCTACCTGCCGATCGCGGTGTCCCTGGTGCCGGGCGGGGCCGGCGCGGCCACCCAGGCCGCCAAGCTGCTGGAGACCGACACCACCGTGCAGTCGGCGTTCGACGCGCTGAGCGATGAGATGCGGGCGCTGAGCCGCCCGGTGCTGGTCTTCGTGGACGATGTGGACCGCCTGCAACCCGACGAGCTGCTGGCGCTGCTGCGCGCGATCCGGGTGGTCGGCCGGCTGCCGAACGTGCACTACCTCGTCGCGTACGACCAGCACACGCTGGTCGATCTGCTGAAGGCGACGTCGATCGCGGGTGGGCGGGAGGATCGCGCGCTGGCCTTCCTGGAGAAGATCGTCACCCTGCGGGCCGACCAGCCGATGATCCGGGCCGGGCAGTCGTCGGCGCTGTTCAACGACGGCCTGACCACGCTGCTCGCCGACCTGCGGGCCAACCTCGGAGACGAGGAACGGCGACGGCTCTCCGACGAGTGGGAGCTGCTGCTGTCCGCCGATCTGGCCGAACCACGGACCATCAGCCGGTTCATCGCGCAGCTGCGGGTCTATCTGCCACTGGTGGGACCGGACGAGGTCGACCTGGTCGACTACCTGGTGATCACGCACCTGCGGTCGACGTATCCGCCGGTCTATCGAGCCCTGCTGGCGGACCGCCTTCGCCTGGTCGCACCGACCGCCGGGGACCTGCGGCTCGCGTTCTGGCGGCAGGTGCCCAGCATGTCCGGCCTGGGCCTGCCGGCCGGCCCGGCCGAGCGGGTCAGCGGCGCGATCAGGCGTTTGTTCCCCTTGCTCGACGAGGCCGATCGGGTCGCACCGCGACGCCGGGGGGTCAGCGATCCGGACTACGTCGATCGGTACTTCACCTTCCCGCGCGCCGCGGCCGACATCTCGGACGCCGAGCTGACGCTCGCGTTGCACGCCTGGGCGCGCGACGCCGGCGGAGTGCCGGCGGCGTTGGCCGGGTCACTCGCTCCCGATGCCGGCGACCGGGAGGCCTGCGAAACGAGCGCGGGTGTCCTGCGGCGGCTGCAGGCGCTGACCGATCAGCTCTCCGCGGCCGAGGCCGGAGGGGTGCTCGGCGGCGCGGTGCGATTCCTTCCGCTGCCGCCCGGCCCGGGTTTGATTCTCGGAGGGCCGGACGCGGCCATGATCCAGTGGCTGGTTCGTCTGCTCGATCGGGCCGGCGAACTCGACGTCGCGGGCCTGATCGCCGGCCTCGAGGAGCGCGGCATCCGCGGCCTGATCGACTTCCTGCGCGCGTTCCTCCCGGGGTTCGATCAGCGCCGGGTGGCTGGAGACGCTGGCCGAGGGCGCGGCGGAGCTGGGCTGGCGGCACTTCCGCGCCCACCTCGACGCGGGCGACCGGGCGCCGGACGTGCCCGCGGAGACCCTTTTCAACCTGGTCGAACTGATGCTGGGCACGACCGAGACGAATCTGCGCCTGCAGCGTGCGATCGATGACGGCGTCGGGCTGGGCACGGTCGCGGCCCGCCTGGTCGAGGTGGGCGTGGCGAGCGAGACGAACCGGCCGGTCGTGATCGGCGTCGACGCGGAGGCGATGATCCGGCGGGTCGGGCGGGCTCGGGTGCGAGCCGCGCTGCGGGCGGCGGCCGATCGCCCCGGAGAGCCGGATGGTCACGACGTCTCCTGGCCGAGCCGTCGCCACCATGCGGAGGCGGCGCTCCGGCGCATCGCGTCGGCGTGGGAGGCCATGCTTTCGCTGCCCACGATGCGCGATGGCCTCCCGAGATCGTTGATCGCGCGCTCCGTCCATCTGTCGCCGGTCGGTGACGACAACGAGCCGGATCTCAAGATCACGGTGACCGCGATGAGGCCGCCGCACGGCGAGCTTCTCGCATCGCAGCAGCCGGCCCGGCTAACCGGCGCCACACGCTGGCAGGTCGTCCTCTCGCACTTCGAGCGCAGCCCGTTGGCACTATGGCTGCGGGGCGCCGCCGGTGCGCGGCCGTCGATCGAACTTCCGTGGTCGTTGGCCGACTCGGACGGCGACGGCGCGAATCGAGTCCGGGTCGGCACGGTCGTGCGGCCGGCCGCGGGCGACGAGGACTCGTGGCGGCTGCCGAGGGCGATCCGCGTCTTCGCCGAGATCCAGACCTTCGCACGCCTTCCGGAGGAGACGGATTCGTTGCTGCTCACCGACCTCCAGGTCGAACTCTGGCTGGCCCGAGCGCTATCCCAGCGAGTCCCGGACGGCGACGGCCCTCCGCCGGCCGCGGAACCCTCGCTGGCCGAGGTGGACGCACTGCTCACCGCCATGATCGCCACGGGGATCGAGTCGTCGTCGGCGCTGTTCGACGAGCTGATCGCCGGGATCACGCTCGCCCGGACGATTCTGCAGGCGACGATCACGTCGCGCCGCCCGGCGATCCTCATCGTCCGCGATCTGCCGCGGCTCGAAGGGAAGGAGGACACCTTCAGCACCCGTTCGCTCATCAACCACTTCCCCTGCGACCTCGGAGCCGACGACACCGCCACGCAGGCCCGGCGCCTCGCGCTGGGCCTGCTGAACGGGGCGCTGAACAACTCCGGATATCGCGACTTCGAGGATGACCTGTTGGCGCTGCGCGACTGACCGGGCGTCCGCACGGCGGGATGCGCGGCGGTGGGGAGGCGGGGGACGAGCGGGTGCTGTGTGCGTACCGGAAAAGACCCGGTCGGCGAACCGATCGGGTCTCCATCATCGGGTTTCAGTCACGGGCGCCCGTCAGGTGCGGGCGCAGGGCGATGATCAGGCCCAGCAGCAGGTAGCCGACGAAGAGGTGAGCCACGCCGACCGCCCAGCCGGCGGTCGCGCCCAGGATGCCGAAGGTCGGAACCGTGACCAGGGCCCAGCTTTCGGCCACCGACGGCCAGATCCGGGCCACGCCAGGCGCCGGTGAACGCGACCTTGATGCCGATGATCGCCATGCCCAGCATGGACAGCGGCCAGAAGGCGTCCAGTACGGCCAGCCAGGTGTCGTCCCGGGCCGAGGCCATCGTCCGCGCGCGCGACGCCGGTCTGGGACGCTAGTTGGATGATCGCGAAGATTAAGTGGACCGTCTCGGTGCCCGTGCTGGGAATCCTCGCCCTCATCCTGAGCTGGGGCCGCGGCCTGCCGCCGCCGGTGGTCGTGCTGGTCGCCCTGCTGCTCGCCGGTGCGGTGCTGGCCGCCGTGCACCACGCGGAAGTGGTCGCGCACAAGGTCGGCGAGCCCTACGGCAGCCTGGTGCTGGCGGTGGCCGTCACGATCATCGAGGTCGCGCTGATCGTCACGCTGATGATCAGCGGTGGCGAGAAGACCCAATCGCTGGCCCGGGACACCGTCTTCGCCGCGGTCATGATCACCTGCAACGGCATTCTGGGCCTGTCGATCCTGGTCGGCGCCCTGCGCCGCCGCTTCGCCGTGTTCAACCCGGAGGGCACCGGCGGAGCCCTCGCCGCCGTGGCCATGATCGCCACCCTCAGCCTCGTGCTGCCCAGCTTCACCACCAGCCGCCCGGGCGCCGAGTTCTCACCCGCCCAACTGGCCTTCGCCGCGGTCGCCTCGCTGGGGCTCTACCTGCTGTTCGTGGCCGTGCAGACCCGCCGGCACCGCGACTACTTCCTGCCGATCACCACCGCCGGCCAGGTGATCGACGAGGAGGAGCACCTCGACCCGCCGAGCAACCGGGACGCCGGGATCAGCCTCGGCCTGCTGCTGGTCGCGCTGATCGCGGTGGTCGGCCTGGCCAAGGGCGTGTCACCGTCGATCGAGGCGGCGGTGGGCAACGCCGGCCTGCCGCAATCGGTCGTCGGCGTCGTGATCGCCCTGCTGGTGCTGCTGCCGGAGACCATCGCGGCGGTCCGCGCGGCCGCCCGCGACCGCATGCAGACCAGCCTCAATCTGGCCCTGGGCTCGGCGATGGCCAGCATCGGCCTGACCATCCCGGCGATCGCGATCGCGATGATCTGGCTGGACGGCCCGCTGCTCCTCGGCCTGGGCGGCACCCAGATGGTCCTGCTGGCCCTGACGGTGGTCACCGGCACCCTGACCGTCGTCCCCGGCCGAGCGAACGTCCTCCAGGGCGGCATCCACTTGAGCCTGCTTGCAGTGTTCCTGTTCCTGGCCGCAAGCCCGTGAGATCTTCCTGGACATCAACCCGCCTTGAGGTCATACGGTTCATGGCATGAGCGTGATCCGCGGGAACCGGAAGGTGTTCTTCCAGGTCCTCATCAACACCCTGCTGGTGTCGGTGATCAACTTCACCGTCTGGTTCGCGATCACCTTCTACGTCTATCTGCAGACGCGTTCGGTCTTCGCCACCGGCGTGGTGGCCGGGATCTTCCTGGTGCTCACGGCGACCTCGGGCATCTGGTTCGGCAGCCTGGTGGACCGCTACCCCAAGAAGACGATGATGCAGGTGTCGGCGGCCGCGTCGTTCCTCTTCTTCACCGTCGCGTTCGCGGTGTATCTGGTCGTCCCGCACGTGTCGTTCACCGACCCGGCGAGCGTCTCCCTGTGGACGCTCATCGTGCTGCTGATGTTCGGCGTCATCGCCGGCAACATCCGCACCATCGCGTTGCCGACGCTGGTCACGGTGCTGATCGAGGAGGACACCAGGGACCGGGCCAACGGGCTGGTCGGCACCACGACGGGCGTGTCGTTCCTGGCGACGTCGGTGATCAGCGGGCTGCTGGTGGGAGCCGGCGGCATGTTCTGGGTGCTCGTCCTGGCGCTGGTGGTGCTGGCCGTCGCGATCGGGCATCTGGCCCTCGTCCCGATGCCGGAACGCCCGGCCGCGCCGGCCGCCGCGGACCGCCCGGCCGAGCCGGCCACCCCGGCCGAGCCGGCCACCCGGGAAGGCATGGTCGATCTGCGGGGCACTGTCGGGCTGGTGCGCCAGGTGCCCGGGCTGACCGCGTTGATCCTCTTCTCCGCGTTCAACAACTTCCTGGGCGGCGTGTTCATGGCGCTCATCGACGCGTATGGACTGTCGCTGGTCTCGGTGCAGACCTGGGGGTTGCTCTGGGGAGTGCTGAGCACCGGGTTCATCGTCGGCGGGCTGATGGTCGCCCGGTGGGGCCTGGGCCGGAACCCGGTGCGGCTGCTGCTGATCGTCAACCTTGTGCTGTGGGCGGTCACCATGCTCTTCCCGCTGCGGTCCTCGATCGTCCTGCTCGCCGCCGGCATGTATGCCTACATGCTGCTGATCCCGTATGCGGAGGCCGCCGAGCAGACGATTCTGCAGCGGGTGGTGCCCTATGAGCGGCAGGGCAGGGTCTTCGGCTTCGCGCAGAGCGTCGAGCAGGCCGCCTCGCCGCTGACCGCGTTCCTGATCTCGCCGATCGCCCAGTTCGTGTTCATCCCGTTCATGACCGACGGTGCGGGCGCCCGGACGATCGGCGAGTGGTTCGGCGTCGGCGCCGACCGCGGCCTCGCGCTGGTCTTCGTGCTGACCGGCATCGTCGGCCTGGTGGCCACCGGCCTGGCGTTGCGCAGCAACCCGTACCGGCGCCTGAGCCGGCGCTATGTGACCAGCCCGCCGGCCACCCCGGAGCCGATCTCGGCCGGCCCGTGACCGCGGGCCCGCCAAGCCAGTGGCGGCCGCCGCGGTCCGAGCCGGACAAAGGACGGCCGGAACGCCGCGGTCAGCGCGTCCGAAGAGGGGCCGGGTGCTGCCGCCGCCCCGTGGTCCGCGGCAGCACCCGGGGCTCTCAGGCCGAGCGGCGCACGACCAGCGTCGGCTCATAGATCACTGAGGACACCCGCATGTCGCGATCCTCCACCCGGGCGAGCAGCAACCGCGCGCTTTCCGCGGCCATGTCCTCCAAGGGGTGCCGCACCGTGGTCAGCGCCGGGCTCGCCGCGGTCGCCGCGCTGCTGTCGTCGAAGCCCACCACCGCGACGTCGTCCGGCACGCTGCGGCCGGCCTCGCGCAGCGCACCCAGGGCGCCCAGTGCCATCAGATCGTTGGCGACGAACACGCCGTCCAGCGCCGGGTGCTCGGTCAGCAGCTCGCGCATCGCCTGCTCGCCCGACTCCTGGGTGAAGTTGCCGGACACCAGCGGCACCCAGCCGTGCCCGCGGCGGGCCATCGCCCGCCGGAAGCCGGAGATGCGGTCGCTGCTGGCCGGCACGTCGACCGGGCCGGAGATCATGGCGATCAGCCGGCAGCCGCGGCCGGCCAGGTGGTCGGCGGCCAGCGCGGCGCCGGTGTCGTTGGCGAGGTCCACATAGTCGATCGGCACCGGCTCGGGCGGCCGGCCGATCAGCACCGCGGGCACGCCGGCGTCGGTGAGCATGCGGGGCAGCGGGTCGTGCGCGGGCAGGGAGAGCACGATGACGCCGTCGGCTTGGCCGTGCCGCAGGTCGCCGACCAGCCGGGTGCGCTGCTCGGGTGAGCCGACGATCTGCAGGGCGAGTTGCACGCCGGCCTGGCGCAGCACGCTCATCAGGCCGCCGACCACCCGCCCGAAATAGGGATCGGCGAAGAACCGGCTCAGGAACGGGTCGTCGTCGTGTGACTCCGAATCGGACACCACCAGGGCGACCGTGCCGGTGCGCCGGGTGACCAGCGAGCGGGCCAGCTTGTTGGGCACGTAACCGGTCTGGTCCACTGCATGCCACACCACCTCGTGCAGCTGCGGATCGACGTTGCGCACCCCGTTGACGACCCGGGAGACGGTGGCCCGGGAGACGCCGGCCACGCGGGCCACGTCCTCCAGGGTCGGCAGACGATCGCCGACACGGGAGCGTCCGCTCGTGGTGGTCATACGGGAGTTATAGCACAACGGCCGGAGAGCGCTCTCCTAAGGCGCCAGCGAATGCGACATTACGGTCTTCACTACGCGAGACATTGACGTCCGTGCAACCTTGGCGCAACACTTCGGAAAGCGCTCTCCAAGCTCTCCGTTCCCCGATCCCCTGGAGACTCGAGATGAGAAGAGGAAGAAGACGCCTGATCGCCATCTGCGCCGCCGCCACACTCGGTGGCGCGCTGCTGGTGGCCGGGCCGGACGCGATGGCGGCGGACACCCTGTTGTCGCAGGGCAAGCCGGCGATCGCGTCCTCGCAGGAAAACGGCGGCGCTCCCGCCGTCGCCGCGGTCGACGGCCGTAACGACACCCGCTGGGGCAGCGCCTGGGCCGACCCGCAGTGGCTGCGCGTCGATCTCGGCGCCACCTCCACCATCAACCAGGTGACGTTGCGCTGGGAGACCGCCTATGCGCGGGCCTTCCAGATCCAGACCAGCCCCGACGGCAACGCCTGGACCACCATCTACAGCACCACGAACGGCACCGGTGGCAACCAGACGCTGACCGTCAGCGGCAGCGGTCGCTACGTGCGGATGCACGGCACGGCCCGCGGCACCGGCTACGGCTACTCGCTCTACGAGTTCCAGGTCTTCGGCACCAGCACCTCGGTCCCGCCCGGCGGCGGCGGTTACGTGCTCGCCGACCCGCCGGTCCTCGGCGTGGTCCCGTCCACCCAGGTGCCGCCGCCGACCAACCCGCCGACCACGCACCACGAGTTCCAGATGAACTGCTCGGTGAGCAGGTCCAACTTGCCGGACGACCCGATCGTCTTCCCGGGTCTGCCGGGCGCCTCGCACTCGCACACGTTCATGGGCAACAACTCCACGAACGCCAACTCCACGCTGGGCAGCCTGCAGGCCGGCGGGACGAGCTGCATCACGCCGGGGGACAAGACCGGCTACTGGATGCCGACCCTGCTCAACGGCGACACCGCGGTGCAGCCGGTGGGCCGGCAGGTCATCTACTACAAGTCCGGCGTGATCGACTACCGCAGCGTGCGGCCGTCGCCGCCCGGACTGCGTTACCTGGTCGGCAGCCCGAGCGCGACGCAGGCCGAGTTCCAGAACGCGCCCGGCGCGGTCGAGGGCTGGGAGTGCGGGGACAGCTCGTTCAACTGGGACTTCCCGGCGAACTGTCCGGCCGGGTCGCAGCTGAACATCCGGATGCAGGCGCCGAGCTGCTGGAACGGCATCCACCTGGACTCGCCGGACCACAAGAGCCACATGGCGTACCCGGTGCTCGGGGTCTGTCCGACCAGCCACCCGGTCGCGGTGCCGATGATCGAGTTCAAGATGGCGTTCCCGGTCAGCGGCAACATGGCCAACGTGCGCCTGTCCAGTGGGCGGGGCTACTCGTTCCACTACGACTTCTACAACGTCTGGAACCAGCCGGTGCTGGCCGCCCTGACCAGCCACTGCATCAACGGCGGGCTGCAGTGCGACCCGCGCGGCTTCGACCTCTACAAGCCGGAGCGCGGGGCGGCGCTCAACGAGAACTACGAGCTGCCGTGAGAGCGGGCTCGCGACCGTCCCGCCGGGGGAGAGGCGGGGACGGTCGCGAGCCGAGCAAATAACAATAAATCATCGAGGAAATGGCGCGGAAATCTTCTTCATGTTCCGGAACCGACCTATTCCACGGGCCGGCCGAACTTGGCCAACAACGACTGACGATCCGCGATCATGCGGGTGGCGAGCTCTTTCGACCGCGGCTCCAGGCCCGCTGTCGATTCGCTCGTGGCCAGCCGTACGCCCTGCTCGAAGTGACCGCGGACGTGCTGGCGGAAGAGCCGGTCGAACGCCGGCCCCTCGGCCGCGGCCGCCTTGGCGATCAGCTCCGGGGTGACCATGCCCGGCATCGGCATCCCCTTGTGCGGGTTCTCCGCGGGCAGCCCGGCCGCGTCGTGCAGCTCGCGCAGGGTCGCCGACTCCCGCTCGTTCAACGCCTTGACCTGCCCCGCGAGCGCCTTCAGCCCGGCGTCGCGGCTGTGCGCGGCGGGCAGCTCGAGCAGCGGCGCGAGCTCGTCGTTCATGGCGATGTTGATCTCGATCCAGGCCCGGTCGGTGCCGCCGAAGGCGGGCGCGCTGCTCACCGCGGGCGGCGCGGGGGCGGGCACCGAGGCGGGCGCTTCCGCCGTGCAGCCACACAGGCCGGCCGCCAGCAGGGCGGCGAGCGTCGCGGACGCCAGGCGGGGGACGGGCACCGCCGAATTCTCGGCGAATAGGGCGAACGATGTCAATGCACGACCGGTTCCGGGAATTGTTCCGGAACCGTGGACGTATTGACGTCCCGCAACATGGGCGAAACAATCATCAGAGCTTGGAGAGCGCTTTCCTAGCTATCCCCTCTTTCTATTGCCCCAGTCCCCACGGCGGCCGGCCCGTTTCCCCGCGGGCCGGCCCCACCCCGTCACGACAGGCAGGACCATGAACCCTGATGCCCGGCGGCGTGTCCGCCGTTCCCTAGTCGCGGCCGTCGCCACCGCCGCGACCGTGCTCGGCCTGACCGTCACCGGGGTCACCCGGGCCGGCGCCGAAACCCAGAGCGCACGAACTCAGCTCGCCGCCGCAGCCGCCTGCGGCACCACCAACGTCGCCCTGGGCAAGCCCACCACCGCATCGTCGCAGGAGGGTGGCGGCACGACCGCCGCGCTGGCCGTCGACGGCAACACCGGCACCCGCTGGTCGAGCGCGTTCAGCGACCCGCAGTGGATCCAGGTCGACCTCGGCGCCAGCGCCACGATCTGCCAGGTGGACCTGCTCTGGGAGGCCGCGTACGGCCGGAGCTTCCAGATCCAGACCAGCCCGAACGGCAGCACCTGGACCAGCGTCTACTCGACCACCACCAGCGCCGGCGGCACGCAGAGCCTGACCGTCGCGGGCACCGGCCGCTACATCCGGATGTACGGCACCGCCCGCGGCACCGGCTACGGCTACTCGCTCTGGGAGTTCCGGGTCTTCGCCGGCGACGGCAGCACGCCGACCGACCCGGTGGAGCCGACCGACCCGGTCAACCCCAACTTCGGGCCGAACGTCAACGTCTACGACCCGTCCACCCCGACCGCGACCATCCAGAACCGGCTGAACCAGCTGTTCACCGCGCAGGAGACCAACCAGTTCGGCCCGGAGCGGTACGCGGTGCTGTTCAAGCCCGGCAGCTACCAGGCCGACGTGAACCTCGGCTTCTTCACGCAGGTGGCCGGCCTCGGCATGTCCCCGGACGACGTCAACCTCAACGGCCACGTGCGGGTCGAGGCGTTCTGGATGAACGGCAACGCGACGCAGAACTTCTGGCGTACGGCCGAAAACCTGTCGGTCACGCTCCCCGCCGGAACCACCGTGGAGCGCTACGCGGTCTCCCAGGCCGCGCCCTACCGCCGCATGCACCTCAGGGGCGCGCAGAACCAGATCCAGCTCTGGAACGGTGGCGACGGCTGGTCCTCCGGCGGCCTGATGGCCGACACCAAGGTGGACGGCGCGGTCGTCTCCGGCTCGCAGCAGCAGTGGTACTCGCGCAACAGCGAGTTCGGCAGCTGGAGCGGCTCGGTCTGGAACATGGTGTTCCAGGGTGTGCAGGGCGCGCCGCCGAACCACTTCCCGAACCCGTCGCACACGGTCATCAACACCACCCCGGTGGTGCGCGAGAAGCCGTTCCTGTACTTCGCCAACGGCCAGTACCGGGTGTTCGTGCCCGCGCTGCGCCAGAACAGCACCGGCACCAGCTGGTACAACAAGACCCCGGCGGGCTCCTCGATCTCGCTGGCCGACTTCTTCATCGTGCGGCCGGGCACCACCGCCGCGACCATCAACAACGCGCTGGCCGCGGGCAAGCACCTGCTCGTCACCCCGGGCACGCACCACGTCAACCAGACCATCACCATCACCCGCCCGGACACCGTGGTGCTCGGCCTCGGCCTGGCCACGTTCGCCGCGGACAACGGCGTCACCGCGATGAAGGTCGCGGACGTCGCCGGAGTGAAGGTGGCCGGCATCATGTTCGACGCCGGCCCGACCAACTCGCCCTCCCTGATGGAGGTCGGCGCGCCGGGCTCCAGCGCCAACAACAGCGCCAACCCGATCTCGCTGCACGACGTCTTCTTCCGCCTCGGCGGGCCGGGCGTCGGCCGGGCCACCAACACGCTGATCATCAACAGCAACCACGTGATCGGCGACCACATGTGGCTGTGGCGGGCGGACCACGGCGCCGGGGTCGGCTGGAGTGTCAACACGGCCGATCAGGGCCTGGTGGTCAACGGCAACGACGTGACCATGTACGGCCTGTTCGTCGAGCATTTCCAGAAGTATCAGACGGTCTGGAACGGCGAGCGCGGGCGCACGTACTTCTATCAGAACGAGATGCCCTACGAGATGCCGAACCAGGCGTCCTGGATGAACGGGTCGACCCGGGGCTACGCGGCCTACAAGGTGGCCGACTCGGTGAGCGACCATCAGGCCTGGGGGGTGGGCAGCTACTGCGTCTTCACGCTGGACGAGTCGGTGGTCGGTGAACGGGCGATCGAGGCCCCGGTCAAACCGGGGATCCGCTTCACCAACATGGTGACGGTGTCGCTCGGCGGCCAGGGCACGATCAACCGGATCATCAACAACAGCGGCGGCACCGCCCGGCGCGGGGCCGAGATCCAGTACCTGACCAGCGGTCCGTAACCCGCAGGCAGAAAGAGGGGGAGCCCCGCCACCGTGGGCTCCCCCTCTTTCTCAGGCGATCGCCGGCGCCGGCAGGCCGAGGCCGCGCCGGCCGGTGTCGTTCAGGTCCTCCGGGCGGAACCGGTCCGGCCAGGTGCGCTCGTAGTGCTCGGCCGGGAAGTCGCTCGGGCTCGAGCCGGTCAGGAAGGCGTCGCGCACCGACTCGGCGTAGCGCTCGTTGCGCGGGCACCACGGCGCCGCCGGGATGTACATCACGTTGCCCCAGCCGCGCTGGTTCGTCACCGGAGCGACGCTGTGGATCATGTCGGCGTGCCACCAGACCGAGTCGCCGGCCCGCACGTCCGGGATGCCGGAGAGGGCGCGCATCAGCAGCGGGTGCCACTTCTCGTTGGCCGGGAACACCTGGTTGACGGTGACCCCGCACATGTCGTCCTCGGGCACGTCGGAGAGCAGCGGGCGCAGCATCAGATAGGCCATCGCCTCGGGGATCGGCACGGTGTGCAGCACGCCCTGGTCGTGGTCCATGTCGGACAGTGCGGTCCAGCCCTGGAAGGTGCGGAACACCGAGCACATGGTCGAGCCCGGGTATTGCGGGCCGGTGGTGCGGTGCGCGGCGTCCCACGGGTCATACTGCTCGACCGTGCCGTCGAAGAGGTGCCGGAACGCCTGCTGATAGTCCCGCGTCATCCACAGGTCGAGGGTGCCCGGGTCGAGGTGGGTGCCGAGCCCGCCGGAGTCGGCGCCCTCGGGCCGGCGGCGGATGCGGTCCGGATAGAGCGAGTCGCGCTCGGGGTCGAACCACCGCACGCCCTCGGACTCGCTGCGCCACTGCGAGTTGAGGAACGACTGCACGACCGCCATCCGCTCGCTCTGCCGCGCCTGCATCTGGGCCGGCGACCAGTAGACCGGGTAGATCTCCGGCTTGGAGCCGACCGTGCCGAAGAAGTCGTCGCCCGGCCCGCGGTAGTTCTCGAAGAAGTGGTTGCCCTCGACGTAGTCCACGATGTTCTGATCCCAGGCCAGCGCCTGCTCGCGCTCGAAGTGCCCGCGCACCACCAGACACCCGCGCTTGCGCAGCAGCGCGAGCTGCTCGGCCGGCACACGGCCGGCGGCGAGATCGGCATAGTCGATCACCGGCCAGACCTGCTCGCCACTCTCGCGGGCCGCCTCGATCTCCTCCACGGCCACGCGCACGCGCTCCTCGACGACCGCGAAAACCTCTTCGACGGTACGCCCGGACGCCGCGATCCTGGCCCGCAGCGCTGCTTTGGTCTCGCGAACGGCGGCCTTCAGGTCGGCGGGGGTCTCGTCCCAGTGCGGCAGGTCCACGGCGTGCACTCCTTCTAGTCAGCTCTCCTTACTTGAAGACTGTAGGCGTGTCGGCACCTTCTAGGCAAGAGGGTTGCCTAGAATCGTCAACGTGAACCCCCCGCCGACCGACGAGCTGGTGCTGCGCGCGCTGATGGAGCACCGCCGGCTCACCCGCGCCGAGCTGGCCACCCGCACCGGCATCTCGAAGCCGACCGCGGGCGAGAGCGTGCGCCGGCTGACCGAGCGCGGCCTGGTGGCGGACACCGGGGAGCGCACCCCGGGCGGGCGCGGCCGCGGCCGGGTCGGTTCCTATTACGCGCTGACCGCCCGGGCCGGCGTGGCGCTGGCGCTGAGCATCGCGCCCGGGGGTGTGGTCGCGGAGGCGGTGGACGCCTACGGCGACACGGTCGGCCGCGCCACCGCGCCGATCGGGCGGCCCGCTCGGCCCACGGAGGTGGCCGCCGCCGTGGTCGACGCGATCTCCGGCGTGCTGGGCGGAGAAGCGGCGGCCCTCGCGGTGGTCAGCGCGGCCGACCCGGTGGACCGCGACTCCGGCCGGCTCGTACAGCTGCCGGACGCGCCGTTCCTGGTCGGCGAGCTCGACCCGGTGGCCGTGCTGACCCCGCACGTGACCGGCCCGATCACCGTCGACAACGACGTCAACTGGGCGGCCCGCGCCGAGCGTGCGCACGCCGGCGACGACTTCGCCTATCTCTTCCTGGGCGAGGGTCTGGGCTGCGCGGTGGTCGGTGACGGCGAGCTGATCCGCGGCCGCTCCGGGCTGGCCGGCGAGATCGCTCACCTGGTGACTGTCGGCCCTGGTGGCCGCGCGACCCGGCTGATCGACGTCTTCGACGAGCTCGGCCTGCGCCGCGCCGAGTCCAGCGCGATCGACGTGGCGACCCTGCTCGCCGCACCGGCCGGCACCCGGGCGGCGGTGGCACGCGCGGTGTCCGGCGTGATCGCGGCGGTGATCGCGCTGGCCGATCCGGGCCGCGTGGTGGTGGGCGGCTCCTGGGGTCCTCCGCTGCTGCCCGCGATCGAGGCGGCGGTGGCGGAGCTGCCGCGCCGGGCTCCGCTGCGGCCCGCCTCGTCGATCGCCGAGCCGTCCCTGACCGGCGCGCGCCGGGAGGCCCTGACCCGGCTCCGCGCCGCGGTGATCTCGGCGTAACGGGGTCGACGCTCCGGTTGCCGGAGTCGACATCCGGCGGTTGTCCACAGTAGATAACCGTCCGATGTCCGACAGAAACAATCGAAGATCGACATGTTTGGGCCGGATCTCTCTCTGTCTAACGTGGACCTCGGTCATCGATGACGGTGACTTTATGGGGGAGGTCCGTCCATGTCCCGGCTCCTTGTGCCCGCCCGGAATCCACTGGCCCGCCGCCCCCTGGCCGGCGCCGCCGCCATCCTGCTCATCCTGGCCATGGCCGTGCAGACCGCTGCGGTCATCCGCCCTGGCGGCGACCCCGCCGGGCGGTCCGCACCGACCGGCCCATTCCTGGTCGATCCGCTGCTGGCGAGCTTCCGGGCCGCCGCGCCGCAGCCGGAGTGCGCCAAGCCGCAGCTGCCGGCCGCGGCCGGCGCGGTCGCCGAGCCGGGCAAGCACCTGCTGCTCACCCACGACCGGGCCGGCCTGACCTTCGGGCCGAAGGCGGTGACCGGGCGCACGGCGATCAAGGCCGAGTCGCTCTGCGGCGCCGACCTGGCCGAGCTGGACAGCGGGATGACGAACGTGACCTCGGGTCCGCGCCGGGGCTACCGCTTCCTGCCGCACACGACGTTCGCCGCCGACCTCGAGGTCAGCCTGCCCTACGACCGTGAGCTGATCCCGCCGGGCCAGTCCGAGCAGGACATCCACGTCTTCTACTTCGACGAGAAGCGCAAGATGTGGCAGGCGCTCAGCCGGATCGGCGTGGACACCGCGGCCGGCGTCGTGCGCAGCCGCACCAACCACTTCACCGACATGATCGCGGCCACGGTCACCGTGCCGGACCACCCGGAGACGGTCACCAACAACCCGACCAGCATCAAGGACATCACCGCGGCCGACCCGTCGTCCGCGGTCAACCTGGTCGAGCCGCCGGCCGCGGACTCCAGTGGCGCCGCCCGGCTGGGCTATCCGATCGAGCTGCCGCCGGGCCGTGCCGGAATGTCGCCGCAGCTGTCGCTCACTTACGCCTCCGATCGCGCCAACGGCTGGGCCGGTGTCGGGTGGGACCTGGTCACGCCGTCCATCGCCGTGGACACCCGGTGGGGTGTGCCGCGCTACGACGCCGCCAAGGAGACCGAGACCTACCTGCTCAACGGCGCCGAGCTCACCCCGGTCGCGCATCGGGGCGAACCGGCCGCGCGCACCGCGGAGAAGGTCTTCCACACCCGGGTCGAGGGCGCCTTCCAGCGGATCGTGCGGCACGGCGACGGCCCGGCCGGCTACTGGTGGGAGGTGACCGCGAAGGACGGCACCAGCACGATCTTCGGTGGCACCGCGGAGAGCCGGCTCGCCGACGGGGCCGGCAACGGGTTCCGCTGGCCGGTGCGTGAGGTGCGCGACCTCAACGGCAACACCATGACCTATGCGTACGACACGGTGGCCGACCCGGGCGTGGCCGGCGGCACCGTGCCGGGCGTCCAGATCTACCCCCGCAGCATCAACTACACCGGCTTCGGCGACCGGCCCGGCGGTTACACCGTCACCTTCGTCCGAGACCGTGACCTGCCCGGCTTCCAGCGCCGGCCGGACGTGCAGATCGACGCCCGCGGCGGCTTCAAGATGGTCACCGCCGACCTGCTCAGCCGGATCGAGGTCAAGCGCGGCGAGCAGGCCGTCCGACGCTACGACCTGGGCTACACCCGGGGCGCGTTCGGCAAGACGCTGCTCGCCACGGTGACCCAGGCCGGAAGCGACGGGACCGCGTTCCACACGCACCGGTTCGGCTACCACGACGACCTCGGCGCGGCGGACGGCAGCTACGAGGGCTTCGCCGCGGTGCGCACCTGGCAGACCGGCGACGACGACGTGAGCGCCGGGCTGCTCGGGCGTGGCGGGGCCAGCGCGATCAGCGGCAACCGGAGCACCTCGGTGGGCGGGCACTCGTACGTCGGGTACAACCCGCTGCTGCCGCTCAAGCAGGGCTCGGCCGGCGCCAAGGTGGGCTACACCGAGGGCGACAGCGAGGGTGTGCTGGCACTCGTCGACCTGAACGGCGACGGCCTGCCGGACAAGGTGTTCAAGGACGGCAACGGCGTCTCCTTCCGGTTGAACACGTCCGGGCCGGACGGGTCCAGCGACTTCTCCGGTGCGGTGCGCCGGGTGCCGACGCTGCCCGCCATCCACGGGGAGAGCACCAGCACCACCTCGGTCGGCGCGGAGCAATATCTGGTGGGCAACGCGTTCGTCAACCGCTCGCGGACCGCCACCAGCAACGACACCTACCTCTCCGACGTCAACGCGGACGGCCTGCCGGACCTGGTCGACCGTGGCCGGGTCCGGTACAACCGGCTCGGCCCGGACGGCGTGCCCACCTTCGAGGCGAACAGCGCCGGCAGCCCGGTGCCGATCGAGGACGGCGTGGTCGACACCGCCGCGCTGACCCGCCGGCCGGACGCCGCGGCCGAGGATCCGATCGTCTTCCCGCTGATCGACACGTTGCGCCGGTGGACCGCTCCGTTCGACGGGCGGGTCGCGGTCACCGGCGAGGTGGCGCTGGTCGAGGACACCACGCCGGACCGGGCCGGCTATCCGGCCGACGGCGTACGGGTGGCCGTGCAGCACGACGGCGCCGAGCTGTGGACGGCACGGATCGCGGCCACCGACTACTCGGCACACACGCCGGACGGGGTCGGCGCGATCGAGGTCAAGCGCGGCGATCATCTCTACTTCCGGGTCGGCTCGGCCGGCGACGGCGCCTACGACCAGGTGCGCTGGGATCCGCGGATCGCCTATCTGGACCTGCCCGCGACCCCGGACGTGAACGGTCTGGACGCCTACTCCTACGCGGCCGCGGCCGACTTCGTGACCGCCGGGCGTCCGGGCGCGCACGTGCTGGCGCCGCTGAACGGCACGGTCCGGCTGTCCGGCGCGTTCACCAAGACCGCGGCCACCACTGACGACGTGACCGTGCTGGTGCTCAAGAACGGGCAGCCGGTGCTGAGCCGGGAGATCCCCGGCGCCGCCACCGGGCCGGTCGACGTGGGCCGCGACATCGAGGTGGCCGAGCAGGACAAGATCGAGCTGCGGGTGCAGGTGGACTCGCCGATCGACGTGACCGCCCTGAGCTGGCAGCCGAAGATCGCCTACGTCGCCTCGCCGGACCTGCCGGTCACCGAGGACGAGAACGGGAACCCGATCGTCCAGCTGCACCCGCCGTTCGACATCGACACCTACGCGCAGGCCGAACCGGCCACGCCGGCGCGGGCCTGGGTGGCGCCGCGGACCGGCACGGTGCGGTTGACGCCGCTGGTCGACCGGAACGGGCCGGACGGCACGGTGATCTTCACCGTGAAGAAGCGTGGCCAGCTGGTCGCCAAGACGCGGGAGGCGTCCGTCGATCTCGCGGTGACCGAGGGCGACGAGCTGTTCTTCGACTTCTCGGCGGCCGATCCCGAGCTGGGTCGCCGGCTGTCCGCGCCGCGGGTCGAGGTGCGCCCGCCCGGCGACCCGGAGGCGACACCGGAGATCGCCCCCGCGGCCCTGCACACCGCCACCGCGCAGGGACTGTTCGGCCGTTCGTACCGTGGCTGGGCGTACGCCGGGTACAACGGCGAGGGGGAGCGCGGCGCGCAACCCATCCGCGAGGCCGACCTCAACGTCGGCTTCACCGACGAGTCCACTTTCGACCCGCTGACCGCGCCGGCCCATCCGTTCCTGCCCTTCCCGGAGCAGCGGCAATGGCGCGGGGCGGACGAGGACACCTGGGTGGCCGCGGGCACGATGAGCAGCTCACGCTTCGGCCCGGACGCGGTCGCCGCGACCGGGACGGCGACGCAGATGGCGACCCAGGCCGCGGCCCGGGCGGTGTCCCGGCGCGGCAGCGGCGCGCAGACCGCGGTCGGCGCCGGCGCCTCGTTCCTGTCCGGATCGCTGTCCACCGGCGACACCACCGGCGAGACCGAGTTCCTCGACCTCAACGGCGACAAGTTCCCGGACGTGGTGAGCGCCGGCCGGGTGCAGTACACGACGCCCGGCGGCGGCCTGGAGGACGGCGCCCGCGCGGTGGCCGGCCTGGGTGCGCCGCGGCAGGCCGACGCGTCGGCGAAGAACGTCGGCGTCGGCGGCAGCCCGGCGGCGTTCTTCCCGAACGGCTCCGGCGACGTGGACGCCACCGGCGGGAACACCCGCCGGGGCAACAGCACCGGCACCCAGATGACCCCGCTCGGCCTCTCCGGCGGACTCGGCGCCGGCGACTCGACGCCCGGCTCGGATCTGGCCGACGTCAACGGCGACGGCCTGCCGGACCGGATCTCCAGCGGCAGCGGTGGGCTCACCGTCGCGCTCAACCTGGGCTATGGCTTCGCGCCCGCCGAGCCGTGGGGTGACGCGCGGCTCAACCAGGGCGGCAGCGAGAACGGCTCGCTCGGCGCCAACCTGGGCTTCAACGGCGGCATCTACGACTTCGCCGGCGGCCTGTCGCTGAGCAAGGACAAGTCGCAGACCGGGCAGACGCTGGCCGACCTGAACGGCGACGGGCTGGCCGACCGGATCCGCCCGGGCGGCGGCACGGTCCGGGTGGGCTTCAACACCGGCAACGGGTTCGCGCCGGACGTCGCCTGGTCCGGCGGGATGAGCGGGGTGTGCGCGGACGACACCCGGCTGGGCATCAGCGACATCGACTGGGACACGACGCGGATCTGCTCCGGCACCACCGGGCTGGGCGCGGGCGCCTACTTCACCATCGGCATCGGTCCGCTCTGCCTGCTGGCCTGCTACCTGATCGTCAACCCGGGCGCGGACGGGAACACCTCGATGTCGCGCGAGGAGGCCGCGTTCCGCGACATCGACGGCGACGGGTACGCCGACCACATCGCCAGCTCCGACGACAGCAGCATGAAGGTGGCGCTGAACAGGACCGGCCGGACCAACCTGCTCAAGTCGGTGGAACGCCCGCTCGGCGCCACCATCAGCCTGGACTACAGCCGTTCGGGCAACACCGAGTCGGCGCCGGAATCCCGCTACGTGCTGTCCCGGGTGGCGGTGCACGACGGCCACCCCGGCGACGGCGCGGACACCCAGCTGACCACCTTCACCTACGAGGGCGGGGTGCAGGACCGGCTCGAACGGACCTTCCTGGGCCACGCCAAGGTGATCGAGCAGCACCGCAACCCGGGCAGCAACAACGCGGTCTACCGGACCATCACCCGGGAGTACCGGACCGACAGCATCTTCGCGGCCGGCCTGCCGACCAGGCAGACCACCGCGGACGCGGCCGGGCGCAAGTTCGTCGAGACGCTGCGCACCTACCGTCTGCGGGACGTGGCGACCGGCGCGGCGGTGGCCGACCCGCACAGCACCACGGCCACCGTGTTCCCCGAGCTGATCCGCACCGACGAGCTGTTCTTCGAGGGCACCGCGACGGCCGCCAAGACGACGGCGACCACGTTCGCGTACGACGCGGCCGGCAACATCGTCCGGGTGCTCGACCTCGGTGACACCGGGGCGCTGGACGACGTCGAGACGGCGACCGGCTACAGCTCGTGCCCGTCGACCCATGTGCTGGGCGTCGCGAACAGCACCGTGGTCACCGCGCCCGGCCGGGCCGGCAAGGAACTGCGGCGCAGCGCCGCCGACGTGAACTGCGCGACCGGCGACGTCACGCAGGTGCGCGAGTCGCTGGGCGGGTCCGGTGCGGAGGCCACCGCGATCACCGACCTGGCCTACTTCCCGGACGGGAACATCCGCCAGGTCACCGGGCCGCGCAACGCCCGCGGCCAGCGCTACCAGCTGGCCTACGCCTACGACCCGGACCTGAGCACGCACGTCGCCCGGGTCACCGACAGCTTCGGGCTCTCCTCGGCCAGCACCTACGACCTGCGGTTCGGGGCGTTGAACCGGTCCGAGGACACCACCGGCAACGCCACCTCGTACACGTTCGACGAGTTCGGCCGCACCGCCACCGTCACCGGCCCGTACGAGCAGGGCGGCGACACCGCGACGATCCGCTTCGAGTACCACCCCGAGGCGGGCGTGCCGTGGGCGATCAGCCGGCACGACGACAGGTTCCGCAGCGCCACCGACACGATCGACACGGTCCAGTTCGTGGACGGCCTGGGCCGCGCCGTGCAGACCAAGAAGGACGCCACCGTCCACGCCGGACCGGACGCGCCACCGATCGACGTGATGACGGTGTCCGGCCGGTCGCAGTTCGACTTCGTCGGGCGGACCGTCGGCACCTCCTATCCGGTGACCGAGGAGCTCGGCACGCCGGGCGTCTTCAACGAGAGCGTCGACGAGATCAGCCCGAGCCGGCTGACCTACGACGTGCTGGACCGCGGCACCTCGATGCGGCTGCCGGACGGCACCGGCACCCGGACCGCGTTCGGCTTCGGACCGGACCGGGCCGGCGTCACCCAGTTCCGCAGCATCGCGACGGACGCCTCGGGCACCGAGAAGCGCACCTATCACAACGTGCGTGACCTGGTGACCGCCATCCAGGAGCCGCACGCCACGCCGTCCGGCGCGCCGACCGACATCTGGACCAGCTACGGCTACGACCCGCTGGACCAGCTGATCGAGGTCAAGGACGACCGCGGCAACCTGAGCCGGACCGAGTTCGACCTGGCCGGCCGGGTGACCGCGGTGACCACGCCGGACGGCGGGCGCACCGAGACCGCCTACGACACCGCGGGCAACCCGATCAGCAAGGCCACCGCCAACCTGCGGGCCAGGAACAAGAAGATCACCTACACCTACGACTTCACCCGGCTGGAAAAGATCAACTACCCGATCAACAGCCAGAACAACATCACTTACACGTATGGGCGGCCGGGCGCCCCGGAGAACACGGCGGGCCGGGTGGCGTCGATCAGCGACGGCGCCGGCCGGCAGGAGCTCGGCTACGGCCGGCTCGGCGAGACCGTGCGGGAGACCCGGTATCTCGGCGGGTCGGATCACGACGTCGCGACGAACAGCGGGTACACGACGCGGTACGTCTACGACACCTTCGGGCGCCTGCGGACGATGACCTATCCGGACGGCGAGGTGCTGACCTACGCGTACGACTCCGGTGGTCAGGTGCGGGCGGCGGCCGGGCAGAAGGGCGCGCACGCGTACCCCTACGTGAACCGGCTCGAGTACGACAAGTTCGACCAGCGCGTGCTGCTGGAGGCCGGCAACGGCACCCGGAGCACCTGGGCGTACGGCGACGAGGACCGCCGGCTGTCCACCCTGACCGCGAGCGACACCCGTGGCCTGTTCGAGAACCGCAGCTACGCCTACGACGAGGTGGGCGACGTCGAGGCGATCGTCAACGACGTGGCGGTCCGGGAGCGCACCGGCGACGGCATCGCGACCGGCCCGACCTACCAGACCTTCCAGTACGACGACCAGCACCGCCTGCTCGAGGCGAACGGCAGCTATCTGGCCGATCCGCGCACGACGAACGAGTACCAGACGATCCTCAACTACGACCCGATCGACAACATCGTCGGCAAGTGGCAGCGGCACGAACTGGTGAACAACGCCGACGGCACGCGCGACCGGCTCGCCAGGACCAGCTACGACTGGGTCTACCACTACGAGGGCGCCCAGCCGCACGCCGTCTCCAAGGTCGGTGACACCGAGTTCTCCTATGACCTGAACGGCAACCAGACGCATCGCGAGCCGGACGACGGCGACGACCGGGATCTGGTCTGGGACGAGGAGAACCAGATCCGCAGCGTCGACGACGACGACGAGAACGAGTACACCTACGACGCGTCCGGCGCCCGGGTGGTCAAGGAGGAGGACGACGACCGGACCGCGTACCCGAATCAGTTCTTCACCGTCCGGAACGAGCAGAAGGGCACCAAGCACATCTTCGTCGGCACCACCCGGATCGCCTCCAAGGTGGTCCGCAGCGGCGACCGGCACGACCCCGACCCGCTCGAGAAGGACCAGTTCTTCTATCACGGCGACCACCTGGGCAGCACCAACGACGTCACCGACCGGGACGGCAAGCTGCTGCAGCACCAGGAGTACTTCGCCGGCGGCGAGGGCTGGGTCTCGGAGACCCGCGGCGACGACCCGGAGCCGGACTACCGGTTCGCCGGCAAGGAGTTCGACAACGAGACCGGGCTCTACTACTTCGGCGCGCGCTACTACGACCCGCGGCTGGGCACCTGGCAGAGCCCGGACCCGGCGGGCGAGGGATATCTGTCCGGCGCGCCGCAGGGCGGCGTCTTCAACACCGACAACCTCAACAGCTATGCGTACGGGTACCAGAACCCACTGAAATACACCGACCCCGGCGGCGCCCTGCCCAGCCCCTGGCAGCTGATCAGCATCGGCAGCGGCGTGGTGAGCCTGGTGCAGAACGTGCGCGAGGGCAATTACGGCGCGGCGGCGTTCGACGCGGTCGGGGTCGCCCTCGACACCGCGACGTTCTTCACGCCGGTGCCCAGCGCGGCCGGTTCGGTGATCGGCGCGGTCCGCGGCGGCGGCAAGGCGGCCGGCGCCCTGAAGGCGGCGACCAAGGGCGGCGAGGCGCTGCGCACCGCGGACCACGCCGGCGATACCGCGCGGGCGGCCGACAAGATCGCCGACGCGAACACGGTGAACAAGGCGTCCAAGGCCGACAACGTCGACGACGCCGGGTCGACGGTGGCCAACAAGGGACCGGACTGCACCAGCAACAGTTTCGCCCCCGGCACCCTCGTGGTGATGGCGGACGGCAGCCGCAAGCCGATCGAGGACGTGGTGGTCGGCGACCTGGTGCTCGCCACCGATCCGGCGACCGGGCGCACCTCGGCCCGGCGGGTCACCGCGGCGATCGTCGGCCAGGGCGAGAAGGATCTGGTCGACGTCGCGGTGGAGAGCGACGGCCGGGTCCGCTCGGTGACCGCCACGGCCGGGCATCCGTTCTGGGTGGCCGAACTCGGCCGATTCGTGAACGCGGGCGACCTGGTGGCCGGGGAGTCGCTGCGGTCGCCGACCGGCGCCGAGGTGCGGATCCGGGCGACCGCGAGCCGGGTCGAGCCGGCCCGGGTGCACAACCTCACCGTCGAGCAGGCGCACACGTTCTACGTCCTGGCCGGCGACACGCCGGTGCTGGTGCACAACTGCACCGGCGGCGTGGACCACCGCGGCAACCCGTGCGACTGCAAGATCGCCGCGGACAACCATCGCGGGCGGCTGAACGCGGACCTGGCCAAGCAGGGCAAGCAGCGGCTGCCGGACGACTACGACTCGCACCACGCGGTGCCGCAGTACTACCGTGATCACCCGGATTTCAAAGGTTTCGACTTCGACTCACCGGCTAATCTTCGCGGTGTGCAGGGGTCCCGGGCCGGGCCGGACAAGAACGTGCATCAGGTGATCACCAACGAGTGGGCGGCCTTCCAACAGGCCCACCCGAACGCCAGTCGGGCGCAGATCGAGCAGTTCGCCCGGCGGGTGGACGAGAACTTCGGATCCTTCTATTGGAGGTAGTCGCGCCGGCATGAGCGAACTTTCCGAATGGAAGGCGGAGATGCGCCCCGAGCTCGAGCGGCTCGGGGCGATCTTCGAACAGCGCTTCGGCTATCCGGCGGAGGCCAACTTCGTCGCCGAACCGGATCCGGACTTCGACCCGGCCGCCGACGCGCTCTTCCCGCCCGCCCTGGCCGCCTTCTACGCCGAGGTGGGCGAGGTCTGCCTGCCGGACATCCACATCGGATATTTCATCCATCCGGCGAAGCGGCTGCCGCAGTCGGTCGAGTGGGGGCTGCCGGTCCGGTCCGAGGCCGGTGCGATCGGCGACGTCGCGACCTTCGGCACCGACGGCGGCGGCGGCTTCCTGGTGCTGGCGCGCGCCGACGGCACGATCCACCACCTGCCGCCGGGTGGCCTGCTGGAGGGCGTCTACACCGGCGGCCTCGGCGAGCCGGTGCGGATCGCCGAGGACTTCGCCGGGTTCCTGAGACTGCTGCTGACCGTGGTCAAGGACTTCGCCTGGACCGGCCAGACGACCGGCCTGCTGCCCTAGGGTCCACCCTAGGCGTTCTGCCAGAGGCCGATCAGGTTGCCCTCGGTGTCGTGGAAATAGGCGCTGAAGCCCATGTCGCCGACCGGCTGGCGGCCGATCGCCACCTTGCCGCCGAGCTTCTCCACGCGGGCCAGCGCCTCGTCCAGGTCCTCGACCCCGACGGTGATCACCGGCGCGGTGATCGGGCCCTGCCGGGAGAGCATGCCGCCGTTGATCGATCCGGGCGACTTCGGGGCGCCGCGCTCGTCGGATTCACCCGTCTGCACCATCACGTATTGGAACTGCGGCATCGCGTTGAGCTGCCACCCGAACGCTTCGCGGTAGAACGTCGTGGCGCGCTCGCCGTCGTCGAACGGCACCTCGAAATGAACGACGCTGTCCATCGCCAACCTCCCTGTGAACCGGACCCGCCCCAGACTTCTCGCATGTCAGGGGCGGGTCAAGCACCCTGAGCCGGAAGGAGATGGGTTTCGGCGAGCTCGGTCAGGCCGGCGTCGGGGTGCTCCAGGATCCAGCGCACCGTGCCGGAGAGCATGTCCGCCACCTGGATCCGCGGGTGCTGCTCGATTTTCAGGAAGCGCACCTCGGCGAGCAGGCCGCCGGACAGCTCGCGGATGTGCTCGACCCGGCGGGCCGGCAGCATGATCTGCCGGTCGTGCAGCACGGTCACCGGACCCCAGTGCCGGGCCGCCGCGACCAGGGCCGGCACCAGCGGGTCGAGCACCGAGTTGACCGCCGGGTCGGCGAGCAGCCAGGAGCGGAACAGCTCGGCGCGCTCGCGGCCCTCGGTCAGCCCGGAGACCCGGAAGAACTCGTCCACCACGCCCGGCTGGTCCTTGCTCCGCAGCAGGTCGTTCGCGGCGGCGAGGAAATAGGGCGACCGGTCGACGGTGGCCGGGTCGAGGTCGAGCAGCTCGGCCAGCCGGGTGGCGACCCACTCCGTCTTGTCCAGCACGAAGACGCGGCCGTGGCCGAGGACCGGGCTGTGCGGGCCGAGGAACCAGCGCAGGTGCGCCCGGTGCTTCTCGCGCAGCAGGTGGTTCGCGCGGTAGGCGCTGACCGGGGACTTCACCCGGGCGCGCAGCTCGGCGAGCAGGTCCTTGGCGACGGCCTCGTCCATCTCGACCGAGGCGTGCGCGAAGAGTGGCGTGGTGGAGTCGATGAGCTTCTCGCCCTCATAACCCGACTCGTCACACCAGACCTCGCGCACGCCTGCATTTCTACCTGTCGGTCAGGTGCGGTACACACCCAATTCCCAGAGCGAGTAGCCGTAGCCGGTGGCCCGGACCGTGCCGTTGACCCGCACATAGCGCCCGGAACCGCTGATGTTCAGGCTGTCGAAGCCACCGTCGCCACTGGTGGTGGCGTAGACGTTGGTCCAGCTGTTGCCGTCGTTCGAGGTCTGCACCTGGTACGACCGCGCGTACGCGTCCTCCCAGGCCAGCTGCACGTGGTTGAACGACTGCACCGAGCCCAGGTCGACCTGCACCCACGCGGTGTCCAGCCACTCCGACGCCCACCGGGTGCCGTAGTTCCCGTCCACCGCGTACGCCGGCAGCTGCGGCCCGTTGGTGCCGGTCGGCTGATAGGACGACGCGGTCGCCGGCCGGCCGCGGGACAGCTCGGTCCCGCCGACCGTCGGCGGCACCACCCGGAACGAGCGCTGCTCGATGCCGACGTTGCCGTGGCCGTCGAAGGCGTACACGTAGACCTTCCAGACGCCGAGCTTCTCCGGCGCCCGCACCGAGAACGAGGTGCCGTTCTGGGTGAAGGTCAGGTTCGTCAGGCCGACGTTGCCGTTGATGTGCTTCTCGCTGGCCATCAGGTTGTAGCGGATCAGGTCGCCCTGCGGGTCGGTGGCGTTCACCGACACCGGGAAGGTTCCGCCGGCCGGCACCGCCTGCGGCGTGCCGACGGTCATCGCGGTGATCTCCGGCGGCGTGTTCGACGCGGCCTGCCCGGTGTACGCCTGGCGAAGTGCGTGATACCCGAGCCGCCGCCACCCGCCGGTCGTGGTGTTCAACCAGACGCCGCCGAAGTCGTTCTCCAGCCCGTAGTGGAACTCGGTCGCGCCCAGCGCCACGCCCGGGTGCCCCTTGATCGCGTTCCAGCTGTCCGTGTAACCCTGCCGCTTCTGCAGATCGGTCGGCTCGGTGGGCACCCCGTTGGCGTCGTTGGGCACCTCCCACTCGCCGTCCGGCCCGCCCTCGGTCAGCACGTACGGCTTGGTGTACCCGCCCGCGATCCAGTCCCGCTTCACGGTGTCGATCGCGCCGTACGAGTTCACCGCCAGCAGGTTCAGCGCCGGGGAGTACTGCCGGTAGTACGTCCACGCCTGGGTGTACGCGTCCGTCGAGGTCACCGGGTGATTGGGGTCGGCCGCCTGCACGGCCAGCGCGACCTCGTTGACGAACCGGGCATAGGCCACCCGCCGCGCCTCCACCACGTCGGCCGCCAGCCCGTGGTCCTGCATGGTCAGGATGACCTCGTTGCCGACGTCCCACATCAGCACGCCCTGGCGGTTCTTGAGCGCGTTCACCCGGGCCACGATCTCGGCCTTGGCGGCGTTCTTGTACGCGGTGTCGTTCACATAATCGGCGCCCTGGTTGAGCCAGTGCCCGACGATCACCTTGATGCCCTGCTGCGCCGCCCGGTCGAGCAGCGTGGGGGTGTTCGCGTCGTCCACGCCCCAGGTGCGGATCGTGTTGACGCCCATGTTCTTCAGGTCGCGCATGTATCCGTCGGCGGCCGCCTGCGGAGGCCCGTACGTGATGCCCTTGATCTCATAGGGGCTGCCGTTGACCTGCAGCTGCCAGTTGCCCTGCGAGCCGGTGACCCGGACCGTGCTGGGACCGGCGGGCGTGGCCGGATCGGTCATCAGCGCCGGCGTCGTCCCGGTCGCGCGCGAGACGGTGACCGAGTCGACGCTGAGCACGCCGCCGCTGGTGGTCTCCGCGTTCGGCGTGGTCCGGCCGGCGATCGCGTTCGGCAGTGAGCCGCCGATCGCCAGGTCCAGCCGCAGATAGAAGCCGTGCTGCACGGCGGCCTGCCAGGCGGCGACGCCGACCTGCGACTCGCGGACCACCCAGGTCTGCCGGCCGTCGAGATAGAACCGGATCTCCTCGTCGGTCTTCGTGCGGTCGATCACCTGACTGAACTCGTGGTAGCCGGTCTTGCAGCCGGTGCACGACGCCAGCCCGCTGGACCGTCCGTTGTACTCCGCGCAGACGCCGTCCGGCGCGGTGCCGCAGTGCAGCGTCTGGGCCAGCTGACCGCGCCCGTTGACGTCGGTCATGATGTCGGTCTCGCCGATGCCCGGCCAGTTGGTGAAGTTGCCGCGGAAGGCCGCGCCGGTGGCGCGGAAGGCCGGCCAGTAGCCGAGCCCGTTCGCCACGTCGGGCTGCTTGAGCACGGCCGCGAACTTGAGCATCTCGCCGCGCGCCGGGCTGAAGTCGGCCCGCTGGGTTTCCAGGCGGCCCGAGGTCCAGTTGCCGGCGCCGTCCCGGATCGCTTTGATGTTCAGCTTTCCGCCGCCGTCCAGGCTGACGTTGGCGGTGGAGTTGCCGGCCGTCTCGACCGAGCCGGTGCCCCAGTTGGCCGCGCCGCCCGGATATTGGGTGCCGGTGCGCAGCAGCCAGTTGCCGCCGGACGGCGAGGTGCCGGCCGCGCCGTCGAAGCCGTCGGTCCAGACCTGGGTCCACCCCGGTTCGGGCTGCGGATCGGGGTCGGTCGGCGTCCCGCCGCCGTACACCTTGAACTCCCACAGCGAGTAGCCGTAGCCGGTGCCGCGGGTGGTGCCGTACATCCGCACGTAGCGGCCGCTGCCGGTGACCGCGTGGGTCTCGGTGCCGCCGACGCCGCCGGTGACGGTCTTGACGGTGGTCCAGTTGCCGCCGTCGTTCGAGGTCTGGATCTGGTAGCCGCTGCCGTACGCGGTCTCCCACTGCAGCACGACCTGGCTGATGGTGGCGGTGGCGCCGAGGTCGACGGTCAGCCATTGGGGATCGCTGAACTGGCTGGACCATCGGGTGCCGGCGTTGCCGTCGACCGCGTTGGCCGCGGTCACGTCGCCGCCTTCGACGGACGAGGCGGTGGCGGGTCGGCCCTGGGAGAGAAGGGTGTCGGCGGCGTGCGCGCTGAGCTGGGCGATGCCGAGGTACGCGACCACGACGCCGATGACGAGGAGGGGGATGAGTCGGCGGATGACCGGAGCCGGATGCACGGGGATCTCCTGACTGGTCGCGAGCGTGGGAAAGCGCTCTCCATGATGGCCGAAGTGTTACGCCAGGCTTTCGGTCATGTCAATGCCTCGATGCGTGAGGACGGGTCGAAGACGGACGAATAACACTTTCTTGCCGTCCGCTCGTACCGGCCTCGGAAAGCGCTCTCCGACAGAGAATCATGCACCTGCTCTGCAAGCTTTGGATGATCGGTTGATGCGTGCTCGGCCGTTCGGGGGTCACCGTATTGATCGACACAGATGTTTCCGTCCGGTGGCGGAGGTTGCCGTGCGACGAGTGCTGCTCACCGGCCTGATCGCCGTGATCCTGCTGGGCACGGCCGCGGCCTGCGGCGAGGACGACGGCCGCATCCACCTCACCGTGGGCACCTTCGGCGCGTTCGGATTCGGGCCGCTCTACCGCGAATACGAGGCGCTGCATCCGGGGATCCGGATCACCGAGCGGGTCACCCGCAGCGAGGACCACCACAAGAACCTCGCCGCGCACCTGGCCACCCGGACCGGCGCGGCCGACGTGGAGGCGATCGAGGAGGGCTGGATCAGCCAGTTCGCCAACGCGCCCAACCGGTTCCGCGACCTCAACCGCTACGGCGCCGGGACCGTCCGGACGCGCTGGCCGGACTGGAAGTGGGCGGCCGGCGTGGCGCCCGACGGCCGGGTGGTCGGGCTCGGCACGGACGTCGGCGGCATGGCCATGTGCTATCGCAAGGACCTGCTCGCCAAGGCCGGTCTGCCCACCGATCGCGAGGCGGTCGGCCGACTCTGGCCCAGCTGGGAGGAGTACATCGCGACCGGCATCACCTACAAGCAACGGGTGCCGGACTCCGCGTTCTTCGACGGGCCGGCCGCCATCTACCGCGGCATCCTGGGACAGAGCAAGGTCGGCGTGTACGACGGGAACAACAACGTCGTGGTGGCCACCAACCCGGCGGTCAAGCGCGCGTGGGATCTCACCGCGCAGGCGTTGCAGGCCGGGCTCTCCGCGAAGCAGGCCGCCTTCACCGCGGACTGGACCGCCGGTCTGGCCCAGGGCCGGTTCGCCACCATCGCCTGCCCGTCCTGGCTGACGAACTACATCCAGTCCGAGGCGTCCTCGGCGAAGGGGCAGTGGGACATCGCGACGGTGCCCGGCAAGGGCGGCAACTGGGGTGGTTCGTGGCTGAGCGTGCCGGCCCAGACCGAGCACCCGGCCGAGGCCGTCGTGCTGGCGATCTGGCTGACCGCGCCCGAGCAGCAGGCCAAGGTGTTCCGGGAGACCGGCAACTTTCCGTCCACAGTGGCGCTCTACCGGGACGGGGTGATCCGCGACCGGTCGAGCGAGTTCTTCGGCAACGCGCCGGTCGGGCGGATCTTCTCGGCGTCGGTGACCGCGCTGGTGCCGCAATATCAAGGACCCCGCTCGGGCGACATCAACGGCCGCATCACCGACGGCCTGATCCGGATCGAGCAGGGCCGCGACACCCCCGACGAATCGTGGCGCAAGGTGCTGCGAGAGGTGGACGCGCTCTCGTGAGGCGGCGCTCCCGGTTCCATCGGCTGGACGCCCGCGTTTCGCCCTATCTCTACGTGCTCCCGTTCTTCGTGCTGTTCGGTTTGTTCGGCGCGTTCCCGCTGTTCTACACGGTGTGGGTGTCGATGTTCGACTGGGATTTCCTGGCCGACACGCACACCTTCATCGGGCTGGACAACTACACCCGGCTGTTCGGCGACTACACGTTCTGGAACGCGGTGGTCAACACCCTGCAGATCCTGGTGCTGGCGACGATCCCGCAACTGGTGCTCGGGTTGCTGCTGGCCTATGCGCTGAACCAGGGCCTGCGCGCGCCGCAACTGTGGCGGATGAGCGCGCTGCTGCCGAACATCACCAGCGTGGCCGCCGTGGCGGTGGTCTTCGGCCAGCTCTTCGGCCGCGACTACGGCCTGATCAATTGGCTGCTCGGGCTGCTCGACCTGGGCGCGGTGGACTGGCAGGCGGGCAAGGCGTCCTCGCAGACGGCGATCGCCGTGATGATCATCTGGCGGTGGACCGGCTACACCGCGCTGATCTACCTGGCCGCGATGCAGGGCGTGCCCAAGGTGCTCTATGCCGCGGCGGCCCTCGACGGCGCCTCGAGGTTCCAGCAGTTCCGGCTGATCACGCTGCCCGCGATCCGCCCGACCATCGTGTTCACCGTGATCGTCTCGACCATCGCCGGCATGCAGGTGCTGGCCGAGCCGTTGCTGTTCGGCGGCGGCGGCCTGACCGGCGGCTCGGACCGCCAGTTCCAGACCCTGTCGCTCTATCTGTACGAGGTCGGCTTCGCCCGCTGGGAGTTCGGCTACGCGTCCGCCGCGGCCTGGGTGACGTTCGCCCTGATCCTGGTCGCCGCGCTGGTGAGCTATCTGTCCGTCGCGCGGCTCCGGAGGCACGAATGACCGCGACCGCCACCCGCCCGCCGAGCCGGTCGGGTCCGCCGATGCGGCACTCCCGGCACGCCGTGCGCCGCTCCCGCGAACACCGCCCGAGCCGGCTGGTGGTGCTGATCCTGCTGGCCGTCGGGTTCTTCTCGATCTTCCCGTTCTACTGGTCGGTGGTGGTGGCGTCCCAGGACAACGCGGTGCTCAGCCAGACACCGCCGCCGCTGCTGCCCGGCGGTCATCTGATCGAGAACATCGAGCGCGCGTTCGGCAGCGCGCCGATGAGCCGGGCGCTGCTCAACTCGTTCCTGGTGGCCGGCACCATCACGATCAGCGTGGTGTTCTTCTCCGTGCTGGCCGGTTTCGCCTTCGCCAAGCTGCGTTTCCGGGGCAGCCGCGCGCTGCTGCTGATCATCATCGCCACCATGATGGTGCCGACCCAGCTCGGCATCATCCCGCTCTACCTGGTGATGGCGAAGTTCCAGCTGGTGGGCAAGCTGCCCGCGGTGATCGTGCCGTTCATGGTGAGTGGGTTCGGCGTGTTCTTCATGACGCAGTACCTGCGCGCCGCGGTGCCGGACTCGTTGATCGAGGCGGCGCGGGTCGACGGCTGCGGCATGTTCAAGGTGCTGTGGCACGTGGGGTGGCCGGCCGCCCGCCCGGCCGCCGCGGTGCTGGCCACGCTGACCTTCATGTCCGCGTGGAACGACTTCTTCTGGCCACTGGTGGCGCTGAACCCGGACGATCCGACCGTGCAGGTCGCCCTCTCCACGCTGGCCAGCGGCGACGTCGGCGACTTCTCGCTGATCCTGACCGGCGCCACCATCGCGACGGTGCCATTGCTGCTGGTCTTCGCCCTGCTCGGCCGTCACATCATCACCGGGATCATGCAGGGCAGCCCACGCTGAACACCCGGTAACCGAACGGCAACCAACGTTCACCCGTTTCGCTCTCCGGCTTTTCTCAAGTCCGGCGAACTGATGGGCATGACCGACACGCAGATCGTCGAGCTGGGCCTGCAGGCCATGACCATCGCCGCGAAGATGTGCGCGCCGGTGTTGTTGACCGCGCTGCTGATCGGTTTCGCGATCTCGCTGTTCCAGTCGGTCACGCAGATCCAGGAGGCGACGCTCTCGTTCGTGCCGAAGGCCATTGGGGTGGGTGCGGCGATTCTGTTCTCGGGTAACTGGATGTTGCACGAGATGATCAAGTTCACTCAGGACCTGTTCGAGAAGATCCCCACGCTGCTCGGCTGAACCACCCGCCGAAAGACTGAAGAGCCGCCCGGTGATCCGGGTGGCTCTTTTTTCGTGAGAATGTGTCCTCCGGTGTCGAGAACCGGCCGACGGCTCCGACCAGCCGGTGACCGATGCTCTTGGGGATAGGGAGACAGCGATGAAGTACATGCTGATGATGTTCGGCGACGCCGAGGACATGATGGCCGAGCAGGACACCGACTGGGTCCGCGAGATGGTCGCGTTCATGACCTCCTTCAACGAGGAGATCACCGCCAGCGGCGAGATGGTCTCCGCGGAGGGGCTGGAGTTCCCGTCCGCGGCGAAGACGATCTCGCTGGACAACGGTCAGGTGACCGTCACCGACGGTCCGTTCGCCGAGGCCAAGGAGTCGCTCGCCGGCTACTGGATCTGGGACGTCAAGGACGAGGCCCGCGCGATCGAGCTGGCCTCCAAGATCGTCAAATGGGCTCAGCGGGTGGAGTTGCGGCCGGTCGCCGCCGGGCCGCCGGAGGTCTGATGGAGCAGGTGCTGCGCGAGCTGGCGCCCCAGGTCCTGGGCGCGCTGGCCCGGCGTTACGGCCAGTTCGACGCCGCCGAGGACGCGGTGCAGGAGGCGCTGCTCGCGGCCGCCACCCAGTGGCCGGCCGAGGGCGTGCCGGACAACCCGCGATCCTGGCTGATGGCGGTCGCCGGCCGCCGGCTGGTGGACGAGTTCCGCAGCGAGAGCGCCCGGCGCCGGCGCGAGGAGAGCGTCTTCCAGCTCGACGTGGAGCCCGGCTCGGTCAGCTCCCGGGACGACACCCTGAGCCTGCTCTTCCTCTGCTGCCACCCGTCGCTCTCGCCGCCCTCACAGCTCGCGCTCACCCTGCGCGCGGTCGGCGGCCTCACCACCGGCGAGATCGCCAGCGCGTTCCTGGTGCCGGAGACCACCATGGGCCAGCGGATCAGCCGGGCCAAACAGAAGATCAAGAGCAGCGGGCTGCCGTTCGCGCTGCCCCCGCCGGCCGAGCGGGCAGAGCGGCTGCGGGTCGTCCGGCAGGTGCTCTACCTGGTGTTCAACGAGGGCTACACGACCAGCGGCGGCCCGGCGTTGCTGCGTGCCGACCTGACCGCCGAGGCGATCCGGCTCACCCGGATGCTGCGCTCGCTGACCCCGGACGACGTGGAGACCGGCGGATTGCTGGCGCTGATGCTCCTCACCGATGCCCGCCGCGCGGCGCGGTCGGACGCGCAGGGCGCGCTGATCCCGCTGGACGAGCAGGACCGGTCGCGGTGGAGCGCCGAGCAGATCGCCGAGGGCGTGGCGCTGGTGTCGGCGACCCTGGGCAAGGGCCCGGTCGGTCCCTACCAGCTGCAGGCGGCGATCGCGGCGCTGCACGACGAGGCGAAGACCGCGGACGCCACCGACTGGCCGCAGATCCTGGCGCTCTACGAGGTGCTCGAGCGGGTGTCGCCGGGCCCGGTGGTGACGCTGAACAAGGCGGTCGCGGTCGGCTGGGCCCGCGGACCGCTGGCCGGGCTGGCCGCGCTCGGCGAGCTCGACGGCGACGAGCGGATGGCCGGCAACCACCGGGTCGAGGCGGTCCGCGCGCACCTGCTGGAACGAGCCGGCGACCGCAAGGCCGCGCACCAGGCCTATCTGAAGGCCGCCGGGCTGACCACCAGCGTGCCGGAGATGCGCTACCTGACCCTGCGGGCATCCCTTACCGCGTCCGAACATTGAGCCGGCCGCCCGGCGGGCATGATGGTCGGGTGACCGATACGACCGGCAAGGGCCTCGTGCTGGTGGTCGAGGACGAGCGCCCGATCGCCGACCTCGTGCGGCTCTATCTGAGCCGGGAGGGCTTCGGCGTGCACGTCGAGCACGACGGCAGCCTCGGTCTCTCCGCCGCCCGCCGGATGCGGCCGGTGGCCTGCGTGCTGGACATCGCGCTGCCCGGCCTGGAGGGCACCGAGATCTGCCGGCGGATGCGCGCCGACGGCGACTGGACGCCGGTCATCTTCCTCACCGCCCGCGACGACGAAGTGGACCGGATCCTCGGGCTCGAGCTCGGCGCGGACGACTACGTGACCAAGCCGTTCAGCCCGCGCGAGCTGGTCGCGCGGGTCAAGGCCCTGGTGCGCCGGGCGGCCGGTCCGGAGCAGGGGGCGAAGGTGCGCGCGCTCGGCCCGGTCGTCCTCGACCCCGGCCGTCGGCTGGTCACCGTGGACGGCAGCCCGCTGACCCTCACCCCGACCGAGTTCGACCTGCTCGGACACCTGCTCGGTCGGCCGGGGCGGGTGTTCACCCGGGAGGAGCTGCTGGCCTCGGTCTGGGGATACGCGTCGCATGCGGGCACTCGTACCGTCGATGTGCACGTGGCCCAGGTCCGCGCCAAGCTGGGGGAAGCCGCCGGCCTGATCCGCACGGTCCGCGGAGTCGGTTACACCGCAGATACGTCCGCCGCCCCGCCCACCGCCCCTGACCGGAAAAAAGAATCTTGATTTTCCGGACACTGACCGCGCGCGTCGTGCTCATCACGGCCGCGACCGCGGTGATCGCGGTGATCATCACCGCGCTGGTCGCCGTGCCGATCGCGGTCCGCGCGGTGAACAACCAGGTGCGCGCCGAGCTGATGGAGAAGAGCGCGCTCGCCGTCGAACTGCTCGCCACCGAACGCCCGGCCGCCCGCGAACGCATCGTCAGCCGGCTCCGCGACGACGACATCGCGGTCTACCTGATCCGGCGCGGCGTGGTGGACACCCCCGGCCTGCCGCAGCGGGTGATCAAGCAGGTCTCCGAGGGCGCCGTCGTGGACACCCGCGGCATGGTCGGCGGCCGGGCCGAGTTCATCGTCGGCCGCCCGCTCACCGGCAACTCCAGCGGCGTCGTGCTCACCCGGCCGGTCAGCTCCGGCACCGCGGGCGGCCTGCTCGGCGGGGTGTGGATCGCGCTGCTCGCCGGTCTCGCCGGTGGGTTGCTGGCCGGCGCGGTGCTGGCCCGGCTCATCGTGCGGCCGATCCGCCGGGCCGCGGCCGCCGCCGGACACCTCTCCGCCGGCGACCGCTCGATCCGGCTCTCCACCCAGGGCCCGGCCGAGGCCGCCGAGCTGGCCGGCGCGTTCAACCAGCTCGCCAGCGCCCTGCAGGTCAGTGAGGGTCGCGAGCGCGACTTCCTGCTCAGCGTCTCGCACGAGCTGCGCACCCCACTGTCGACGATCCGGGGGTACGCCGAGGCGCTCGCGGACGGCGTCGTCGGCCCGGACGGCGCCCCGAAGGCCGGCGAGACCATGCTCGCCGAGGCGGAACGGCTGGACCGGCTGATCTCCGACCTGCTCGTGCTCTCCCGGCTGGAGGCGGCCGACCTGCCGCTCGACATCGTCGCGGTGGACCTGGTCGAGCTGATCTCGGCGGCCGCCGAGGCGTGGGCGCCGCGCTGCGGCCCGGACGGGCCGAGCCTGCACACCGAGCTGCCCGGCGATCCGGTGCCGGTGCACACCGACCCGGGCCGGATCCGGCAGGTGGTGGACGGGCTGTGCGAGAACGCGTTGCGGGTGGTGCCGCAGGGCGCGCCGCTGATCCTGGCGGTTCGGGCCACGCCGGCCGGGGGAGTGGTGGAGGTGCGTGACGGCGGGCCCGGGTTCGCCGACGAGGATCTGGCGGTGGCGTTCCAGCGGGGCGCGTTGAACCGCAAGTATCGGGGGATTCGCAAGGTGGGCAGCGGGCTCGGGCTGGCTCTCGCGGCGCGGCTGGTGGCCCGGCTCGGCGGGACCATCGAGGCGGGGCATGCGGGGGAGGGCGGGGCGCGGTTCACGGTCACGTTGCCTTACACGATTCGTACACAGCGCTGACTCTGTGCTCGCATGGCGGGGCGAGTCTCTTCGCTATGACTCGTACCCGGATCGCACTCACCGTGACCACCCTCGGCCTGGCCTCTGTCCTGGGTCTTTCCGCCTGTGGCGGGCCCGCGACCACCGCCGCGGCCGACCTCGGCGATGAGATCGCCGCCCTGCAGCAGGTCGGGTTCGAGGTGGCGCCCGACCCGTCCTCGTCCGCCGCACCCGCCGCGCCGGACCGCGCCGAGAAGCGTCAGGAGCGGCGGCAGGCGGCCCGGAAGTTCCTGCGCAAGAACCCCCTGCACGGCGAGATGACCGTGCAGGGCAAGGACGGCGTCCGGACGGTCGTCGTGCAGCGCGGCTCGGTGACCGAGACCGACGGGAAATCGATCACCGTCAAGTCGGCCGACGGGTTCACGCTGACCTGGACCGCCGCCGCGGATCTCAAGGTCGTGCGGGACCAGGAGAAGGCCGACGCGAGCGCGATCAAGGTCGGCGCGGAGGTCGGGGTGGCCGGCGCGAAGGACGGCTCGGCCACCACGGCCCGGCTGGTCGCCGTCTCCTAGCCGCTATTGCAGGAACGTCCCGAGCGGCGACATCAGCAGCTTGCCCAGCGCGGCGGCGTTGTCGTCCAGCCGCTCCCGTTCCTTCGCCGTGGCCTTCAGATCGTGGCGCACCGCCCAGAGCTTCTGGGCGTTGCGCCACGCGACGTTCCGGGTGTATTCCACGACCTCGCCCTGCCACCAGTCGTCCAGATCGCCGTTCATGGTGTCGATCAGCAGCTGCCACTTCTCCAGGTATCCCCGGCGCAGCTCCGGGATCGCCTCCGCGAAGATCTCGTTGATCTGCAGGTAGTCCAGGTGCTGATCGCCGTCGTCCACCGGATCGGATCCGATGTGGTCGAAGGTGGTGACCAGCGCGAACGGCAGGTCGAAGTTGATGTGCGCGTTGACACCGGCGGCGGCCGACGGCAGCGGACGGCAGTCCGGGCCGGCGATCCGGTGGAACAGCACCGACCAGACCCGCGGGCAGCTCGCGTGGCCGTCGCTCCAGGCCCGCAGCGCCTCGAAGTAGCGGGCCGCGAACTCGACGTCCAGCCGGGCCAGGAACTGCGGATCGGCGAAGCGTCCCTCATAGAGCCGCTCGAGCACGCTGGTGGTGATCCGCAGGTAGAGCCGATTGAAGTCGGCGAGAGGGTTGCTGTCATGCAGCGGGGGCACCCGCTCGAGCACGTCCTGCAGCTTGGTGAGCTGGTCGACCACCGCCGGCACGTCCTCGGGATGACGTGTCAGAAGCGCGGACATGTCCGGATGCACGGGTCCCCAGACCGGCTCGGTCATCGGGTTTCCTCCATGTCTTGCCGGGGCCCCCAGCACCGCCCGGCGCCGGGCCGGCGCCGGGCGGTGCTCCCCCGTGGCCCGACTCTTGCACCACGGGGGTACGCAGGGATCGGTAGAACGACGTATATACGTATGCCTAGGCTGCGGTGCGGTTCTCCAGATAGAGCCGGCTGGCCTGCACCCGGCTGCGCACCTGGAGCTTGTCGAAGATGTGGCCGACGTGGACGCCGACCGTGCGCTCGCTGATGAACAGACGCTGCCCGATCTCACGGTTGGTCAGGCCCTCCGCGACCGCGGCCAGCACCTCGCGTTCCCGGCCGGTGAGCGCGGCCAGGTCGTCGCCGGGCGCTTCCGGCGCCGGCATCGCAATCGTCTCGTCGTCGGTGCCGAGCGAGACCTTCGCCCGGCCGGCCACCGCGGTGATCTCGGCGGCCAGCGGCCTGGCCCCCATCGCCTGAGCGGTGCCGAACGCCTGGCGCAAGGCCGCCGTGGCGGCGGCCTTGCGACCCCGGCCCTGCAACAGCGCCTCGGCCTGCCGCAGCCGCGAATATGCCGCCGGATAGGGCTGCAGCCGCTTGTCCCAGGCCTGCGCCGCGCGGGACCAGAGCTCCGCGTCGGGCCGGTCCTCGATCCGGGTGATCTCCGCCGCGCACAGGTCCAGATAACCGTCGACCACCGCGCGCACCGGCGCCGCGGCGCTGTCCACGCCCGCGGCCATGCGGTCCACCACCACCTCGAGCCGGCGCACCGCGCCCGGGTCGACCGCGATCTCGCCGCCGCAGTGCGCCTCGGCCTCGGCCCGCAACCCGTGCCAGGCCAGCACGCCGAGCAACACCAGGTCGTCGGAGCGGGTCTCGGTCAGCCCGCGCTGCACGGCCAGCCGCGCCTCGTCGTGCCGGCCCTGCCACATCGCCAGGCCGGCTCGCAGGGTGAGCATCGGCAGCACGTGCCGCGCGCCGCCGCCGGCCAGCAGGGTGGCCACCGCGTCGAGGTCGCGCTCGGCCGCCTCGATGTCGCCGAAGCCGACCCACAACCGGCAGCGGGCCAGCAGGATGTCCGCCGCGTCGGCGCCGGACGGCCGCTGCCGCATGGCCCGCTCGAGCATGTGGTCCGCCTCGGCCCACTGCCCGACCCGGAAGAGACCGTTCGCCGCGATCGCCAGCAGCCGCAGTTGATAGGTGCGCCCGACGCCCAGGCCGGCCAGCTTGGCGGCGCCGCGGCGGGCCACCAGCACGCCCTCCTCCAGGGAGTTGAGTGGGCCGGTGAGCAGCTCGGCGAGGTGCAGATAGGCGCAGCCGACGTCGTCCGGGCGCCCGGCGCGCTCGGCCTCCTCCAGCGCCTGCCGGATCACCAGCAGGCCGGCATCGGGGTCCTCGCGGAAGGCCAGGCTGAAGCCCAGCGCGGCGCTGGCCCGCACCCGGTCGGCGGTGGAACCCTCGACCTGCTCGGCCGGCTCGAGGGCGGCGCGGGCCCGCTCGCCGGCGTCCGCATAACGCCCCAGGTGCAGCAGCAGCTCGGCCAGATAGGCCGCGGCGGTCACCCTTTCCGCCGGGGTGCAACCGGGTGCGGCGAGCGCGTTCTCGTATTCCACCTCGGCGGTGGCGGTGCGGCCCGCGGCCGCCAGGTAACGCGCCCGGCGCAGGTGGATCTCGCAGACGCCGGGACCGTCCGGGCGGGCGGCCAGCTCCTCCAGCCGGGAGAGCGCGCGCAGGTGCTCGCCACAGTGGTGGGCCGACTCGGCGGCATGCGCCAGCAGCTCGGTGCGGTCGTCGTCGCCGGTCAGCTCGAGGGCGAGGGTCCAGTGCCGGTGGGCCTCGGCGAAGCCGTAGAGCGCCTCGGCCGCGTGAGCCGCGGCGACCACCGAGGGCAGCGCGCGGGACGGCTCGCCGGCCCGCTGCCAGTGGTGGGCCAGGCGGGCGTGGTCGGGCTCGTCGGTGGTCAGCGCCTCCGCGTAACGCCGGTGCAGCGCGGCCTGCTCGACCGGCAGCACCTCCTGCTCGAGGATCTCGGCGACCAGCCGGTGCCGCAGCCGGTAACCGGCCGGCTCGCCGGCCACGATGCGGTGCGCCACCGCCGCCCGGATCGCCTCGATCAGCTGCTCCTCGCGCAGCGGCACCACCGCGGCCAGCACGTCGTGCGCCACCGGCTCGACACCGGTCGCGATCGCGCGGACCACCGCGTGCGCCGACCGGGGCAGCTCGTCCACCCGGGACAGGTAGATCTCGCGCAGCGTGTCGGACAGCTCGACCCGGCCGTCGCGCAGGTCACGGGCCAGCTCCTCGGCCACGAACGGGTTGCCGCCGCTGCGCTTGAACACCCGGTCGGAGTCCTCGGCCTGCACCCCGGGACCGGCGATCGCGGTGACCAGCTCATGCGTGCCGGATCGAGTCAGCGGGGCGAGATCGACCACCCGCACCGAGCGCAGCCGGCGCAGCTCGGCCAGCACCCGGCGCAGCGGGTGGGTGCCCTGCAACGACTCGGCGCGGACCGCGGCCAGCACCGACAGCCGCACCTCGCCGAGCCCGGCGAGCAGATAGAGCAGCAGCTGGCGGGTGCTGCGGTCGGCCCACTGCAGGTCGTCGAGCACGAGCAGCAGGCGACGGTCGCCGGCCACCTCGCGCAACGCCCGCGACACCCGCTCGAGCAGGGCGCCCGCGTCCGCGCCGTGGCTCTCGAAACCGGGGTCTCCGCGGCGCAGGGCGGACAGCACCGGGTGCAGCGGGGAGGCGTCGCCGATGTCCAGGCAGGCGCCGGAGAGCACCGCCGCACCGGCCGCCGCCATCGTTTCGGCGACCGCCCGCAGCAGCCGGCTCTTGCCGACCCCGCTCTCGCCGGTGACGAAGACCGCGGCGGTGCCACCCGGACCGACGTCCAGGAGATCGCGGCGGATCGCGTCCAGCGTCTCGGCACGCCCCACGAGGGGCGCGTCGTCCGTTTCGCCGGTCATGAAGGGCAGCCTAAACCGGAACCACCTAGCACGTTCTCGTGTGTTCGGCCCGATCTGCGTCACAAATCAGACCGTCGATCCATGTATCACAGATAGGTAGTTCTGCCGATCCGGCGGCGACGCCCGGCTGGGATTGTTTGACCTCGCCAGCGCCGAACAGGGGGAGCGTGGGAGATGACCATCATGGCGGTGCGCGTGCGCCGGCAAGCCGTGTCAGTCCTCTTCGTGGACATCGTCGGTTTCACGACGCTCGTCGACGAACTCGACTGCGCGGAAGTGCGCGCGCTGCAGATGGACTACTTCACCACGGTCTCGGCGGTGGTCCGCCGGCACGGCGGCATCGTCGAGAAGTACGTCGGCGACGCCGTGATGGCGGTGTTCGGTCTGTCGTCGCGGCGCCCGGAGGGGGGCGCCGCGGCGGCGGTCCGCGCAGGCCTGGCGATCCAGCAGGCGGTTTCCGGGGTACGCCTGGCCGGCCGGCACACGGTCCGGACCAGGGCCGGGGTCGCGACCGGGGACGTGATGGTGGACGAGGATGCGGCGCGCGACGGCGGCCACGCCATGATCAACGGCTCGGTGGTCAGCTTCGCCGCGAAACTCCAGGCCTACGCCCCGCACGACACGGTCGTGGTCTGCGAGACCACCCGCGACGTGACCGACCGCGCCATCGCCTACCAGGACCTGCCGCCGGTGTCGCTGCCCGGCCGGGCGCGTCAATTGGACCTCTGGCGCGCGTTGCCAAGTCACGTGGGGGCGGATAACCCCCGGGTCCGGCCGGGTGATTTCCGGCTTCTGGCCGTCGGCGGGACTGCCTAGCGTCGATCGTGTGATCGAACTACGTGAACTGACGAAACGATATGGCGACCAGGTCGCGGTCGACGGGCTGAGCTTCCGGGTGCAGCCCGGGGTGGTGACCGGCTTCCTCGGGCCGAACGGATCCGGCAAGTCGACGACGATGCGGATGATCCTCGGCCTGGATGCCCCGGACCACGGCGAGGCACTGATCGGCGGCGTCCGATACCCCGATCTGGACTGGCCGTTGCGGACGGTCGGCGCGCTCCTCGACGCCGGGGCGTTCCATCCCGGCCGCAGCGCCCGGGCGCACCTGATCGCGCTGGCCGCGAGCAACGACCTCCCCGGGTCCCGGGTCGAGCGGGTGCTGAGCATGGTCGGGCTGTCCGACGCGGCGACGCGGCGCGCCGGCACCTACTCGCTCGGCATGCGCCAGCGGCTCGGGGTCGCGGTGGCCCTGCTCGGCGACCCCGGCGTGCTGCTGCTCGACGAGCCGGTCAACGGACTGGACCCGGAGGGCATCCGGTGGATCCGGGACCTGCTGCGCGGACTCGCCGCCGAGGGCCGGACGGTGTTCGTGTCCAGCCATCTGATCGCCGAGATGGCGCTGACCGCCGACCGGCTGGTGGTGATCGGCCGCGGACGGCTGCTGGCCGAGACCACCGTCGCCGAGCTCGCCATCGGCGACGACAGCCTGGAGGACGCGTTCTTCCGGCTCACCGAGCAGGCCACCGACTATCGCGGAACGAGAGCAGCCTGATGAGCGGGTACGGATTCCGGCACGCGGCAAGGATGGAACGGATCAAGCTGACGAGTGTCCGGTCGACCTGGTGGCTGGCGATCGCCGCGGTGGTCGCGATGGCCGGGGCCGGGGCCGGGGTGGGGCTCGGCTACCGATCGCACACCCCGGTCGCCACCGCCGCCCAGATCCTCAACAACAGCCTCGGCGGCGCCATCGTCGCCCAGCTGCTTCTCGGCGCGCTCGGGGTCCTGCTGGTGACCGGCGAATACGGCACCGGGATGATTCACTCGACGCTGGCCGCCGTACCGCGGCGCCGGACCGTGCTGGCCGCGAAGGCCGCGGTGTGCGGCGGGGTGGCTCTCGCCGTCGGCCTGGCCGCAAGCTTCGCCGGCTATCTGAGCGGGCAACTCGCGATCCGCGGCACCGCGATCCCGGCCGCCTCCCTCGGCGACCCGGTGGTCCTGCGCGCGGTCGTGCTGACCGGCGTCTATCTGGCCGCCACCGCGCTGATCGGGGTCGGCGTCGGGACGATCATGCGGCACTCCGGCGCCGCGATCGGCACGCTGTTCGGCCTGATGTTCGTCCCGATGATCGTGGCCGGCCTGTTCGGCGAGAGCGGCATCGCGGTCGGCCGGTTCGTCCCGCTGCTGATGCTGCTCAACTCGATCACGGTGACCACGCCCATCCCCGGGCTGTTCACCGCCTGGATCAGCACCCTGCTGATGTGCGGCTACGCGGCGGTGGCGATCCTGTGCGGCGGTGTGCTGCTGCGCCGACGTGACGCGTGACCGACGACAATGGGCCGATGACCGCGCTGCGCGCCCCGTTCACCGCCATGGCCCTGCGCCGAGCGGTGTTCTGCGTGTGCGGCGTGGTCAGTGCGGCGGCGATCTTGAGCGTACCGGCGATCTTGCCGGCCCTGGCCGTCCTCATCCTCTGGGCGACCGGGGCCCTGTCACGCCAGCCCGCACCCGCCGTCGGACCGGTGTTCCTGGTCCTCTTCCCGCTCACCATCGCGCTCGTGGTCGTGCTGGCCCGCCCGATCGGGCGGGCGATGGGAGCCGTGCAACGCTCACTCGCGAACCGGCTGCTCGACGAGCACGTGGACGCCTCACCACTCCGCTCGGGCTGGCCCGCCGTCGGATACGCGCTGCTCAAGGTGCCGCTGGCCATCCCCGAGGGCTACGGCGCGTTCTGCTATGTGTTCGGTCTGGTCAACCTCAGCTACCCGGTGTGGTGGCCGCTGTTCCGCAATCACCCGCCGGGCACCAGCCTCGGGCCGGTGTGGGCGCTGACTCCGTTCGGCGCCATCGGCACGCGGACGTTCGCCGGCACGTTCCTGATCGCCGGCGCCGGCCTCGCCATGCTGCTGGTCGCACCGTGGCTGATGCGGGCCGGCACGACCCTGGACGTGGCCGCGATGCGCCGCCTGCTCGGTCCGCGCCGGCTCGCCGAGCGGGTCCGCGAGCTGCAGATCAGCCGGGCCCGGGCGATCGACGACGCGGCCACCATGATGCGCCGGCTGGAACGCGACCTGCACGACGGCGCGCAGATCCGGCTGGCCACGCTGGCGATGAACCTCGGCATGGCGACCGAGAAGCTCGGCGCCGACGGCCCGCCACCCGACCTCGCGCAGGCCCGCGAGCTGGTCGCACTCGCCCACCGCGGCGCGAAGGACGCCCTCGCCGACCTGCGCGACCTGGTGCGCGGAATCCACCCGCCGGTCCTCGACAACGGGCTCGGCGACGCGCTGGCAACCCTCGCGACGAGCAGCGCCATCCCGGTCGCGGTGCACGTCGAACTGCCCGGCCGCCCGGCGCCCGCGATCGAGACCATCGCCTACTTCTGCGCCTCCGAGCTGCTCGCGAACACGGCCAAACACAGCCGGGCGACCCGTGTCGGGCTCGGCCTCGCCGGGTCCGGCGCGGGTCTCGTGCTGACCGTCGAGGACGACGGCGTCGGCGGTGCGGACCCGGCCGGTCCCGGCCTGTCCGGCCTGGCCCGCCGCATCGCCGTCGTGGACGGCCTGCTGCGGGTGCACAGCCCGGCCGGCGGTCCGACCCGGGTCGAGATCGAACTGCCCACACGGTTGTGAAGGAGAGGACGACATGCGGGTGGTGATCGCGGAGGACGCGGCGATGATGCGCGAGGGGCTGGTCCGGCTGCTCACCGACCGCGGCTTCGAGGTGTGCGCCGCGGTGGCCGACGCGGAGGCGCTGCGGTCCGCGATCGACGCCACCGTGCCGGATGTGGCCATCATCGACGTCCGGATGCCACCGACGCACACCGACGAGGGGCTGCGCGCCGCGATCGACATCCGCCGCGACCATCCCGGCGTCGGGGTGCTGGTGTTCTCGCAGTCCGTGGAGACCCGCTACGCGACCCGCCTGCTCGCCGATCGGCCGTCCGGCGTCGGATACCTGCTCAAGGACCGGGTCGCCGACGTCGCCGACTTCGTGGACGCGCTGACCCGGGTGGCGTCCGGTGGCACCGCATTGGATCCGGAGGTGGTCGGCCATCTGATGCGGGCCGGGCACGCCACGACCGGGGTGCGGTCGCTGACGCCGCGGGAACGTGAGGTGCTGGCGTTGATGGCCGAGGGACGATCCAACACGGGGATCGCGGCGGCCCTCGTCATCACCTCCGGAGTGGTGGAGAAGCATGTGGCGAACATCTTCGCGAAGCTCGGGCTGCCGTCCTCGGAGAGCGACAATCGCCGGGTCCTGGCCGTCCTGCGCCACGTCAGCGGCTGACGGCATCCTCTCGTACACGTGTCTTAGGTCACGGCGTGTTGCTTTTGTCCGGCTTGTTCGCTGGATTGGGTAGCCGGGTGCGGCTCGGCTCCCCGATCTCGTCGTAGCTCCCCGGTAGGCTCGCCGCGTCCCGAGCCACCACGCCCAGCGGGGAGAGTAAGCGTGACCGCCCAACCCGAGATCTTGTACGGCGCCGACGACCTCACCCATCTCGAGGGCCTCGACGCCGTCCGCAAGCGCCCGGGCATGTACATCGGTTCCACCGACAGCCGCGGCATCAATCACCTGGTCAACGAGATCCTCGACAACGCCACCGACGAGGGCGTCGGCGGGCATGCCGAGGCCGTCTCGGTGATCCTGCACGCCGACGGATCGGTGCAGATCGACGACGACGGCCGGGGCATCCCGACGGCGATCAACACCAAAAGCGGTCTGAACGGCGTCGAGCTGGTGCTCACCCGGCTGCACGCCGGCGGCAAGTTCGGCGGCTCGGGTTACAAGACCTCCGGTGGACTGCACGGCGTCGGCGCGTCCGCGGTCAACGCCCTGTCGCTGCGCTTCGACGTCACGGTCAAGCGCGAGGGCAAGGTCCACGAGATCTCGTTCCAGCGCGGCGTGGCCGGTTCCTTCGAGGGCCCGGGTCCCAAGGCGCGCTTCACCCCCGAGTCCGGGCTGCGCATCGTGCGCAAGATGAAGCGTGGCGAGCGCGGCGGCACCTCCATCCGCTACTGGTACGACGCCCGCTACTTCGAGACCGGCGCGCGGCTGGACGTGGAGTCGGTCCGCGCCAAGCTGCGCAACACGGCGTTCCTGGTGCCCGGAGTGGCTTATACGCTGCGGGACGAGACCGCCGAGGAGCCGGTCACCGAGACGTTCCACTACCCCAACGGGCTCACCGACATGGTCGAGTTCCTCAGCCCGGCGGCCGACAAGCCGGTGTCCCAGATCCTGATGGTGACGGGTGAGGGGACATATAAGGAGAACGCCGCCGACGAGAACGGCGTGATGCAGTCCAACGTCGTGCGGCGCGCCGAGGTGGAGATCGCGTTCCGCTGGGGCACGGGCTATGAGCGCATCGTCGAGTGCTTCACCAACACGATCCGCAACACGCACGGCGGCACCCACCGCAAGGGCTTCGAGCGGGCCCTGGTGCGGGCGCTCGGCGACGCCGTCCGCAACACCCGCGGCCTGCTGCGGCCCAAGGAGGACGCGCCGGTCCTCGACGACTACCTCGAGGGCATGACCGCGGTCATCCACGTGCGCCTGCCGGAGCCGCAGTTCACCTCGCAGACCAAGGACGAGCTGTCCACCGCGGGCATCACCCGGGTGCTGCAGGGCCTGGTCGAGCAGCACCTGAAGGAATATGTGGACGGCCGGCGCACCAAGTCGGAGGCCCGCACCGTCCTGCAAAAGGTGGTGGACGCGGCCCGGGTCCGGCTCACCCAGAAACAGCAGAAGGACGCCGCCCGCCGCAAGACCGCGCTCGAGGGCGCGTCGATGCCGCCCAAGCTGGTCGACTGCCGCAGCACCGGGATCGCCCGCAGCGAGCTCTACATCGTCGAGGGCGACAGCGCGCTGGGCACCGCCCGGATGGCCCGCAGCTCCGAATACCAGGCGCTGCTGCCCATCCGCGGAAAGATCCTCAATGTGCAGAAGGCCAGCCTGCAGCAGGTGCTGGACAACGTGGAGTGCTCGGCGATCGTGCAGGTGCTGGGCGCCGGCTCGGGCCGCACCTTCGACCTGACCACGCTGCGTTACGGCCGCATCATGATCATGGCGGACGCCGACGTCGACGGCTCCCACATCCGCACGCTGCTGATCACCCTGTTCGCGAAATACATGCGACCGGTGATCGAGCAGGGCCGGCTGTTCGCCGCGATGCCGCCGCTGCACAAGGTGGTCACCAAGGGCCGCAACTCCGAGACGCTATATACGTATACGCAGCAGGAGATGGAGACCACGGTGTCCCGGCTGGAGAGATCCGGCAAGCAGGTGCAGAAGCCGGTGCCACGGTTCAAGGGCCTCGGCGAGATGGATGCCGACGAGCTGTGGGACACCACGATGAACCCGGCGACGCGCACCGTGCGGCGGATCACGCTGCACGACGCGGAGGCCGCCGAGGCCACGCTCGAACTGCTGATGGGCGAGCGGGTCGAGCCACGGAAGAACTGGTTGATCGAGGCCGCGGGCCGGATCGACCAGGAGACGATCGACGCCTGAGAGGGACACGTTCATGGCACGCCGCAAGAACGATTCGCAGCGGGTGGACCTGTCGGCGTTCGACAACGCCGGCGCCCGCGTCATCGACAACTCCCTCAGCACCGAGGTCGAGGACTCCTACCTGGAGTACGCGTACTCGGTGATCCACTCGCGCGCGCTGCCGGACGCGCGCGACGGCCTCAAGCCGGTGCACCGGCGCATCCTCTGGTCGATGACCGAGCAGGGCCACCGCCCCGACCGGCCCTACGTGAAGTCGGCCCGGGTGGTCGGCGACGTGATGGGCCGCTACCACCCCCACGGCAACCTGGCGATCTACGACGCCCTGGTCCGCCTGGCCCAGGACTTCTCCCTGAACGCCCCACTGATCGACGGGCACGGCAACTTTGGGAGCCCAGACGACGGACCGGCAGCGGAGCGTTACACAGAGTCACGGATGTCGCGTGAGGCGATGCTGCTGGTCGGTGAGCTGGGCGAGGGCACTGTCGACTTCAAGCCCAACTACGACGGCTCCGAGGTCGAGCCCAAGGTTCTGCCCGCCGCCTTTCCCAACCTGCTGGTCAACGGCACGTCCGGGATCGCGGTCGGGATGGCGACCAACATGATCCCGCACAACCTGGGCGAGGTGGTCGCGGCCGCACGGCACCTGATCACCGTGCCGGAGGCCGACCTCGACGAGATCATGCGGTTCGTGCCCGGGCCCGACCTGCCGACCGGCGGGCAGCTGCTGGGGCTCGACGAGGTGCGCCGGGCCTATGAGACCGGCCGCGGCGTGGTGCGCATGCGCGCCAAGGCCACCACCGGGCTGCTCGAGGGCGGTCGCGGCCGGCAGGCGATCACGGTCGTCGAGCTGCCTTATGGCGTCGGCACCGAGAAGATCATCGAGGCCATCACCGACGAGGTGAAGGGCAAGCTGATCGTCTCCGGGCCGCGCAAGGGCCAGCGCCAGGCCGCCCGGCTGCAGGGCATCGCGGACGTGAAGGACCTGACCGACCGCGAGCACGGCACCCGCCTGGTGATCGAGTGCAAGGTGGGCGTCAACCCGCAGGCGCTGCTGGCCGACCTCTACCGCCTGACGCCGCTGGAGTCGTCGTTCGGCATCAACAACCTGGTGCTGGTGGACGGGCAGCCGCAGACCCTCGGGCTCAAGGAACTGCTCGAGGTGTTCCTCAAGCACCGCTACGAGGTGGTCACCCGGCGCACCACGCACCGGCGCACCAAGCGGCAGGACCGGCTGCACCTGGTCGACGGCCTGCTGATCGCCCTGATCGACATCGACCGGGTGGTCGCGATCATCCGGGCCAGCGACGACGCGGCCCAGGCCAAGGCGTCGCTGATGAGCGAGTTCGGCCTGACCGACATCCAGGCGACGTACATCCTGGACACCCCGCTGCGGCGCCTGACCCGGTTCGACCGGATCGAGCTGGAGACCGAGCAGGAGCGGCTGCGCGCCGAGATCGCCGAGCTGAGCCGCATCCTGGACGACGAGGGCGTCCTCAAGCAGGTGGTCTCGGACGAACTGGCCGCGGTGGCGTCCGAGTTCGGCCAGCCGCGGCGCACCACGCTGATCGACGGCGACCTCAAGGAGGTGCTGGCCGCGTCGGCGCCGGCCGGCCCGCTCGAGGTCGCCGACGACCCGTGCCAGGTGATCCTGTCGGCGACCGGGCTGATCGCCCGGACCGCGGCGGAGAGCGAGGAGGCCACCGAGGGGCGGCGGCGCTCGGGCCGGGTCAAACACGATGCGGTACGAGCGGTCGTGCACTCCACGGCCCGCGGCCGCGTGCTGCTGGTGACCAGCCGGGGCCGGGCGTTCAAGGTGGACGTGCTGCCGCTGCCGGTGCTGCCCGAGCAGACCGGCACGGTGTCGATCCGCGGCGGCATGTCGGTGTCCGAGCTGATCCCGCTGGAAAAGGGCGAGCGCGTGGTGGGCCTGGCCCCGCTCGGCGGTCCGGCCGGCTCGCCGGGTCTGGCGCTCGGCACCAAGCAGGGCGTGGTCAAGGTCTGCGCCCCCGAGTGGCCGGTGCGTTCCGACGAGTTCGAGGTGATCAGCCTCAAAGACGGCGACGAGGTGCTGCAGGCCACCTGGCTCGCCGGTGGCACGGAGTCCCTGGTCTTCGTCACGTCGGACGCGTCGCTGCTGCGCTTCCCGGCCAAGCTGGTGCGCCCGCAGGGACTGAAGGGCGGCGGCATGGCGGGGGTCAATCTGACCGCCGACGCCGAGGTCCTGACCTTCCACGTCATCAACACCACCGACACCGAACACGGCGAGCCGATGGTGGTGACCTCCACCGGCACGCAGGTGAAGGTGACTCCGTTCCGGGTCTACCCGGCGAAGGGCCGGGCGACCGGCGGCGTGCGAGCACAGCGTTTCCTCAAGGGCGAGACGCGCCTGGCCGTGGCCTGGGTGGGTCCGCGCCCGGTGGGCGCGGGCGCGAACGGCGACCCGGTCGAGTTGCCCGGCGTGGACGAGCGGCGGGACGGCTCGGGCGAGGCGGTCCTCATGGGCCCGCAGATCATCGGCCACCAGATCGAACGAGGCTGACCCACCCGCCGGGCGCCATCCGGCCCTGAACGGGCCGGGCCGGGCCGTGCTGGGTGGCCCGCGGGGCCGCGTTGTGCCGGGTCGCGTTGTGCCGGGTCGCGTTGGGTCGGGCCGCGTCGTGCCGGGCCGCGTTGGGGTCGGGCTGCGTCGGATCGTCGGGGCGCTGGTCAGGTGGTTCGGCGGGCCAGGGAACGGATCAGGTGGGTGGCTATGTCGGGCGGCCACGGGAAGCCGGGGATGACGGCGCGCTGGTGAGCCAGGCCGTGCAGGCCCAGCCACAGGGCGATCGCGTCGGTCGTCGTGTCGGTGCTGGCGGACGCCCCGGTGCGCACGCAGTCGTCCATTGCGGTGATGAGCACGCCGAGGGCGTTGCGGCCGAGGCCGGTGGCGTCTTCGGGCGTGATGGCCGCGTCGTCCACGGCGTGCTGGGCGTTCCAGAGGCCGCCGAACATGACCCGGTAACGCTGGGGGTGGCGGACCGCGAAGTCCAGATATGCGGTGCACACCGCCATGAGGTGCGTGGTGGGGTCGATTGCCGGCTGGGCCGCGGCGGCGAGGGTCTCGGTGAGTTCCTGGAAGGCGCTTCTCACGACCGCGAAGAGGATCTCGTGGCGGTCCGCGAAATGGCCGTAGATGGCTGGGGCGGTGATGCCCACCCGCCGGGCGACCGCGCGCAACGTCACCGCCTGTTCGTCGCCGGTTTCGTCGAGCAGCTCGGCCGCCGCGGTGAGGATGTCGGCGCGCAGGCGCCCGCCCTCACCGCGGGCGTTGCGTCCGCGGGGCGGTGTCGCGGGCGAGGTCGTGGTCACGTTCTCCACCTCAGCACAACGGGATCCGGGTCAGGGGATGAGGACGACCTTGCCGACGATCGTTCGGGACTCGGCCAGCTCCACTGCCTTGCGGATCTCGGTCAGGGGCAGGCGAGCGGCGATCTGCGGGTGCAGGACGCCCTCGGTCACCAGGGCGAAGACCTTGGACAGGTCTTCTCGTCGCTGGGCGCGGAAACGGGCCGGGTGCAGGAGGCGGCCGCCCCACACGTCGTAGAAGCCGGCCCGGCGGCCGTTCGGCATGGTGTTCAGCCAGGACAGCTGGGCCAGCAACGCCACGAACGCCGGGATCATCGGGCCGGTGTCCTTGAGCATGGCATAGCTGACCAGCGTGCCGTTCTTGGCCAGCATCGACCAGGAGCGGGCGATGCTCTTGCCGCCGATGTGGTCGAACACCGCGTCCACGCCCGCCGGGGCGATCTCGCGTGCCCGGGCCGCCAGGTCCGGATCCTGGTAATCCAGGGGCAGGACGCCCAGCTCCCGCAGGGCGTCGTGGTGGCGGGGCGACGAGGTGCCGATGACCTTCGCCCCGGCGTGCCGGGCCAGTTGCACCAGGGTGGTGCCCACGCCGCCGTTGGCGCCGTGCACCAGGATCGTCCGGCCCGGGCGCACCCGGGCCTTGCGGTGCAGCATCTGGTGCGCGGTCAGCCCGTTGACCACGACGGCTTCGGCCTCGGCCGGGTCCAGGCCCGCCGGGACGGGGGTCACATCGACGGCTTTGAGCAGGGCGTGGGTGGACCAGCCGCCGGTCTTGGTGACGGCGGCCACCCGCCGGCCGACCAGGGCTTCGGGCACGCCGGCGCCCGCGGCGGTCACGGTGCCGACCAGGTCGTAGCCGGGCACGAACGGGAATTTCGGCTGACCGGGATAGCGGCCCAGACGCATGGCGTGCTCGGCGAACGAGATGCCGGTGGCCTCCACCGTCACCAGCACCTGGCCCGATGCGGGGGCGGACACGGCCCGGCGGCGGATCTGGAAGCCGTCGGGCCCCACGAGCCCCGGAAGGACGACCTCGGTGGCAGAGACGGTCATGGTGGCCCCCAGATGCTCCGGCTTCGCTATACAGCCGTAAACCTAGGCGCTGACTAAACAGTTGTAAAGCTATCGGCGGGGTCAATGGCCGAGGAGGCGATGGGCACCCGCTCGCACCATGCTCCAATCGGTTCTCGGCCGGTGTTCCAGTCTTCTGGCCTGCCACTTCTCGCGGTCCTCGTGTTCGCGGCGCAACGCGGCGACGTCGAGGTCGACGCCGGGGAGACCGCCCCGGCGTGCCAGTTCCTCGACCCGCTGCCGCATCGCGGTCATCAGCTCCCGGTCGAGGGTGTGCACGGCGTCGAGATATTCGGCCGCGGGGAAGCTGACCCGCACCGCCGGGCCCGCCGTGAAACCGATCCCGCCGTCGTCGCGATGCCGCCAGTCCAGGACGACCTCGTCGCGGGTCGTGCGCCAGAGCCGCACGTCCGGCGCGTTGCGCACGTAGCCGAAGTCCAGATAGCGGTCGCTGCGCCAGTTCGACGCCGTGATCACCGGATGCTCGGGCGTGTCGGGGTCCTTGTCGGGGAAGAACTCGACCGGGTCGCACACCCACCGCTCCGGGTCGGTGGCGATGAACTCCTCCAGGTCTTCGGGCACCGGTTCCAGCACCGACGGGGTGATGTCGTTGACGTCCTCCCACAACCGGGCCAGGTAGTAGTCGATTGCCGCGCCCGTCCGGTCCGCCCGGGTGCGGCGCAGGAACTCGTGTCCGCCGGCCTCGATCCAATAGCACCCGTCGGTGAGCCCGAACCAGTGCAGCGCGGGCCGCTCACCGCCCCACGGCGCGACGGCGTCCACCGGCGTGAGTTCGAAACGAAACCTGATCACCCGGGCAGTATCCGGGAGACGACCCGCACCCGGGAGTTTCCGTCAGGCCAGTGTCTGCAGCACGGCGTCCAGGGCTCGGGTGATCGCGGCCCGGGAGGCGTCGTCGTCGTCCAGAATGTCGAACGCGTGGTGCCCCTGCGGCACGTCGATGATCTCCAGGCGTGCCTTCGCGGCGGCGTCCACGAAGCGCGCGACCCCCTCGGCGACGTCCGGCCGTTCCAGGCCCACGCGGGTCAGCACGATCGGCAGGTCGCCGGCGCCGGCCACCGCCTCGACCGGCCGGAACCGCGGGTCGACGTCCCAGCCCTCCACCGGCGCCACCAGCGGATAGGTCAGCGCCAGGCACCGCAGCCACGCCGGGGGCTCGCGCAGCCATGCCGTGGACAGCAGCCCGCCACCGGAGAAGAACCACAACGCGATCCGATCGCCGTCCACGCGCGGATCGGCGCGGAGCGCCTCGATCGCGGCCCGCACATCACCTTCGGCCGTCGGGTACGCGGCCGGACTGTGCAAGCGGTGATCGACGGTCGCGGCGAACACGCCCCGCGCGGCGATCAGTGACCCGTAGCCCCGGTATTGCGGCCAGTCACGCGGCGTCGGGCGCACCTCGGCCGGCAGCGGTCCACCGTGGACGAGCAGGACCGCGGGCCCCGGCCGCGCAACGTCATCCGGCGGATAGAGGTCCACGGCGTCCCGTCGCTCGGCGGCACGAAATTCAACGGGCAGCACCAGCGGCTTCAAGGCATCCATCCGCGGATGGTATCCACGCTAGGGTCGTCCGGTGGAGTCGCGGCCCTTTTATGCGGCGCATGCCGACGCATACGACCTGCTGATCACGGATCCGATCGGGCCCTGGGTGACCGCGGTGGACGACCGGCTGGCGCGGGCCTCTTACGTCCTGGACGCCGGCTGCGGCACCGGACGGCACGCCGCCGGCCTGATCGCCCTCGGGCACCGCGTGGATCTGGTCGACGCCTCCGCGGAGCTGCTCGAGCTGGCCGCCGCCCGCTGCCCGTCATCGCGCACCAGGCTCGCCGACCTCTGCGCCATGGACGTGCAACCGGTCCACGACGCGGTGACCTGCCGCGGCGTACTCAACGATCTGACCACCGACGACGACCGCAGGTCGGCGATGCTCTCGCTGGCCGGCAGTCTCAAGCCGGGCGGCCTGTTGTTTCTCGACGTCCGCGAGCAGGACGGCTCCCGGCGCCGGGCGGACGGCACCGCACGGTCCACGTCGGTCGACCTCGCCGGCGGCCGGCGGCTCACCTTCCGTGCCCGCACCACCTGGTCCGCTGGCCTCCTGCACGTCGAGGAGGAGTACGAACTCGACGCCCGCACGTCCCGCTGCCGGTTCACCATGCGGCCGTGGACCGAGCCCGAACTGCGCGAGCTGCTGCGCGACTGCGGCCTGGAAGAGGTGGAGATCAGCGCCGGGGTGGGCCGCCGGACGCCGGACCGATATTTCGTGGTCGGATCACGTGGACCTCGCGCAGGTGGGCTCCGGACTCGTCGGTGACGCTGCCGTGCGGGACGGCGCCCAGCTTGGCGGCCACCCGGGCCGATGGCGTGTTGTCGCTGTGGAAAAGTACCCAGATCTCGGGAAGCCGGAGGACGTCGAAGCCGTAGGCGAGGACGGCCCGGGCTCCCTCGGTGGCGAAGCCCTTGCCCCACTCGTCGGGGTCGAGCCGCCAGCCGATCTGCACGCCCGGCGGCGCCTGCGGGAAGGATTCGGTGGTCTCCAGCGACACCCAGCCGATCGGACGGCCGGTGTCCTTGGGGATGAGCGCCCACGCGCCGAACGGGTGCCTGGTCCAGGCATCGAGGTGGAAACGGAGGAACTGCCGGGCCTCGGCGCGGGTCAGTCCGCGGTCCATCTGGAACGCCAGCGCGCCGGGTTTGGCGAAGATGCGGGCGTAGTCCTCGAGGTCGCCGGGCTCCCACGGGCGCAGCCTCAGCCGGTGGGTCTCCATCCGCAGTGGACTCACAAATTCAGCTTAGGTCTGGCTTAAGCGCAGCTCTTGATCTGCCCGCCTGATTAGCGTGGGCCCGTGCCGCCCCACCGCTCCGATGCTCCGCGTCCCCGCCCGGACCGTCCCCGTCCGGATCGCCCGGCCGCTCGTCCCCGCCCGCGAGGCCGTCGCACCGGCCGCCGCCCCGACGGCGGCCGGACCGCCTGAGCCGGAGCGACGGCTTTCGGAATGCCTCAGTTGCTGGGTTCCGGCACGTCGATGTCGCAGGAGATCTTCGGGTTGACGCCGAGCCAGTTGAGCGGGCCGGCGACCACCGTGACGATCACCGTCCCGGCCTCGGCGCAGCTCGCGTCGCCGGTGTCGGAGAAATAACCACGCTCGTACGCGGCAACGCCGCCCAGCACGAGCCAGATAAGGACGATCAAGCCGCCGATCGATCCGAAGCGCATCGCGATCTCCTCGAGCAGGGTTGTGGGGTGGCTCCGCAGATACCCCGATCGGGTCGATCTCTAAACGGCGTCGCGCACCGCCTGCAACGTATACGTGTGCGGCAACCGCTCCGGCCCGACCGCGACCTGCTGCTCCCCGCCGGGTAGCGCGCGCATCTTGCCGGGCAGCCCGGGCCACGGCACGCTCTGATGCTCGACCAGACCGGTGATCGTCAGACCGGCTTCGAGCAGCGCGGTCAGGATCTCGCCGATCCCGTGGTTCCACTCGTGCGTGACGTTGTGCTGGAACTCGGCGTCGGTGTCCACATACGTCCCGCCCTCGTCCCAGACCAGCGGCTCGGGCTGCTCGAAATAGGGCAGCTGGATCACCAGCAGGTCGTCTTGGCGGCCCTGCTCGAGGCTCCACAGCACCGGGTGCCCCTCACGCATGAAGAACCGGCCGCCGGGCTTGAGCAGCGCCGCCACCGTGCGCGCCCAGCGCTTGATGTCGGGCAGCCAGCACAGCGCGCCGATGCCGGTGAAGACCAGATCGAAGGATGCGCGGCCGAGCGCATCCGGGGCCGCGTACACCTCTGATTCGACGAAGTCGACCGGGTCGCCGGAGAGCTCCGCCAGGCGGCGGGCCTGGGCCAGCGACTTCGGCGAGAAGTCCAGTCCGGTCATGGTGGCGCCGAGCCGGGCCAGCGAGATCGTGTCGGTGCCGATGTGGCATTGCAGGTGCACGCCGCGCATCCCGCGGATGTCGCCGAGCAGCGGCAGATCGAAGCGCACCACGTCGCTCAGGTGCGCCGGGTCCGCGAAAGCCGCCACGTTGTAGTCGCCCGAGGCCGCGTGGGCGTCCGCCCGGTCGTCCCAGTTCGCCCGGTTCAGGTCCTGGTAGCTCACGGCAGCAACCTACCCGGAAGACAACGTCCATGGTCATAGCGTTAGATGGTGCCCGTGGAGCGCAGGCGGACGACGGTCAGGGACGTGCGAAGGGCGAATCGTGCCAGCCTGCTGACCGATCTGTTCCACGGCGGCCGGCAGAGCCGGCAGCAGCTCGGCGACACCACCGCGCTGAGCCAGGCGAGCGTCAGCAACCTGGTCGGCGAGATGATCGAGGAGGGCCTGGTCGAGGAGGCCGGGCTGGTCGGTTCGGACGGCGGCCGGCCGCGCGCGCTGCTGCGGGTCGCGCCCGGTTTCGGCTATGTGGTGGGCGCCGACGTGGGCGAGTCGCGGGTGCTGGTGGAGCTGTACGACCTGGCGATGTCCCGCCTCGGCGCGGCGAGCTACGACCTGCGCGACCCCTCCGACCACGAGGGCGCGGCGACGCTGCTGCTCGACGGCCTGGGGGCGGTGACCGCGGAGGCGGGCGTCGGCGTGGCCGAGGTGCTGGGTTACGGCATCGGCGTGGCCGGCGTGGTGGACCGCGGCGGCGTGGTGTTCTCGCAGACCACCGGGTGGGACGGGGTGCCGCTGACCGAGATGCTGCGGGCCGCCACCGAGGTGCCGGTGTTCGTGGCGAACGGCGCGAACACGGTGGCCCAGGCGGAGATGTGGTTCGGCGCGGGCCGCGGCGCCCGGCGTGCCGTGGTGGTGATGATCGGCCGTGGCGTCGGCGCGGCGGTGGTCACCGGCAGTGGCGCGGAGGCCGGCGCGGGGGAGTGGGGACACACCACGCTGGTCTATGACGGCGCTCCCTGCCGGTGCGGGGCGAAGGGCTGCCTCGAGGCATATATCGGGGCGGACGCGATCACCGCGCGGCTCGGCGTCGACGTGGAACCGCGGTCGCTGGCCCGGGTGCTGACCGGGCCGGTGGACGAGGCGGTCATCGCGGAGACGGTCGGTTATCTGGGCGCCGGGGTGGCCGGGCTGGTCAACCTGTTCAGCCCGGACCGCATCGTGCTCGGCGGCCCGATCGGCGTGGCGCTGGGAGAGCGCTTTCTTCCGGACATTCGCCGCGCAACGTCCCGCTACGCCCTGCGCCATCCCTTTGAGAAGACCCGCATCGACGTCTGCCAGCTCGGTCCGGACGCGGTCGCGATGGGCGCGGCCACCCTGCCGATCGCCCGCCTGCTCACCGACGGCGGCATGCCCGCCACCGCCGGCGCGCGGCGTAAGTCGCCCTAGGGCACCGTCCACTTCTGGTTGGCGGCGCCGGTGCAGGACCAGATCTGCAGCTTGGCGCCGTCCGACTGGTTGTTGTTCGTGATGTCGAGGCACTTGTTCGCGCCCGCGTTCACCAGGTCACGCCCGGCGGTCACCGTCCAGGTCTGGCTGGCCAGCCCGGGATAGCACGTCCACAGGTGCACGACCGCGCCGTCGCCGGTGCCGCCGTTCTGCACGTCGAGGCACTTGCCGAGGGCGCGCACGGTGCCGTCGGAGGACACCGTCCAGGTCTGGTTCGCCGATCCGGCATAGCAGGTCCACATCTGCGGCAGCGTGCCGTCCGCGGTCGAGCCGCCGGTTACGTCCAGGCATTTGCCGTTGGCCGCGCTGACGATCTGCCCGGTGCGGGTGGCCGGCGGCGGAGCGGTGCCATTCCAGGCGAAGGTCGCCGTCGTACGCGCCGGCAGGGTGTACGTGAACGACTGGTTCCCCCAGTTGACCTTGACCGCCTGGGCCGACGTGCCGGCGTTGTGCGCGATCAGCGCCTTGGAGCCGTCCGGGTTGCGCCAGGCCACGTTCCGCACCGCCGAGCCGTCGTTCGACTCGATGCGCTGGGCGCCGGGCTTCACGAACTTGGTGAGGTGCCCGGTGGTGTAGTACTCGACCGTGTAGTCCACCTGCCCGGCCCGCGATCCGCCGTTTTGCACGGTGATCAGGCCGGTGCAGGTGCCGCAGCCGCCGTTGTGCGGGCCGCCGGCCTGGTCCACGGCCAGGCTCCACTTCACCAGGCTGCCGCTGAAGTTTCGCGCGTACGAGATGATGTCGGTCAGGTCCTCGTTGTGCTGATTGGGGATCCACTCGCCGCCACTGTGCTCGGTGGAGAACTGCGGCACCGACGGATACTGGTTGTGCACCTGGGTGCCGACCGCCGGGTCGCCGAAGTAACCGTGCCACGCGATGCCACCGAAGAGCGGATCGTTGCGCACGCCGGCGTCGTTCAGCACCCCGGAGCCGAAGTTCGCGTAGTCGCCGTAGTTCCAGTCGTGCACGAGCACCTTGGTGCTGATCCCGGCCGCGCGGAAGGCGGGATAGACGTGGTTCTTCGTGAACTCGGCGAGTCCGGCCGGATTCCAGTTCATCCCCGGATAGGTCTGCGCCGGCGGGTTGTCCGCGTGGCAGCAGTTCGGCTCGTTCTGCACCGACACGTAGTCCACCGGGATCCCGGCCGCCTGATAGGACTGGACGTATTTCACCAGGTACTGCGCGTACATCGGGTAGTACTCGGCCTTGAGCCAGCCCATCTGGTCCATCCGGCCGTTGTCCTTCATCCAGCCCGGCGCGCTCCACGGCACGCCCTTCACCCGCAGCGCCGGGTTCAATCCCTTGGCCTGCTGGGTGAGCAGCCGCACGTTGGTGTCGTAGCCGTTGGCGCCGAAGTCGTTCAGGTTGCAGCAGGTGTCGTCGAGCGACACGTTGCCCGGCCGGGAGAGGTCGGAGGCGCCGATCGGGTTGCGCACGAAGGAGAGCCCGATGCCGTCGGTGGGGGAGAAGAGCTTGCGCATCGTGGCGTCGCGGGTGGCCGCGCTGATCGGGCCGCCGCGCAGCAGGTGTGCGGTGGTGTCGGTGATCGAGGCGCCGCCGCCCTGGAAGGTCTGGTAGCGGGTGTTCTCGTTGACCGTGATGGTGGTCGGGGCGGCCGCGCTGGAGGACGCGAACGCGATCGGCGGCTGAGCCTGCAGGCCGCGGGTGACGGTGCGGCCGGCCGAGTCCGAAGTGGTGGTGAGGACGACCGAGACCTGTTCGCCGGCGGCGAGCGCCGGCGAAGTGGGGAAGACGGTGGCGGCCACGGCGAGCACGGCCGCGGCGACAAGATGCGGGGATGAGTGTCTCACCCGGTGATAGTAAACCCGCTTAACAGATTAATGAAGATAAATGAAAGAGGCCGCGTCCGGCGACAGGACGCGGCCTCTTTCGTTCCCCCGTGAATCAGGCTTGCGGGCCGCCCTTGAAGCGGCCGATCGCGTCCCGATACCAGAGCGCGCTCTGCTTCGGGGTGCGGGTCTGCGTCTCGTAGTCCACGTGCACGATGCCGAACCGCTTCGCGTACCCGTAGGCCCATTCGAAGTTGTCCATCAGGGACCACGCGAAGTATCCGCGGATGTCGGCGCCCTGCGACCGCGCGTCGGCCACGGCCGCGATGTGGTCGGCCAGATAGGCCGTGCGGTCGTCGTCCGCCACGTTGCCGTCGTCGTCCGCCACGTCGTCGAACGCGGCGCCGTTCTCGGTGACCACCATCGGCAGCCCCGGGTAGTCGCGGTGCAGCCGGACCAGCAGCTGGGTGAACCGCTCCGGGGTGATCGGCCAGTCCATCGCCGTGCGCGCGGTGTCCGGCAGCACCTGCCGCACCACCGGGTGCCCGTCGTCGTCGCGGGTGCGGCCCTGCTCGTCGACGCCGCTGAAGTCCTGCCCGAAGTAGAAGTTCACGCCGAGCACCTCGAACGGCGTCGCGATCACCTCGAGGTCGCCGTCCACGACCGGGAACGCGGCGCCGCGATCGGCCAGATCGGCCACCATGTCGTCGGGGTATCGCCCGTAGCGCAACGGATCCAGGTAGATCCGCAGGCCCATCCCGTCGGCGCGGCGAGCCGCGTCGCGGTCCTCCTGGGTGTCGGCGGCCGGGTCGGCGGTGCCCATGTTGAGCGTGATGCCGAACTTGTGCTCCCGCTGCGCGGCGGCCCGCATCCGCTGGGTCGCCAGGCCGTGCCCGAGCAGCAGGTGGTGCACCGCCTTGATGGCGTCGTCGAAGTTCTGCCGGCCCGGCGCGTGCACGCCGACCTCGTAGCCCAGCCAGGCCGAGCACCACGGCTCGTTCAGCGTGGTGAAGGTCTCCACCCGGTCGGCAAGCTTGTCGAACACCATCATCGCGTAGTCGGCGAACCGGTAGGCGGTGTCCCGGTTGGGCCAGCCGCCGGCGTCCTCGAGCTCCTGCGGCAGGTCCCAGTGGTAGAGCGTGACCCACGGGTCGATCCCGTTGCTGAGCAGCTCGTCCACCAGCCGGTCGTAGAAACCCAGGCCGGCCGCGTTCGCCGGGCCGCAGCCGCCGGGCTGCACCCGGGGCCAGGCCACCGAGAACCGGTACGCGTCCACGCCCAGGCTCTTGATCAGCGCCACGTCCTGCGGCATCCGGTGGTAGTGGTCGCACGCGACGTCACCGTTGTCGGCATCGTGCACGGCGCCGGGCTTGCGGCAGAACGTGTCCCAGATGGACGGTGTGCGGCCGTCCTCGGCGACGGCGCCCTCGATCTGATAGGAGGACGTCGCGACGCCCCACTGGAACGAGGTCGGGAACTTCACGGCGGGGACGAGAAGTTCGGGGATGGCGGTGGGGTTCATCGGTCTCCACTAGTGGTGATGCCGGCGTGGGGGGCGCCGACCGGCTCCTTCACGGGGTGCAGCCAGCACGCGACCGTGCGGGTGCCGCCGTCCGGAGTGTCCGGCCGACCGAGGACGGGGATGTGCTCCGCGCACGGCTCGAAGGCCTTGGGGCAACGCGGGTGGAACGAGCAGCCGGTCGGCATGCCCTTGAGGTCCGGCGGTGAGCCCGGGATCCCGGACAGCTCGCGCCGGGGCCCGCGCAGCGCCGGGAAGGAGCCCAGCAGCCCGGCGCTGTACGGGTGCAGCGAGTCCCGGTAGAGCGAGGCGGCCTGCGCCTCCTCGACGATCCGGCCGCCGTACATGATGGCGATCCGGTTGGAGAACTCGACCAGCAGCGACAGGTCGTGGGTGATGAAGATGACCGAGAAGCCCAGCCGCTCGCGCAGCTCGATCAGCTGGCCCAGGATCTGCCGCTGCATCACCACGTCGAGCGCGGTGGTCGGCTCGTCCATGATGACCACCTGCGGCTGCAGGATCAGCGCCATGCCGATCATCACGCGCTGCCGCATGCCGCCGGAGAGCTGATGCGGGTAGGCCTCCATCCGGTCCGGCGAGATGCCGACCAGCTTGAGCATCTCCCGGCAGCGGGCGGCCCGGCTGTGCGTCGACATCTTCGGCTCGTGCGCCTGCAGCACGTCGTTCAGCTGGGTGGAGATCTTGTGCACCGGGTTGAGCGAGTTCATCGCGCCCTGGAACACGATCGCCGTCTCGGCCCAGCGGAACGCCCGCAGCCCTGAGTCGGAGAGGCCCAGCACGTCGTACGCCTCGCCCTTCTCCGGGTGGTAGACGACCTCGCCGCCGGTGATCACGCCGGGGGGCGCGAGCAGGCGGGTGAGCCCGTACGCCAGGGTGGACTTGCCGGAGCCGGACTCGCCGGCCAGGCCGAGCACCTCGCCGCGGTGCAGGGTCAGGTTCACGTCGCGGACCGCGTGCACCGCCTGGTCGCCCAGGCCGTAGTCGACGTTCAGGTTGCGGATCTCGAGCACCGGCTCGTTCACGGGGTGGTCTCCTTCCGGTGCACCGGGGTGGCCCCGTTCAGGTTGATCGGCAGCGGCCGCGCGTGCGTGTGCGGGGCGGCCGAGTTGTCCAGGACGGGCGTGAAGCCGACGCGCATGCGTACCGTGTGGCCGGAGGCGGTCTTGATCTTGGTTTTGCCGGCGCTGCGCAGTCGCGGGCTGACGAACTCGTCGATGCCGAAGTTGATCAGCGACAGGGACGTGCCGAGGAACGCGATGGCCAGACCGGCCGGCACGAACCACCACCACGCGCCCTGCTGCAGGGCCTGCTGGCTCTGCGCCCAGAACAGGATCTCGCCCCAGTTCCAGTTGGAGATGCCGCCGATGCCGATGAAGGCCAGCGTGATCTCGGTGCCGACCGCGAAGATCACGGTGCCGACGAAACCGGAGGCGATGATCGCGGTCAGGTTGGGCAGGATCTCGAAGAAGATCACCCGCCAGGTCGTCTCGCCGGACGCCCGGGCCGCTTCGACGTAGTCGCGTCTGCGCAGCGAGAGGGTCTGCGCCCGGAGCACCCGCGCGCCCCACGCCCACGACGTCAGGCCGATGGTCAGCGCGACGATGGTGGAGCCCGCGTTCTCGAAGGTCGAGGCCACGATGATGATCAGCGGCAGCGCCGGGATCACCAGGAACACGTTGGACAGCGCGGAGAGCGTGTCGTCCCAGCCGCCGCCCAGATAGCCGGCCGTGACGCCGACGATGACCGAGAGGATGGTCGCCGCGATGCCGGCGGTCAGGCCGACCACCATCACGCCGCGGGTGCCGACCAGCAGCTGGCTGAGCACGTCCTGGCCGAGGTGGGTGGTGCCCAGCCAGTGCTCGCCGGAGGGCGGCGCCACCAGGTCCTTGCCGCGCTTGTTCGGGTCGAACGGCGCGATCCACGGCCCGATGACCGCGAACAGCAGATAGATGCCGAGGATGATCAGGCCGGTGGCCGCCTTGGCGTTGGCCATGAACCGGAATTTGCGGCGCTTGGCCTTGGTCGGGCGGGCATCCGGCTGCGCCATCGCGCCCTCCGGGATGACCTGGTCGATGCTCGAGGTGGGAATCGTCATCGGTCAGCCCTCCTTGCGGGTGCGCGGGTCGAGAAGCAGATAGATGATGTCGGCCAGCAGGTTCGCGACCAGCACCGCGATCGTGATGACCAGGAAGATGCCCTGCATCAGCGGGTAGTCCTTGGCGCCCACCGCGCGGAAGAGCAGGAAGCCCAGCCCGGGGTAGGAGAACACGATCTCGACCAGCAGCGTGCCGCCGACGATGAAGCCGAGCGACAGCGCGAAGCCGGAGACGTTGGGCAGCAACGCGTTGCGGGCCGCATAGCTGAGCGCCACCCGCCGCTCGGAGAGACCCTTGGCGTGCGCCACGGTGATGTAGTCCTCCGCCGCGACGGTGACCATCATGTTGCGCATGCTCAGGATCCAGCCGCTCACCGAGGAGATCAGGATGGTGATCGCGGGCAGCGAGCTGTATCTCAGCGCGCTGGAGATGAACGCCCAGTCGGGATAGGGGACCAGGCCGGGCGCGTAGCCGCCGGAGGACGGGAAGAAGCTGTCCGGGCCGGCCAGCAGGAAGATGGCCAGCAGACCGAGCCAGAAGTACGGCACCGAGGACAGGAACGTGGTCACCGGCAGCAGGCCGTCGACCCACGAGCCGCGCCGCCAGCCGGCCAGCACGCCGAGGCTGGTGCCCAGCAGGAAGCTGATGATCGTGGTGATGCCGACCAGCCCCACCGTCCAGGGCAGCGCGTCGCCGATCACCTCGGACACCGGGGTCGGGAAGGCGCTGAACGACAGGCCCAGGTCGCCGTGCGCCAGCTGCTTCCAGTAGTCGATGTACTCGCTCCAGAGGCTGGCGTCCTTGTCGATGCCGAAGAGCACGTAGAGCGACTCGATCGCGTCGGTGTTCATCTGGCCCTGGAACCGGGCCAGCAGCGCGCTGATCGGGTCACCCGGGATCATCCGGGGGATGAAGAAGTTGAGCGTCATGGCGGCCCACGCGGTGAACACGTAGAACGCGATGCGCTGCAGGATGTACTTCACTTGCCGACCCCCCGCGCGTCGTAGAGCCAGCACGCGGCCCAGTGGCCCGGCTTGTCGCCGATCTCCAGCGGGACCGGCAGTTCGGTGCTGCACCGCGGTCCCGCCATCGGGCAGCGCGGGTGGAACCGGCAGCCGCTCGGCGGGCTGATCAGGCTGGGCGGCTCGCCGTTCCCGCGGTCGCCGGTGTCCGGCCCGAGCTCACCGTGCAGCCGGTCCGGGTCAGGAGCCGATTCGATCAGAAGCCTGGTGTACGGGTGTGCCGGCGACTGGGTGACCGTCTCGGAGTCGCCACCCTCCACCATCCGGCCGGCGTACATGACCATGGTGTCGTCGGCGAAGTAGCGGGCCGACGCGATGTCGTGGGTGATGTAGAGGATCGCGAGGTTGAAGCGCTCCTTCAGGTCCCGCAGCAGGTTCAGCACGCCGAGCCGGATCGAGACGTCCAACATGGACACCGGCTCGTCGGCGAGCAGCGCCTCCGGGTTGGCGCCCAGCGCGCGGGCGATCGCGATGCGCTGGCGCTGGCCACCGGAGAGCTCGTGCGGGAACTTGTCCAGATACCTTTCCGGCGGCGTCATGCTGACCCGGTTGAGCAGGTCGTAGAGCGCCTGCTCGAGCTCCTGCGCGGAGTTGCCGGCGTTGCCGTGGATCTTCAGCGCCCGGGTCAGGTGGTACCGGATGGTGTGCACCGGATTGAGCGAGGCGAACGGGTCCTGGAAGATCATCTGGACCTTGCGCGCGTACCGCCGGAAGTTCCGGCCGCCCTTCACGCGGGACGACTCCCCATGCAACCGGATGTCGCCGCCGGTGCGGGGATAGAGCTGGGCGAGCAGGCGGGCCACCGTGGACTTGCCGGAGCCGGACTCACCCACCAGGGCGGTCACATGGCCGCGCCGCAGGACCAGATGCACGTCATCGACGGCGTGCACGGCGGTGCGCTTGCGAGTGAGGAGGTCGCGCAGACCTCGGCGAACGGGGAAGTGCTTGGTCAGGCCCTGGGCCTCCAGCACCACCTCGCCGGCCGGCGCCTTCGCGTCTTGGATCGACGTCATGCCGGTTCCTTCTGGAGGGGGATGCCGCTCCCGCGTGCCGGGCGGGCACGCGGGAGCGGCGGCGAATCAGCTGGTGGCGGGCTTGAGGTGCAGGATGACGTCCAGCGCGTTGGCCTGGGTGGGCTGCCCGGCGCCGTACGGGTTGGAGTCGTCGGGCCAGCCGACCCAGTTCTTCGTGCTGTAGGCCATGCCGATGTTGTCGGCGCCGACCGGGATCATCGGGACCTGCTCGACGAAGACCTTCTGCAGGGTGTCCAGAGCGGTCTTGCGAGCGGCGTCGTCGGCCGCGTTCTTGTACGCGGTCAGCGCGGCGGTGGCCTCGGCGTTGTTGAAGCGGCCGAAGTTGCCGCCCGGGGAAGCCTGGCCGATCGGCTTGAGCAGCGAGCCGTCCATCACGGTCTGGTAGATGTCGAACGGCGTGGAGCCACCGTTGGTCCAGCGGAACGTCGCGTCGAACTTGCCTTCCTCGACGTTCTTGAACCACGCGTCCTGGTTGGCCTTCTCGACCGTCGCGGCGATGCCGATCTGGGACAGGTTGTCCTTCACGATCTCGAGCGAGGTCTGGTAGTCCGACCAGCCGGCCGGGTCGGTCAGCGTGAGCTTGACCGGGGCGCCCGACGGGTCCTTCAGCGTGGTGCCGTCCAGCTTGAAGCCGGCGCCGGTGAGCAGCGCCTTGGCGCCCTCCACGTCGACGGCCTGGCTCTTGCCCTTGTACTGCTCCGAGATGAACGCGTCGCCGGCCGGCGACGGCAGGCCGGTCACGCTGGACACCAGCGGGTGGAAGTAGCCGGCCTCGGCCACGTTGAAGATGTCCTCACGGTCGACGACCATGTTCATCGCCTGGCGCAGCGCGACGTTGTCGAACGGCTTCTTGGTGGTGTTGATGTAGAGGCCGTGGATGCCCAGCACCGGCGGCGCCCAGACCTTGTAGTGCGCCGAGTCCTTGTCGATGAAGACCGTCTTGTAGTTCGGGATGAACACGAACGACCACTCGATCGAGCCGTCGGCCAGCGCGGTGGTCTGCGCGTCGTTGCCGGTCGGCGAGCTGTAGCGCAGCTCCTTGACGGCCGGGGCGGTGCCCCAGTAGCCGTTGTCGCGGGCCACCAGCGTGGTGGTCTGCGGGGTGAACGACTTCAGCGTGAACGGGCCGGAGCCGACCGGGGCCTTGACCGTGTCGGTGGCCGGGTCCTTGATGTCCTTCCACAGGTGCTCGGGGACGATCGGCGTCTGCCCGAGGAACTTCTCCTTGTAGACGAACATCGAGGAGGTGAAGGTGATGGTCACCACGTTGCCGGCGGCGGAGATCTCACCGTACGGCGTGTTGTTGGTGTTCAGCGCCTTGGTGTTCTTGATCAGGTTGTGCGTGAACACGACGTCGTTGGCGGTCAGCTTGGTGCCGTCCGACCAGGTCGCGTTGTCCCGCACGGTGATCTTCACGCTCTTGCTGTCCGGCGCCCACTCCGCGGCGGTGGCGAGCCAGGGCTTGGCGGCCTCGGCCGGCTTGACCGGGTTCCACATCATCAGGGGCTCGTAGATGACCCACTTGTAACCCAGCGACGACGCCGCCGACGTGGACAGGAACGGGTTGTGGTTCTCGGTCTGCGGGCCGTTCGGCATGCCCACGGTCAGCACGGTGGTGGCGGCCTTGCCGTTGTTGTTGCTGTTCGGGCTCTCGTTGGGCGAGTCCCCACAGGCGGCCAGGGCGCCCGTGGCGAGCACGCCCGCCAGGGCCACCGAGAACAACTTCCTTCTCTGCATCGAAATACTCCTCAACGGTGGAACGGGTCGGTTATCAGGGGTGGCCCCGGTGAGGGCGGTTTTTCAGTTGGCGACGGTCGCCGTGGTCGAGCCACGGGCCATGAACGTCGCCGGGATCACGGTGGGTCGATTGGGCAGGGGTGTGCCCTCGAAGTGGGCGAGCAGCGTGCGAGCCGCGGCCTCGCCCATCTCGCGCAACGGTTGGTGCACGGTGGTGAGTGGCGGCTGGGTGTGCGCCGCCATGGGGATGTCGTCGAAGCCCACCACCGCCACGTCCTGCGGGATGCGCCGGCCGCTGTCCAGCACGGCCTGCATGGCGCCGGTGGCGGAGAGGTCGTTGTGGCAGAAGACCGCGTCGAACTCGAGCCCGGCGTCGAACGCCTGCTGCACGCCCTCGAAGCCGCACGCGATGGTGAAGTCGCCGGGCCGCACCCGCTCGGCGGCGATCGGGTGGCCGGCGTCGGCATAGGCGGTGGCGAAACCGTGCAGCCGCTGCTGGGTGCAGCCGAAGTGCTCCGGTCCGGCGATGACCAGCGGCCGGTGCCGGCCGATGGACAGCAGATGCCGGGCGGCGGCGCCGGCCCCGGAGTGGTTGGTGGTGCCGACGCTCGGGATCTGCACCGGCTGCGAGTCGCGGTCGTCGATCAGCACCACCGGCAGGCCCCGCGCGTGCAGCGTGGCGATGTAGTCCAGGGTGCCCTCGGGCTCGATCACCAGCAGGCCGTCGAACGACTTGGCGGAGACCTGGGCGCCGAACTGCCGCATCGACTCGTCGCCCCGGTTGCAGGTGAACAGCAGCAGGCCGTATCGCTCGGTCTCCAGCACGTCGACCGCGCCCTGCAGGACCTCGCCGATCCAGGGCCAGGTCAGCGACGGTACGAGCATGCCGACGACGCGGGTGCGACCCCGGGCCAGACCGACCGCACGGGAGCTGGGAACATATCCAAGCTCGTCGATCACGGCGCGGACCCGGGCGGCGGTCGATTCGTCCAGTTCACCCTTGCCGTTGAGGACCCGCGAGACGGTGGTCTTGCTGACCTTCGCCCGGGCCGCCACATCGGCGATGGTGATTGGCACTGGTGCTCCTGGGGTGCTCGTGCTGGCATGTCCTGCTCGTAACACCGGAGTTTCGGAACCGGTTTCGGGAGCGGTTCCGGCAGTTAACAGCAGTGACAACCGTCACGTCAATATGGGCTCGCCTTTATTTAGGTTTCAGGTCGGTAAACGCTCTCTCGGCTCTGAAATCAGGCGGACGACCCTGAAATCAGGCGGACGAGCGCGCGAAACCGATCTCCGCACGCCGGGCGATCTCCGGCAACACCCGGCCCAGCGGCTCGTCCACGACCAGCGAGGCATAGGGCTGCCCGCGCGTCACGCCCTGGTTCACGATCGCCACCCGGATGCCGTCCTTGGCCGCCCGCAGCACGAACCGCCGCCCGGACATCACGGTCAACGAGGATCCGAGCACCAGCAACGTCTTCGCGGCGGCGACCAGCTCGAAACTGCGGGCCACCCGCTCCGGCGGCACCGTCTCTCCGAAGTAGACGACGTCCGGCTTGAGCAGGCCGCCGCAGTCGCCGCAGTCGACCACCCGGAAGCCGTCCAGCTGATCGTCGGCGAGCTCCACGTCGCCGTCCGGGTTGATCTCGGCGGCCTCCGCGGTGAAGTCGGGATTCGCCTGCCGCAGCAGGGTTTCCAGCGCGCCGCGGTCGGTGCCGGCGTGGCAGTCGAGGCAGGTGATCCGGGCCAGGTTGCCGTGCAGCTCCACCACGTCGCGGGCGCCGCCGGCCTGGTGCAGCCCGTCCACGTTCTGCGTGATGATGCCGCGCAGCAGGCCCAGATCCTGCAGCCGGGCCACGGCGCGATGGCCGTCGTTCGGCCGGGCGTCGCCGATGGTCCGCCAGCCGAGGTGGCTGCGCGCCCAGTAGCGCCGCCGGGCCACCGGGTCGCGGGTGAAACTCTGATAGGTCATCGGCGTCGCCTTGCGCGCGACGCCGGACGGGCCGCGGTAGTCCGGGATGCCCGACTCGGTGGACAGCCCGGCGCCGCTGAGCACCACCACGTCACCCTCGGCGACCCACTCCGCCAGCTCAGCCACACTCACCCGGCCATGGTCCCTCGCCGGACCGCGATCTGCCCACCATCGGCCGACCCGGTGACAAACCGGGCCAGAAAGATCGAGGAGTGCGATTTCAGGGGCAGAACGGTAGGTTGGTGATCGTGGCCGATGCCGTGCGTCTCTCGCCCCGTCTGTGGGACGGGCAGCGGCTGCTGCGCTTTCTCGCCGGGCTGGCGATGCTGGCCATGGCGTTCGCGGCGCACGCCGGGCTGATCGGGCCGGCCGCCGTCCCGCCGCCGACGGCCTCCACCACGATCACCGTGGTCGAGGCGGCGCCGTCGCTCGATGCGGTCACCGACGGTGATGAGCTCCCGCCGGCGACGCAGGTTCTCACGGTGGGTTACTTCGGCCTGCTGATCCTGCTGGCCGCCGTCGTGCTCACCCCGGTGCGGGCGCTGCGCTCCGCCGAGCCGGCCGGCATCCGCACCCGGGGTCCGCCGCGGGGTTAGGCCTGCCGGCCCAAAATCACTGTGCTGGTCATGCGGTCGCTGCCACTGCTTCGCTGTGGTTGCTCTGACGCGCGTTGCCCCGGCTCTGCTCCTGACGGGCAGAGCGGGCGTATCCGGAAGAAACCGTGACCCCCCAGCTCGCGTGAGGTTCAGATCATGGAAATCGCTGCTGCCCTCTGGATGATCCTGCTCTTCGTCGTGGCCGCCTCGGCGGCCGTCATCGCTCTCCCGCGCCGGCTCGCCGCCGGCGACGTCCCGGCCATCAGACAACCCGACCCCGAGGACCTTCGGTACGCGCAGGAGATCGCGGTCGCCGCCGATCGGGCCGCGGCCACCGCCCGGCGCCGCCGTGACGAGTGGTCGGCGGCGCAGGACGAGGTGGATGCCGCGTGGGTGGCCTATGAGAAGGCCGAGGCCGAGGCCCGCCGGTTCGCCGCCGCGGCGGTCTACCCGGTGATGCGCCGGCGCCGCGCCAAGGGGGAGAACGCCGATCGGGAGCGCTTCCTGCACCACGCCGCGCTGACCGCCTGCCGGCACCGGGAGATCGGCATCGCCCAGCTCAACGACGTGCTCGCGCACCGCGGCTGGAACGAGCGGGCGCACCCGGCCGCGCAGGAGTCGGCGATCCGGGCCGCGGTCCGCGACCATCGTCTGGCCACCTATCTGCAGGCCGCCGAACGCGAGCGGGCCGCCTGGGAGACCGCCGAGCAGGCCGCCGTCGCGCTGCGCAGTCTGCGGGCCGAGGCATGCATGGCGACCGTGCGGGCAGATGAGGAGGACACCCTCTCCGCGGACGCCGACTGGTGGGCCGAGCAGTGGGCGACCGCCGAGCCGGTGCGTGCCGCGGCGGCCTGACACCCGTCGACTGTGGACGTAAGTCCCCTGTTCGGGGCGTTCCCCGGCAACCTGTCAGGCCCTGCGGGTACCGTCACGGGACGGACACCGAGGTTGTGGAGGTCAGGGACCGTGGCGTCGACTCCGACGAGCAAGTCGCCTGCCGTGCGGATGCACCGGGCAGCGCGCATCGAGGATGCCGCGCACGAGATCATCGTGCGCCGGTTGCGACAGCGCGGGTGGCAACCGGTGATCACGGCATATACCGGATACGGCGCGCCCGGCTGGGCCCGGGTGATGGCTCGCGTGGTCCTGACTCGTCACGCACAGTCACATAAGCAGCGGGAAAAGGCGCGCGGCTGGCGCAGCTTCACCAGCTCGCCGGTCAACCACGCCCGGGTGCAGATCCAGATCGGCGACCAGGTCCACGAGACCGAGACCGACCGCAGCGGCTATGTCGACGTCAAGGTCAAGGGCGACCTCGAGCCGGGCTGGGGCAGCGTGCGGCTCAGCTCCGAGGGCGCGATGCCGGTCGAGGCGCCGATCCGGGTGGTCGATCCGGCGATGAAGTTCGGCCTGCTCTCCGACATCGACGACACGGTGATGGTCACCGCCCTGCCGCGGCCGCTGCTCGCCGCGTGGAACACGTTCGTGCTCGACGAGCACGCGCGCAACGCGGTGCCCGGCATGGCCGTCCTCTACGAGCGGCTGGTCACCGCCAACCCGGGCGCCCCGGTGATCTATCTGTCCACCGGTGCGTGGAACGTGGCGCCCACGCTCAACCGATTCCTGTCCCGGCATCTCTACCCGGCCGGGCCGGTGCTGCTCACCGACTGGGGCCCGACGCCGGACCGCTGGTTCCGCAGCGGCCAGGAGCACAAGCGCAACTCGCTCCGCCGGCTGGCCGCCGAGTTCCCGGACATCCGCTGGCTGCTGATCGGCGACGACGGGCAGCACGACCTGGAGATCTACTCCGAGTTCGCGCACGACCACCCGGACAACGTGGCCGCGGTCGCGATCCGGCGGCTGTCACCCACCCAGGCGGTGCTGGCCGGCGCCATCCCGAGCCCGTCCGGCGGCGCCGAGGCGGTCGGGTCCGGAGGCAAGACCTGGTTCTCCGCGCCGGACGGCGCGGGCCTGTGGTCACTCCTGCGGGACACCGATGTGGTCTGATTACTTGTCCGGCAGTTCACCGTCCGGCTTGGCGCCGTTCGCCTCGCTGACGCGCGCGTGCAGGCGCTCGCGGATCTCGTCGGGGGTATATGCCCTGCGCTCCCGTTCCGCGCGTGCGAGCACGATGCCCGTCGCGGCGACGCCTGCCAGTCCGGCCAAACCCGCTAACTTCCACCAACGCATCTGCTGAGGATAGACAGATGGACGCCGACCTGAGCCTCGACGAGGCGATCGAACTCACGCGTACGGGTGACATTTGGATCTTCCGTGGCCGTTCGGGCCCCGATCGTGCGATCCAGGCGCTCACCAACAGCCCCGTGAACCACGTCGGGATGTCGCTGGTCATCGAGGACATGCCACCCCTGATGTGGCACGCCGAGCTGGGCCGTTCGCTGCCCGACCTGTGGACCGGCAAGTTCGCGCGCGGGGTGCAGCTGCACGACCTGCGCGACGCGGTCGGCGTCTGGGCGCATCGTTACGGGCAGCGCGGCTGGCTGCGGCAGCTCGAACCGACCGCGACCAAGGAGATGGAGGATCGCGCGCTCAGGACGGTCGCCCGGCTGGATGGCACTCCGTTCCCCTCCTCGGCGCAGCTGGCCTGGCGCTGGGTGCGCGGCCGGGTGCCGCAGATCCGGGCGCCGTGGCAGGAGAGCGGCCCGGACACCGCGGCGCTGGAGACGGCTTATTGCGCCGAGGTGGTCGCGGTGACCTTCGAGGACATGGGCCTGCTGCCGCACGGCAGAAAGGCGAGCTGGTACGACCCGGGCCGCTTCTGGAGCGGTGACGAGCTCGATCTCTGCGACGGATACCGGCTGGGCGACGAGATCGCCGTGGACGTCCCGGCCAAGTGATGAAGCTCGTCGGGCGGGTGGCGGAGGTGGTCGCCCTCGACCGGCTGCGCGCCGCCGCGACGGGTGGCCGCGGGGCGGTGGCGCTGCTGACCGGAGAGCCCGGCATCGGCAAGACCGCGGTGGTCGAGGAGGCGGTGGCGCGGGCCGAGGCGGGCGGGCTGACCGTGCTCACCGGGCGGGCCGATCCCGACGAGGGCGCGCCGGCCTTCTGGCCGTGGTTGCGGCTGCTCGACGGCGCCCGCGTGCCCGGGCTTTCGCCCGGACTGCTGACGATCCGCGAGGCGGCGGGGGAGTCGGCCGCCGCGGCGCGCTTCCGGGTGGTGCACGAGATGGTCCGGGCTTTGAGTACGGCGGGACCGCTGCTTCTCGTACTCGAAGATCTGCACTGGGCCGACGAGGGCTCGCTGACGGTGCTGCGGCGGCTCGCCGCGGAGATCGCCGGCCGGCCGCTGCTGGTGATCGGCACCGCCCGGTCGGTGACCGGCGACCTGGCCGCGGTGGCCGCCGAGATCCTGCCGCTGCAGCAGCTCGCGCCCGCCGAGGTGGCGGCCTGCCTGGCGCCGGCGCATCCGACCTGGACGTCCGTGGTGCACCGGCTGAGCGGTGGCAACCCGCTCTATGTCCGCGAGCTCGCCCGGCTGCTCGCCCGCGGCGACCGGCTGCGGCGCCCGGCCACCGACGTCGACCTGCCGGACGGCCTGCGCCAGCTGGTCGGGCGGCGCACCGCCCAGCTCGGTCCGGCGGCTCGCGAGCTGCTCGGCGGCGCGTCGGTGCTCGGCGCCGAGGTGGACACCGGAGTGCTGCGGGCCGCCGCGCCCGACCCGGCGGCGGTCGACGAGCTGCTCGCCGAGGCGCTCGCCGCCGGGGTGCTGACCGAGGACCCGTGGCGCCCGGCGACGCTGCGCTTCGCCCACGATCTGGTGCGGCAGGCGCGCTACGACGAGATGTCCCGCCCGGAGCGGGTCGGCTGGCACGACCGCATCGCCACCGCCCTGTCCAGCACCGGCGCGACGCCCGCGGAGGTGGCCCGGCACCGCGTCCGGGCGGCGGTCTCCGCCCCGTCGCGCCGTGCCGCCGAAGAGTCCTGTGTGGACGCCGCCCGGGCCGCCGCGCTGCGGCTCGACCACGGCGAGGCGGTGCACTGGTACGGCCGCGCGATCGAGCTGTCCCCGGCCGATCCGGCGCTGCGCCTGGCCCGCGCCGAGGCGGCCTACCACGACGGCCGGCTGGACCTGGCGCTCGCCGATGCCGGCGCGGCGATGGAATCCGCCGAGTCGTCCGGCGACCGCTCGGTGGCGGCGGCCGCCGCGCTGGTCGTGCGCGGACTCTCCGGCCCGCTGGCGCCCGCCCTGATCGCCCTGTGCGAGCGGGCGCTGGCGTTGCTCGGCGATTCCGACGACGCCGCGCAGGTGCTGGCGCAATACGCGTTCCTGCTCGCCGAGGACACCGACCGGGCGGCCGGTGAGCAAGCCAGCGCGCGGGCGATGGCGATGGCCGAGCGGTCCGGCCGGCCCGAGGCGATCGTCGCGGCGGCGCACGCCCGGCACGAAATCCTGGAACCGCTGACGCACGCCGGCGAGATCCTCGAGCTGGCCGACCGCAGCTGCGAGCTGGCCGCGGCGAGCGGCCGGCCGGACGCCGAGCTGTGGGGCCGCATGTGGCGGATCGACACCCTGCTGATGCTCGGCGACCGGCCCGCCTTCACCGCCGAGCTGCAGCGGCTGAGCGTGCTCACCGACCGGCTCGGCTGGCCGGTGGCGCGCTGGCATCTGCTGCGCGCGCAGGCCGTCCGCGAGCTGCTCAACGGCCGGGTGGCCGAGGCCGACGCGCTCGGCTGGGAAGCCCGCGAGCGCGGCCTGCGGGCCCAGGACGAGACCGCGTTCTGGCTGCACCTGGCACTGGCCGGCGGCATCGGCGCGCTCACCGGCGACTTCCGGCACTGGGACGCCGCGGCGGTCGAGATGTCCCGGGGATTCATCGACGTGCCGATCGCCGCCGCGCAGGTGAGCGACGTCGCCCGGATGATGGACGACCGGTCCTTCGCGGCGGACAGCTGGCCCCGGCTGCGGGCGGCGCTGCCCGGGCTGGCCCGGGACCGGCGGTGGGGATACATCATGCTGACGGCGGGGGAGGTCGGCGTCTGGATGGGCGACCTGTCCGTGGCCCGGCAGAGCTACCAGCAGCTGCTGCCGCACGCCCATCGCTTCCTCAACTCGACGGTCAGCTGCTATGGCGCCTTCGCCCGCCCGCTCGGCGAACTGGCCACCGCGCTCGGCGAACACGATGAGGCGGTGCGGCTGCTCGAGCAGGCGGTCGCCATGGAGGAGCGGATCGGAGCAGTGCCGTTCGTGGCCTTCGCGCAGCTGTCCCTGGCCCGGGCCCGGATCACCCGCGGCGACGACCGGCGCGGCGTCGAGCGCCTGGTCGCCCCGGCCACCGCGACGGCCCGACGGCTGGGCCTGCACCGCCTGCTGCGCATCGCCCGTGACCTGGGCGGCTCCGGGCTGACCGCGCGCGAGAAGGAGATCGCCGACCTGGTCTCGGCGGGCTTGCCGAACAGGGAGATCGCCGCCAAGCTGGTGCTCTCCGAGCGCACCGTGGAGACCCACGTGCGCAACGTGCTCGCCAAGCTGGGCGCCCGCAACCGCACCGAGCTGGCCGCGCTTTTGCGTGGCGCGTCTACGTAGTCGTACTGAGTCGCCGCGCCTCCGTGACGCCGAGGCTGGACGCATGACGAACACCCTGATCGAATTGCTGCCCGGCACGTACACCATCGACCCCGCCGCCTCCACGATCCGATTCGCGGCCTACCACACCATCGGAAGCAAGGCGGTCCGCGGCGAGATGCCGGTCCGCTCCGGCACGGTCACGGTGGCCGCCGAGCCGGCCCGCTCCACGGTCTCCGCCGAACTGGACGCGACTGGCTGGCAGACCGACAACCCTCGCCGCGACAAGGACGTCAAAGGAAAACGCTTCCTGAACGCGGCCGCGTTTCCGGTGATCGGCTTCCGAAGCACCCGTCTGACCACCGCCGCCGCCGGCTGGAAGCTGACCGGAGTCCTGAGCGTCCGAGGCGGTTCCGGCGAGGTGGAACTGACCATCACCGGCGTAGCGCCGACCGCCTCGGGCGCCCGGATCACCGCAACCGCCCGAGTGGACCGCGTAGCGGTGGGCGTCCCCACCGGCCGAGCCCTGATCAGCCGCCACGTGGACGTCGAACTGACCATGACCGTGACCGCCGTCTGACCACGCTTTGCTCTGCACACATATACGCAACACCCGGCGGTCAGGCGTCTGGCCCGCGCAGCCATTCGAAGATCTCCCGCGAAGTCTCCGGGCCCGGCAGGTGGCCGCCGGCGTACCGGTGTCCCTGAGCGCCGGGAATGTGTGCCAGCAGCCACTGCGCATGGTCGCTGGGGACGTTCTCGTCCTTGGTTCCGAACCAGACGCCGACCGGCACGGCGCCATCCGGCATCGCGAAACCCCAGGGCCGGGCGAGGGCGATCTGGTCGTCGACCCAGCCGTCATGGCTGTCCACGAAGGTGGCCGTCAACCGTGCCATGGCATCCGGATCATCGCGGACCGGTGGACCCGGCGTGCCCGGCCACTCCGGCCCGCCACCGGCAACCTGGTCCATGATGTCGCGGGCGATCTGCTCCAGCGCGGGCCGCAGCGTCCGCTCCTCCGGTGGATCCGCGTCTTCGGAGGGCTTGATCCCGGCGAGCACCGCGCAACGGATCACCCGCTCCGGCAGAAGCGCGGCACACGCCAGCGCGTGCGGCCCGCCACCCGAACCACCGAATACCCCGAACCGCTCCCAGCCCTGGGCATCGGCGAGCACTCGAACATCCTCGGCCGCATCGGCGACGGTCCGCCCCGGCCGGCGGGTCGAACCCCCGTATCCGGGCCGGTCGGGCATCAGCACCCGCACGCCACTCTCGTGCATCGCGGCGATCTGATCCGGCCGCCGCCACCGGGTGCTCGGCGTGCCGTTCTGCGCGATGATCGGAAACCCGTCGGCCGGCCCGTAGAGGCGGTAACGCAGGATTCGCCCATCGATCGCCACCGCCCGATCAGCCACCGCTCGGTCTCCTTCAGTCCTCGCCGGAGAATCGCTCCCAGGCCGACTGTTTGGTGATGCCCAGAGCGTCACCGATGGCCGTCCAGGTCGTGCCCCGGGCGCGCAACATCCTGGCGATGCGGCCAACCGCCCGATCGACGTGATGCCGCAGGGAGGCGACCCGGACCATGGTGGCAATCAATTCCTCGTCGGACTGGTCGTCCCACAGGCGGACCCCTTCGAGACGTTTGCCGGCGAGGACGTCGTTGCAGAGGTGGACGCACTCGTCACAGATGGAGGGGCCGGGTCCGGCGATCAGCTGGGCCACCTGATCCCGGGTCTTCCCGCAGAAGGAGCAGCGCAGTTCGAGGCCGTCCTGGGCGCGAGCCGCGGCAGACATGGGGTCCTCCTCAGTTCGTCAGGATCATCCTGACACCTGTCAGGCTAAGCCTGACGCGCGCCCTGAGGCAAGGTGATCAAGACATCCGTTCGTTTGCTCTGCTTGTCTCCCGGCCTGACCTCGGGCCGCGTGCCCTCGTGCGAACGGTCGGCGCGCCTTCGCTTCGAGCGCAAGCTGGCATCATCCGGGCTGACCTGTGGCTTCGCGTCCTCCTCCGCACGGTTGGCGTGCTTTTGCTCCGAACGCAAGGTCGCATCATCCGGGTCGACCTGTGGCTTGGTGCCCTCCGTTGGCGCGCCGTTGCTCCGAGCGCAAGTGTGCGACATCCGCTTTGACCCGTGGCTTGGCGCCCTCCAACGCGCGGTTGGCGCCTTTGCTCTGCTTCCTCTGAGGAAGCGGGCCTTTGCCTTCGTGCCCTCCGGCGGCACGGTTGGCGCGCCTTTGCTCTGCTTCCTCTGAGGAAGCGGGCCTTTTCTTCGATCACGCATGGCCGCTGACCACCAGCCCGCCGGCCTGGAACACCACGATGCCGCTGACCGCCGCGGACGAGACACCGGCGAAGTCGGGGGAGGCAAGCGGATTGTGCAGCGGCTGCTGGCGGGCACCTCTCGAGCTGCTTCCTGCGTGGGCGGCGATGAGCGTCTGCGGCGGGCGGGTGGGCCATGGAGCAGGATGCCCTCCGGCGGCTGGTGTTCGCGGTTGACCTCCCGATGTCGTCCTTGCGGCTCCACCGGATGATCCGGTCACCTTGGCCGGATCATCGGTCATCGCGACCGAGGCCCTGACTCGCAGGAGCCGCCGATTGTCGGCTATGCAGTGTCCTGCCGACCAAGCGAGGCGGCGCGGCGCCGTCGGGCGGCCGATACCCAACGACCCTGAAGCTCGCTTCGCGCCCGCATTGTCGAAAGGGCGCGGCCTGGCTCACATTTCCGCGACGGCCTTGGCGTGAGGGCTCGGCATCGTCGCTCAGCTCAGTAGGCATTGTCGGGGAGCACCTGAAGTCGCCCGCACCATTTGGCCCGACCAATTGCCGGTGGATGGTGTCGTCCTGCGGCACGTCACGATCCAGCTCGTTTCGTGGCGTCACGCTTATCTCCTCGGCATGCGCCCAATTCCATTCTGGACATCGCTACCCTCGCGCTCCGTCACATCGGCCATGGCGCCGGTACGACGTGATCGAGCATGACGAAACAAGCAATCGCCGCCGCTGACGGCTGCCTTCGTCGCTCAGTGCGATGGTGAGCCGCGCGGCCGGTGCCGTCGAGCTGACGTCCTTTGCCTGCGCCTGATTCGTAAGCCGGTAGACCGTGGACGAATCGAGCGCCGAGGCGCCAGTCCATGTGCCGTCACTTGCCGCAAGCGCGGCAACGCGGTGATGGAGTCGCCAGGATCTTCGCGCCGATTCCTGAGCCAGGGGAACAGCGCATCCGCTTTCTAGCGAACGCCTCAAGGTGCGCACGACCTGGTAACCGTTTGTGGGCCGGCGATCCAGAAGCTCGTGTCCGCCTGGACACGGTGCCACGGTTGCGTCGCCATGCAGCCGGACTGGACGCCTAGGGTTGCGAGTCCATCCGGAGTCGTTGACGAGCCTGCAGAGAACCGTGGCGAGATGCGGCTGCTTGTGCCCAGAGCAAAAGCAAACCGCCGGGCGTTACCTCGAGGTATCTAGAGCAAAGCGCCGCTAGGTGTTGCGTATAGGTGTGCAGAGCAAGGGCTCGGCTGTGGTGAGCGGGTTGTGCTTCCTCAGAGGAAGCGGAGCAGAGGGCTCGGCTGTGGTGGGCGCGCGTGCTTCCTCAGAGGAAGCGGAGCAGAGGGCTCGGCCGTGGCGAGCGCGTTGTGCTTCCTCAGAGGAAGCAGAGCAAGGGCCCAGCCGTGGCGAGCGCGTTGTGCTTCCTCAGAGGAAGCAGAGCAAAGGGCCCAGCCGTGGCGAGCGCGTTGTGCTTCCTCAGAGGAAGCAGAGCAAAGGGCCCAGCCGTGGCGAGCGCGTTGTGCTTCCTCAGAGGAAGC
>NZ_JBVJIP010000013.1:150079-189158 GCF_055586225.1 Actinoplanes sp. NPDC051388 | reverse complement strand
GCAGAGCAAAGGGCCCAGCCGTGGCGAGCGCGTCGTGCTCCCTCAGAGGAAGCAGAGCAAAGGGCGGACGCAGAACGGGCCCGGCCGGAGCCGGGCCCGTTCTGGTGTGTCGTTGGTCAGCGGGGACCGCGGCGGGCGCCGGCCCGCGAACCCGCGGAGAACGCCGCCGCCCCGCGCGTCGGTGCGGCCACTCCCTGGCGGGCCGGCTGCCGGGCGCCGCCCTGCCGGGACGGCTGCCGGGTCGCGCCGGTGGTGCGGGCGCTGCCGCCGGACTGGCCGGCCGTGCGGGTGCCGCCGGAGCGGGCGCCGCCGCCGGACTGGCCCGCGGTGGATGCGGCCGCGCCGCGCCCTCCGCCGCCGCCCTGACGGCGCCGGCCCTGCGAGTGTCCGCCGCGGCCGCGGCTTTCGGTTGCCACGTCGTCGGCCGGGATGGCCGACTGGGCGGCGTACTTGCGCTCGCCGGGGGCGAGCTCGGTGAGGACCGCGTCGCCGGGGCGGGTGCGGGTGGTGGTCGGCTTGATGCCGGCCTTGCGGGTCAGGTCGCGTACGTCGCCCTGCTGGTCGTCGGTCATCAGGGTGATGACCGTGCCCTGGTTGCCGGCTCGTGCCGTGCGGCCGGAGCGGTGCAGGTAGGCCTTGTGCTCGACCGGCGGGTCGGCGTGGATGACCAGCGCGATGTCGTCGACGTGGATGCCGCGGGCGGCGATGTCGGTGGCCACCAGGGTTTCCGCGGTGCCGCCGGAGAAGGCCGCCATGTTGCGGTTGCGGGCGTTCTGCGCGAGGTTGCCGTGCAGCTCGACGGCCGGCACGCCGGCGGCGTTGAGCTGGCGGGTCAGGACCTTGGCGCGGCGCTTGGTGCGGGTGAAGACCACCGAGCGGCCGGGGGCCGCGAGCAGGTCGACCAGCACCGGGAAGCGGTCGTCGTGCCGCACGTGCAGCACGTGGTGGGACATCTCGATGGGCGCTTCGGCGGCCGCGTCGACGTGGTGCGTGACCGGCTTGCTCATGAAGCGCTTGACCAGCACGTCCACGCCGCCGTCCAGGGTCGCGGAGAAGAGCATCCGCTGGCCGTCGCGGGGGGTGTGGTCCATCAGGCGGCGCACCACCGGCAGGAAGCCGAGGTCGGCCATGTGGTCGGCCTCGTCGAGCACGGTGATCTCGACCGCGCCGAGGTCGACGTGGCCGTTCTGCAGGTGGTCGAGCAGCCGGCCGGGGCAGGCCACCAGCACGTCCACGCCGTTGCGCAGGCCGGTGATCTGCGGGTTCGCGCCCACGCCGCCGAAGACGGTGAGGGTGCGCAGGCCCATGGCCTGGGCCAGCGGCGCCAGCGTGGCGTCGATCTGGGTCGCCAGCTCGCGGGTCGGCGCCAGGATCAGCGCCCGCGGGCGGCGGGGAGTGCGCTTGGTGCCGGAAGCGGCGAGCCGTGCGATCAGCGGAAGAGCGAACGCGTAGGTCTTCCCGGAGCCGGTGCGGCCGCGGCCGAGCACGTCACGGCCGGCGAGGGAATCCGGCAGCGTGGCCGTCTGGATCGGGAAAGGCTCGGTGATGCCGCGGGCGGCGAGAGTCGCGGCGAGCTTCGTGGGCACGCCGAGATCGATGAAAGAGGACATGTAAGAGGTTGACTCCGATGGCTTGATGGTCGTCCTGCCCGGCGCAGACCCGTCGCGGTCGCGGCGCGTGGTGGTCGATCCGAAGGCGGCCCGAGGCAAGACTGTGCGGGCCGCGTGATCAAGTGTACGCCACGTTCACGATGCAACCGACTTGCACCCGTTTCTGACCTTTCCAGCACTCAGCGTCACGGACGGTCATACCAGCGCCGGAACCCCCCGCCCGGCCCTGGTTCCCGAGGAGACCACCATGAGTGGTGACCGCCGTCGCGATGACACCGTTCGCACCCACATGCCGCTCGTGGGCCACCTGGTCCGCGAAATGCTCGCCCGGGTCCCGGCCCACGTGAGCCGCGACGATCTGCTCTCCGCCGGATACGCCGCCCTGGTCGCCGCCGCCCGCGGCTTCGACGAGGACCGGGGCGTGCCGTTCGCCCGCTTCGCCGCCGCCCGGGTGCGTGGCGCGCTGCTGGACGAGTTGCGCGGCCTCGACTGGGCCAGCCGCTCGGTGCGGCAGCGGGCCCGGCGCACCGACTCGGCGCGGCAGGAGCTGACCGCCGAGCTCGGGCGTACGCCGAGCATCTCCGAAGTGGCCGAGAAGCTGGGCTGCACGGTGGAGGACATCGAGTCGGCCGACGACGACGTGCAGCGCGCGGTGGTGTTCAGCCTGCAGGGCTTCGCCACGGCCGGCGCCGACGACATGGTCACCGAGCCCAGCCCGGGCCCGGAGGACCTGCTGATCCGGCGCGAGCGGATGGGCTATCTGAAGCACGCCGTGGACGCGCTGCCCGAGCGGCTGCGCGCGGTGATCACCGGCTGCTTCTTCGAGGAGCGGCCGATGGCGCAGATCGCGGCGGAACTGGGCGTCACCGAGTCGCGGGTGTCACAGCTGCGCTCCGAGGCGCTCGGGCTGCTCCGCGACGGCCTCAACACGCACCTGGATCCGGCGCTGACCACCCCTGTCAAGGAGGGTTGCGTGGCCCGCCGCCGCACCGCCTACTACGACGCGATCGCCGTGCGCGGCACGCTCGAGACCCGGCTCGCGGTCACCAGCCTGGACGGCCTCCCGGTCGCGGCATAGAGGAATCCCCGGGCCGCCGTCGAGCGGCCCGGGGATCAACAGAATGACGTCAGGCGTTGTTGGCGCAGGTCCCGGCCTTCTTCTGGGCGGCGATCGCCTTCGCCGCACCCTGCTTGTAGAGCGCCAGGCCCTCGGCGGCGGGCTCCAGCTTCCACGCGCCGCTCTCGTACACCATGGTGTACGACTGCGCCGCGACCAGCTGCTTGGCGATCACGATGGCCTTGTCGGTGCCCTCCATCCGGGCGCTGGTCAGGCTGATCGCCAGGCCTTTGCGAGAGCAGGCCTCGTTCAGCTTGACGTAGTCCGCCTTGGTGATCGCCTGCTTGCCCTTGGCGGTGTACATCTCCCAGGCGCCGGCGAAGTCACCGCCGCTGAAGCGGTCGAACACGGTCTGGGCGGCGGCCCGCGCGCCCTCGACCGTCTTGGCCTCGGGGCCACCGGCCGCGGCGGCCGCGGAGTTGCCGGCCGGGGGCTCGTCGTCGCCGGAGCAGCCGGCGGAGAAGCTGAGAGCGGCGACGGCGATGAGGGCCAGCGCGCCGACACGTCGGAACGGGTGGATGTGGTTCATGACCGGGTTAATCGAGATCGGCCGTTCGGCGTAACGGGCCCGAGTCGAACCTGACGGATTCCGGACACTTGCCCGTGGGACCGTAACCTGCACCGCGACAGGTGCCGTGGAATGAATTCATCGGCTATTCTGAGCGTTTGTCAGACAACGAAAAAGCGCCCACATAAGGGGCGCTGGCTTCGGAATGCTACCACAACAGGGAGTGGCTTTGTCAAGCTCCGCCGCCGTGCCGGGGAACGACAACGACAGCAGCCGGGACATCCGCAGCGAACAGCACTACCTGGACCGCCTCTACGACCGTCTGGACACCCTGCGCGAGCAGGCTGACCAGCGACTTCGTGCGATTCTGCTGGAGGCCGGCGGCACCCCGCAGGGCCGCTCGCAGCGCGAGGCGACACGTGGTCATTACGCCGAACAACTGGCCCAGATGAATGCGGTGGAGAACGGTCTCTGCTTCGGCCGGTTGGATTTCGCCGCCGATCATCCGCGCTATATCGGCCGGATCGGGCTTTTCGCCGAGGACCGCACCGAGGACCCCCTGCTGATCGACTGGCGGGCACCGGCCGCCCGGCCGTTCTACCTCGCCACCGCGGTGTCCCCCGATGGGGTGACGCGTCGCCGCCATCTGCGCACCCGGGGCCGCGAGCTGACCGGCATCGACGACGAGGTGCTCGATCTCACCGCCGGCGGCGAGGGTGGCCGGGAGGACGTGACCGGTGAGGCGGCACTGCTGTCCGCGCTGACCGCCGGCCGCACCGGCCGGATGCGGGACATCGTCGAGACCATCCAGGCCGAACAGGACGAGGTGATCCGGGCCGGGCTCCCGGGCGTACTCGTGGTGCAGGGCGGGCCGGGCACCGGCAAGACCGCCGTCGCGCTGCACCGCGCGGCCTTCCTGCTCTTCACCCACCGGGCCCAGCTCACCAAGCAGGGCGTGCTGATCCTCGGGCCCAACGCGACCTTCCTGCGCTACATCTCGCAGGTGTTGCCGTCGCTGGCCGAGACCGGCGTGCTCCTGGCGACCCTGGGCGACATGTTCCCGGGAGTGCGCGCCCGCGCCGAGGAGCGACCTGCGGCGGCCGCGCTCAAGGGCCGCCTGTCGATGGTCGACATGCTCTCCGCCGCGGTCGCCGACTGGCAGACCGTGCCGGCGGACTTCGTCGAGGTGGACCACGACGGCTACCCGCTGCGGATCGAGCGGTCGGTGTGCGAGGACGCCAGAGCGGCCGCGCGCCGCACCGGCCGCCCGCACAACATCGCCCGCGCCACCTTCGTCACCGAGGTGATCCACGCGATGTCGCTGCAGATCGCCGAGCGGATCGGCGCCGACCCGCTGGGCGGCGACAACCTGCTCGAGGAGGCGGATCTCGCGGAGACCCGGCGCGAGCTGCGCGAGGACATCGACGTGCAGGCCGCGCTCTTCGAGATGTGGCCGGTGCTCACCCCGCGGCGGGTGCTGCGCGAGTTGCTCAGCTCGCCCGAGCGGCTGGCCGCGGCCGGCGCGCCCGAGCCCGCCCTGCTGCTGCGCGACCGCGACGCCAAGTGGACGCCCGCCGACGTGCCGCTGCTCGACGAGCTGGCCGAGCTGCTCGGCGTGGACAACACGCTGCGCAAGATGGCCGCCGACCGCGAGCGCGCGCAGGCGGTGGAATACGCCGAGGGCGTGCTCGAGATCGTCCAGGGCTCCCGGTCGCTGGACTTCGAGGACGAGGAGGACGAGCTGCTGTCCGCGATCGACGTGGTGGACGCGAGCACCTTCGCCGAGCGGTACGAGGAGATCGACACGCGCACCGCGGCCGAGCGCGCGGCGGTCGATCGCACCTGGGTGTTCGGGCACGTGATCGTGGACGAGGCGCAGGAGCTGTCGCCGATGGCCTGGCGGCTGCTGATGCGCCGGGTGCCGAGCCGGTCGATGACCGTGGTCGGTGACGTGGCACAGACGTCCGAGCTGGCCGGCACCACCACCTGGGAGCACGTCTTCGAGCCCTATGTGGCGCAGCGCTGGCGGCTGGCCGAGCTGACCGTGAACTACCGCACCCCGGCCGAGGTGATGGCGGTGGCGGCGGACGTGCTGGCCGCGATCGACCCGTCGCTGCAGCCGCCGCGGTCGGTGCGGGAGGCCGGCCTGGCGCCGTGGGCACGCCGGGTGCGGCCCGACGATCTGCCGATCGCTCTGGTCGATTGCGTACGCGCGGAGGTGGCGGAGGCCGGCGAGGGCCGGGTCGGGGTGATCGTGCCGGAGAACCGCGAGGGCGAGCTCGGCCACGAGCTGATGAAGGCGCTGCCCGAAGCGGCCGTCGGTGAGCAGCCGGACCTGCGCAACCAGGTGGTGATGCTGACCGTGCGGCAGGCCAAGGGGCTGGAGTTCGACTCCGTGCTGGTGACCCAGCCGGACGAGATCATCGCCGAGTCGCCCCGCGGGCTCAGCGACCTCTATGTGGCGATCACCCGGGCCACCAAGCGACTGGGCGTGCTGCACACCGCGGACCTGCCCAAGGAACTGAACGCGCTGGCATGAGCACAGACGCCCGCCGCGCTCCACGGGAAGAGCGCGGCGGGCGTACCGGGGGAAAAGCTCAGGCGGGCACGGCCAGCCCGGCCCGGGTGAAGCCGTTGGGACTGGTCAGCGCGAGGCGGCTGTGCAGGTTGGTGTTGTCGGCGATGGTCGAGAAGTAGGCCGCGCGCCGGCGGGCCACGATCGACTCCGGGTTCTCCGGCTTCGGCGCCAGGCCCGGGTCCAGGTGCGTGTTCATGCCGTCCTTGAGCAGGCTGAGCGCCTCGGCCCGCAGCTGGCTGATCCGGCTCTCGGTGACGCCCAGGTCCGCGGCGATGTCGGCCATCGGACGCTCGTTCAGGAAGTACTCGGTGATCACCACGCGCAGCCGCTCGGGCAGCGACTCGATCGCGTGGTGCAGGTAACCGATCTGCTCACGGCGCAGCAGCATGTCCTCCGGACCAGGGGTGCGCTCGGTGACCAGGTCGTCGGCCGTCGAGGTGGTGAAGCCCTGCAGCGACAGGACGGTGGCCCGCTGCACGTCGTTGTCGGTCTGGTGCAGGTCCGTCGTGGTGGTGCCGAGCGCCTGGGCCAGCTCCTCCGCCGTCGGGGTGCGGCCGAGCGTCGTGGTCAGGTGCTGGCGGGTGGTGTCGGTGGCGCGGGCCTTGGTGCGCACCGAGCGGGTCGCCCAGTCCAGCGAGCGCAGCTCGTCGAGGATGCCGCCGCGGATGCGGGTGGTGGCGAACCGGTGGAACGGGATGCCGCGGTCCGGGTCCCAGCCACGCGCCGCGGTGACCAGCGCGTGCAGGCCGGCGCTGGTGAGGTCGTCGCGGTGGATGTGGTTCGGGATGCGGGTGAGCATGTCCCGGACGAGGTGCCCGACCAGCGGCATGTGCTGGCGGATCAGCTCCTCCTGCTCGGCGGCGGAGAGCACCGTGGCCTCGGCGATGTCGGCGTCGAGGTCGGCAACGGTCGTGGTCGTGTCGGTGCTGATCATGTTTCCCCCGTGTGTGTCGTTGGCCCGTCGTGCGGTCCAGCGGCTGACAAGGGAGAACATTGGGTGACTCCGGGTACAGCTTCCGGTGGCGGAGAGTTGCGTACCGGTTGTTGTGAAGCTCTTACAGATCCCAGACGAAGCGGGTCGGCGCGAAGGCCTCCGCGAAGCGGACCCGGGCCAGCGCGCCGAGATGGCGCGCGGAGGCCGCGGCCACCTCGCGCTCGGCGACCACCGAGAGCTTGACTTCCAGGTACGCGGTGACGTCCACGAACACCGACGGCTCGAAGCGCAGCGTGGAGGCGCCCGGGTAGTGCAGCAGCCGGGAGCCGTGCCGGGCGGCGGCGAGCGTGGCGGCGGCGGTCGCCCGGTGGTCGGCCAGCGCGTCGTCCGGCGCGGGCGCATAGATCACGTCCGCGTCGATCGCGGTGATCACGTTCTCGATGGCGGCGACCGTGGCCGGGCCGGCGGTGAGCGCGCCCGGTTCGCCGCCGCCGTGCACCAGCAGGCAGTCCAGCACGCGGATGGCGTCCTCGCCGCCGGAGCCGGCCAGCACCAGCACGGTCACCTGGTCGCCGGCCGCGCGATGGGCGGCGAGCGTGCCGGCGCATCCGGCCTCGACCGCGCCGGGCACCGCGCCCACCGCGAGCACGCTGCGCATCAGACGTTCCCGCGGCGGTGCGGCACGAACCCGCCGGCGGCGAGGGCCATGCTCACCACGAGGGCGGCGATCGGACCCATGTCGAACCTCCCGGACACCTTCGGCACGCCCGGGGGACGGGCGGCGCTGGTTGTCCTTCGGCCGCGGGCGGGCCGGGTTGAGATTTCGGGGCGTCACTACCCTGCAGGCATGGATCTGACCGACAGCGCCGGTGTGGCCACCCTGATCGCCGGCATCGCCATCGTGGTCGGGGTGCTCGGCGTGATCATCCCGATGGTTCCCGGTCTGTGGCTGTGCTGGGCCGGCGTGCTGGTCTGGGCGATCTTCACCGACGCCGGCGGCGGGCGCTGGCTGGTGTTGGCGCTGGCCACCTTCGTGGCCGGGGCCGGCACGCTGATCAAATATCTGTGGCCGGGCAAGCGGCTGAAGAGCACCGGGGTGCCGACCTCGTCGCTGCTGGCCGGCGGCGTGCTCGGGCTGATCGGGTTCTTCGTGGTGCCGGTGGTGGGCCTGGTGCTCGGCTTCGTGCTGGGCATCTGGCTGGCCGAGCGGCTGCGGCTCGGCCCCGGTCAGGCGTGGCCGTCCACCCGCCAGGCCCTGGGCGCCGTCGGACTCTCCCTGCTGGTCGAGTTCGCGGCGGCCCTGGGCATCGCGGTCATCTGGGTCTTCGGCCTGATCGCGGCCTGACCGGCCGCCCAGCCGCTGAAGTCAGGGCTCCAGCGGGCGGGGTCGGCGGCGCACCCGCTGGCGGCGGCGCTGGGTGAGCAGCAGCAGGAGCGGGGTGGCGGCCAGCACCACCGCGACCGCCGCGGCCGCGGCCAGCGACAGCCCCTGCGGCGGCGAGTCCTCCGCGGCGGCCGGAGCCGGCTTGGCCGACGGCGGCGCCGGTGCGGCCGCGGCCCGGGTGTCGGCGGTGCCCGGCACCGAGTCGGGCTCGACCAGTTTGCCGACCGAGGCGTCCGTGGGCAGCCGGAAGCCCCAGTCCAGCAGCGCGGCGCCCTGCTGCCAGCCGCGGATCGGGCTTGCCTCGGCGCCGAGCAGCGTCACCACCAGGCGCCGCCCGTTGCGCTGGGCCCCGCCGACATAACTGTGCCGGGCCAGCTTGGTGAAGCCGGTCTTGCCGCCCAGCGCGCCCGGGTAGTTGTAGATCAGCTTGTTCTCGTTCTGAAACTGGAAGCCGCCCTTCTTCAGGGCCTTCTGCGCGGGCATCTTGGCACTGCGGGTCAGCGCATATTTACGGAAGTCGGCCCGGTCGAAGCAGACCCGGGCGATCAACGCCAGGTCGTACGCGCTGGTGAACTGCCCCGGCCCGTCGAGCCCGCTGGGCGTGACCGCGTGCGTCTGGAAGGCTCCGAGCCGGCGCGCCTCGGCGTTCATCGCCGCGACCGTGGCCGGCAACCCGCCCTTGCCGCCGCCGAGCCGGGCCAGCGTGTTGGCCGCGTCGTTGCCGGAGTTGAGGATCAGCCCGAGCCAGAGCGTCTCGATCGAATATTGACCGCCCTTGACCAGGCCGACCGCCGAGCTGCCGGGCTCGATCCGCAGGTCCTGGTCGACCACCTTGATGGTCTGTCTGGCGTTCAGGTGCGGCATGACGGTGGCGGCCAGCAGCAGTTTCTGCACGCTGGCCGGGGTCTGATAGACGTGCGGTCCGCAGCCGCCCAGCACCTCGCCGGTGTCCAGGTCGGCGACCAGCCAGCTGGTGGCGGTGACGGCCGGGGGCGCGGGGCTGCCGGCCGGCACGGTCAGGCCGTTGGTGGCCAGCGCGTCGCCGCCGACCGCCCGCAGCACCGGGTCGTCCTCGGGCGGGGTCGGGCGGGCCGGCCGGCCCTTCGGGGGCTTCACCTCGGGTTTCGGGCACGGCACGTCGGCCCGTGCTTTAAGAGCCTGGGCCGGGACGGCCTGGGCCGCGTGGGCCTGGGCGGGGGACGGGGTGGCGGCGGGGACCGCCAGGGCGGCGGCGGCCAGCGCCGCCACCACCGCACGGGTGGGACCAGAGATCACGGCCAGGAAGCTCCCAGGTCGAGACGGCGCTGCAGCAGCTGCGCCAGGGGCATGGTCTCGCCGTCGCCGCCGCCCGCGCCGACCACGAGCCGGGGGATGCTCGGTTGCAGGTCGGCGCCGGAGATCCGGGCGCGCAGCGAAGCCGGGACGCTGAGCACGTAATACGCGCCGTCCGCCCCGACGGCGACGGTCTTGTTGCTCTTCAGGTACCACCCACGGACCTTCGTGCGGTATGTCGACCGGCCGTCGAACGACCGCGCGGACAGTGCCGTGGGGGAGAGGCCGCGCTCGGCGGCCGCCCGGACGAAGTCGGCCAGCAGCGCGGCGGCCTGCTCGGCCTCCGCGGCCCGACCGGCCTCGAACGCCGCCGCGTGCCCGGCGATCGCTGCCCGCCGCTGCTCGGCCCACTCGCCGGAAGCGGGGGCAGAAGCCGGGTCGGAGGCGTCCATGGCGACGACCCTAACCGCATCCGCGGGGCCGCATCCACCCGGCAAACAGATCGGCCGGCGACGACGCCGGCCGGGCGGCCATTCGCGCGAATACCGTCCGTTATTTATTGACCAAGGGCCGGGACGAAAAAATTGGAATGGTTGAATCCGCGCGAAGAGTTGCGCGACCGGTCACCGAAGGGCGACACTAGGCGCGGCTATTCTGATAACCAACAGGAGTCGTCATGGCGCGGCAGGTAATCACCACCCTGATCGACGATCTGGACGGAAAGAAGGCGGACCGCACCGTCGAGTTCAGTCTGGACGGAACGAGCTACACGATCGACCTTTCCGACGCCAATGCCGGAAAGCTGCGCAAGGCGCTGGACCCGTTCATCAACGCGGGCACACGGGTCGGGCGCGGTTCCGGCCGGGCTCGGGTCGCGGGCGGATCCGGGCGGACGGCGGGCAGTCGCGACGAGAACAAGGCGATTCGGGAGTGGGCCGCGAGCAACGGCCACCAGATCTCGGAGCGCGGCCGCATTCCGCAGAGCGTCAGTGACGCCTACCGCGCGGCGCATCGCCGCTGACCGTCCTCTTTGCTTTTCGTGCCGCCGGCGTGCAGTGCGCCGGCGGCATATTCACAGGTTAAAGCGCACGCAGCCGGGGCAGCAGTCCGGCGACCGTTTCCAGCGTCTTCTCGGAACCGGCGTACCACCCCGAGGCGCGTGGCCAGTGCGCGATCACATCGGTGAAACCGAGCTCCGCCGCGCGCGCGGTCGCTTCGGTGAATGCGTCGGCGCTGCTCATCGGGCTCACCGGCGCCGAATCCAGGTTGAGATAGCGGTCGACCTCGCCCGGAGCCCGGCCGATTTCGGCGAGCGCGGCGTCGAATCGCTCGCGCATCACGGCCACCGCGGACCACCACATCTCGTTGTCCGGCACCCGGGCGTCGCCGACCGTGACCCAGCCGTCGCCGTGCCGGGCGGCCAGCTTGGTCGCCCGCGGGCCGTTCGCGGCCACCACCAGCGGCGGCCGCGGCTTCTGCACCGGCCCGGGCAGCGTGCGGGCGTCGACCGCGCGGTAGAACTCGCCGTCGAAGGACACGTGGTCCTCGGTCAGCAGGCGCCCGAGCAGCTCGACGAACTCGCCGAAGCGGTCCACCCGCCGGCCCGGCCGCAGCTCGTCCTCGCCCAGCACGGTGGTGTCGTAGCCGGTGCCGCCGGCGCCCACACCGAGCACCAGGCGACCCTGGGAGATGTCGTCCAGGGCGGTCACCGAGCGGGCGAACGCGACCGGGTGCCGGAAGTTCGGCGAGGCCACGAACGTGCCGAGGCGGATCCGCCGGGTCACCATGGCGGCCGCGGTGAGTGTGGGGACGGCGTCGAACCACGGCCCGTCCACCAGGTCACGCCAGCCGATGTGGTCGTACGTCCAGGCGTGGTCGAAGCCGAGCTCCTCGGCGCGTTGCCAGCGCCGCCCGGCCACGGACCAGCGTTCGTCGGGAAGGATCACGATGCCGATGCGCACGGGCGAAACCGTAACTCAAGCCGTGCGCAGGTCCGCGGCGCCCTGGTCGTCGCGGCTGACCACCGCGTCGAAAGCCTGCAGTGCCCGGACCAGATCGTGCCGCGCGCCCGGCGTCATCCGCTCGAGCACCTCGGCCAGGGCCCGGCGCCGGGCGTCTCGCAGATCGGCCAGCATCCGCTGGGCCGCGGGGGTGAGCAGCAGCCGCACCTCGCGGCGGTCGCGCGGGTCGGGCACCCGGCGCAGCAGGCCGGTGGCCTCCAGCCGGTCGCACAGCCGGCTGGCCGAGGACGGCACCACGTCGAGCGCCTCGGCGAGCCGGCTCATGTTCGTGTGCGCGTTGCGATCCACGATGGTGAGCACCCGCAGTTGGGCGGGCGGCACCGCGGGGTGTTGGGCCATGCGGGCGACCTCGAGCACGGAGAGCAGCGACTCCACCGCCGCCTCGACCGCGGCCGCGGCGTCGGGCACGTGATTCATGCCGGTCCCTAGGTTCGGTGGTGCTGCCGAAGTGTGTGCTTTCGGGCCTACCCGCTCGGGGGCGGGTCCAATCCCGTGAGCTCAGCGCCGCCAGTCGAGGCAGACGATGACCGAGTCGTCGGCCGGATCCTCGCCCTCGTGATAGTCGCGCAAACTCCGCATCACCGTACCGACCGCCTCGGTGGCCGGCTGCAGCCGCGTCCGGCGCAGGGCGCTCAACAGGCCGGCGTCGCCATATGCCGCGCGTCCGCCGGGCGCCGCCGCGTGCACGCCGTCGCTGACCACCAGCAGGCGGTCGCCGGGCTCGAGGCGGAAGCGCTGGGTCGCGTACCGGGAGTCGCCGAACATGCCCAGCGGCAGCTGTTGTTCCAGCTCGACCGGCCGGATCTCACCCTCCCGGGCGATCATCGCCTTGGGTGAACCGGCGTCGACCGCCTCCACCCGGCCGCTGATCAGGTCGATCTCCAGCAGCAGGGTGGCGGCGTGCCCGGAGCCGGCCGACCGCGACCAGATGGCGTCCGAGGCCAGTTCGGCCTGCTCGATCAGGTTGGCGCCGGACCGGCGGGCGTTGCGCATGGCGTTCACGGCGGTGGTGGTGAGCAGCGCCGCGGCCAGCCCGTCGCCGAAGCCGTTGAGCACCGTGACGGTGAGCCGGTCGCCGTTCAGCGCCCAGTCGAAATGGTCGCCGTGCACGTCGTAGGCGGGTTCGAGCTGACCCGCCACCAGGAACCGGTCGTCGCCCAGCGAGCGGCCGGGCAGCAGGTCCCACTGCATCTCGGCGGCCATCGTCAGGCGGGCCCGGCGCTGCACCCGGACGTAGCGATCGGTGTCCCGGCCGGCCGCGCGCAGGGCGACGGCGAACTCGTCGGCGATCTCGGTCAGCGTGTCGGTGAGCCCGCCGCCGGCCGGCTGGGTGGTCTCCACCAGCAGCACCCCGAGCCGCTCGCCCCAGACGGTGAGCGGCAGGTGCACCCGGTTGACCCCGGCCGTGCCGATGTCGGTGACCGGTCGCTGGCTGCCGAAGCACCGCAGCGCCAGGGTGCCGCCGTTGGGCGCGTCCGGATTCAGCAGCGGCCACAACCCGGTGAGCGTGAGGTCGGCCAGCAGCACCTCCACCCGCAGCGCGCCGTGATGCTGGCGGAGCTGATCCGCCACCGTTTCCGGCAGCCGGTCGGGGGGTGCGGCTCGCAACAGAGCGCCGATCGGGGCGGGGCCTTCGGACACCGCGGCGGACTCCTTCCGTGGCTGGACGGCGGCAGGACAGCAATATTTGCTATGGGGCAAGAATGATGGCATGCGGCGGGAGCGGATCCGTCGCCGGGTGTCGCGCGAAACGCAGCTTCAGGCGAACGACTTCTCGAAATGGATCAGGCTGCCGTCGCGAGGCCCGGAATGCATCCGGACGTTCTCGCCGAGGGCGCGGATCAGGAAGAGGCCGCGGCCTCGATCGGAGCCCGGGGCGGGCGTGGCGTCGCCGGCCTTCGCGGGGTCGAACCCGGCGCCGTCGTCGACCACGTCGATCGCGCAGCGCCGGCCGTCCACGTGCAGATGGACTTCGAAGGTCTCGGCGCCGGCCGCGTGCTTGACCACGTTCGAGCAGGCTTCGGTGAGCGCGATCTCCAGGTCGGCGCCGTCCTGCTTGTCGACGCGGAAGATCGACAGCGCGGCCCGCAGCAACCGTCGCACCGCGGGGACGCTGTCCACCTCGAGCGGCAGGTCGAGCCGAACCGACATCCTCATGCCCCATCTGTGCCCGTCCGGGCCGCCGGTTAACCGCCGAGCAGCGTCGCGGGTTTGTGTTATCCGCTGCCCGCCGGCCGGTCTCCCCTTGCCGAGGTGGTCGCCAAACCGCCCGCCGCCAGTCATGATCTGATGCTCGACGGAGAGGTCAGCGCACATGCCGGAACAACCCGACACCGCCGCGGTGGTCGCCGCCCGAGCCGGCGACCCGGCCGCGGTGGACCGCCTCGTCGCCGGGTATCTCCCGCTCGTCTACACGATCGTGGGACGGGCGCTGGACGGCCACGCCGATGTCGACGACGTGGTGCAGGACGTGATGTTGCGGGTGCTGCGCAACCTGGGCGACCTCCGCGAGCCGGAGTCGTTCCGGTCCTGGCTGGTGGCGATCACCGTGCGGCAGGTGCGGGAGCGTTATCGAGCCCGCCGGGGCGCGCCGGACGCGCTGCTGCCCGAGGACGTGCGCGACCCGGGCGCCGACTTCACCGACCTGGCGATCACCCGGCTCGAGCTGTCCGGCCAGCGCCGGGAGACCGCCGAGGCGACCCGCTGGCTGGACGAGGAAAACCGCGAGCTGCTGTCGCTGTGGTGGCTGGAGGCCTCCGGCGAGCTGACCCGCGACGAGATCGTGGAGGCGACCGGCGTCACCCGTCAGCACGCTGCCGTCCGGGTGCAGCGGATGAAGGGCCAGCTGGAGACCGCCCGGGTCGTGGTCCGCGCGCTCGTCGCCACCCCGCCCTGCCCGGAGCTGCAGGTGGTGCTCGCCGAGTGGGACGGCCGGCCCGGCCCACTGTGGCGCAAACGGATCGCCCGGCACTCCCGCGAATGCCGGCAGTGCGCACCCTCCTGGAACGGTCTGGTCGCCGCGGAACGACTGCTCGCCGGGATGGCCCTGGTGCCGGTCCCGTTCGGCGCCGAGCAGGTCGGTGGCCTGATCATGGGCGGTGCGCACGTGGCGCACGCCGCCACCGGCAAGGCGCTGGCCGGTAAGTTCGCGGTGAAGGCGGGCATCGGGATCAGCCGCCGGGTGCTGACCGCCGCGCTGGCGACGACGACGGTGGCCGGGGGAGGCGCCGCGGTCGTCGTCTATCAGCAGCAGCACGAGCGGCCACCCGCGGCCGTCGCGGCGGTGATCCGGGACGTACCCGCGCCGTCCAGCGCGCCCACCCCCGCGCCGTCCAGTGCGTCGCCCAAGCCGTCGCCGAGTAAGAAGAAGCCGCCGCCGAGCAAGAAACCGGCAGTAGTGCAGGCGAGCGCCAAGAAGGGCGTCGGCGTCTGGAAATTCAGCGGCGCGAAGGCGGCGCTCGCCGACGTCGGCGCGGGCTGGTACTACTCCTGGTCGCCGAACGACAACGAGGTGCCCGGCCCGGCCGGCGTCGAGTTCGTGCCGATGATCTGGGGTAAGCAGAACGTCACCGACGCCACGCTCGCCGAGGTCGAGCGCGAGGGCGACGGCACGCTGCTCACCTTCAACGAGCCGGACATGGGTGGCCAGGCGAACATGAGTGTCGAGGACGCGCTGGCCGCCTGGCCTGAGCTGGAGTCGACCGGCATGCGGCTGAGCAGCCCGGCGGTCGCCTTCGGCGGCGACACCCCGGACGGCTGGCTGGACCGCTTCATGAAGGGCGCGAAGGCGAAGGACTACCGGGTCGACTTCATCACCGTGCACTGGTACGGCTCGGACTTCAGCGCCACCGCGGTCGAGCAGTTCCTCGGTTACGTGGACGCGGTGCACCGCCGCTACGACAAGCCGATCTGGGTCACCGAATACGGCCTGATGAACTTCAGCGGCAGCCCGAAATATCCGACCGGCGCGCAGGCGGCCGCCTTCATCAAGGGCAGCACGGCGGGCCTGGAGAAGCGGTCGTACGTCGAGCGCTACGCCTGGTTCGGCCTGCCCGCGGTCGGCGACAGCGTGGACTTCGGGCTCTACCGCGACGGCGACAGCCCGACCGAAGCCGGGCAGGCGTACCGGGCGGCGGGATAGGGGCGGCGGGATAGGCTCGGATCATGATTCGGTTCGGCTACAAGGCGTCCGCAGAGCAGTTCCCGCCCACCGAGTTGCTGGGTTACGGCGTGCTCGCGGAGGAGCTCGGTTTCGACTCGGTCTTCGTCAGCGATCACATGCAGCCGTGGCGGCACGACGGCGGGCACGCCCCGGCGGCGCTGCCGTGGCTGGGCGCGCTCGCCGCGCGTACCCAGAAGGTTTTGATCGGCACGAGCGTGCTCACGCCGACGTTCCGTTACCACCCCGCGGTGGTCGCGCAGGCCTTCGCCACCCTCGGCTGCCTGGCGCCGGAGCGGGTGATCCTCGGCGTCGGCTCCGGCGAGTCGCTCAACGAGGTGCCGCTCGGCCTGGCCTGGCCGGACGGCAAGGAGCGGTTCGCCCGGCTCAAGGAGGCGGTCACCCTCATCAAGCAGCTATGGACCGAGGACCGGGTCACCTTCGAGGGCCGGTTCTGGAGCACCGAGCACGCGACCATCTATGACAAGCCCGAGCGGCCGGTGCCGATCTACATCGGCGCGTCCGGCCCGGCGGCCACCCGGCTCGCCGGTCGCATCGCCGACGGGTTCATCACGACCAGCGGCAAGGGCAGCGAGCTCTACACGGAGACGCTGCTGCCGGCCGTCCGCGAGGGCGCCGAAAAGGCCGAGCGATCCCTCGGCGACGTGGACCTGATGATCGAGGTCAAGGTGTCCTTCGACCCCGATCTCGAGCGGGCGCGCAACGACACGCACTACTGGGGCGCGCTGGCCCTGTCGCCGGACGAGAAGACCGGCGTGGAGGACCCGATCGAGATGCAGAAGCGGGCCGACGCGCTGCCGGTCGAGCGCACCGCGACCCGCTGGATCGTGTCGTCCGACCCGGCCGAGCACGCCGCCCAGGTTCAGGCCTATCTGGACATGGGCTTCCAGCACCTGGTGTTCCACGCGCCGGGCCCGGACCAGGAGCGCTTCCTGCGGCTCTACAGCGACGAGGTGCTGCCCCGGCTGCGCGACCGCGGCTGACCGTCGGCGGCGCGTCTGCGCCGGGCTCCGGCCCGCGCCGCGATGAGCGCGCCGACCTCGGCCGAGGTCAAACCCTTTTCGGGTATGGGAACCAGCAGCTGACCGACCGCCTCGGAGCCGATCCGGAGCAGCAGCCACACCCGGGTGACCACCCCACCCTCCACATCGGGCAGTGGCTCGTCCAGATCCACGGTGAGCACCAGAGTCGGCTCGCTCTGGTGCGGCGTGCGCCGCCGGGGGATCGCCGCGCGCCAGCCCGGCTCGCCCGGGAACGGCCGATCGCCGCTGCGGCCCTGCTGCAGCGCGCGCGGAGCCGGCGGGCCAGGGTTCATGATCCGGCTCATCGGCGCGGCGCTCATCGGGTCCGGCGCTCGCCCGGCACGGCGCGCAGATGCGGGCCTTCGCCGGGGTCGCTCTCGTCGTCGCCGGCGCCTTCGCCGTCGCCCTGGATCACGGTCAGGTCCGCGCGGCGGTCCCGGGCGTCCAGCCGGCGACGGCCGCCGCCTACCTCGCGGGGCAGCTCGGGTACCCCGGTGTCGTAGACGTCCATCCGGTGCACGCCGGCGTCGTACACGCCGGTGCGGCGTACGCCGGTGTCGTAGAGGCCGCTGTGCCGCACGCCGCTCTCCGCCCGGTGCAGCCCGCTCTCGTAGATGCCGCTGCGCCGGTGCGACGCGTTGTGCTCGATCTCGCCGCTGCGGTGCTGGCCCACCGAGTCCGCCCAGTCCGGCCGCGGGCCGGGGTAGGGCCGCCGCGGCCGTTGCTCCGGGAGCGCGTGCCGGCCGGTGGTGCGCTCGCCGACCTCCCGCGGAATCTCGGCCGGGGGCGGCGGGGCGTCGTGCCGGCGCCGGTATTCGCGGTGCAGCACCCGGATCGCGCGGATCGTGCCCGCCCAGGCGGGCCGGCGACCGCGGCCGTGGATGCGCGGGTAGCGGATCGTGGCCACCTCCATCACGCGCAGCCCGCGGGCGGCCATCCGGATGTTCACCAGCGGCTCGATCTCCGGCCCGTCGCCCCACACCCGCTCGCGGCGCCGGCCGGTCTGCTCCGGCGAGGGCAGGGCGAGATGGTGCAGCGCGGACCGCCGGAACGCGTTGAAGGTCGAGCCCACGTCGGTGTAGCGGGTGGCGAACAGCGCGTTGACCACCCGGCAGAGCAGCCGGTTGCCGAGCCGCCCCAGCCGGGTACCGGCCAGGTCGTCGCCGCCGGTCCGGAAGCGCGAGCCGTGCGCCACTTCGGCGCCGGCCATCAGGGCGTCGATGAATCGGGGGATCTCGCCGGGGTCGTTCGAGCCGTCGCCGTTGATCGCGACCACGACCTCGCCGCGGCTGGCGGCGAAGCCGCAGACCAGCGCGTTCCCCTTGCCGGCCCGGGTCTGCCGGACCACGATCACACCCGGGTACGCCTGCTGGGCCACCGCGATCGTGTCGTCGGCCGAACCGCCGTCCACCACGATGACCTCGTCGACCACCGGCAGCCCCTCGAGCACGAGCGCGATGTTCCCGGCCTCGTCGAGGGCAGGGATCACCACACTGACGGTCGGCGGGCGTCGGCCCGCGGCGCCCGGTCTGGGCGAAGGAGGCATGGCGGTGGCTCCTCAGCTCTGTCGTGGATCTTCACCAAACCTAGCAACCGACTACGGTCGGTCAACTCAGCGAAACGGTCGACGGGCGCTCGCCATCCGGCCACGGGACATTGACCTGCTAGGACGGCATCTGCCCGGATTCGCACCAGAGTTCGTAACCGCTACAGAGAGTTATTTCCCATCATTCCGGGCGTGCAGGCCGGTCGGAGATAGGGTTTCCAAGGATGAAAACCGTGTCGAAGGGACGTGGCCGTGAAACTTGGCCTGCACATTTCGAACTTCACCTGGCCGGACGGTGCGCCGAAGCTCGGCGCCACGCTCGCGGGGATCGCCACCGCCGCTGACGAGGCCGGGTTCGAACGGATCAGCGTGATGGACCACCTGTGGCAGATCGCGGTGATCGGGCCACCCGAGCACGAGATGCTCGAGGCGTACACCGCCCTGGGTTTCCTGGCCGCGCACACCAAACGGGCCAAGCTGCTGACCCTGGTCACCGGCGTGGTCTATCGCGATCCGGGACTGCTCGCCAAGGCGGTCACCACGCTCGACGTGCTCTCCGGCGGCCGGGCCATGCTGGGCATCGGCGCGGCCTGGAACGAGGAGGAGTCGCGCGGCCTGGGCCTGCTCTTCCCGCCCACCGCCGAGCGCTTCGAGCGGCTCGAGGAGGCGCTGCAGATCTGCACCCGGATGTTCGCCGGCGACGAGTCGCCGTTCGACGGCAAGCACTACCAGCTCGGCCGGCTGCTCAACTCGCCGCTGCCGCTCAGCAAGCCGCGCCCGCCGATCCTGATCGGTGGCGGCGGCGAGAAGAAGACGTTGCGCCTGGTCGCGCAATACGCGGACGCGTGCAACCTGTTCCCGGTGCCGGACATCGACCGCAAGCTCGACGTGCTGCGGCAGCACTGCGCCGACGTGGGCCGCGACTACGACGAGATCCAGAAGACCGTGATCTACAACTTCGACCTGGGGGAGAAGGGCGCGCGGGTGCCGGACATCCTCGCGGACCTCGAGCGCTTCGCCGGGCTCGGGTTCACCGTGGTGCACGGCGGCGTGCGCAACGCGCATGACACGGCGCAGTTCGAGATCTTCCAGAAGGAGATCGTTCCCGCCGCCGAGCAGCTGTGACGATCGAGGCGGTCGTCTTCGACCTGGACGGCGTCATCATCGACTCCGAAGAGGTCTGGGAGGAGGTCCGGCGGGGATACGTCGCGGAGCACGGCCGCGAGTTCCTGCCGGACACCCAGAACCGGATGATGGGGATGAGCACCGCCGAGTGGTCCCGGCACCTCTCCGAGGACGTCGGCGTCGGGCTGCCGCCGCAGCAGGTGGCGGACGCGGTGCTCGGCCGGATGGCCGAGCAGTATCGCTCGGAGCTGCCGCTCATCCCCGGCGCGGTGGACGCGGTCCGGCGGATCGCGGCGACCTGGCCGGTGGCGCTGGCCAGCTCGTCCGCCCGCATCCTGATCGACCAGGTGCTGGCCACCGCCGAGCTCACCGACGTGTTCCGGCTGACCCTGTCCACCGAGGAGGTGCCGAGGGGCAAGCCGGCGCCGGACGTCTATCTGGCCGCGGCCGAGCGGCTCGGGTTCGCGCCCGCGGCGTGCGCCGCGATCGAGGACTCCAGCAACGGGTTGCGCTCGGCCGCCGCGGCCGGCATGGCGGTGGTGTGCGTGCCGCACGGCGTCTATCCGCCCGCGGAGGACGCGCTGGAGCAGGCCGATCTGGTGGTGCGCTCGCTGGCCGAGCTCACCGACGAGGCGCTGGCGAAGCTGCGCTGAGCGCCTCGTAGTCCGGCAGCTCCACGCCGGTGCTGCGGTCGGCGGCGATCTTCATGGTCAGCGCCAGGAACCACCGCTGGTTGTGCAGCGCGTTGCGCATCCGGATGCCGTAGGCCCGGCGCGGGGCGAGGAACCGCCCGGTGGTGTCGCCGCCCTTCTGGGTGCCGGTGGCGAATTTTCGGAGCCGCCGCTCGTAGGCCGGGAACGCCACCCGGTGGTCGCCGCCGGCCAGCGCCAGCTCACCGGCCAGGGCATAGGCCTGCACCAGCGCGGTGCCGCTGCCCTGGCCGCCGATCGTGGCGCCGGCCGCGGCGTCGCCGATCAGCGCCACCCGGCCGCGACTCCACTGTGGCACGTCCACCCGGCAGATCTGGTCGAGATAGAGGTCGGCCGCGGCGGGCAACCCGTCGAGCAGCCGCGGCGTCAGCCAGCCCAGGCCGCCGAACCGGTCGGTGATGATCCGCCGCTGCGCGGCCGTGTCGTGCCGGTCGTGATCCAGCCGCGGTGACCGGAAGGCCACCAGGACGTTCGCCCGCTCGCCGTTGCCGTGCACGCTGACCATCCGGCCGGGTGCGTTGAAGGCCCGCCAGTGCTGATCCAGGCTCCACTCGTCCGGCACGTCCCAGCCGGCCACGTAGTAGCCGAGATGTTTCACGAACCTCTCCTCCGGCCCCTGGCTGAGCCGGCGCACGTGGGAGTGCACACCGTCGGCGCCCACCACGAGATCGAAGGTGCGCCGCAGCCCACCGCGGAACGTGACGTCCACACCGGACGGTGTCTCGCCCATCGCCGCGATGCTGTCCCCGAACCGGAACTCGGTGGTCTCCGCGGCCGCGTCGCACAGCACCCGCGACAGGTCGCCGCGCCGCACCTCGAGCTCGCCTCCGGCGAAGTCGGCCGGCATCTCCATCAGCCGCCGCCCGTCCGCGTCCTCGAAGCGCATCGCCGTGCCGCCGGTCTGCACCGCCCGGAGCGCGTCGAGGACGCCCAGGCGCCGCAGCAGCCCCAGATGCAGCGGCCCGCGGAAGTCCACGGCGCTGCCCCCGGTGCGCAACGCCGGCGCGATCTCCACGACCGTCGCCCGATGCCCGAGCCGTCCGAGCCACCCGGCCAGCGCCGGCCCGGCGATGCCCATCCCCGAGATCAAGACGTCCATGCTGACCCCACCTAACTGTGTCCGCCGGAAACCATTAATTTCTGTGTACGGTAGAGACAGTTCCGTTCCGGCGCAAGGGGGTCCGATGGTTCTGTGGGGCGAGCAGCGGTCACCGTCGCGCGGCCCGAAGCCGTCGTTGACCCTGGACGGCATCGCCGCCGCCGGCATCGCGATCGCTTCGGCCGAGGGCCTGGCCGCGGTCTCGATGCAGCGTGTGGCGACCGACCTGGGCTGCACGAAGATGGCCCTGTACAGGTATCTGCCCGGCAAGGCGGACCTGGTCGCCCTGATGGTCGAACAGGCCCTGGGCAGCCCACCCACCCTGCCGTCCACGGACTGGCGCGCCGCCCTCACCGCCTGGACCTCCGCGCTCCTGCACGGCTTCCTCGACCACCCGTGGACGCTCCCGGCGACCATCGGCGCGCGCCCCCTCGGCCCGAACGAGCTGGCCTGGACCGAGGTGGCCCTGGCCGCGCTGGACGGCCTGCCGCTGAACGGCGCCGAGCGGCTGGACACGATCGCCGTCCTGGCCGGCCACGCCCGCTCGCTGGCGTCCCAGGCCGCGGCCCAGTTCTCGGAGGGTGGCATCGTGGCGGCGCTGGCCGAGCACGCGGCTCGGTTCCCGGCCCTGTCCGCGGCCCTGGCGGACGTCGCGGCCGGTGAAGCCGATCAGGCTTTCGAGTTCGGCCTTTCGCGGATCCTGGACGGCCTGTCGGTCCTGATCGCACAACGCGGCGCGGAGTTGTCGTAGGGCCGTGGTCCACTGTCCATCGTGACGGGCATTGTGGAGTCGGCGTTCGGTCTGCTGCTCAAGGCGGCGGCCGGCCCGGCGGTCGACGCGGCCAAGCGATCCGAGCTGGTCATCGCCGCCCAGCGCAAGATCAAGCTCGACCCGGCCGTCCCGCCGAAGGACTTCCCGAGCCTTTATGCGCACACCCTGATCGACCAGCTCTACGGCCGCCCTGAGCCGCTTCTCCTGCTGTTCCGCGACGAACACGTGCGGGCGGCCTATGCGCGGTTCTACGAGGACGGCGGCCAGGAGCGGCTGCACCGCGAGGTCGAGACGGCGATCGAGCGCAACCGCGAGACGGGCGAGTTCGGCCACCTGCCCTACGACGCGATCGCCGAGGTGCACGCCTTCTCCGCGCGTTTCGACGGCCGGGTGACCTGGAGTCGGGAGCCGTCCGATGCACGCCTCGAGCAGAAGCTCGACGAGGTGCTGCGCATCGTCGGTGAGACCCGGGTCAAGGAGGAGGAGCACCGCCAGCAGCTGGAGCCGACCCGGGCCGAGTTGACTCCGGCGCAACGGCTGGCCGCGGACACCGCCGACTGGTTCCAGGCGGTCGGCTACCGGGTCGAGAAGACCCTGCTCGACGACGGCGACGTGTTCGTCTGGCTGGTCCTCGTGCCGGCCCGGCGCGGCCGGTTCGAGCGCATCCTGGTGCTCGGCACCGGCGCGGAGCTGCAAACCTCGCTCATCGCCCGGGTCGAAGGACACGTGGCGGCCGAGAACGCGGTCGAAGGCTGGGCGATCGCGCCGCGCCGGGTCAGCAAAGCCGCCCGTGCGGCCGCCGAGGCTGCGTCGGCGGAGATCGTCTGTTACACGTTCGACGAGCTGATCGACGAGAACGCCGACTTCGAGCCCTACATCGACTGGCTCGCCGAGGAGGCCGGCCGGCTGCGCATCGACGAGCGCAACGTCCCGCTGTCCTGCCGCAAGAACGAATACGACCCGTCCTTCACACAGACGGTGGGGCAGAGCGTCTACGGCTGGCGGGACGGCGGGCTGGACGCCTATGTCGACAGCTGGATCGAGGACCCGGCCAAGGAACACCTCTCGATCCTGGGCGAGTTCGGCACCGGCAAGACCTGGTTCGCCCTGCAATACGCCTGGAAGACCGCGCAGTTGTGGCGCGAGGCGAAGAAGCGCGGGGCGCCACGCCCGCGGCTGCCGCTGGTGGTCCCGCTGCGCGACTATGCCAAGGCGGTCACCGTGCAGTCGCTGTTCTCCGAGTTCTTCTTCCGCAAGCACGAGATCCTGCCCGGCGGTTATTCGGTGTTCCAGCAGCTCAACCGCATGGGCCGGCTGCTGCTGATCTTCGACGGCTTCGACGAGATGGCCGCGCGGGTGGACCGCCAGGCGATGGTCAACAACTTCTGGGAGCTGGCGACGGTCGTCGAGCCCGGTGCCAAGGTCCTGCTGAGCTGCCGCACCGAGCATTTCCCCGACGCCCGCGAGAGCCACGACCTGCTCAGCGCAAAGATCAAAGACGCGGCGGCGCGGATCACCCGGGAGGCGCCGCGCTTCGAGGTGGTCGACCTGCTGCCCTTCGACGACGACCAGGTGCGCCTCGTCCTGAGCAAGCTCACCGACGAGCCGACCGTCGACCTGGTGACCGCGGACGAGACCCTGCTGGATCTGATGCGCCGCCCGGTGATGTCGGACCTGGTGCTGGCGGCGCTGCCGGACATCGAGGCCGGCGCAAAGGTGGACCTGGCCCGGGTCTACCTCTATGCGGTCCGCAACAAGATGACCCGAGACATCCAAGACGAGCGCACCTTCACGACGCTCCCGGAGAAGATGTACTTCCTGTGCGAGTTGTCCTGGCAGATGCTCTCGAACGAGGTCCTGAGCATGAATTATCGGGAGTTCCCGGATCGATTGCGGGCTTGCTTCGGTTCGGCCGTCGAGACGCAGAAGGACCTGGACCACTGGCAGAACGACATGCGGACGCAGACCATGCTGATCCGCAACAACGATGGCGACTACAGCCCCGCCCACAAGTCGCTGCTCGAGTTCTTCGTCGCCATGAGAATGGCGGCCGAATTGGGCTTGCTGGACGGGGAGTTTCTCGAACCGTTCGGTCCGGACGAGACCGCAGAGGCCCGGCAGTGGTCCGAGCACTTCCGCCAACGCGACCGAGATGGGCGGCTCGCGCCGCTGTCCCGGTTTTCTCCCCGCCCGGTCGCCGAGATCGCCAAAGGTGGCGACCGGTGGGTGACCGAACCGGTGATGAGCTTCCTGTGCACCATGGTCGCTGCCTGCCCCAGCCGGGCGCCTCGGATCGCCGATCTGTTCAAAGGGACCAGAGGCGTGCCCCATGGCGAGTTGGGCGGATTCGGCGGGTGGGTGCTGGGCCTGCTCGGCGATGTCTGCGTCGACCTGTCCGGCGCTGATCTATCCGGGGTCAGTTTTGAAAGCCTGGGATCGTGGAATGATCGGGTGACCGTGGACCTCTCCCGCGCAGACCTCTCCGGCGCCGATCTGACTGGCGGCGAGTTCCTGCGCACGGACTTCAAGTCGGCAAGGTTCGGCGCGCTCATCGGGTTCGACATCTCTCTGTTGCGAAGCCGCAAGCAGGTCGAATTCCTCGGGTTTCGCGGGGATGACCTGGTCTATCGGGTGGATGAGACCGTCATGCGGTGCTCGCGGCACGCAGGCGGTGGGTGGCGACCGGGCGTGGCCGCGCCCGAGGTGATCGAGGACGTCGGTTGGTTGGCGCTCCAGAGAGCCAAGTCCCTCATCAGCTGGGACAGCACACCAGGCCGGGACACCGCCGAGACGACAGTTCACGTTCAGTTGCCCGGCGGGCCGTGGTCGTGGTCGATCGGCACTCCCGAGGAAGTCGTGGAGCAGGTCGACTTCAGCGCCGCCGCCGATGTCGTCGCGGTCGGGACGTCGGAAAGCGTTCGGGCCTGGCGACGCGGAGACCCCACTCTGCTCTGGAGTCGGCCGATGCCGCTGGGTGTCAACGGTTTGGCGTTCTCGAGCGATGGAGCCTGGCTCGGGGTGAGCTCGGACTCCGGCTTGATCTCCGTGCATGACGCTGCCACGGGGGAGCGGCTCTGGTTCGAGTCGGTCGACGACAAGCTGGTCGGGGCGACGTTCTTGCGGGCGTCCACGCTCGCGCCGGAGATGGTGGAAGGGCTGTTGCTGGCGGGCGCTCGTTTCGAGGATTGAGCCTGCTCGTTTCGCAGGTGTGAAAGATCTTCACCAGGGGTAGAGCGGTTTCCGAACCCTCTGGAGGTGTCCTGTGGATCTGATCGCCGCGGAAGGCCTACGGCTCGATCTCGATGTCTTCGACTACCTGATTGTGGCGATCTATTTCGCCTTCGTGCTCGGCATCGGGTTCGCCGCCCGAAGAGCGATCAAGACCAGCGCCGACTTCTTCCTCTCCGGGCGATCGATGCCCGCGTGGGTGACCGGCCTGGCCTTCGTCTCCGCCAACCTGGGCGCACTCGAGATCCTCGGCATGGCCGCCAACGGAGCTCAGTACGGCCTGATGACCCTGCACTACTACTGGATCGGCGCCGTGCCCGCCATGGTGTTCCTGGGCATCGTGATGATGCCGTTCTACTACGGCTCCAAGGTGCGCAGTGTCCCCGAATTCCTGCGGCTGCGCTTCAACCGGTCCACGCACCTGCTGAACGCGATCAGTTTCGCGGTCGCCCAGGTGTTGATCGCGGGCGTGAACCTCTATGCGCTCGCGTTGATCCTGGACGCGTTGCTGGGCTGGCCGCTGTGGGTGTCGATCGTGCTGGGCGCGGCGATCGTGCTCACGTACATCAGCATCGGTGGCCTGTCCTCGGCGATCTACAACGAGGTGCTGCAGTTCTTCGTGATCCTGGCCGGCCTGATCCCGATCACCATCATCGGGCTGATCAAGGTGGGCGGGGTGAACGGCCTGGTCGACGCGGTGCAGAGCAGTCAGCTCGGTGAGGCCGCGCTGCACACCTGGTCGAACACCGGGAACTCGGACAACCCGCTGGGCGCGAACTGGATCGGCATCATCTTCGGCCTCGGGTTCGTGCTGTCCTTCGGCTACTGGACCACCAACTTCGCCGAGGTGCAGCGGGCGCTGAGCGCCAAGGACATGAGCGCGGCCCGGCGCACCCCGATCATCGGCGCCTTCCCCAAGCTGCTGATTCCGGTGATCACCGTGGTGCCCGGCCTGATCGCGCTGGTCACCGTCAAGGGACTGGGCGCCGAGTCCGGCGACCTGGTCTACAACAACGCGATCCCGATCCTGATGAACGACCTGCTGCCGAACGGTGTGCTGGGCGTGGCGGTGACCGGTCTGCTCGCCTCGTTCATGGCCGGCATGGCGGCCAACGTCAGCGGCTTCAACACGGTCTTCACCTATGACATCTGGCAGTCGTACATCCGCAAGGACCGCAGCGACGATTACTACCTGCGGGTCGGGCGCTGGGCCACGGTCGGCGGCGTGATCGTGGGCATCGGCACCGCGTTCATCGCGGCCGGCTTCAGCAACATCATGAACTACATCCAGGCTCTCTTCTCCCTCTTCAACGCGCCGCTGTTCGCCACCTTCATCGTCGGCATGTTCTGGAAGCGGATGTCCCCGGCGGCCGGGTTCTGGTCGCTGCTGCTCGGCACCCTGTCCTCGCTCACGCTCTACCTGCTCTACCTGGGCGACGTGGTCAAGTTCAACTCCGACCTGGAGGAGAGCTTCTGGGGCGCCGGCCTGGCGTTCGGCACCGCGGTGCTGGTGGCGATCGTGGTCACCCTGTTCACCCGGGCCAAGCCGGAGGACGAGCTGCGCGGCCTGGTCTACGGCCTGGCCGGCACGGACACCTCGGTCCACGCCGTGATGACCGCGGACCGGGTCTGGTGGCGTAACCCGGTCCTGCTCGGCACCATCGCCGTCGTGCTGGCGTTCGTCCTCTACATCCCGGTCTGGTAAAGGAGTCTGTGATGACCGACGAGACCAACCGCCCCGACGACGAGCTGCTCGCCGGCGGCGAGGAGCTGGAGAAGCGCTCGGCCGCGGCCAAGCTGTTCGACGTACGCCGGGTGATCGGTTTGCTGTTCGTGGTGTACGGCGTGATCGTCGCCCTGCTCGGGATCTTCGACAACGACGCCGAGATCGACAAGGCGCAGGGCGTGCGGATCAACCTGTGGATGGGCCTGTCGATGCTGGCCCTGGGCGGGTTCTTCCTGGCCTGGCAGCACCTGCGGCCGACCCGGCCGCCGACCGCCGAAGAACTGGCCGAGGCGGAGGATCGTCCGCCTTCGCACTAGCCGGGTTCGTCCGTTTGATGGAGAGGGCGGTGCGACCCGGGTGCAGTCGGGTTGCAGCGCCCCTCGAACGTTCCAGTCCCGCGCCGCTTGCCGATACTCGTGGCATGGAACCCCTCGCCTCCGTCAGCTTCTCGACCACCGGCGGTCCACGCACCGCCGGCTGGCAGATGCAGCTCCGCGTCGACTACGTCGTCAACAAGGTCATGCAGACGCACCGCGGTCAGTCCGAGGACGTCGTCAAGCAGGCCATCCAGGACCAGCTCCGCAGTTTCGGCGTGGTGCCGAACGGCCGGCAGGTCTCCCACTACGCCACCGCGATCAGCCAGCTGCCGCAACTGCCGCCGGCCAATTAGCCTCCTGCGGTTCCCCGTCCCGGGGGTCAGCCTGTCCGCCGCTCAGCGGGCGGGGAACCGCAGGACCCGGTCGTCGCCGTCCCGGACGTTCTCGTCCCGGTCGGTGTTCGACGTGGTCAGCCACAGGGCGCCGTCCGGTGCGACGGCGACCGTGCGCAGCCGGCCCCACTTCTCGGTGAAGTGCGCCTCGGGCTCGCCGCCGTTCAGCGGCACGGTCCACAGCCGCTGTCCGCGCAGCGCCGCGACGTACATCGTGTCGCCGGCGATCGCCGCACCCGACGGTGACGCCTCGGACGTGGCCCAGGTGACCAGCGGGCTCTGGAAGCCCGGGTCGCCGCGCTCGTCGCCCTCGACTTCGGGCCAGCCGTAGTTCTTGCCGCGCTCGATGCGGTTCACCTCGTCGAGGCGGTTCTGGCCGAACTCGGTCGCGTACATCGCGCCGTCGGCCGCCCAGGCCAGACCCTGCACGTTGCGGTGCCCCGAGGTCCAGACCGGCGAGCCGGCCCGCGGGTTGCCGGGCGCGGGCTCGCCCTCCGGGGTGAGCCGCAGGATCTTGCCGTTGGGGCTCTCCTGGTCCTGCGAGCGAGGCGGTTCGGCGGCGTCGCCGGTGCCCACGTAGAGCATGCCGTCCGGGCCGAACGCGATCCGGCCGCCGTTGTGGTTCCCGGCCTTGGCGAGGCCCTCGAAGATCACCTCGGGCCGGTCCTGGCTGCCGAGCTGGAAGCGGACGATCCGGTTGTCCTCGTCCGCGGTGATGTACGCGTAGACCCAGCGGGTCCGCGGGTAGTCCCGGGCCAGCGCGAGACCGAGCAGGCCGCCCTCGCCGGACGGGTCGACGCCGGGCACCCGGTAGGCGACTCGTTTGCCAGAACCGGGCGTGATCTGAATGATGTCGGCCTTGTCGCGTTCCGCAACCAGTGCGCTACCGTCCGGCAGGAAGGCCAAGCCCCATGGCACGTCGACGCCGGTGGCGAGGGTCTCCGGATCGGCGTCGAGATCGGGGGCGCCGGTCGGGGCGGGCGCCGCCGACGTGGGCGCCGCGGTGGAGGGCGTCGCCGAGAACGACGGGGCCGGAGGCTGTGCCGCGTCCGGTTCGTCGCCCGAGCAGCCCGCCGCCGCCAGCATCGTGCCTCCGGCCAGCAACATCGCGATTCCACGGCGTTTCATGGTCTCAACGGTGCCACGGCGTTCCGGGGATCCGACCCCTGTTATCTGATCTTGACATATACAACCGGATGAATGATTGACACCGCCTCCCACCTGCCGGAAGGGTCCACTCACGACCTTCCCACCCATCGGAGGCCTTAAATCATGAGATCCAGACGCTGGGTCACCGCCGGAGCAGTGACGCTCCTCTGCGCGGTCACAGCGATCGCTCCCGGACCGGCCGCCCTGGCGGCACCCGCTGCCACCGCGGACACCCTCGGGGTATACACCGGCACCTTGAACGGCGCCCAGCTCGAGAAGCTGCGGGCGGCCGGCATCGACAGCCACGAGAGCACCATCAGCCCACCGGCCGGCGGCCAGGTGGTGGTGGAGACGATCCTCGGCGCCCGGCAGGCGGAACGACTCGTCGCCGCGGGCGTACCCCTGAAGGCCAAGGCGGTGAGCACCGCGATGCGCAGGCAGGCCGCGGCCGCGCCCACCGTGTTCCGGCCCTACAACGCACCCGGCGGTCTGCGCGACGAACTGGCCGCGACCGCGGCCCGGCACCCGCAGATCGCGAAGCTGGTCACGCTCGGCACCACCACGCGGGGAGTGCCGATCCAGGCCATCAAGCTGACCAAGGGCGCGCGCAACGTGCCGGACGGCGTGCGGCCGTCGGTGCTCTATGCGGGCGCACAGCACGCTCGCGAGTGGATCACGCCGGAGATGAACCGCCGCCTGATGCACTACTACGTGGACGGCTACGGCACCGACCCGGCGATCACCCAGCTCCTCGACACCACCGAGGTCTGGATCCTGCCGGTGGCCAACCCGGACGGTTACGACTTCACCTTCGCCGACGAGGACAACCGGTTGTGGCGCAAGAACCTGCGCGACAACAACGGGGACGGGCAGATCACCGCCGGCGACGGTGTCGACCTGAACCGCAACTTCGCGGAGAAGTGGGCCTACGACAACGAGGGCTCGGCGGAGGACCCCGCCGACGAGACCTATCGCGGCCCGGGGCCGAACTCCGAGCCCGAGACGCTGGCGCTGAACAAGCTGTTCCAGAAGATCGGTTTCGAGTTCTTCGTGAACTACCACTCCGCCGCCGAACTGCTGCTCTACGGCATCGGCTGGCAGGTGGACACGATCAGCCCGGACGACCAGATCAGCATCGCGATGGCCGGTGACGACGCGAACCCGGCGATCGCCGGCTACGACCCGGACATCTCGGCCGAGCTCTACACCACCAACGGCGACACCGACACGCACGCGCAGGTCCGGTTCGGCACCATCGGCTTCACGCCGGAGATGACCACCTGCCAGACCGCGTCGGCGATCGACCCGGACGACCAGTGGGACCCGGCGGACTGCCAGAGCGGCTTCAACTTCCCGGACGACGAGGGCCTGATTCAGGCCGAGTTCGAGAAGAACATCCCGTTCGCGCTCTCCGTCGCGCAGTCCGCCAAGGACCCGGCCAACCCGGTGTCCGTGGTCGGCCGCACCGCACCCGATCTGCAGGCCGACCCCTTCACCGTCTCCTACGGCACGACCCAGACGGTGGCCGTGCTGGCCGAGCGCAAGCTCAAGGACAAGGTGCTGCACTACAAGATCAATAACGGCGCCGAGCGCACCGGCGCGGTCGTCCGGTGGGACGGCGGTGAGAAGTACGGCGACACGCACGACAAGTACTTCGCCGAGTTCCGCGGCACGGTCCGCGGGCAGAAGCCGGGCGACCGGGTGACGGTGTGGTTCACCGCGACCGGCGGGCAGCCGAGCGAGCCGTTCACCTACACGGTGGCCGGCGACATCGGCGGCGACGTGCTGGTGCTCGCGGCGGAGGACGTCACCGGCATCTCGCCGGCCAACGCCGACGGCGCCACCGGCGCTCGTTATGCCGACGAGCATGTGGCCGCGATCGAGGCGGCCGGCCTGAGCGCCGACGTCTACGACATGGACCGCAACGGCCGCGCGGCGCCGCACCCGCTGGGCGTCCTGTCGCATTACAAGGCCGTCGTCTGGGAGACCGGCGACGACATCATCCCGCGCGCCACCACCCAGACGGCGGGCACCGCCTCGCGCAACGCCTGGCAGACCGAGCTCGCGGTCCGCGACTACCTGAACGAGGGCGGCAAGCTGATCTACGGCGGCAAGTACGCCGGCTTCGCCAACGCCGCCAACGGGCAGTACGTCTACCAGCCCAACCCGGGCCCGGAGTGCCCGGTCAGCACCGACGCCACATGTCTGCCGCTGTTCAACGACTTCCAGCAGTACTGGCTGGGCGCGTTCGCATATGTGGACAACGGTGGCACGGACGCTACCGGCACGCCGTTCCCGCTGACCGGCACGGACGGCCGCTTCGAGGGCTTCAGCGCCACGCTGAACGCTCCCGGCTCGGCGGCCAACCAGAACCACACCGGTTCCTTCCTGTCCACCTCGAGCTTCCTGCCGCCGGCGCAGTTCCCGCAGTTCGCGAGCGCCGCGCCGGTCGACTGGGACTCGCCGGGGGCGGCGCCGTACGACCCGTACGACGGCGACTGGTATCTGTGGAGCGGGCAGGCGGACGCGTCGTACAAGCGGCTCACCAAGACGGTCGACCTGACCTCGGCGACCGCCGGCCACCTGAAGTTCCGCACCTCGTTCGACACCGAGACGGACTGGGACTACATGTTCGTCGAGGCGCACCCGGTGGGCAGCGACGACTGGACCACGCTGCCGGACGCCAACGGCCTCACCCAGACCGGCACCGGCGACAGCTGCCAGTCCGGCATCTCCGAGCTGCACCCGTTCCTGCTGCACTACCAGGGCGAGGACTGCTCGGCGACCGGCACCACCGGCACCTGGAACGCGGCCACCGGCACCAGCAGCGGATGGAAGGAGTTCGACGCGGACCTGTCGGCGTACGCCGGTCAGCAGGTCGAGGTGTCGATCACCTACATGTCCGACTGGGGCACCCAGGGCCTCGGCGTCTTCCTCGACGACGTGCGCGTCGAGGTCGGCGGGGCGGTCGCGGCGCAGACGTCGTTCGAGACCGACCTCGGCGGCTGGACCGTCGCCGGGCCGCCGCCCGGCACCGGTGGCAACGCCAACGACTGGTCGCGCAGCCAGAAGGCGTTCGACAACGGCGCCGTCACCACCACCTCGGACTCGGTCTTCCTGGGCTTCGGCCTGGAGGGGCTGGCTCCGGCCGACCGCAACGAGTTCGTGCGGAAGGCGTTCCGGCACCTCGGGGTGAAGTAGCCCTTTACGTGCGGTAAAGCGAGTTTCTGCCGGTATCGGCAGGTCTCGTGCCCCAGGATGGGCCGGGTGCGACACACCCGGCCCATCCTGGCGGCGTTTCTGGCCTCCCTTCTCGTTCTCTCCCCGCCCGTGGAAGCGAAGGCTCCGACGTTGCGGTGGGCGCCGTGCGTCGATGACCGGACCGCGCAGTGCACGACGCTGCGGGTGCCGATCGACGACCGGGACGGCGTCAAGGTCGGCATCTCGATCGCCCGGCGGCCGGCCACCCAGCCGGCCCGCCGGATCGGCACGCTGGTGGTCAACCCCGGCGGTCCCGGCGGCAGCGGCGTCGATCTCGCCCTGGACGCGGGGTCCTTCTTCAGCGCCGAGGTGCGCGCCCGCTTCGACATCGTCGGCTTCGACCCGCGCGGGGTCGGCCGCAGCGCGCCGGTGCTCTGCACGAAGTCGCTGGTCGACGCCGAGCCCTCGCCCCTGGTCTCCACCCCCGACGGGTACGCCGCCCTGGTCGCCCATCACCGCAGGCTGTCGAAGGACTGCGCCAAGCGGACCGGCCCGATCTATCGGCACGCCGACACGATCAGCGTGGTGCGCGACGTCGAACGCCTGCGCCGGGCGCTGAGGGAGGAGCGGATCAGCTTCTACGGCGCGTCCTACGGCACCCTGCTCGGCGCGCAATACGCCGAGAAGTTCCCCCGCCGGGTGCACGCGCTCGTGCTGGACAGCGTGATGGACCACAGCGCGGACACCGACCGCTTCCTGGGCGACGGCACGGCGGCCGCGCAGGACGGCTTCGACCAGTTCGTCAACTGGTGTGCCCGCTATCGCACCTGCGCCCTGCACGGCCGCGACGTGCGCGCGCTGTGGGCGGCGCTGCTCGCCCGGGCGGCCCGCGGCACCCTCGCCGACCCGTACCACCCGCCCGCCAAGCTGGACGTCTTCGACCTGCTCGGCGTCGCGTTCTCCTCGTTCTACGACCCGCAGTGGTACTCGCTGGCGTACTTCATCAAGGAGGCCATCGCGCCGAGCGGCCGAAAATCGGCCGAGATCGAGAACAGCTTCCCGGCGGTCTTCTGCGCCGACTGGGACCTGCCGGTCGACGGGTACGCGGGCTACACCCGCCGCCTGGCCGAGGCGCGGTCCCGGGCGCCCCAGATGCCGGCCTCGCCGCTGGCCCTAGGCGCGGTCGCCGCCTGTCTCGGCCGGCGCGAAGCCCCGGTCAACCCGCAACGGGCACTGCGGCCGGCCCGCGTCCCCACCCTGCTGCTCGCCTCCCGGCACGACCCGGCCACGCCGTATGTCTGGGCCCAGCGCACCGCCGCCCAGCTCGGCCCGGCCGCCGCCCTGGTCACCTACAACGGCTGGGGTCACGTGTCCTACGGCCGCTCGCCGTGCACCACCGCCGCGGTCGACCGTTTCCTGATCGACCTCACCCGGCCGCGCCCGGCCGCCGCCTGCCCGGGTGTGATCCCCGACCAGTTCGGGGTCGGCTGACCCGCGGAAGCGTATTGTTAGCCTGGCTAACGAGCGGGAGGTGGGCGGGTGAGTCGGCGGGCACCGAAGGCGTCCATCGATCCGGACACCCGCAAGACCTGGCTCCGCCGGGCCTATCCGCTGGTCAAGGCGCACCGCGCGCTGCTGCTCTCGTCGCTCGGGCTGTCCTTCCTCGGGCTGGTCGTGCAGGTGCAGATCCCCGACGTGGTGCGGCGCGGCATCGACGACGCGATCGTGGCCCGCACCTCGGCGCTGGGTCCGTATGTCTGGTGGATCGTCGCGCTCGCGGTCGGCCAGGGCCTGATCAACTTCCTGGCCCGGCTCTACCTGCTGCGCACGGCCTACGAGATCGAGTACGACCTGCGCAACATCGTCTACGCGCACCTGGCCCGGATGCCGTTCGGCTTCTACGACCGAGTGCAGTCCGGCGAGCTGATGTCCCGGTCGAGCTCGGACATCCGGGCGGTGCAGATGTACCTGGCGTTCGGGCCGTCGATCCTGGTGCAGTGCCTGATCGCGGTGGTGGCGTTCGGGCTGATGCTGACCATCAACGTGCCGCTGGCGATCGTCGCGATGGCCATCATGCCGATCATCGGGCTGCTCGGGGTCGGCATGCGCAAGGCGATCCATCCGGTCTCCTGGCTGATCCAGTCGCGGTTGGCCCGGCTGGCCACGGTGGTGGACGAGAACATCCAGGGCGTCCGGATCGTCAAGGCGTTCGCGGCCGAGGGGCGGCAGCTCGACGCGCTGGCCGAGTCGGCGGACCAGATCCGCTGGGCCTATCTGCAGGACGCCCGGATCCGCAGCCGGTGGAACCCGCTGCTGGACAACCTGCCGCGGCTCGGGCTGGCGCTGGTGCTGCTGATCGGCGGGATCATGGTGATCGACGGGCACACCACGGTGGGCACGATCGTCGCGTTCAACTCCTACGTGCTGATGCTGCAGCCGCCGTTCCGGATGCTCGGCATGATGATCATGATGGGTCAGCGGGCGTCCGCGTCGGCCGGTCGGATCTACGAAATCCTGGACACCGGCAGCGAGGTCGTCGATCCGCCGCATCCGGTGGACGCCGACCTGCGGGGTGAGGTGCGGTTCGAGGGCGTGCGGTTCGCGTACCCGAACGGGACCGTGGCCCTGGACGGCCTGGACCTGACCGTGCGGGCCGGCGAGACCGTCGCCGTGGTCGGCGCCACCGGCTCCGGCAAGTCGACGCTGGGCCGGCTGCTGGCCCGGTTCTACGACGTCACCGCCGGGCGGGTGACCATCGCCGGGCACGATGTCCGCACGCTGCGGCTGTCCGGCCTGCGCACCCAGGTGGGCATCGTGCCGGACGAGCCGTTCCTGTTCTCGCTCTCGATCCACGACAACATCGCGTACGGCCGCCCGGACGCGAGCCGCGCGGAAGTGATCGCCGCGGCCGATGCGGCCGGCGCCGGCGAGTTCGTCGAGCACCTGCCGGAGGGCTTCGACACCGTGGTCGGCGAACGCGGCTACACGCTCTCCGGCGGCCAGCGGCAGCGCATCGCGATCGCCCGCGCGCTGCTGCTCGACCCGCCGGTGCTGGTCCTCGACGACGCCACCAGCGCGGTCGACGTGGCGGTCGAGCAACAGATCCACGAGGCCTTGCGCACGGCGATGGAGGGCCGCACCACGCTGATCGTCGCGCATCGGCTCTCCACCATCGCGCTCGCCGACCGGGTGGTGCTGGTCTCCGGCGGTCGCGTGGTCGCGGACGGCACCCACTCGTCGCTGCTGGCCACCGAGCCGCGGTACGGACGCGTGCTGGCGGCCGCCGCATGAGCATCTTCGGCGGCGGTTTCGGCGGGTTCGCGCAGGGCGGCCGCCCGTCGATGGGCGCGGCCGGGCGCAAGGGCAACGGGCTCAAGTTCTCCGGCGTCCCCGCTGATGTCGCCGAAGGAGTCGCGGCACTCGAAGCTCGCGAGCCCGCACTGGGGAAAGTGCATGTCGACTACGACCCGGTGGGCGACACCGGCGGCCGGATCACGCTGTTCCGGCTGCTCGTGCGGCGCCGCGGCCTGCTCGTCGCGGCCGCGCTCGCGGTGTTCGTGGAGACCGTGCTGCTGCAGGCCGGGCCCTATCTGGTGCAGGTCGGCATCGACCACGGCATCGGCGACCGCGATCTGCGCGTGCTGGTCCTCGCGACCAGTGCGTTCGCCGCGGCGGTGGTGCTGACCGGCGTGGCCACCACGGTCCGGATGCGGCAGACCGGGCGGCTCGCCGCGTCCGCCACCCGCGACCTGCGGATCCGCATCTTCGCGCACCTGCAGCGGCAGTCGCTCGACTACTACACGTCGGAGAAGGCCGGCGTGACCATGACGCGGATGACCTCGGACGTGGAGTCGCTGCAGAGCCTGCTGCAGGACGGCTTCGCGCAGTTCCTGATCCAGGCGCTCACCATGGTCCTGGTCACCGCGGTGCTGTTCCATTACGACGCCGGGCTGGCGCTGCTCACCCTGGCCCTGACCGTGCCGCCGCTGGCCGCCGCCTCGCTCTGGTTCCGGCACGCCGCCGACCGCGGCTACGACCGCCAGCGCGACGCCATCGCCGCGATGTTCGCCGACCTGTCCGAGAGCCTGAACGGCATCCGGGTGGTCACCGCGCACAACCGGCAGGAGCGCAACGTGCTGGCGCACCGCGAGGTGGTCGGCGAGTACCGCGACGCGAACGACGGCACTGGCCGGATCAACGCGGTCTACGGCCCCGGCACGTCGGTGATCGGCCTGCTCGCGATGGCGGTGATGCTCTGGGTCGGCGGCCGGATGGTGCTGCGCGGCACGCTGACCATCGGCGAGCTGACCGCCTTCGTGCTCTATCTCAACGCGTTCTTCCAGCCGGTGCAGCAGCTGGTGCAGCTCTACACGCAATATCAGCAGGCGCGGGCCGCGATCGGCAAGATCAACGGGCTGCTGGGCCGGGCGCCCTCCGTTTTGGAGAAACCGCGCGCGGCTCTGTTGCCGGCGGTGCGCGGCGAGATCGTCTTCGACGACGTGTCGTTCTCCTACCTTTCCGAGCGGCCGGTGCTGGAACACGTGTCGCTGACCGTGCGGGCGGGGGAGACGGTGGCCTGCGTCGGGCCGACCGGCGCCGGCAAGTCGACGCTGGCCAAGCTGGTGACCCGGTTCTACGACCCGACCGGCGGCGCGATCCGAATCGACGGGCACGACCTGCGCGACGTCACGCTGGCGTCGCTGCGGCGGCAGATCGGCGTGGTGCCGCAGGAGCCGTTCCTGTTCGCCGGCACGCTGCGCGACAACATCGCCTTCGCCCGGCCGGACGCGCCGGAGGCCGACGTGTGGGCCGCGGTCGACGCGGTCGGGCTGCGCGACCTGGTGGAACGCGCGCCGGACGGCCTGGACACCCTGCTGCACGAGCGCGGGCAGTCGGTCTCCTCCGGCGAGCGGCAGCTGCTCGCGCTGGCCCGGGCATTCCTCGCCGAGCCGCGGGTGGTGGTGCTCGACGAGGCGACCTCGAGCCTCGACCTGCGCACGGAGCTGCGGGTGGAGGCGGCGCTGGAGACCCTGCTCGAGGGGCGCACGGCGATCCTGGTGGCACACCGGCTCTCCACCGCGATGCGCGCCGACCGGATCATCGTCATCGACGACCGTCGCATCCTGGAGACCGGCACGCACGCCGAACTGGTCGCCGCCGGGGGCGCATATGCGGCGTTGTACGCGACATGGGCCGCTCCGGTTGTGCCACCGGCCGACTACCGGTAGGCAGGAACGGACCGTCCACTCTGCCTGCTTCATCTGCACCCGGAGGACCGATGACGTTCCGACGTTTCACGGCGGTGGCCGCAGCCGCGGCGCTGTGCCTGCTGCCGAGCCCGGCCTCGGCCGCCCCCACCCGGGATCCGGTCAAGGTCCCCACCGCCCGCGGTTACGGTGGCGCCGTCTCGACCGTCGACGCGATCGCCACCCAGGTCGGCATCGACGTGCTGCGCAAGGGCGGCAACGCGGTGGACGCCGCGGTCGCCGCGGCCGCCACCCTCGGCGTGACCGAGCCGTTCTCGGCCGGCATCGGCGGCGGCGGCTTCTTCGTCTACTACGACGCCAAGAGCCGCAAGGTGCACACCATCGACGGCCGCGAGGCCGCGCCCGCGTCGGCCACCGAGCAGTGGTTCGTCAACCCGGCGACCGGCCAGCCGTACGCCTTCGACGAGGCCCGGGTGAGCGGCCTCTCGGCCGGCGTGCCCGGCACCCTGGCCACCTGGGAGGCGGCCACCCGGCGCTGGGGCAGCCAGCCGCTGAGCAGGCTGCTGCAGCCCGGCGCCCGGGTCGCCGAGGACGGCTTCCCGGTGGACGCCACCTTCCGCCAGCAGGTCGCCGACAACCTGAACGTCTTCGGGCGGTTCGACTCGACCAGCGACCTCTACCTGCCCGGCGGCGCGCCGCCCGCGGTCGGCTCGATCCAGAAGAACCCCGATCTCGGCGCGACCTACCGGCTGATCGCCCGCCAGGGCACCGACGTCCTCTACCGCGGCGCGGTCGCGCGCGACATCGTGCGCACGGTGCAGGAGCCGCCGCTCTCGGCCGACCCGATCGGCACCTGGCCCTACGAGGTGCGCGGCGCCGACCTGCGACTGTCCGACCTGGCCAACTATCGGGTGCGCAATCCCGCTCCGACGAAGTCGGACTACAAGGGCTACACGGTCTACGGCATGTCCAAGCCGTCCAGCGGCGGCACCGCGGTCGGCGAGGCGCTGAACATCATCGAGCGGGCGGAGCTGTCCTCGGACACCGACGTGCTGCACCAATATCTGGAGGCGACCGCGCTCTCCTTCGCCGACCGCAACCGCTACGTCGGCGACAAGACGCCGCAGTGGCAGCTGGACCGGCTGATCAGCGACGGCTGGGCCCGGCAGCGCGCCTGCCAGATCGACCCCGACCAGGCGCTGGTCAAGCCGGTGCCGCCGGGTGACATCACCGCGCGCGGCTGCACCCCGGCCGCGGTCGGCGGCAAGGTCGAGGAGGGCCAGAGCACGACCAACCTCACCGTCTCCGACAAGTGGGGCAACATCGTCGAATACACCTTCACCATCGAGGCGACCGGCGGCAACGGCATGGTCGTGCCGGGCCGCGGCTTCATCCTCAACAACGAGCTGACGGACTTCAACTTCACCGGTACGCAGGGCGCGGCGAAGGACCCGAACCTGCCCGGCCCGAACAAGCGCCCGCGCAGCTCGATGTCCCCGACGATCGTGCTGAAGGACGGCAAGCCGTTCCTGGCGCTCGGCTCGCCCGGCGGCGCGACCATCATCACGACCGTGCTGCAGATGATCGTCAACCGGATCGACCGGGGCATGCCGCTGGCCGAGGCGATGGCCACCCCGCGGGCATCGCAGCGCAACTCGGCCGCCGTGCAGGCCGAGCCGGCGTTCATCGCGGCCTACGGGGAGGAACTGGAGGCGCGCGGACACGCCTTCCAGCCGCCCATCGCGGAGCTCGGGGCGGCCACGGCGATCGAGTTCGGCCGCAACGGCCGGGTCATCTCCTCGGCCGAGCCGTCCCGCCGAGGCGGCGGCGCCGCCGCGGTCGAGTTCCCGCGCTGATCACGTTCCGTGCGGCGGCGCTCCGGCGCCGCCGCACTGGCCGGGGGTTCCCTGTTACGCACCACAAGGGGGGGCGAGGGTCCGCGCGCCCGCGCCCACCACCCCCGCCGCCCCCAAAAAGTCGA
>NZ_JBVJIP010000013.1:0-150072 GCF_055586225.1 Actinoplanes sp. NPDC051388 | reverse complement strand
ACGCCCCCCCCCCCCCCCACCCCCCCCCCCCCCCCCCCCCCCCCTCCCCTCCCCCCCCCCCCCCCCCCCCCCCCCCACGGTCCGGGCGTTCCCGGTCACGCACCGAAGGTGAGGGCGATGGTCAGCGCGCCCGCGCCGACCATCACGGCCGCCCACAAACGGTCGATGTTGAACCAGGCCCGGCGCAGCACGCCGACGCCGACGTAGCGGTAGACGATCAGGGCGCACGCGCCCATGACCACGAGCATCGACAACGTGTGGACGCCCGCCGCGGCCAGCCCGCTGAACGTGCCGGTCGCCATCGCGTGCCCCAGGTGACCGCCCGGCATCGGTTCGGTCGCCAGCACCGGCAGCAGCATCAAGCCGGCGCCGTGCGCACTGGACACCAGGAACGACCAGCCGGCCAGCTGCATCGAGGAGAGCCGCATGCCGGCCCACTTGAAGTGCCGCTCGGAGAGCAGCCGATAGAGGCCGTAGCCGACCAGCACGAGGCCGCCGACGACCCCGACGATGTTGGCGGCCACCACCGACCGGGTGGCGGACACCACCGCGGCGACGATCGCCACCGACGCCAGATGGCCGGCCGCGATCGGCGGCAGCGAGCGCAGCACCACCGTCGCGCTGCGCTCCTGCATGCCGCGGGCGACCGCGAAGAGCCAGCCCATCGCGGGGTTCAGGCCGTGGAAGGCGCCGAGCCCCGCGAGGGCCAGATACTGGCCCAGCGTCATGGGTAGCAGTACGAGTCGGAGGACGCGTCCCCGCCCTGCAGCCGGGTCTGATGCACGCGCAGGCCGCGGAACTCGTCGCCGTGCGGGAAGAACCGCGGGTCCAGCGTCATCCCGCCGTTCTCGGTGTCCACATCGATCTTGGCGAGCCACGCGCCCACGCCGTCCGGGTAGAACTGGTCGTCCCAGGCGCCGTAGAGCGAGTTGGACACGTAGACCCGCTTGCCGTCGCGGGACACCTCGACCATCTGCGGGCCGCCGGCCAGTCGCTCGTCCGGGAAGGACGGATGCGCCACCCGGCCGACCACGCCGCCGAGCCGGATCGAGCCGGTCTCCACCGGGTGCAGCGGGTCGCGCACGTCGAACTGCTTCAGCTCGCCGGTGCCCCAGCAGGACACGTAGAGGAAGCGGTCGTCGACGGAGAGGTCGATGTCGCTGATCAGCGGCGGCACCGCGCCGAACGGCTGCAGCGCGGGCGGCAGGTCGGCGGCGTCGGCGGGCTCGGCCGGCACGTCGATCACCTTGGTCACCGCGAACTCCCCGTCCCGGCGGTGCCACACCCAGACCGAGGCGGACAGGTCCTCGACGCTGGTCACCACGCCGACGAAGCCGTACTCCTGGGTGGGGTCGTGGGCCGGGCGCAGTTCGAGGGTCATCTGATACTGGTCGCCGAGGTCCACGGTCTGCGTGAGGGTGCGCTTGGCGAGGTCCCAGAAGTGCAGCCGGTGGCCGTACTTGCGGCCGATCAGCAGGTCCGGGACCAGCCCGTCCTCGATCATCGACGGGGTGCCCCACTCGGAGGAGACCAGCACGTCGCGGGTCAGGTGCCACCAGAAGTCGTAGGCCAGATACTGGTCGCCGCGGTCGTGCTCCCACTGCCCGCGCACCTCGAACGTGGTGTGATCCAGGACGGCGATGCCGCCGGGACCCTCCGCCGAGCCGCCGCCGAGCGCGGAGATGTAGATCCCGTCCGGTCCGCAGTGGATGGTGTGCGGCCGCGAATAGTTCGCCTTCTCGGCCAGCTCGGACGCCGGGATCTCCTTGACGAGGCTCGGGTTGCGCGGGTCGTCCTTGGTGTCGAACACGTAGAGCCGCGAGGACCGCAGGCCGGGCACGATCAGGTAGCGCCGCTCGACATGAGGGTGCGGCGCGGTGGGGCAGAGCGCGCTGCTGCACGCGTTCCAGCCGAAGTGGTGCAGCTCGTCGCCGGTGTGCGGCATGTCGGTCCAGCCGACCACCCGGCCATAGGAATCGGACGCGGGATCGGTGTCGAGGACGGCGATCGCGTCCGGCTTCTCGGCCGCACGATCAAAGGCCACCACGTACGCGAGGGTTTCGGCGGGCGCGGTGGCGGCATCGCGCGGGCTGGCGTAGAACGAGGGATCCGGAGTCCACCTGGTCATGGCCTTCATCCTGAACCCGCAGGTCAGCGCTGGCTAGTTCACATATTTGACAGTGTTCTCAACGAGAGTCCAGGGGAAGCCGGACCAGCACTGTGGTACCCGGGCCCTCGTGATCGGAAATCTCGATCGTGCCGTGGTGGCGCTGCACCACCGCCCGGCTCAGCGCCAGCCCCAGCCCGGTGCCGGGAATCGCCCGATCGCGCACCATGCTGCTGCGGTAGAGCCGGGTGAACAGCTTCTCCCGCTCCTCCGGCGACACCCCGATGCCGGTGTCCGACACGGCGAGCTCGGCGGCCCGCCCGACCGGCCGCAGCGACACCGAGATGCGCCCGCCGTCCGGGCTGTACTTCACCGCGTTGCCCAGCAGGTTGTCCACGATCTGCCGCAGCCGCCGCTTGTCACCCGGCAGCACCAGCTCGGCGGGCAGGTCGTCGGTGACCTCCAGCGGCGCGCCGTCGATCGCGTCGCGGGTGCGCTCGACCGACTCGCGGACCACGCCGGCCAGGTCCACCGGCGCCATCGCCATCGCCGCGTGCCCGGTGTCCAGCGCGGAGAGCTCGAGCAGCTCGTCGATGATGTGCCGCAGCTTGGCGGTGTTCCGGTCGATCACCTCGAGCAGCGCCGGCCCGTCCGCGGCCAGCGCGTCCGGCTCGATCTCCCGCAGGATCTCGGTGTACGCGCTGATCGACGTCAGCGGCGTGCGCAACTCGTGCCCGATCAGCGCCAGATATTCGATCTTGCTGCGGGCCAGCTGCCGTTGCAGGTCGTCGACCAGCCGCCGGTCGACGAACTGGGCCAGGTGCGCGACCACCCCGGAAAGCAGCGCGACCACCTCGTCCTCCGGGTCCTCGATGCTCTCCGCGAAGGCGGTCAGCACGCCCAGGGTCTCGAGCCCGTGCCGCACCGGCAGGGCCAGCGCGGTGTGCAACCGGGAGGTGGCCGCGGTGTCCGCCGCGATCAGGCTCTGCGGCCGGCCGACGTCGCGGATCCACAGCGTCTTGCCGACCTGCCAGGCGCGTCCGGCCAGACCCTGCCCGTACGGCAGCTCGTCGGGGGTCTCGATGTCGAACCCCCAGCCGGGTGAGCTCCAGCGGGCCGCCGGACGCACCACCCCGGCCGCGTCGTCGACCAGCCACAGCTCGGCGTGCGCCCAGTCGAGCGTGCTGACCACCGCCTCCAGCACCCGCGGCCCGGCCGCCTCGATGCTGGACGCCTCGGCCAGGGCGGTGGTCACGCCCAGCTCACAGGTGCGGAACCGCTCCCCACGCTTGCGCCGGGTGACGTCCTGGACCGCCTGCACCGCACCGACCACCGAACCGTCCGGGCCGGCGATCGGCTGGGCGTCGACCAGGTAGTAGCGGGTGCGCCGCTGCCGCCTCTTGAGCACCAGCTCGTGATTGCGCAGGCGCTCGCCCCGCAGCGCGCGGTAGAGGCTGATGTCGTCCCGCTTGATCGGCTTCCCGGCGCCGTCGGTGAGCCCCTCGATCGCCGTGTCGTCACCCATCGTGTCGGGCACTTCCGCCTCACCCCACATCGTGCGCATCCGGGCGTTGACCAGCACGATCCGCCCGTCCGCGTCGCACGCGGTGACCCCGTCGCTCAGGCTGTCCAGCACCGCGTCGAGGAACCGGTGCTGCTGATCAACCTCGTGCCGGGCCCGCTGCTCGGTGATCAGCAGCGTGCTGACCTCGGCGGCCTCGGCGACCGCGGCGATCTGCTCGCTGGTCCACCGCCGGGGCGCGGTGTCGAAGGCGCAACACACCCCGATCACCAGGCCCTGCTCGTCGCGGACCGGATGCCCGACGTACGCGCCCTGGATGTTCTGGTTGCGGGCCCGGGTGCCCTCCGGGACCCGGGGGTCGTCGGCCAGGCTCTCGACCACCAGCGGCGCCTCGGCCTCCACCACGAGGCCGGCCAGCGAGTCCTTGAGCGGGGTGTCGGCGACCTCCTCCCACCGGAAGCCCAGACCGAATGCCCCGTAGACCCGGACCCGGTCGTGGTCCTGGTCGACGAAGTGGATCAGCCCGCTCGGGGCGCGCGCGGCGCGCGCCACCAGGGCGGCGAGCTGATCCGCGGCGCCGTGGGTGAGCGCGCCGTGCAACCCGTCATCTTGCGGCATCGACCGACCTCCGACATCAGCGTAAAGCGGAGAAATCGGCGAATCCTGCTGTCCGGCAAATGCGTCACACTCGGCGGTACACCAAATCCGTGATCGGGCGTCCGGCACGCACCCCACGCTGCTCAAACTTGGTCTCCACCCGCCCGGCGTTCGCGACGCCCGGTCCGGCGGCCGCGGGGGAGTGTGGGGCCGCTTCGAGGCCGGGGTCGGCGTCCAGGGTCGCCCGCATCGCCTCGGCGTATTCGTGCCAGTCGGTGGCGCAGTGCATCACGCCACCCACCCGGAGCAGGGGCCGCAGCAGCGCCACGTTCCCCGGCTGGATCAGGCGGCGCTTGTGGTGCCGGGACTTCGGCCAGGGGTCCGGGAAGAACACGTGGATCGCGTCCAGGCTGTCCGGCGGCAGGCGGTGGGCCAGCTCCATGGCGTCGCCGTGCGCGACCCGCACGTTGGTCAGCCCGAGCTCACCGATCAGCGCGAGCAGGTTGCCGATGCCCGGCGTGTGCACCTCGATCGCCAGGTAGTCGCGGCCCGGGTCGGCGGCGGCCATCGCGGCCGTCGCGTCCCCCATCCCGAAACCGATCTCTAGAACGATCTTGCGGCCGTCGGCCGGATCCGCCGGCGCTGCGCCGCCGAACAGCCGGGCCAGGTCGATCGGGGTGCGGTCACCGTCCGGTACGTCCAACCCGAAGCGCGGCCAGAGCTCGGCCATCGCGTCGGCGTGCCGCTTGCTCATCCGCCCCCGCCTGGGGTGGAAGGTTCGGATCGCCCGCTCGTTCGTCATCTCCATCGCGGCCCAATTCTGCCCCGCCCGCGTCGGGCCGAGCACGCGAGGCGCGCAGAGCGTGCGGGAGGGGGTGATCGCGGGGCTGGTCGGGGGTGTTTACCCGAGGTGTGCAGAGCAAGGGCAAAGAGAGCGCCGGCCGGGAGGTCCCGGCCGGCGCTTTCTGTCCCCAGATCCCCGTGGGTTACTTGGCGAGCGGCTGCACGCTCGGCTGCGAGCCCTGGTGGAACGGTGTGCGGGAGCCGTTGGCCAGGCCCATCACCAGAACCCAGGAACCGCCCTGGAACTGGCCGGTGGCGACGCCCCGGGTCGCGTCCACGTAGGCCATCTCGCGGTCCAGCGTGCCGCCCACGGTGCGCTTCGCGCCGGTCACCGCGTCGTACTCGACCAGGTGGACGGGCTCGTCGTCGGCCGCGGTCTCGCCCTCCTGGTATGCCGTCCAGGACAGCTTGGCGCCGTCCGCACGCCAGTTCGGCACCACCGCGAAGCCCGAGTTCTGCAGGCTGCCGCCGCCGTAGGCCGCCACGGTCTTCTCGCCGCCGGTGGCCACCGTGCCGACGCTCAGGCAGGCGTCGAAGATCGACTCGCAGTTGCCGCCGCGGAACGCCACCTTGGCGCCGTCGGGGGACCAGGCGACCGCGTCGTCCGAGCGCAGCCGGTCGCTCAGGGCGCCCACCTCGCCGGCGCCGATCGCCGGCTCGGCCGGCAGCGCCTCGCCGCGGCAGTCGCCGGGGAAGAGCACCTCCGGCTTGGCGTTGATGGCCGTGGCCGAGATGCGGAAGACGCCCGGGCCGCCCGAGCAGGACAGCGATGCGAACGCGAGGGTCTTGCCGTCGGGCGACCAGGACGCGCCGGCCGCGGCGCGGGTGGTGAGCCGGCGCTTGGCGGTGCCGTCGGCCTTCATCACCCACAGCTGCCCCGCCTTGAGGAAGGCGAGCTGCTTGCCGTTGGGCGACCAGCGCGGCCGGGCATATCCGCCGTCCCTGGTCAGCCGGGTCTCGGCGGCGCCCTTGCTCACATAGACGTCGCCGCCGCGGACATAGGCGACCAGGCTGGGCAGCGACGGCGCGGCGGCCATGGCCGGAGCCGGTGCGAAGACCGCGCCCGCGGCCATCCCGAGAATCGCCATCGCCGTGCTGCCCAGAACCTTCGTGACTGCCTTCATGACCGACGCCCCCCGACGTTTTGCCCCCCGCTTACACCGAGAGAAATCGTCGCAACCCGGCTGCACCTAAGAAGTTCCCACGCCGAAACCCGGAAAATTCTCGGCGAATCGGACGGCCGGGGTCGCCGAACGGTCAAGCCGCCCCTAGGCGGCGGTGGCCGTCCACATCGCTGTGAAGGCCGCCGCCTCACCGGCCAGCCAGCGCTCGACGTCGCCCGCCTTGCCCGCCGGGTCGATCCGGTGGCTGGTGCCGCGCCGCAGGTCGACCAGCACCGGCTCGGCGTTGGGCAGGATCTGGTCCATGTGGCGGGCCATCAGATGCAGGGTCGCGGTGATCGCCTCGGGGGTCGGCGGCTGCTCGTCGAAGTGCAGCCGGACCGCTTCACGCCGGCCGTCCTCGTATCGAAGGCCGAAGTGGGGGTTGATCTTGACGTGCAGTGGGCCGACCGAGGCGAGCGCCTCGCGGGTCTGCGCGAGACTGACCTCCGCCGGCTCGCCCAGCGAGCGCAGATAGGTCGTCGCGCCCGCGCTGACCGCGTTGTAAAGCGGCTTCCACCGCGGCTTGACCAGCTGGGGGACCTCGGTCAGATAGCTCCCGCCGGTGCGGAACGCGATGTCCGCCTTCAGCGCCTTCACCAGCTGCCCGTGCGGGTTGAAACCGGACCGCCGCTCGCGCTGGCGGCGCAGACCGCCGACGAAGGTGGCCTTGGACGGGCCGGTGCGAGCGACATAACGGGTGAAGCCGAGCATCGTGGCATAGGGCGGAATCGTGGCGGTGACAGGTGCGGTCATGTGATCTTCCCCCGCAGGTCAGAGGCGGTTTTAGTACACACATACTAATCGACGGGTACGACATTCCCAACCCGGCGTGGTCACTGCGGCACGCATCGTCGAGGATCATCGGATGGCCCTGCTCCGCTGTGACTTCTACGCCGAGACGCTCGACCTGAACACCTCGATGACCGTCCTGCTGCCCCAGCCCGAGGGCGGCCCGCCGGCCGACCCGCCGCCCGTGCTCTACCTGCTGCACGGATTGTCCGACGACGACACCGGCTGGACCCGCCACACCTCGATCGAGCGGTATGTGGACGACCGCGGCCTGGTCGTGGTCACCCCCCAGGTGCAGCGCAGCTTCTATGCCGACGAGGCGAACGGGGCGAAATTCTGGACGTTCCTGAGCGAGGAGCTGCCGCGTACCGTCGCGGGGTTCTTCCGGGTCTCCACCCGCCGCGAGGACACCTTCGTCGCGGGCCTGAGCATGGGCGGCTACGGCGCCTTCAAGTGGGCGCTGCGGCAGCCCGAGCGGTTCGCCGCCGCGGCCAGCCTCTCCGCGCCGCTGGACCTCGACTGGGTCGCCAAGCACGACGACCGGCCGCACATCGCCGAGGTGATGAGCCGGGTCTTCGACCGGGACGTGGCCGGCACCGGCGACGACCTGCTGCACCTCGTGGCCACCGCCGACCCGGCCGTGCTGCCCCGGCTCATGCTGCGCTGCGGCACCGAGGACCACACGCTGGCGCAGAACGAGCGCTTCGTCGCCGCCTGCGCGGCCCGGGGCGTCGCGCTGGACAGCGGCTTCGGGCCCGGCGCGCACGACTGGGCGTACTGGGACGCCGAGATCCGCACGGTGCTCGACTGGCTCCGCCCGAAACCGGTGTGACCGGGTCGCACCCGGGCGGCGCTCGAGGCCACCCCGCAACGTCCGATCAGGCCGTCTGACAAGGACCGGCGGACTGGAGAGCGGCACGCGGCGGCGGCCGCGCCAACTACCTGCAGGTCACCGCCGCCGCCCGCTTCACCTGCACCTGATCCGGGCTCAGCCCAGCGCGGACTGCTGGTGGAAGACGGCCTCCCAGGTGTCGCCCCGCTTGGCGTAGACGCTGGTGGCCAGCACCTCGAAGGTGGTCTCGTCGCCGTTGACCAGCGCGGTCACCACCGCCTTGTAGGTGATCAGCGCGCTGTCGCCGGTGATCCGCAGGACCTTCCGGTCGCTCAGGTCGGTCTTGAGATAGGGGTTCTGGTTCGCGGTGATCCCGGGAACGATCGCGGCCTTGGGCGCCACGCCGTAACGGCTGACCACCATGGCGTCGTCGCGCAGCAGCCGGTCATAGAAGGCGCCGTCGCCCTCGCGGTTGGCCCGCCACATCTCGTCCTCGAGGTCCAGCAGTGTCTGCTCGGTGTTCATCACGCCTCCGGTAATCGTCGCCGCCGGCTCTCTACCGGCTATACCGGTTACGTTACCGGCTATAGTGGTTACATGCATCCCGGGATCCGGATCCTCACCGGCGGCGACGGCCAGCGATACACGTTCGACGCCGGCGCGCTGAGCGTGGAACTGCTCTCCACCGGAGGGCCCGGCGCCTATCGGAAATGGGAGATCCTGCGTGCCCCGGCGGACCTCGCGGAGTGGCTGACCGGCTCGCGGCTCGCGCTGACCGCGCCGCTGGACGTGGCGGACCTGCGCATCGAGCCCGCCGACGTCGATCGGATCAAGCACCTGCGCGACACCTTCTGGACGGTCGCGCCGGCCGTCGCCAACGACCGCGAGGTGCGCGCCGCCGACATCGAGACCCTCAACGGCTATGCCGAGGCCCCACCCCGCCCGCGCGTCGATCCGTCATCGCTGGCGATGCGCTGGACCACTCCGGTGACGGGCGCGCAGGTCCTCGGGGCTTTCGCGCACGACGCCCTGGACCTGATCGGCACGCCCGCCCGCCGCGCCCGCCTGCACGAGTGCTCCGGCGACAACTGCCGCCTGATCTTCGTCGACACCTCGCGCCCGGGAAACCGCCGCTGGTGCTCGATGGACCGCTGCGGCAACCGCAACAAGGTCCGCGCCCACCGAGCCCGCCGCGCAACCCGCCCGACGACCGACTCGGACTGACCCCGGCGGCCGGCCGACTGCGACCGTGGTCGGATGGCGGCGGCCCCGGTCCCGTCTACGGTGATGAGCGCCATGCCTTCACCGCACCGCTTCGCCGCCGCCCGGCTGCCCCGCGACACCCACCTCGCCGGCCGGCTGCTTCGCGACTCCTGGCTCGCCGTCGGGTTGGCCGTGGCCGGTATCGCGGTCTTCCCGCACCTGCCCCACGTGGTGCTCGTCGTGGCGATGTGCGTCCCGCTGGTGTTCCGCCGGGCGCACCCGTGGGCGGCGCTGGCCGCGTCGAGCGTCGCGGCCGCGGTCCACGTCGTGGTGCTGGCCGATCCGACGGCGTCGGTGGTGGCCGTGCCGATCATGGTGCACAGCCTGGCCCGCTGGTCGACGGTCGGAGCCGCCCGGGCCGCGCTGGTGGTGGGGCTGATCGGAGCGGTGGCCGGCCCGGCCCGGTGGCTGACCGGCCGTCCGGAACCGCTGACCCTGGGGAGTTGGGCGACCACGGCCGCCGGCTATGGCGCCGTTGTCGTCGCCGTGTTCGTCGCCGGCCGGCGGGCCCGCGAGCGCGAGGAGCTTCGGGCGCAGCGGGAGCGGGAGGGCATCGAACGGCACCGCGCGGCGCTGGCCGAGCGGGAACGCGCGGTCCGTCGCGCCGCCGACGACGACCGCGCGGCGTGCCACCGCGGTGTGCCGGGCCGGATCGCTGACGCTGTGCGCCATCGGCGGCGCGGCTGTCTGGTACGGCCTCGGCGACGTGCCGTTCGCCCTGCTCATCGTCGTCGGCGGGGCGTTCGTCACTGCCGTCGGATTGCTGTCCTCGGTCGGCCTGTTCCTGCCCTGGGTGCTGCGGGGGTTGACCCGGCTGATCGCCGGTGCCGGTCCGGTCGCCCGGTTGGCGGGCAACAACACCCTGCGCAACCCCGGCCGAGCGGCGGCGACCTGCGTCGCGCTGATGCTCGCCGTCGGCCTGGTCGTCACCCTCCAGGTCGGCGAAGACGGGGGTCAGTTCTCGTCGCGGGACTGCTCGGCGAGGAAGCGTTCCAGTTCGGCGCCCAGCTCGTCGGCCGTGGGGAGCTCGCCCGCGGCGTCCGCCAGCAGGTTGGCGTCGCGGCCTCGGACGAACGCGTCGTATTGCTGCTCCAGGGAGCTGACCAGGCGCAACGCCTGCTCGTCGTCGGCCACCTGCTTGTCCACCTCGGCGCGGACCACCTCGGCGGCGTCGCGCAGGGCACCGGTCGGCAGGGCCAGGCCGGTGCTCGCGGAGACCGAGTCGAGCAGCAGCTCGGCGGCGGCCGGATAGGTGGTCTGGGCCAGGTAGTGCGGGACATGTGCGGCGTAACCCATCGCGGGGTGGCCGCTCTGGCCCAGCCGGAACTCGAGCAGGTTGCCGACGCTGGCCGGCACCTGGACCCGCTGCAGCCAGGACTCGTGCTCGCCGAGCAGGGTCTTGTCGGTGGCGTGCGCGGTGACGCTGACCGGGCGGGTGTGCGGCACCGCCATCGGGATCGCGTTGAGGCCGACCGTGACGCGCACGCCGAACCGGTCGATCAGACCGGTGACCGCGGCGATGAAGCGCTCCCACTGGACGTCCGGCTCGGGGCCGGTGAGCATCAGGAACTCGGTTCCGATCTCGTCGCGCAGCAGGTGCAGCGCCAGCTCGGGCTCCTCGTAGCTGGCCCAGTGGTCCTCGATGAAGACCATCGGCGGGCGCCGGGAGCGGTAGTCGAGCAACTGGTCCACGTCGAAGGTGGCGATCTTGCGGCCGTCCAGGTGCTCCAGCAGGTGTTCGCGCGAGGTCTGGATCGCACTGCCCGCGTCGACGAACCCGGTCAGCGCCTGGATGAGCACCGGTTCGTCCAGGGCCGGCACCTCGCCGGTCAGCTCGTAGAGCCCGCTCGGATCGAGCACGTCGGTACCTTCCTTCGAGAAAGATCCGCCCGCCGCGCACCGGGCGGACACCAGGGGTGAACGCCACCCGCGGCCGGAACATTCCAGATGATCTTTCCCTATGGGTCGGTCGGACCCGGAAGCGGCCGACCAGCGTCTGGAGCTCGGCGACCCGGCCGCGACCCTGAACCCGGAAATCAGACCGAGACCCGATCGGTCGCCGACAGCCGCTCGGCGACCTGCGCCGGGGTCAGCGGGCGAGAGAAATGGTAGCCCTGCGCGAAGCGGTAGCCCAGCCGGAACAGCGTCTCCGCCTGCTCGGCGGTCTCCACGCCCTCGGCCACCGCCTGCAGGTGCAGGCCGTTGGTGATCTGGATCATCGCGGTCGCGATCACCGCCTCCTCGGAGCGCCCGCCGATGCCGTCGACGAACGATTTGTCCACCTTCAGGGTGTCCGCCGGGCAGGTACGCAGCAGACCGAGCGACGAGTGCCCGGTGCCGAAGTCGTCGAGCGCCACCTTCACGCCCAGCCCGACCAGGTTCTGCAGCGTGTCCAGGGCGACGCCGCCGTCGAACACCGCCGTCTCGGTCACCTCGACCATCACCCGCTCCGGGTCGAACCCGGTCTCGGCGAGCGCCTCCTTGACGTCGTTCGCGAAGCCGGGCTCGCGCAGCTGGCGGGCGGAGACGTTGATGCTGATCTCGCGCGGCGCGTCCGTGCCGTACGTCGCGTCCCAGTCGGCGGCCTGCCGCAGGGCGGTACGCAGAATCCAGTCGCCCAGCGGCACGATCAGCCCGGTCCGCTCGGCGATCGGGATGAAGGTGTCCGGGCCGACCGGGCCGCGATCGGGCCGGTGCCAGCGGATCAGCGTCTCCATGCCGGTCCACCTGCCGTCCGGCAGCCGCACGATGGGCTGGTAGACCAGCGAGAACTCGCCGTTGTCCAGGGCCTGGCGCAGCGCGGCGCCCAGCTCGGCGTCGGCGGCCTGGTGCTGCTCGAGCTCGGCGTCGTAGACCGCGTGCCGGCCCTTGCCGCGGGCCTTGGCGGCGTACATCGCCAGGTCGGCGCGGCGCAGCAGCTCCTGCGGGCCGGCGCCGGGCCACACCTCGGCCAGGCCCACGCTGGCGCTGACCAGCAGGTCGTAGCCGAGCGCGTGCACCGGGCGGCGCAACGCCTCGCTGATCCGGGCCAGCACGTCGGTCGCCTCGTCGCCGTGCAGGCCGTGCAGGACCAGGCCGAACTCGTCGCCGCCGAGCCGGGCGACCAGGTCGTCGGCGCGTACGCACTTGCGGAGGCGGTCGGCGACCACCACCAGCAAGGCGTCGCCGACCGCGTGGCCGAGGCGGTCGTTGATCGCCTTGAAGTCGTCCAGGTCGATCAGCGCTAGGCTGAGCGACTGCCGGCCGGCGCCGGCCAGCGCGTCGCGGGTCTGCTGCTCGAACAGCGTGCGGTTGGCCAGGTCGGTGAGGTGGTCGTGGGTGGCACGGTGGGCCAGCTGGGCCTGGGAGGCGTCCACCCGGCGAAGCAGGCGGTCGTTCTCCACCAGCGCGTACAGCTGGCGGACCACGACCAGCGCGGTGAGCAGGGTGGCCGCGATCGCCACCACGGACACCATGCCGCCGGCCCGCTCGCCGACCATCAGCAGCAACCCGTCGGTGGCGGCCACCGCGAGGTAGGGGACCAGGCTGAACCGGCGGCGGGCGCGTACCGGCTCGGGCAGCCCGGCGGCCCGGCGCTGCCGGTCGACGGCCAGGATCACCACGACCATGGTGAGCGGCACGGCGAGCTGCGAGCTGCTGAGGCCGTTGTGCAGATCGAGCACCAGCGGAAGCAGCCCGCCGCCGCCCGCGCCGACCCCGGCCGCGGTGGCCAGCAGCCGGACCGCGCCGCGGTCCAGCCCGGCCATGCCGCTTATCGAGATCTTGACGAACGCCAGCGAACCGATCAGGCCGAGCCCGGCCAGCACCAGCATGGGCGTCGCGTTGAGGCCGGCCGCGTCGAAGGTGCCGTAGGACCGGACGGTCAGGTACCAGGCGAAAATTCCCATGGTGATGCCGATGGTCGCGGCGTCCAGGGCGAAGAAGGCGGCCCGGTGCCGGTCGTCCCGGCGGCCCAGCGGGAGCCGCAGCAACGCCCAGAGCAGCACCAGCAGGGACAGGCCGAACAGCACCGCGCTGGCCACGTCCCGGGCCTCGCCGTCGAAGCCGACCGGATCCACATACGCGTGCCGCAGGTCGGCGAGCAGACCGAGCACGCAGAGCGCGGAGACCAGTGCGAACTGGCGCCAGAGCCGCCGGGTGACCCGGTCCTGCCCAGCGATCGTGGCAGCCTGCCAGCACGCCCAGGCGGCCATCGCGCTGACCACCACGACGGGCAGCCAGACCAGGGCCGGCGGCACGTTCCGCGCGGGCACGTTGATCAGGAAGAGGACGACACCCACGAACTGCACGGCGGTGGCGGCGATCAGCAGGGACGTCGGGCGCAGTTTCGCCACCGTCCCGCTGTCCTCCTCCATGTCCGCCCTATCGGTCCGGCCACCTGCGGTCTGAGAGTTCCCCCGCGCCGGTGTTCGCGTGCACGTGCATCCGCACGGCACAATGGGAGGAGATCCTTCCCCTCGGATCGTTCGGAGCGTCTGGTGACTGAACCTGTCGACCCCCCATCCACCCTCGACCCGGACAACGAAGACGCCGGCGCGGCCCCGCCCAGCACGCTCTGGGCCCGGATGCGCGCCGACCCGCAATATGCGCCGGAGCACCTCGCCCTGGAGGCCGTGCGCCGGCTCGGGCCCGAGGCGCAGCGCTGGGCCGAGCGGCAGCGGGCTCTGCAGCCCGGCATCACTCCCGGCGCGCTGGCCCAGCTGGCGACCAAGCGCTTCACCAACCACGCCCGCCTCTCCGGTGCGGTGTCCGGCGCGACCGGACTGCCCGGCGCGGTCGTCGACGTCGGCGTGCTGGCCTGGACCCAGGCGCGGATGGTGCTGCACATGGCCGCCGCGTTCGGCGCCGACCCGACCAGTTCCGACCGCGCCACCGACCTGCTGGTGTTGCAGAAGGTGCACAAGGTCGCGGAGACCGCGCGGATGGCCCTCGGGGTGGCCGCCGGGCGCGAGCGCGCCAGCCGGCTCTTCGCGACCGCCGGCGAGCGGCCGCTCACCGGCGTGATGCTCAAGCTGGGCGTGAAGCTCGCCCAGATGGCCGGCATCCGCGCCGCGAAGCGAATGTTCGCCAAGGTCATCCCGGGTGCGGCGGTGATTCTGGGTACGTGGGCCAACTCCGCCGCCACGAAGGATCTGGCCCGGCGCACCCGTGAGTACTACGGCCGCCCGCCCGCGGCCGGCCAGCTCACTACCGGATAGCTACTAAGACCCGGGTCGCCCGGCCCGATCTGACTCCCGTGACGAAGCGGGGATTGCGAATGTGGGCGTTGGCCGTGCTGGCGCCGGCGCTGCTCTCGGGCTGCGGCTTGCTCTCCGGCTCGTCGTCCTCGAGCACGCTCGGCTCGTCCGGTGCGGACGCCGGGCAGACCCGGGGCGACGAGCCGAGCTGGATCGTCGCGACCCAGGGCAGCGCCACGCCGTCGCCGAAGCCGTCGTCCGGTGGCGGGACTCCGTCGCCGTACCCGACTGGGTTTCTGCCGTTGAACTCCGGCGCGAACGCGGGCCGGGCGACGCCGTCGCCGACCTGCTCGCCCAACACCTTCAACTTCTCCAAGATCGCCGGGTTGGACGTCACGCCGGGCGCCACCAGCGCGGTGCTGAGCTGGTACAACATCGGCGGCTACAACCTGGTCGAGTTCCGGCTCTATGCGATCAGCCAGGATCTGGTGCTCGGCGCGCAGCGGGACGTGGGCTACATCGTGGTCCAGCCGCGCACGCCGTGCGGCCAGATGAGCGCCACGATCACCAACCTGTCCCGCAAGACGCACTACGTCTTCTCGGTGGACGCGGTGGTCACCAGCCGCAGCGGCGACGGCCTGCACGCGGCCACGGTCTTCCGCTCGCACTCCATCGCGACGCTCTAGACCTGTGCCCGCGCCGCCTTGGTGGTGTCCAGCACCATGCCGTCGGTGAGCTGATCGATCGCATATCTGGTCAGCACCGGCTCGCGGCGCAGCGCGGCGACGACGGCCGCGGCGCGGGCCAGCCAGATCGGCACGTGCCGCACCGGAACGCCCAGCGCCGCGCCGACCGCGGCGTCCCGGCGATGGGTGACCGGGTCGGCGATGTTGTAGGCGCCCGGCGGCCAGCCGATCGCGGCCAGGCACGCGCCGGCCAGCGTCTCCACCGCGGTCAGGCTCAGCGGCACGTCCGGGCCGGGCAGCCACGCGCGGCCGCCACGCACCACGCGGCGCAGGCGGGGGAGCAGATGCGGGTCGCCGGGGCCGTAGACCGCCCGCGGGCGCAGCACCACCGCGCCGGCGTCGAGCGCGAGCGCCTCGCCGGCCGCTTTGGTGCGGCCGTATTCGCTGCGCTGACCGCCGGTCGGATGATCCTCGCGGACCGGCGCCGGATAGGGGCCGGGGGAGTAGACGCTGGCGCTGCTGACCCACACCACCGGGCGGTCGCCGGCCGCGGACAGCAGCCGGGCGGCGCCGCCGACGTTCACCGCGTGGAAGCCGGCGCGCCCGTCGCCGACCGCCGCGGCCAGGTGGAGCACGGCGTCCACGCCGGACAGATCGGGCACGTCGTGGCTCGCGTCCCAGTGCCGGTGGCGGCCCACCGGGCCCGGCCGGCGACCCACGCAGAGCACCTGGTGGCCGGCGGCGGCCGCCCGGCGGGCCACTTCGGAGCCGCAGAATCCGCTCGCTCCCGTGACCGCGATTTTCATCGCCCCGCCCGCATCATCGGCCGGCCCGGACGACCAGCGAGGCCCAGGACGGAAGTGCCGCGTGGCGGTCCGCACGGGACCTGACCACCACCGGCCGGTGCGGCGCCAGCGCGGCCAGCCAGTCGATCATCTGAGCGCGGGCCAGCCCCGCGCCCGGGCACGCGTGTGGCCCGACCCCGAACACCAGCCGGGCCACCCGGGCCGGGGCGGGCGCCACCGGATCCGGGTCGTGCCGATGCGATCCGGCCGCGTGCCGGGCGACCAGCATCAGCCGGTCACCGGCGTGCACCGCGCAGCCCGGCGCCAGTTCGGCGTCCGCGGCGGCGACCCGCGGCAGCAGCGGTGTCGGCGCGACGACGCGCAGCAACTCGTCGGCCAGGGCCTGCGGGCCGCTCTCCGCGAACTCCCACAGCTCGTCGTCGGCCGCCCAGGCCGCGGCCCGTGGCAGCGCCGCGACCGTCGTGCTGATCGCCGCGACCGCCAGCATCGAGCGCAGCCCGGTGTCCGCGCCGCCCTCGGGCGCCACCAGGGAGGTCAGTCGCGCGGCGGCGGTTTCCGCGGCCCGCCGCGCCCGTCGTCGGAACAGGCCCGGCAGGTGGGCCCGCGCGCCCGTGGCGGCCGCCGCCCGCGCCGCCTCCGCCAGGTTCTCGTCGTCCTGGGAGAGCAGGGCCGCGGCGGTGGCGCCGGCCAGGTCGGCGGCCAGCGGGACCAGGTCGACGTCGGCGCCCGCGGCCAGCGGCGCCAGCCGTTCGGCGAGCAGCGCGGTCCAGACCGGGCGAAGCTCGGCCACGCCCGCCGCGCTCAGCCCGCCGGCCGCCGCCGACCGCCGGCCGCGCCGATGGTCCGCGCCCTGCTGGTCGAAGAGCGAACCCGCCCCGGCCAGATCACCGGCCACGCCGCCGGTGGTTCCCGGCGCGGTCCGGTCCAGCGGCACCCGGGTCAGCGCCGCCTCGAACTCCGCACGCCCGTGCACCAGCACCGTGCCGCCGAGCCGGACCACCGGCCGCCGCCGGGTCGCCGTGAGCAGCGTGAAGAGCAGCGGGTGGCCGCGCAGATAGACCCGGCGGTCCCGGTCGCGTCCGTTCATCGCCGCCACTCCCAGAACGCCTGTTCGGTGCCGCCCGAGCCGGCCAGCAGCGAGCCGGCGAGCCGGGCGGCCGCCGCCCGGTCGGGTTTGCGCGAGCGGCCGGCCAGCGGGATGCCGGTCAGCATCACCGTGTCCGGGCGGGCCGCGCCCATCCGGTCCAGCGCGGCGCGCAGGTCGGCGCGCAGCCGGATGTGGTCGGCGCCGGGGGCCGGCTGGACCAGGGCCACCACGTGCTCGTCGCCGTCGCCCGCGGGCACGCCCACGATCACCGCGAGCCAGACGCCGGGCACGTGCAGGGCCGGCTCGTACAGGCCGGGGTAGATGTTCTCGGCGCCGCGCAGGATCATGTCCTTGAGCCGGCCGCCGAGCACCACCGTGCGGCCGTCGACCCGGCCGACGTCGCCGGTCGCCACCCATTCGATGGGCTCCTCGCCGAGGTATCGGTGGGCCGCGTTGGGCGCCTTCAGCATCAGCTCGCCGCTCGGCCCGGTGACCGCGCAGACCCCGGGAAGCAGGTCGCCGACCAGGTCGCCGTCGCCGGTGAAGGCCGACTTCGCCGCGCTTTCCACCGCGGCCGCCGGGAAGACCTCGGTGAGCGCGTAGACCCCCCACACCTCGGCCGCGCCGGACGCCCGGACCGCCCGCAGCAGGCCCGCGCTGACCGGCGCCGAGCCACTGTAGACCCGGCCGGCGAAGCGCACCCCGCCGGTCAGCGCCGCCCGGATCTGCGGCGGGGTGAGATAGATCGCCTGCGGATCGAGGCGACGGATCTGGCGATGCAGCGCGGCCGGGCGGCGAGCCGGCAGGGCGACCGGGGCGCCACCGGCGAGCGCCGGCAGCAGCACGAAGAAGGTGCCGCCGAGCACCGGCCGGTCCGGCGCCGGACGCACCAGGTCGTGCGCCGCGCGCAGGCCCGCCGACAGGCCGGCCCGGGTGTGCACCACCGCGCGCGGCCGGCTGGTGGTGCCCGAGGTGAAGACGATCACCGCGTCGCCGTCGCCCTCGAACGGCGGTGGCGGCGCACCTCGGCCCGGCGGGAAAGCCGGCGCACTGCCGGGCAGCCGGCGGCCGACGGTGCGGATCGGGGCCAGCGCGCTCAGGTCGGGCAGCGCCAGGTGGGCACGCCGGGCCAGCGGCGCCGCCCAGCCGGCCACCGCCTGCGCCGCGGCGTCGGCCAGCACCAGCCGGGGCTTCGCCAGACCCAGGCGGGCCAGGAGCACGTCCGGCCCGGCGGTCGGGTCCAGCACCGCGATCCGCAAACCCGTCCGGTACGCCGCCAGCATCGTCGCGAGGGCCCGGAAACCAGGGCGCACCGCCATCCCCACGGTGTCCCCGGCCACCAGGCCGTGCGCATGCAGCGCGGCCGCGTACCCGGAGACGAGCCGGCCCAGATCGGCGCGGGAGGCGCCGCTCATCGCCGGACGGTCGTCTCCGTCGCGCAGGTCTGCCAGCAGTTCGGCCAGCATCAGCGGGGATCCGCCGTGCGTAAGCCACTTCCCTTGTCGAGGTACCACTTCGCGGTGCCGAGCACGCCGTAGGCCCGCAGCCGCCGGGTCGAGTTCTCGACCACCATCCGCCGGTTGTGCACGATCGCCGGCGTGGTGCGGCGGACCCGGTTGAGGAAGATGCGGTCGGTCGGCGACGGCCGCCGCGGCATCCCGCCGCAGGCCTGATAGACCACCGACGAGATGGCCATGTTGTTGCCGGCGTGCATCCGATAGGGCGTCAGGTAGTCGCCGGCCAGGTGCGCCGGGCGCAGCCGGCCGAACGTCGCGGCCAGCGTGACCAGCCCGGAGAACACCGCGCGACCGGCGATGCCGTGCTCGTCGCGGCGCGCGGTGATCCGCCCGCAGACCATGTGCGCGCCGACCGCGAACGACGACTTCGCCGCGGCCACCCAGCCCGGCCGCGGCAGGCAGTCGGCGTCGGTGCGGGCCAGGTGCGTGGCGCCGTGCGCGATCGCGTACCGGAAACCGGTGTCCGCCGCGCAGCCCACCCCCTTCTGCAGCTCGACCAGCACCCGCGCGCCGGCCGACCGGGCGATCGCCGCGGTCGCGTCGGTCGAGCCGTTGTCCACCACCAGCAGGGTGAAGTCCCGGTCGGTCTGCGCCGCCAGCGCGTCCAGCGTGGCGTCGATCCGGGCCTCCTCCTGATAGGCCGGCACGATCACCCAGAGCGCCGTCACGACGCCTCCCAGACCATGGTCATCACGCTGACGCCGCCGCCCAGACCGACGAACAGCACCCGGTCGCCGGGCCGCAGCCGGTGCCGCACCTCGGCCAGCTGCACGCCCAGCGTGGCCGACGCGAGGTTGCCCAGCTCCGGCACGGTGACCACCAGCTTGTCCTCGGGCACGCCGGTGATCTCCACGAACCGCCGCAGATAGGGCAGTGTCACCTGGTGCACCAGCACGTGCGCATAGTCGTCGAAGGTCAGTCCCAGCCGGTGGTTGACGCGTTCCAGCAGGCCGGGGCCGATCTTCTCGAAGACGCCGCGCAGCCGGTGCCCGTCGCCGGTGAAATAGGTGTGCTCGTCGCCGCGCGGGTGCCGGGAACCGCCGCCGAAGATGCCGCCGACCGCCCAGTGCTCCGAGTGGGTCTCGCTGTCCACGTCCAGGATCCCGCCGGAGTCGACCGGCTCGACCAGCACCGCCGCGCCGGCGTCGCCGAACGTGTAGCCGGCGAACGCGGTGCGGGCCTGGGCCATGCCGTCCAGCCGGGGCCGCATCGCCCGGGTCGGCGTCTCGCCGGTCACCACCAGCGCCCGGGTGGCCCGGCCGGCCAGGATCATCGCGCGGGCCAGATCGATGCCGTTGACGAAGCTGTTGCACGCGTTGGTCACGTCCAGGGCGTGCGCGCGGCCGCCCAGCGCGGCCTGCACCACGTGCGCGGTGGCCGGCTCCACCATGTCGCGGCTGGCCGAGGCGAACAGCAGCAGGTCGATGTCGAGGGCGTCCAGGCCGGTGTCGGCGAGCACCTGCCGGGCGGCGTCGATCGCCAGGTCGGAGGCGTGCTCGTCGGCGGTCGCCACCCGCCGCCGGTCGATGCCGGTGGCCTGCGCGAACAGGCCGGCCGGCAGGGGCAGCCCGCTGGCCACGGCGACCCGCTGCTGCAGTTCGTCGGTGGCCAGCTCGGTGGCGGGCAGGCAGCCGGCCACCGCGGTGATGCCCACGCGTGGGTAAGTCATGCGGCCACCCTTCCGGTCGGGCCTGGTAGGTGGCCTGAGTACCAGAACTTAATCTTGCTGGGCCCGCCGGACGGCCGCAGTGTGAGTCGTCACGTCCACGCGCTCGCAACCTTCTCTAAGCTTCCGGTCATGGAAGGCATCGTCGACACGGTCGTATTGATCGTGATCGCCGTCGCGGGCGCGGCTGTCGCCCGGCGGCTGGGGTTCGTCGCGCCGTTGGTGCTGCTCGTGGCCGGGCTCGGGTTGTCCTTCGTGCCCGGTTTGCCGGAGATCCACATCGAGCCCGAGCTGGTGCTGGTCGGCATCCTGCCGCCGTTGCTCTATGTGGCGGCGCTGCAGACCTCGGTGCCGGCCTTCCGCCGCGCGCTGCGTCCCATCATGCTGCTCGCCGTCGGGCTGGTGGTGTTCACCGCGCTGATCGTCGGCTTCGCGCTGCATCTGCTGCTGCCCGACGTGCCGCTCTCCGCCTGCATCGCGCTGGGCGCGGTGGTGGCGCCGCCGGACGCGGTGTCGGCCACCGCGATCGCCCGGCGGATCGGCCTGCCCCGGCGGATCGTCACCCTGCTCGAGGGCGAGAGTCTGCTCAACGACGCCACCGCGCTGGTGATGGTGCGGGTGGCCACCGGCGCGCTGACCGGCCTGGCGGTCGGCTTCTGGCAGATCGCCGGCGACGTGGTGATGACCGCGGGCGGCGGGCTGCTGCTCGGCTTCGCGGCGGCGCTGGCCGCCGCCTGGCTGCACAAGAAGATCAAGGATCCGCTGCTGGACGACGCGGTCTCGCTGCTCACCCCGTTCCTGGTGGTGATCATCGCCGAGCGGCTGCACACCTCGAGCGTGGTCGCGGTGGTGGTGGCCGGGCTCTATCTGGGCCATCGGATCCCCTACCTGTTGTCGCCGACCTCCCGGCTGCAGATGGAGGCGGTCTGGCGGCTGATCATCTTCCTCCTCGAGGGCACCGTGTTCCTGCTGGTCGGGCTGCAACTGCGCGAGCTGGTCAGCGACCTGGAGACCGGGCTCATGGCCACCGTCCAGGCCACCGCGCTGGTGTTCGGGCTGATCGTGGTGACCCGGTTCGTCTGGATGTACCCGGCGACGTACCTGGCCCGGTTGATCCCCCGGGTGCGCAACCGCGAGGACCGGCCGCCGATCTCCGGGCCGACCGTGGTGGCCTGGGCCGGCATGCGCGGCGTGGTCACCCTGGCCGCCGCGCTCTCGCTGCCCGAGTCCGACCGGGTGGCCGGCGGATACCCGCGCGACCTGTTCGTCTTCGTGGCGTTCGCGATCATCGTGCTGACCCTGCTGATCCAGGGCACCACGCTGCCGATCCTGGCCGAGCGGCTGGGCGTCAAGGAGGACACCAGCACGGCCGACGCGCTGGCCGAGGCGAGCGTGCAAAATCAGGCCAGCCGGGCCGCGCTCCAGGCGCTGGAGGAGAACGCGGACGGCGCGCCCGACTCGGTGGTCGAGCGGCTGCGGGCGATCGCGGAGAATAGGAACAACGGCGCCTGGGAACGGCTCGGCAGCCAGGAGCAGGAGACGCCGTCCGCGGCGTACGGCCGGCTCCGGCGCGAGATGATCACCGCCGAACGGCACGTCTTCAAGATCGCCCGCAACGAGGGGCGCATCCCGGAGGAGGTGCTCACCCGAGCCCAGCGCGACCTCGACCTGGAAGAGTCCCAGTTGAACCGGAGTGACGACGAGTGATCTGCCAGCACCTCGAGGACGCCGGAGACGCGGCGCCGCAGAGTGCATACGAGAAGGGCTGCCCCCAGTGCGTCGAGGGCGGCTTCAGCGACTGGGTCCACGTCCGCCTGTGCCTGAGCTGCGGGTTCGTCGCGTGCTGCGACTCGTCCCCGCGGCAGCACATGACCAGGCACCACGAGGAGTCCGGCCACCCGACGATGCGCAGCTTCGAGCCGGGCGAGAGCTGGCGCTGGTGCTATGTCGACGAGGTGCTGGGATAGCCGCATGCGCATCCTGATGGTGGGCGCCGGCGCCACCGGTGGCTACTTCGGCGGACGCCTGGCCCAGGCCGGCCGGGACGTCACGTTCCTGGTGCGGCCGGCCCGGGCCGCGGTCCTGGCCGACCGTGGGCTGCGGATCAAGTCGCCGGCCGGCGAGACGGTCGTCACACCGCGCCTGATCACCTCCGTCCAGCAGGAGTACGACCTGGTCGTGGTGTCGGTGAAGAGCTATGCGCTGCGGCCCGCGATGGCCGACTTCGGCCCGGCGATGGGCGCCCGCTCGGTGGTGGTGCCGCTGCTCAACGGCATGCGGCATCTCCGCACGCTGAGTGACGCCTTCGGCACGGAGAGGGTGTACGGCGGCGTCTGCATGATCCACGCGACCCTGGACGACGGCGGTGACGTGGTGCAGCTCACCGACCTGCACCGGCTGCTGTTCGGCCCGCTCGGCGATCCCGGGCGGGTCGGCGAGGTCACCGCGGCGCTCGACGGCGCGGGGTTCGCCGCGGCGGCGGTCGGCGACATCGTCCAGGAGATGTGGGAGAAATGGGTCTTCCTGGCCAGCACCGCGGCCGCCACCACGCTGCTCGGCGCCCCCATCGGGGAGATCAACGCGGCCCCCGGCGGACCGGCCGTGACCAGCGGGATCGCCGCCGAGTCGATGGCCATCGCGGCCGCCGCCGGGCACCCGGCGGGCGAGTTCTGGCGGACGGCGCTCACCTCGGTCATCTCCAGCGCCGAACCGACCACCTCGTCGATGTACCGCGACATGATCGCCGGCGCGCCGGTGGAGGCGGACACCATCCTCGGCGACTTCGTGGCGGAGGCCGATCGGCTGGGCGTGCCTGTGCCGCTGCTCACCGCGGCGTATACGCGTCTGGCGATCTACCAGGCCCGTCGCGGGTGAACCACTCGGCCGGCGGACGGTGGCGCGGAGATTGTCGCCACCCTGGGTGAGAATGAGGCCGGACACGGGCAAGAGTGGATCACCGATGTCCGGCCGCGGGCGAGTCGAAGGGCAGGGAACAGAACATGCAGGTTTGGCCTGGCCACCGCTACCCCTTGGGAGCGACGTACGACGGGACGGGCACGAACTTCGCGATCTTCTCCGAGGTGGCCGAAGCGGTCGAGTTGTGTCTTTTCGACCCGTCCGGCAACGAGCGCAAGGTCCAGCTGCACGAGCAGGACGCGTTCGTCTGGCACGCCTACCTGCCCGGGGTCGAGCCGGGGCAGCGCTACGGATACCGGGTCTACGGGCCCTACGACCCCCATCGTGGACTCCGCTGCAACCCGCACAAGCTGCTGCTCGACCCCTATGCCCGGGCGGTCGACGCGGACATCGACTGGCACCCGTCGCTCTACGCCTACGACTTCGACAACCCGGACCAGATGTCGGATCTCGACTCGGCGCCGCACATGGCCAAGGGCGTGGTCGTCAACCCGTACTTCGACTGGGGCAACGATCGCCGGCCGGACATCCCCTACCACCACTCGGTGATCTACGAGACGCACGTCAAGGGGCTCACCGAGCGGCACCCCGACGTGCCCCGGGACATGCGGGGGACCTATGCGGCGATCGGCCACCCGGCGATCATCGAGCACCTGAAGAGCCTCGGCGTGACCGCTGTCGAGCTGATGCCGGTGCACCAGTTCGTGCACGACAACCGGCTGGTCGACCTCGGCCTGCGCAACTACTGGGGTTACAACACGCTGGGCTTCTTCGCGCCCTATCACGGTTACTCCGCGATGGGCTCGCTCGGCCAGCAGACCCAGGAGTTCCGCGGCATGGTCAAGGCCCTGCACGCGGCCGGCATGGAGGTCATCCTCGACGTCGTCTACAACCACACCGCGGAGGGCAACCACCTCGGGCCGACGATGAGCCTCAAGGGCATCGACAACCGCACCTACTACCGCCTGGTGGACGACCAGCCGCAGTTCTACATGGACTACACCGGCACCGGCAACAGCCTCAACGTCCGCAGCCCGCAGAGCCTTCAGCTGATCATGGATTCGCTGCGCTACTGGGTGACCGAGATGCACGTCGACGGCTTCCGCTTCGACCTGGCGTCCACCCTGGCCCGCGAGTTCTACGACGTGGACCGCCTGTCCACGTTCTTCGAGGTGGTGCAGCAGGACCCGGTGGTCGGCCAGGTCAAGCTGATCGCCGAACCGTGGGACGTCGGGCCGGGCGGCTACCAGGTCGGCAACTTCCCGCCGAACTGGACCGAGTGGAACGGGAAATACCGTGACACGGTCCGCGACTTCTGGCGCGGCGAGCCGGCCACGCTGGCCGAGTTCGCGTCCCGGATCACCGGGTCGGCGGACCTCTATCAGGACGACGGCCGCAAGCCGTTTCACTCGATCAACTTCGTCACCGCGCACGACGGGTTCACGCTCAACGACCTGGTGTCGTACAACGACAAGCACAACGAGGCGAACGGCGAGGAGAACCGGGACGGGGAGAGCCACAACCGGTCCTGGAACTCGGGCGTCGAGGGACCGACCGACGACCCGCAGGTGCTCGCGCTGCGCGCCCGGCAGCGCCGCAACTTCCTGGCCACGCTGCTGCTCAGCCAGGGCGTGCCGATGATCTCGCACGGCGACGAGCTGGGCCGCACGCAGGGCGGCAACAACAACGCGTACTGCCAGGACAGCAAGATCAGCTGGATCGACTGGGAGAGCGCGGACGAGCAGCTGCTCGAGTTCTCCCGCAAGCTGACCGCTTTCCGGCACCGCCACCAGGTGTTCCAGCGCCGCCGGTTCTTCACCGGTCTGCCGGTGACCGCGCGCGGCGGCGGCGACCCGCTGCCCGACCTGGCCTGGTTCACGCCGGACGGGCGGCAGATGACCGGCGACGACTGGGGCAACGACTTCGGCCGGGCGGTCGCGCTCTTCGTCAACGGCGAGGGCATCCGCGAGCGCGGGCAATACGGTCAGCGCCACGTCGACTCGTCTTTCCTGCTGTGCTTCAACGCGCACGACGCGCCCATCGAATTCGCCACGCCCCCGGCTGAATACGGCGAGAAGTGGGAAAGGGTCATCGAGACGGCCGAACCGTCGGCGGATCGCCCCGCCGTCGTCGAGGCCGGCGGCACGATCCTCGTGCCGGACCGCTCGCTCATCGTGTTGGACAGGACGGTTTGATGCCCCCTACCGCCACCTATCGCGTCCAGGTACGTCCCGACTTCCCGCTGAAGGCCACCGCCGAGCTCGCCGACTACCTGGCCGACCTGGGAGTCAGCCACCTCTACACGGCGCCGCTGCTGACCGCGACGCCCGGTTCCGAGCACGGCTACGACGTGGTCGACCACGATCGGGTGAATCCCGCGGTCGGCGGCGAGGAGGGCCGGCTGCTGCTGCGCAAGGCGCTGGACGCGGCCGGGCTCGGCCTGGTCGTGGACATCGTGCCCAACCACGCCGGGGTGGGCGTGCCGTCCGCGAACCCGAGCTGGTGGGACGTCCTGCGCAACGGCCCGGAGTCGGCCTACGCGAAGTGGTACGACATCGACTGGGACCGCGGGCGGTTGCTGATCCCGGTGCTGGCCGACGACCCGGACGCGCTCGACGAACTGCGGGTGGAGGACGGGGAGCTGCGCTACTTCGACAAGCGCTACCCGATCGCCGAGGGCACCGGCGAGGGCAGCGCGCGCGAGGTGCACGACCGGCAGCACTACGAGCTGGTCAACTGGACGCGCGGCGACAGCGAGCTCAACTACCGCCGCTTCTTCGCGATCGTCGACCTGGCCGGCCTGCGCGTCGAGGACCCGGAGGTGTTCGACGCCACCCACGCCGAGGTGCTGCGCTGGGTGCGCGAGGGCGCGGTGCAGGGCATCCGGGTCGATCACCCGGACGGGCTGCGCGATCCGGAGGCATACTTCCGGCGGCTGCACGAGGCGGCGCCGGAGGCCTGGCTGGTGGTCGAGAAGATCCTCGAGCCGGGCGAGGAGATGCCCGACTGGCCGGTGGCCGGCACCACGGGTTACGACGCGATGGCCGAGGTCTGCGGCGTCTTCGTGGACAGCACGACCGAGGCGTTCTTCGACACGCTCGACCATCACCTGACCGGCACCGAGACGTCCTGGCAGGACCTGGTGCACGAGACCAAGCTCGCGGTGGCGACCACCATGCTCGCGGCCGAGCTCGCCCGGATGGCGCGTCTCGTACCCGAGATCGAGGCCGCGCCCCGCGCCCTGGCCGAGCTGGCCGCCTGCTTCCCGGTCTACCGCTCCTACCTGCCGTTCGGCGCGCGGCACCTGGCCCGGGCGCGCTCCGAGGCGGGCCGCCGCCGGCCCGGGCTGATCCCGGTGCTCGACCAGCTCACCGCGCGGCTGCGCAACCCGGCCGACGAACTGGCGGTGCGGTTCCAGCAGTTCACCGGCGCGGTGATGGCCAAGGGCGTGGAGGACACCGCGTTCTACCGCTGGACCAGGTTCACCGCGCGCAACGAGGTGGGCAACGACCCGGTGAAGTTCGGCCTCACTCCGGACGACTTCCACGAGTGCCAGACCGCCCGGCAGCGTCGGTTCCCGGACGCCATGACCAGCCTGTCCACCCACGACACCAAGCGCAGCGAGGACGTCCGGGCGCGCCTCGCGGTGCTCGCCGAACTGCCCGGCGACTGGACCGAGGTGGTCCGCCGCTGGGTGCGGATCAACCCCCTGCCCGACCCGTCACTGGCCCATCTGGTCTGGCAGGCCGCGGTGGGTGCGTGGCCGATCTCCAGGGACAGACTTCAGGCGTACGCGCTGAAGGCCGCCCGTGAGGCCGCGGCGTCGACCACCTGGCAGCACCCCGACGAGGGTTTCGAGACGGCGCTGCGCGAGATGGTCGACCGGATCTACGACGACCCGTCGCTGCACGAGGAGGTGGCCGGTTTCGCCGCCTCGATCACGGCGCCCGGCTGGTCCAACTCGCTCGGGCAGAAGCTGACGCAGCTGACCATGCCCGGCGCGCCGGACGTCTATCAGGGCACCGAGCTGTGGGACCTGTCGCTGGTCGACCCGGACAACCGCCGCCCGGTCGACTTCGCGGCGCGGCGCGCGCTGCTGGCCCGCCTGGACGACGGCTGGCTGCCGCCGGTGGACGAGTCGGGCGCGGCCAAGCTGCTGGTCACCAGCCGCACGCTGCGCCTGCGCCGGCGGCGCCCGGAGCTGTTCACCGGTTATCGCCCGCTCTATGCCGAGGGCCGGGTGGGCGAGCACGTGCTGGCCTTCGACCGCGGCGGGGTGGTGGCGGTCGGCACCCGGCTGCCGGTCGGATTGTCACGCCGGGGCGGGTGGCAGGACACCACGTTGTCGCTCGACGGCCAGACCTGGACGGAAGTCTTGACGAACACGGTGCACGGCGGCTCCCAGCTGGCGGTGGCCGACCTGCTGGACACGTACCCGGTGGCATTGCTGGTGAAGGAACCATGACGGCCTTCTCGGTGTGGGCGCCTTTTATCGGACCGATGCGAGTTCAGGTCGATGGAGATCAGCTCGACATGGAACGTGGCGACGACGGCTGGTGGCGGCTGGACGTGCCTTCTGCCCGCGCCGGGACGGATTACTCGTTCGTATTGCCGGATGCCGATACGCCGCTTCCCGACCCGCGGTCGCTGTGGCAGCCTGACGGGGTGCACGGCCCCAGCCGGGTGTACGACCACACCGACTTCACCTGGTCGGACGGCGCCTGGACCGGTCGTCAGCTGCCGGGCTCCGTTCTCTACGAGATGCATGTTGGCACCTTCACTCCCGAGGGCACCTTCGACGCCGCCATCGAGCGTCTGGATCACCTCGTCGACCTCGGCGTCGACCTGGTCGAGCTACTCCCCGTGAACTCTTTCAACGGGCAATACAACTGGGGATACGACGGGGTCTGCTGGTTCGCGCCGCACGAGGCATATGGCGGGCCCGACGGACTCAAGCGCTTCGTCGACGCCGCCCATGCCAGGGGTCTGGGCGTGCTGCTCGACGTCGTCTACAACCACTTCGGCCCGAGCGGCGCCTATGCCCCGATGTTCGCGCCCTATCTGAACCCGGCGCACACCAGCCCGTGGGGGCCGGCGGTCAACCTGGACGGTCCGGAGTCCGGCGAGGTGCGCCGCTACATCATCGACAGCATGCTGGCCTGGCTGCGCGACTACCACGTGGACGGGCTGCGGCTGGACGCGGTGCACGCGTTCGTCGACGAGACCGCGATCCACCTGCTCGAGGAGATGGCGGTCGAGGTGGAGAGCCTGTCCGCGCACCTCGGGCGGCCGCTGTCGCTGATCGCCGAGTCCGACCTGAACGACCCGACGCTGATCACGCCGCGCGAGGCGGGCGGCTATGGGCTGACCGGGCAGTGGGACGACGACGTGCACCACGTGCTGCACGCGTTGCTGACCGGCGAGCGGCAGGGATACTACGGCGACTTCGGCTCGCTGGAGAGTCTGGAGACGGTGCTGACCGGGGCGTTCTTCCACGCCGGCACCTGGTCGAGCTTCCGCCGGCGTCGGCACGGGCGCCCGATCGATCCGCATACGATGCCCGGGCACCGCTTTGTCGCGTACCTCCAGAATCACGACCAGATCGGGAACCGCGCGGCCGGCGATCGCCTGTCCGCCACCCTGTCGCCCGGCCTGCTCAAGTGCGGCGCGACGCTGCTGCTGACCTCGCCCTTCACGCCGATGCTCTTCATGGGCGAGGAGTGGGCCGCGAGCAACCCGTGGCAGTTCTTCACCAGCCATCCGGAGCCGGAGCTGGCCGCGGCGGTGCGGACCGGGCGGCGACGCGAGTTCGGCACCCACGGCTGGGCTGAGACCGAGGTGCCCGACCCGCAGGACCCGGCCACCTTCGAGCGGTCCAAGCTGGACTGGGACGAGCTCGGCAAGCCCGGCCACGCGGAGATCCTCGATCTCTACAAACGGCTGATCGCGCTGCGCCGCGAACAGCCCGATCTCACCGACCCGCGGCTGGACCGGATCGAGGTCTGGCACGGCGACCGGTACGTGGTGCTGCGCCGCGGCCGCTGTCTGGTGGCGGTCAACCTGGCCACCGAGCCGCAGACCGTGAGCCTGCGGGCGGTGCCGAGCCGGGTGCTGCTGGCCACCGAGCCGGGCGTGGTGCTGCAACGCGACCGGGTGGAGCTGCCCGCCGAATCCGCCGTGGTGGCGTTCGCGCGCTGACCCGTCGGGGGACGTTTTTGTCGCACCCATGAGCCACCATGCAGGGATGCGGCTTCCACACCGGTCCAAGCGACACGTGCACATCGGTCTGCCCAAGCGCTCCCACAAGCGCAAGAAGAAGCGCGACTGGGATTTCTGCGACTGCGACGTCTGCGACTGCGACGTGCCCTGCTGCGACTTCGGGCTGCTGTCCACCTCGATGCTGGTCGCCGCGCGCACGCCGCTGCCCGAGCGGGCGACCACGGCGGCGATCCGTGGCTACCGTAAAGTGCTCTCACCACGCATGCCGGTGCGTTGCCGCTACGAACCGTCCTGCTCGGCCTTCGGGCTGGAGGCGGTCTCGCGCTACGGCACCGCCAAGGGGCTGCGACTGACCGCCGCCCGGCTGCGACGATGCCGACCGGGCGTGCCTTATGGCACTTTCGATCCCGTGCCGTGATCCCTCGTCGAGGAGCTTCTGTTGGGTGATGTGAGCCGCCGGGTGTGGCCGGTGCGTCGTCGCGGCGCGCCGCCTCCGCAGTCGCCCGACGACGTGCCCGCCGATCCGTTTCCGGCCGATCCGATCGAGGCGCCTCCGCCGCCGCCGTCGCCCGAGCCGCCGCCGCCGCGGTTCACCATCGCGGCCGTGCGGCTGGCCGCGCTCGGGCTCGCCCTGGTGCTGACCATCTCGATCACGCTGGTCCGGCTCTTCGTGGGCGGGGCGCCGTCGATCGAGGAGCTGCGCGCGCAGGCGGGGATCGAGGGCTGGTCGACGCTGGACATCGGGGTGAAGGACGATCAGCCCGGCACCGCCCTCTACAACGAGGACGGCACCTGGTCGGGGTTCGACATCGACATCGCATACATGATCGCCGAGGACCTCGGGTTCCGCCGCAGCGAGGTGCGGTTCTATGCGATGGAGAGCGAGGACCGCGCCCGGATGCAGGCCACCGAGCCGGACGGCAAACGGGTGCCGGTGAAGATGGTGATCGCGAGTTACAGCATCACCGAGAAGCGCGAGGCGATGACCGGAGTGACGTTCTCGGAGCCCTACCTCTTCACCGAGCAGTCGGTGGTCACGCTGGCCGGCCATCCGCCGGTGTCCGCATTGGAGGACTTCCGCCACAAGCAGGTCTGCACGCTCTCGACCGCCACCAGTGAGTCGGCGCCGGAGAAGGCAATGGCCATCCTGCACCGGAAGAACCGGATCAGCGAGTGCTTCGACGAGTTGCGTGACCGCAAGGTCGAGGCGGTCACCACCGACGCCGCGATCCTGGCCGGATACAAGGCGAAGTATCCGAAGGAGTTCGCGCACTGGGATCTCGGGCTGGACCAGACCGAGTCGTGGGGCGTGAACGTCGGGCAGAACGACGCCCTGAAGACGCTGGTGGACCTCACCCTCTATCGCTCGCTGAAGGATCCGCGGGACGACCGGTGGGAGGTCGCCTACGAGAAGAACTTCCAGTCCGAGGTGATCGCCAACAACCGGCCGGAAAACGTGGTCAACACCCCGATCGCGCAGGCGCAGCAGCCCGACGTCAAGAAGCCCGACGTCCGCGAACAGCCGTGGGAGAACGTCATCCCATGACCGACATCTGGGTCAAGGACGGCGGGGTCGCGCCACGGCGGCGGCGGGCTCAGCTCAACTGGCTGCTGACCGCGCTGCCCGCGTTCCCGCTGGTGCTGCTCGTGCTCCGGCTCTGGTACCTGAGCCGGCAGGACCTGCCGACCATGCTGCTGCTGGTGCAATACATCAGCCCGCTCGGCATGATCGGCGCGCTCGGCATCACGCTGATCTGGGCGATCCCGGCGATCATCCTGGTGCTGCGGGCGCTCGGCGGCATCCTGCTGGTCAGCGCGCCGGCCGAGGCCGGGCGGTCGCTGCTCGCGGTGACCGCGCTGCGGATGCCCGACTGGGTGGTGCTGCTGGCCGCGGTGCTGGCCGGGCTCACCTGGCAACTGCGGCTGCTGCCGGTGCTGCTCATGCTGGTGGTCTCGATCATGGGGCTGACCGCGGTGCAGCGGTTCGAGGCGGACCGGTGGCTGCTGCCGTGGATCGTCACGGGAGTGCCGGTGGTGGTCGGCGCCCTGGTGCTGATCTTCGTGCTGCCCGGGATCCGGGACGCGGTGGTGGCCGGGGAACACACCACGGCGCTGCTGCTCGGCGTACCCCCGATCCTCGGTCCTTTTCTCACCGGCCCGGTGCCGAGCCGCGCCGCGCGGTTCGCGACGCACTGGCCCGCGGTCGGCGCCGCGCTGGTGGCGCCGCTGGTGATCGGCGTGGTGTTCCTGCGCGCTCCGGTGCTGCCGAACAGCGCGGTGGAGACCGGTCCGCGGGACGAGCCGGTCACCGACGTGGTGCGCGGCCAGCTGATCTCGGTCGACGACACCTCGACCACGGTGCTCGAGCGCAACGGGCAGGTGACCTTCCTGCCGAACGACCGGGTGCGCTCCAAGACGCTCTGCCCGGAGCCGGTGGACGGCCCGGACAGCGTGGTGATGGTGCGCGGCTGGGCCGCGGACGAGTCCGCGCTCGCCTGGGTGGCGCCCGGCCGGCGGGCCACCGAGATCGACCCGAGATGCCTGGGGAGGCCCCTTGACCCCGTCTGACAACGTTTTCCACGCACCATCTGCGGCGCGCCGCCCACCGCGTGCAGACACGCTGGACACGACCTGGCAAGCTCTCGCCATGACCTTGCACCTGCGGTGGGCCGCCGTCACCGACCAAGGCCGCGTCCGGAGCAACAATCAGGACGCGTTCTATGCCGGTGAGCGCCTTCTCGTCGTGGCCGATGGCATGGGTGGGATGGCGGCCGGGGATGTGGCCAGCCGACTCGCGGTGGACGCCATGGCCTCGCTGGATGTGGCGATCGACAACGAGAATCAGATGGACGCCTTGCACAAGGCGTTGGAAGCGGCCAACGGCCGGATCGCCGAGACGGTGACCGGCGACCCTTCGCTGCAGGGCATGGGCACCACGATGACGGCGGTCATCTTCTCCGGCGACCGGGCCGCGCTCGCGCACGTCGGCGACTCCCGGGCCTATCTGCTGCGCGACGGCCGGCTCAACCAGCTCACCAAGGACGACACCTATGTTCAGATGCTGGTCGACCAGGGCCTGATCCGGCCCGAGGAGGCGGCCGGGCACCCGCGCCGCGCGGTGGTCACCCAGGCGCTGCAGGGCGAGCCGGTCAGCCCGTCCTACGTGATCGTGGAGCCGCAGCTCGGCGACCGCTGGCTGCTCTGCAGTGACGGCCTGACCACGGTGGTGCCGGCCGAGCGCATCGAGGCGGAGCTGCTCACCGGCGCCGAGCCGCAGGTCTGCTGCGAGCGCCTGATCGAGCTGGCGCTCGAGGGCGGCGGCCCGGACAACATCACGGTGATCGTGGCCGATCTGACAAGCGGCGACTGACGGCAGGACCTGCGGTACCTTACTGCGGTACTTTTCACCGGACTTCGGAGTCCGGACCTTTGCCGGGCCGAACGGCTCCGGACCTGCGGTGGTGATGACGACGAGGGCAAGGCTTCCCCTCACGCTCGCGATCGTCGCCGCCGTCGCGGCGGCCGGTCAGTTCGTGCTGCCCGCCGGCGACGCCCGCCGGGTCTTCCTGCTCGTCGCCCAGATGCTGGCCGGCGCGATCGCCGCGTGGGTCTGCATCGACAGCGGCCGGGCCCGGATCGGCACCCCGCGGCAATGGCGGCTGCTGCTCGGCGGCGGGCTGGCCGGCTGGAGCGCGATGCGGCTGTGGTGGATCGCCGAGGCGTTCCTCGACCCCGCGCGCGACGACCGGATCCTGATCGGCGACATCGGTTTCCTGGTGCTGCCGGTGTGCATCCTGCTGTCGCTGGTGGTGGGCGCCGCCGCGCTGCCCCGGCCGGTGCCGCTGCCCGGGCGGCGGGACGTGATCGTGCTGGTGATCGACAGCGTGCTGATCGCCGGGTCGCTGGTGGCGCTGGTCTGGTCGCTGGTGCCGGGCCGGGTGTTCGACCAGGCCGACGAGACGCCGGTAGTGGTCGGGCTGGCGCTGGCCTATCCGATCGCCGATCTGATCCTGGCCACGATGGCGGTGCTGATCCTGACCATGCGGCCGGCCAGCCCGGCGGTGCGGCGGCCGCTGCGGCTGATCGCGCTGGCGCTGGTCGCCTTCGGGGTGACCGACGTGCTGCGGTTCCTCGACATCGGTGGCGAGCTGTCGCCGGCCGGCACCATCGGCTATCTGCTCGGCCCGGCGCTGCTGGCGCTGGCCGCGCTCACTCCGCCGCCGCTGCCCGGCGACACCGCCGTCGGCCGCGCCGACGCGGACCATCTGCATCTGCTGCTGCCCTATGTGCCGGTGGTCGCGACCGGTGTGGTGCTCGCGGTACGCACCGGGACCGGCGGCAGTCTGTCGTCGTTCGAGGCGTACCTCGGGTGGCTTGGCCTCGGTCTCGTGGTGGCCCGGCAGATGTTCACGATCGTGGACAACACGGTGCTGCTGTCCCGGGTCTCCGAATGGCAGCAACGGTTGCACCATCAGGCCTATCACGATCCGCTGACCGGGCTGGCGAACCGCGCGCTCTTCCGCGAGCGGCTGGTCGGCGCGCTGGACGCCCACCACCGGCAGCACCGCCCGATCGCGTTGCTCTTCGCCGACCTGGACGACTTCAAGCTGATCAACGACAGCTTCGGGCACGCGATGGGCGACCGCCTGCTCCGCGCGATCGGTGAGCGCCTGCTCGGCTGCGTGCCGTCCGGCGATCTGGTGGCCCGGCTGGGCGGCGACGAGTTCGCGGTGCTGCTCGAGCACCGGGCCGTCGACGCCGAGCGGATCGGGCACCGGATGCTGCACGCGCTGCGCGAGCCCTTCATGCTGGACGGGCACACCATCGGGGTGGGCGCGAGCATCGGCCTGGTGCAGCCCGAGATCGGCGACGCGGAACTGTCCGCGGACATCCTGCTCCGCCGGGCCGACGCGGCGATGTATGCCAGCAAGCGCAAGGGCAAGGGCACGATCGCCCGATACGCGGGCGCCGCCGACGGCGGCCCCCAGGCCGACCTGCCGCACCTGTTGGCGAGGGCCCTGTCAGGCGATCCGGCGATGGCCGGTTTCGAGGTGTACTACCAGCCGATCGTGCGCTTCTCGGACGGCGCCACCGTCGCGGTCGAGGCCCTGGCACGGTGGACGGATCCGGTGGCCGGCCTGGTCGATCCCGACGTCTTCGTCACGGTCGCGGAGCGCACCGGCCTGGTGGCGGCGATCGACGACTTCGTGCTGGACCGGGCGTGCGCGGACGCGGCCGCGCTGGCGAACACTTACGGCCGCCCGATCGACGTGCACGTCAACGTCTCCGCGGCGCGGCTGGGTCAGAAGGGTCTCGAAGACGCGGTGTTGCAGGCGCTGGAGCGTCATGCGGTGCGCGCGTCCCGCCTGGTCGTGGAGATCACCGAGACGCGGCGGATCCCGGACATGCCGCGCGCCGTGGAGGTGGCCGAACGACTGCGTGCGCACGGGGTGCGCCTGGCACTGGACGACTTCGGCAGCGGGTACAACGCCCTGGCCCAGCTGCACTCGCTGCCCGTGGACATCGTGAAGCTGGACGCCACGCTGACCGATGTGGACGTCACGCCGGACCGGGCCGGGGCGTTGTGCCGCTCGGTGCTGGCGATCTGCGGCGAGCTGGGGCTGACGGTGGTGGCGGAGGGCTTGGAGACGGTGTCGCGAGCGCAGGCGATGGCCGATCTGGGGTGTCCGCTGGGACAGGGATATCTGTTCGGGCAGCCGGTGCCGCCGCACCGCTTGACGCCGACATCGGTGCCGCACCAGCCCCATTCGCACGCGGCCGCCGACGCCCCGATCGGAAGCGCCCACCTAGCCTCCTAGGACGCCCAGCGCACGGAGGTGGTGACCTCAGGTGTAGTCGCCTTCTTGATGTTCGGACGTCCTGCTTTGCGGGTGCGGGCAGTCGCGCCGCGGCGCGACTTGTTCCGAGGGCCCTCGCGGCCTGGCTGGGCCATGGATTCGGCGGACCGCGCACGCATGATCCCGGGCCTTGCGAGTCAGGGCCGGCGTCTTTCATTCCGCGCACCCCTTAGGCGCGCCTTGCGCCGCGCATATCTCCGCGCTCGGCCCCCGCGCTTGTCCCGAGGATCGCGGGGTCTCACTCCGCGCTGGTCTAACGCGCCTCGTCTTTCCGGGCTGCGTCTCGTCTTTCCGGGCTGCGTCTCGTCTTGGACTCCGCTGCGCATGGCTTCCCAGCCCGGCGAAACGCACCACCTTCTTGTGCTTGCACGCCCGACGCCCCCGGCTTGCCTGCCGGGGCGCCGCGCGCTGTGCCTGCGCCCCTCGTCCGCAGGCACAGCGCGGGGTTTCAGGCTGCGGCTCGATGGTCCAGCTGGCGGGATCTGAGGAAGGATTCGAGGCCGGCCAGGTCGTCGGTGTTGATGTGGTCCACGCCGGCGGCGAGGAGTTCCGACCAGACCGCTTCGCGGGGTGGTCCGGGTGTCTCGGGGGTCGCCCAGAAGCGCACCCGCTGCCCATCGGCGTGCGCGGTGGCGATGAACTGGCGCAGCGTCTCGCGCTCGGCCGCGGGCATCGGGCCGACGCCCTGCCAAGTGAAGATCGTGGTCCAGTTGTCGCTGACCAGCGGCATGAAGGACGCGGGAGTGCCGGTCCCCAGGTCCGTGCGCCGGCCGTCATAGAACGCGTAGCGGACCCGCTGCCCGGCCATCAGGTCCCGCGGGCGGTCGCCACTGATCACCACGGTCACCGCACCGGCAAGAACCCGGCCGAACGCATAGGTGGTCAGCATCCGCCGATAACGCGCCAGCACCTGATGCAACTCGGCGTAGGTCTCGGCGCCGGTGTTCTTGATGTCGACCAGCAGCTGCAGTTGCTGACGGCTGCCCCGATAGACGGTGCCGTGATTGGCCCGAACCCGCCGCGCCAGCGGCTCGAGATAGAGCTTCTCCAGCGTGCGGCCGGCTTGCACGTCCTCGGGATCGTGCGCGACCAGCAGCTCGCCGTCGACAAGATAGACATCCGCCTCCACGCTGCTGAACCCGTGCGAGAGCGCATCGAACAGCGGTCGCTCGTGCTCGTAGTCGTTGTGCGCATGAGCCTGCGCCAGCGGCCGGACCGGCCGGCCACCCGCCGCCTCCGAAGCGGAACCCGCCACGGCCGGCGCGGCCCCCATCGCGAGCAGCGCCGACGCGACCGTCACCAGCGTCACGAAGCGACGCCCCAGGGATCGACTGATATGCATGCCCCGAGCATGCCAAGCGAGGGTGACATCGGCACGAATGCACCGTGTCAACCTTTCGCGATTTCAAGGACATGAGCCGTCGTCCGACACCGGTTGCGCCCGGCGGTGGGGTGGCAGCCCGGAGGGGAGCCGCCTCGAGGCCTCCACGGAACCTGGTCCCTAAGCGATGTCTTGTAACTCGATGCAGGCGTTGCTCGCCACCGGTTTCCGGTCAGCTGGACAGAGCGATGTTGTGCAGGTGGGCGATACCGGATGCGGTGAGGGCCAAGGTCCGGGCGGCGCGACGGTAGTCGCGTAGGATCTTGTAGGTCTTGAGCCGGGACAGGGCATGTTCGACACGGGCCCGGACTTTGCGACGCCTAGCGTTATAGTCCTGCTTCCACTCGGGTAACTCGCTGCCGTCACGGGGGCTTGCGGTACGGCATGATCACTTCGAGGTTCCCGCGGTAGCCGCCGTCGGCCATCACCTCGCGACCGGCGAGTTGGGTGTTGGTGCCGCTGCTGCGGTACACGATCGTGTCGTTGCGGTTGCCGGGTTGCGGGTCGCCGAAGGCGATGACGAGGCGGGTGTTCGCGTCGATCGCCACCTGCAGGTTGGTCGAGTAGCGGTAGTTCTTGCTCTGCGCGGCGAGCCGGTGATCCTGGGTCGGGATCAGGGTGCCGTCCACGATCGTGACCTGGTCTTTCGGGCAGTGGCGTACCGGCGCCGACGCGAGTAGCGGCCCGAGGATATCGATCACCCGGTGCACTGCCGAGTGAGAAACCCCGAACAGGGCGCCGAGCTGGCGCATGGTCGGATTCGTGCGCCAGTACACGGCCACCAGCAAGACGCGGTCGGGCAGGGTCAGCGCCCACGGCGGGCCCGGTCGCCTGCCGGTGGTGGCGTCACCGCCGCGTTTGGCGACCAAGCGCACGAGGCGGCGGAACTGGGCCGGCTGCAAGCCGGTGAAGGGGTGGATCAACTCTGAGCGAGAGGTTGAGAGCACCTGCACCCATCGATGATCACCCACCGCCCGACTCGGACCTTCACCGGGTTACGGGATATTGCTTAGAGTGATCGGCTGCTGACGCAGTCGGCGAGCGCGCAGAACGCTTCCATTGACCCGTCTGGGGTGTCTCTCAGGATGCGACTGAGGAGCACAGGTCTTCTACGGCCTCCCAAAGCTGTCGTTCACGGTCAGGGTCGTAGGACTCCTTGGACGAGCGCTCCACTCGTGTGCGGTCGATGTAGGAACCGGAAGGTGCCGGGACGCGTCCGAGCGCGACGTCGGCGAGGCGCCGGCCGGCGACTTTCTGGCTCGACGCCATCGGGGTCAGCGTCATCAGTGGCATGATCCGCCGCCCCACGAACCGGACAGCTGCGCCTGCATCGCGGCTCAGGCCGGTACCGGGCACGAATCCAGGGTTGTAGCCGACAATGTCGACGCCCTGCGGCAGGCGTCGTGCGTACTCGTGGATGAGGTAAATCGCGGCGAGCTTGCTGGTGGAGTAAGCCGTCCCTCCCGCCGTGACAGTGTTGGCCTCCGGGAACGCGCGGATGCGGGCCAGGCCGGCCGGATCCCGCCAGGACGGCGCGGGCATCATTCCCGCGTTGTGGCGGAAGTCGCCGAAGTGCGCGTCGCTGACGGTGAGGACGATCCGTGACGGCACCTCGAATCGATCCTGCAGAAGGCGGAGAAGGACGTGATTGGCGAGCACGTTGACGGCGAATGTCGCCTCGAATCCGTCCGGGCTCTCCGTGACGTTGTTCGTGTAAAGCAGGCCGGCGTTGCCGATGAATCCGCGCAGCGGCGGCAGATCTCCTGTATGGAGCCGTCGGATCAGCTCGTCAGCTGCTGCGCGGACGCTGCCCATCGACAACAGGTCCGTCGGGATCGATGTCACGGCGCGCCCGTTGTGGCGGAGCTGGGAGGCGAGCTCGTTTCCCGTGGCGCCACGGGCCAGGAGCACGAGGTGCGCCTCAGTGTCGCCGTCGAGGACGCGCTCGACGGCGACGCGGCCGAACCCGCGAGTCGCGCCGGTCATGACGATGGTGTGGGTCACAGGGTTCTCCCTTTGTTGAATACTCATGGCCGCCTCTAACTATATTACGTAAATTTACTTTGTATATCGAAGGTAACGCCTCCTTGCTGGATCGTCAAACCGCACCCTTTACGAGATATAGTGAGCCTCATGTCACCCCGACCCCCGGCCGCCGAGCGACTCGATCGCGGCGAGCTCCTGTCCACAGCCCTCGCCATCGCGGACGGGGACGGGCTCGACGCCGTCACGCTGCGCCGGGTCGCTGCAGGCTGGAACGTCACTCCCATGGCGCTGTACTGGCACTTCAAGAGCAAGGACGCCCTCCTCGACGCGCTGATCGAGCGGATCCTCGGCGAAATGGAGCTGACCGCCGACAGCGAGCCCGACCTGCCTACGGTGATGGCGGCCCTGCTGCGTGTCCTGCGCGCGCACCCCGCCCTCGCCGAGATCGCACCCCTCCGCTTCATGCGCACGGACGCCGGCATCGATCTGGCCGAGCGGGTCATCGGACTGCTGCGCGCCGAGGGACACTCGCCGGTGGCCGCAGCGCAGCTGAGCATCTTCCTGCTCAACGCGTTGATCGGGCTGGTGATCCGCCAGCCGGGTGAAACCGCCGTCGCCGACCCGGCCCTGCGGGAGTCCCTGCTCAACGCCAAGCGCGCGCGGCTGAAGTCACTCCCCCCGCAGGACTACCCCCACCTGACCGAAACCGCCGACTTCTTCCTCGGACTTCCCGACGAGCAGGAGTACTACCAGCGAGGCCTGACCATGCTCCTCGACGGGGTACGACTCACCTGAACAGGCCAGCACGGGGATCGAGTTACGAGACATCCCTTAGCGTCCTGGTCAACGGGCGCCTCTGCCTGGCCCACCCGGGCCCGGCAAGATCGCCGGTTGGGGCGTTGGTGTCGGATGGGCTCAACCATTGTGGGCGACGGTCGCCTCACCTCCTATCTGCCCGCGTCTATCCGGATCATCAAGCGACGCCACCGTTAGAGCGGGCGCTCGACCGCGGCCATCGAGCACCGCACTTTGTGGGTCGGACGGGCCAGACGTGTGGGTGTTGGGGTCATCGTGAGCGGTGTTGTCGGGAGGGCTTCTCGGTTATCGGGCGCGGCGGTTGGTGCGGCTGGTGGGCTCGGCGGTTGTGGGGTCCTCGGGCCACGGGTGCTTGGGGTAGCGGCCGCGGAGTTCGGCTCGGACCTGGGGATATCCGGTCTGCCAGAACGACGCCAGGTCGGCCGTGACCGCTACCGGCCGTCCGGCGGGCGACAACAGGTGCAACAGCACCGGGATCCGGCCGCCCGCCAGCCTTGGCGCGTCCTGCCAGCCGAACGTCTCCTGCAACTTCACGGCCAGCACCGGCGCCCCGGCATCCGCGTAGGACACCCGCACCCGCGACCCACTCGGCACGGCCAGCCGCTCCGGCGCCACCTCGTCGAGCCGTCCGGCCACTGACCACGGCAGCAACCGGCGCAGCGCCGACGCCGTGTCGATCCGGGCGAGATCGGCCCGTCGCCGAGCCCGGCTGAGGTCCGGACCCAGCCAGTCCTCGGCCGCCGCGACGAGCGCCTCGTCGTCCACCGCCGGCCACGGATCACCGAGCGCCGCCCGCGCGAACGCCATCCGCTCCCGCAACTCGGTCGCCCCGCGCGACCAGGACAACAGGCTCAGCCCTTCCTGGCGAAGCCCCTCATAGAGAGCCGCCCGCACCAGCGCCCGATCCGGGTCGTCGATCCGGCGCTCCACCAGCGTGATCGCCCCCAGCCGCCGCACCGAACGCGCCACCACGTCGCCCCCGCGCCACCCGATCTCGGTCGCATCGGTCAACAGCGCGGAGGCCGCTTCCATCGCGGTGGCCTCGTCGAGCGGCGCGGCCGTGCGGATCCGCGCGCTGCGCGCCCCCGCGGCCCGATCGGCGGAAGCGACCGCGAGCCACGTGGTGCCCGCCAACCGGCTGCCGGGAGGCAGATCGGCCGCCGTGCCGCCCGCCATCAGATAGATCTGCCCGCCGGCCTCCCGCACCCGGGCCACCCGCTCCGGAAAGGCCATCCCGACAATCAGCCCCGCCGCCAGATCATCCGGAATCGCAAGCTCTCCCGACCGTCCACCCTCGCGCCTTCCTCCGTCCGCAGGCGAGTCCCGTGCCACTCTCTCCGCCGGCGTTCTTGATCCGCGCCCGCCAGGCACGAGCGCGTCTCGCGCTGCTCGTCCCTCGGGCTTCGTCGTCTCGCGTCTGCGGTCGAAGTCCGGGGTGTCTTGCGCCGCTCGCTCCTCGGGCCGGGCGTTTTCGCGCTTGCCGTCGGTCGGCGCGTCTCGCGCGATCCGTCCATCGGATCCCGGGGCTCGGATACCGCCTTCGAGGCGCACCGAGTCCCTGGCGGATTGTCCTTCAGGTCCCATGGTCTCGGAAACGCCTGCGGACCTCGCCGTGCCTCGCGTGGTGGCGGGTCCATCGGATTTGGCCGGCCGTCGGTTTTCTCCGGATGCCCCTTCTTTGTGCGGCGGTTGGCTTCCGGGCCGCTCGGGCGTTGGGTGGCGGCCTGCCGCACCGGCTTCGGGCGGCGGTTGGCTTCCGGGCCGCTCAGGCGTTGGGTGGCGGCCTGCCGCACCGGCGCTTTTCGCCTCTTGCTCGTCCGGCTGATCGGGTTCGGCTCGGACGCCCGCAGGCATCACCGCTCGCCTTGGTTTGGGCTCGGGGCTCTCGGGGGCCGCCTCTGGTGTTCGGGTGGTGGCGGTGGTCAGGCGGCGAACCTCGTTGCGCCAGGACTGGTGGTTTCCTCGGCGGGCCTGGCGCCAACCGGCGACCAGGTCGTCGCCGGGGGAGCGGTCCTCGTCGAGGAGGGCGATGATCTCGGCGGCTCGGCGGTCGCCGACCATCGGGGCGCCATCGATCAGGGCCCGGGCCAGGCGCGGGTGCAGGCCGGCGCCGGCCAACGCCCGGCCGCGCGGGGTCACCCGGCCTTGGTGGTCGAGCGCGCCCAGGTCCTGCAGCGTGCCGATCGCGGTCTGCAGGGCGCCCGGTGGCGGCTGGTCGGGGAGGCGCAGGCCGGTGCCGTCCGGGTGGCCCCACAGGGCCAGGTCGAGCGTGAAACCGGTCAGGTCCGCCACCGCGATCTCGGGTTCGGGCTGCGCGGGGAGGCGGTCGTGCTGCTCACGCGACCAGCATCGGTAGACCCGGCCGGGGGCCTCGCGGCCGGCTCGGCCGGCGCGCTGGGTGGCGGACGCGCGGCTGACCGGGACCGTGACCAGGGCACCGAGGCCTCGGGCGTGATCCATGCGAGGAACCCGGCTGAGGCCGGCGTCCACCACGGCTCGCACGCCGGGCACGGTCAGGCTGCTCTCCGCCACCGCGGTGGCCAGCACCACCCGGCGCCGCGGGCCGGGGCGCAGCGCCGCGTCCTGGTCGGTGCCGGACTGGCGGCCGTGCAGCCGGACCACGTCGGCATGCAGCCCGCTCAGCCGGCCGGCCACCGTCTCGATCTCGCGTGCGCCGGGCAGGAAGGCGAGCACGTCGCCGTCGCCCTCGGCGAATGCGCGACGGATCGTCGCGGCCACGTGGTCGAGCAGCTTGGGATCGACACGCAGGCCCAGCGCCGGCTTGATCGGAACCTCGGGCGGCGCCCACCGGATGTCGATCGGGAAGAGTCGCGCCTCGGCGGTCAGCACCGGCGCCGGTGTCTCCGCGCCGAGCACCTCGGCCAGCCGGGCCGACTCCGCGGTCGCCGAGGTGGCGAGCAGCCGGAGCTCGGGGCGGAGCGTCTCGCGCACCTCCACCAGGAACGCCAGCGCGAGATCGGAGTCGAGGTGGCGCTCGTGGCACTCGTCGAGCACCACGGACGCCGTATCGATCAACTCGGGGTCTCGCTGCAATCGCCGGACCAGGACGCCCGTGGTGACCACCTCGATGACGGTCTCGCGGGAGACCCGCCGGTCTCCGCGCACCGCATAACCCACCCGGCGGCCGACCGGCTCGCCCAGCAGATCCGCCATCCGCCGCGCGGCCGCCCGGGCCGCGACGCGGCGTGGCTCCGCGACGACGACCTTTCCCGTCTCTGCCAGGGCGATCGGCACCAGCGTCGTCTTGCCCGTGCCGGGCGGCGCGACCAGCACGCCGGCGCCACGCTCGGCGAGCATGGCGGCGACGGCGGGCAGCACCTCCCGGACCGGGAGATCGGGCAGCGCGGTGGCGGTGATCAGCACCCGCCCAGTCTTGCGCATCGGCGTCGCGGCGCCTGCCTACGAAAGTCGCTGATTCGATCGACTTAAGTGTCTTGACCCTCTACCGGGTGGAGGCGGCAAGCTGTGCCCCGACCGAACGACCGGCACCCGGAGGCCCGACCATGACCCAGCTCGACGCCGACCCGACGATGACCCGGATCATGACGGCGGTGCAGCGCGGCCGCGACGGCGAGCGGGCGCGGGCCGTCGCGGAGCTCACCGCCGTGTGGGCGGACCTGGGCGCCGACGGCGACCCGCTGCATCGGTGCACGCTCGCGCACTACCTGGCCGACCTGCAGGAGTCGGCGGCCGACGAGCTGGTCTGGGACGAGCGCGCGCTGGCGGCCGTGGAGTCGCTCACCGACGAGCGGGCGCGGGAGTTCGACGGTTCGCTTCAGGTTCGAGCGTTCCTGCCGTCGCTGCATCTCAATCTCGCCGACGTGCATCGCCGATTGTCACGGGACGAGTCGGCCCGGCGGCACCTCGCGACCGCCCGCGCGCTGGTCGCCGATCTTCCGGATGATGAATACGGCGCGTTGATCCGGAGCGGCCTGGATCATGTCGGCAAGGCACTCGAGGACGGCTCCACCGACCGCCTCGCGACGCATCCGTGATGGGCGTGTTAATTAACGAGGAAAGGCGTGCGTGTGGACCGGGGCTTTTGCTTGACTGGGCGGCAATGGGCGAGGGGGTGAGCATGGGCGCGATCGAGGTGGTCAACGCGATGCCCGCCGACCGGCTGGAGGACGACCTGCTCGCCTGTTGCGCCGCGCCGGCGTGGGCGGCCGAGGTCGCCGCCGGGCGTCCCTATGCCGACCGGGCCGCGCTGATGGCCGCGGCGGAAGCGTCCGCACGTGCGTTGAGCTGGGCGGAGGTCACCAAGGGGCTGGCCGCGCATCCGCGCATCGGCGAGCGGGCCGAGGGATCGTCGCGCGACGCGGCGTGGTCGCGGCGGGAGCAGTCGGCGGCCGCGGACAGCGCGGACGACGAGACCCGCACGGCGCTGATCGCCGCCAACCGGGCCTATGAGGACAGATTCGGGCATGTGTTTCTGATCTTCGCGAGCGGGAAGAGCCAGTCCGAGATCCTGGCCGCTGCCCGCGAGCGGCTGTCCAACGATGACGAGACCGAGCACGCGATCGTGGCCGACCAGCTGCGCCGGATCGCCCTGCTGCGGCTGGAGAGGCTGCTCGATGCCCTCGAATGACGGCACGGAGGCGCAGATCCACGCGCGGATCTCCACGCACATTCTGGACACCACCACCGGTGATCCGGCGCGCGAGGTCTATGTGCGGCTGGAGCGGCACGACACCGACGGCTGGCGCACGATCGGCGAGGGGAAGACCGACGGCGACGGCCGGCTGCGCTTCCAGGTGCCGGTGCACGACTGGCAGGCCGGTGGTTATCGGCTGATGTTCTACGTGGAGCCCTATCTGCAGGGCGAGTCGTTCTTTCCGGAGATCACCATCGCGTTCCACGTGCACGACCCGGCCCGTCACTACCACGTGCCGCTGCTGCTGAGCCGGTACGGCTACACCACCTACCGAGGGAGCTGACGGAAGTGGCGATCGTCCTGGGACCGAACCGGTATGGCAAGGCCGAGGTGCGGTTGGTCCGCGTCGTCCGCGACGGCGAAACGCATCGCCTCGCCGACCTGAACGTCAGCGTCGCGCTCTCCGGCGACCTCGAGGCCACCCACTACACCGGCGACAACAGCGGCGTGCTGCCCACCGACACGATGAAGAACACGGTGTACGCGTTCGCGAAGGAGCACGGCGTAGGACAGCCCGAGGACTTCGCGCTGCTGCTCGGCGAGCACTTCGTCAAGACCCAGGGTCAGGTGCACGCCGCCCGGGTCGGCGTCGAGTCGTACGGGTGGGATCGACTCGGCCCGCACTCGTTCCAGCGGCAGGGCGCCTACACGCGCACCTGCGTGGTGACCGTCGCCGAGAGTGGCGCCCAGGTGGTGTCCGGGCTCACCGGTCTGGTGCTGCTCAACTCGACCGCCTCGGAGTTCCACGGGTTTCCGCGGGACCGCTACACGACGCTGCCGGAGACCACCGACCGCATCCTCGCCACCGCCGTCGAAGCGAAGTGGCGGCACCTGACCGCAGCCGGCGACTTCGGCGCCTCGTTCACCGGCGCGCTGGAGGCACTCACCTCCGGGTTTGTGAACACCTACAGCCATTCCCTGCAGCAGACGCTGTTCTCGATGGGCAGCCGCGTGCTGGAGACGCGGCCGGAGATCGGCGAGGTGCGGCTGGCGCTGCCCAACAAGCATCACTACCTGGTCGACCTCGAGCCGTTCGGTCTGGAGAACCTCAACGAGGTGTTCAATGCGGGCGACCGGCCGTACGGGTTGATCGAGGGCACCGTGACCCGCGACGACGTGCCCCCGGCCGAGGCGGAGTGGTACCTGTGATCCTGATCGAGAACGTCGCCGTCGCCACGGTCGACGCGGCCGGCACGGAGTACATCGACGGACACGTCGTGATCGGCGACGACGGCCGGATCAGGGCGGTCGGGCCGGGTCATGCGGGTCGCTACCAGGGCTCGCAGCGGCGCATCGACGGCACCGGCTGTCTGCTCACCCCGGGGCTGATCAACACCCACCACCACCTCTACCAGTGGGCGACCCGCGGGCTGGCGCTCGATGAGACGCTGTTCGGCTGGCTGACCACGCTCTATCCGATCTGGGGCCGGCTGGACGCCGAGGTGGTGGGCGCCGCCGCGGGCGCCGGCCTGGGCTGGCTGGCGCTGTCCGGATGCACCACCAGCATGGATCACCACTACGTGTTCCCGCGAGACGGCGGCGATGTGCTGGCCGCGGAGATCGAGGCGGCACAGGGCATCGGGCTGCGGTTCCACCCGACGCGCGGCTCGATGGACCTGAGCCAGAAGGACGGCGGCCTGCCTCCGGACCACCTGGTGGAGGACACCGACGACGCGCTCGCCGCCACCGAGGCCGCGATCGACCGCTGGCACGACCCGTCGCCCGACGCGATGCTGCAGATCGCGGTGGCGCCGTGCTCGCCGTTCTCGGTGACGTCGAAACTGATGAGCGAGGCGGCGATCCTGGCCCGGCGCAAAGGCGTGCGCCTGCACACACATCTGGCCGAGACCGACGACGAGGAGGACTTCTGCCAGGAGCGGTTCGGCTGCACGCCGGTGGACTACGCGGAACGGCTCGGCTGGCTCGGCGACGACGTCTGGCTGGCCCACGGCGTGCACCTGGACGACGCGGCGATCGCCAAGCTGGGCGCGACCGGCACCGGGGTGGCGCACTGCCCGAGCTCGAACGCGCGGCTGGGCGCCGGGTCCGCGCGGGTCCGGGAGCTGCTCGACCACTCGGTGCCGGTGGGTCTCGGGGTGGACGGCGCGGCGTCGCAGGAGGCGGGGCACCTGGGTTCGGAGTTGCGGCAGGCGTTGTTCACGGCGCGGCTGCGCGGCGGTCCGCAGGCGATGAACGCCCGCGAGGCGCTGCGGATCGGCACCATGGGCGGGGCGGTCTGCCTGGGCCGGCAGGGCGACATCGGCTCGATCGAGCAGGGCAAACTGGCCGACCTGGTGATGTGGCGACTGGACGAGCTCGGCCACGACGGCATCGACGACAAGGTGGCGGCGCTGGTCTTCGGGCCACCGGCCACAGTGGAGCTGGCCTTGGTCGGCGGCAAGCCGGTGGTGGAGCGTGGCGCTCTGGTGAACGCGGACCAGGAGGCACTGACCCGGGCCGCCCGCCGCGCCCACCGCAAGATCATGAAAGCCCGCTGAGCCGGGCCGGCGGCGCGAGGGCTCGGCGCAAGGCCGGCACGTGGCGCGGCGGGCTGGTGCCGGCCGCGCGGCGGGCTGGCGCCCGGCCGATCAACGAGGCATGCTGGGCCCCGCCCGGCCGATCCACAAGCCGGGCCGAGCCGGGCAGACCCACAAGCCCGGGCCGAGCCGGGCCGAGTCCGGCCTAGCCGGGCCGAACCGGCCGACCGGGCCGGGCCGGGCCACAAGGCATATTGCGACGCACCGGCCCGTCGCCACCGCGCCTCTTTAAGCAAATTTAAGGAACACGAGCCGAGAAAATGTTATCCAGAAGGGACATCGCGGCCACCAGCAGCGCCGGAAATGACGATTCATAAGTCTTTCTCCACAGCTTGAAGCATGTCTATCGAGTTCGCATACTCCCTGGTGAGAACGCCTGGGAGGGACAACGGCAATGCCGATTCGAAAGACTCGTATCATTCTCGCCACCACGATTGTGGGTGCTTTGGCGGTCAGTGGAATCGTGGTCGCGAACGCCAGCGCCGCGGAGGTGCCTGGGCGCACGCAGGCCGAGGACTTCGACGCGCAGTCCGGCGCGCAGGTCGAGCGCACGGCGGACGCCGACGGTGGCAACAACGTCGGGTGGCTGGCCAACGGTGACTGGCTGCGGTTCGACGGGATCACCATCGGCGGTGAGGTGAGCGCCCGGATCGCGTCGGACAGCAGGGCCGGTGGCGCGGTCGAGCTGCACACCGGTTCCGCCACCGGTCCCGTGGTCGCATCCTTCCCCGTCACGTCCACCGGCGGCTGGCAGAAGTGGGTCACCAGGACGGCGACCATCGCCACCCCGCCGGCCGCGCCACAGACCGTCTTCGCCGTGCTGAAGAGCACCGGCCGTGGCGATTTCGTGAACGTCAACTGGTTCACCTTCGGCGGCGCCGCCACGGCGGCCCCGGCACCGAGCATCCCACCGTCGACGACGACTCCGCCGGCCGACAGCGGCGGCTGGGTGGAGGTGGACCCCGCCAAATGGGCCGCTCAGCTGGCCGAGTACCGGGCCACCAAGGCCGAGCCCGTGCCGGCCGGCAATGTCCGCGTACCGGAATTCAATGCCTCCTGCGAGATCAGCCACCGCCTGCCGGACGACCCGATCGTCTTCCCCGGCATGGCCGGGGCCTCGCACCTGCACACCTTCTGGGGCAACAAGAGCACCAGCGCGACGTCCACCAACGCCTCGCTGTTCCGCAGCCTCGCGACCAGCTGTGACCCGCCGGAGGACCGCTCGGCCTATTGGGTCCCCACGCTGCTGGAGAACGGCAAGCCGGTCGACCCGCACGGCGTGACCGTCTACTACGGCTCGCGGCTCGAGGACGCGACCACCGTGGTGCCGTTCCCGGAGGGCTTCCGGATGATCGTCGGCGACGCCAAGCGTCAGGTCGCGACGCCGGACGGGGCGCCGGCCCAGTTCTGGTGCGCCGGGCGGGGCGGCCAGACCGGGCGCAGCGACGACGGCAACTGGCCGGTCTGCGCGAACACCGCGGAGATCACCTACCAGCTCACCTTCCCGGACTGCTGGGACGGCAAGCACCTGGACAGCCCGGACCACAAGTCGCATGTCGGCGGCACCGGACCGGACGGCACCTGCGAGTCCGGCAAGTTCCCGGTCGCGATCCCGTCGCTGTCCTTCGTGATCGGCTACCCGACCAGCGGCAGCAAGGCCGGCTTCCAGCTCGCCTCGGGGATGGCCTCCTCGATGCACGGCGACTTCATGAACGCCTGGGAGACCAAGCCGCTCGCCGAGCGGGTGCGCAACTGCATCACCCAGAAGGCCAAGTGCAACAGCTTCGGCCAGTTCTGAGGGGCTCAGTTCTGAGGACCGTTCCCCGATAAAACGGGCAGTGACCTTCGCATCCCCAGGGACTCCGGTCTCGCGGAGGTCACTGCCCGCCCCCGGTTATCCACAGCCCCGAGCCGCGACCGCCCAAGGCGGATACGGTGGTCCTCAGGAAGCCAGCCCGAGGGGAGCCACCGACCGTGACCGAGATTCTGTCCGACGAGGCCGTCGCGTTCGTGACCGACCTGACCAGGCGGTTCCGGCCGCGCCGCAACGAGTTGCTGGCCGCGCGCGCCGAGCGCCGGGCCGCGATCGCCGCCGGGGCCGCGCTGGACTTCCTGCCCGAGACCGCCGACATCCGGGCCGGCGACTGGACCGTGCCGGCCGCCCCGGCGGATCTCACCGACCGCCGTGTCGAGATCACCGGGCCGACCGAGCGCAAGATGACCATCAACGCGCTCAACTCGGGCGCCAAGGTGTGGCTGGCCGACCTCGAGGACGCCAACACCCCGCACTGGTCAAATGTGGTCTCCGGTCAGCAAAATCTCTATGACGCGATCCGGCGCACGATCTCGCTCGAGACCGAGGCCAAGACCTATGAGCTGGGCGGCGGCCCCTATCCGACGATCGTGATGCGCCCACGCGGCTGGCACCTCGACGAGCGGCACCTGCCGGTGGACGGCGAGCCGGCCGTGGGCGCGCTGGTCGACTTCGGGCTCTATTTCTTCCACAACGCGCGTGAGCTGATCGAGCGGGGCAGCGGGCCATATCTTTATCTGCCCAAGATGGAGTCCCACAAAGAGGCCGCGCTGTGGAACGACGTCTTCAGTTACGCGCAGGAGACGCTCGGCATCCCGCACGGCACGATCCGCGCCACCGTGCTGATCGAGACGATCCCGGCCGCCTTCGAGATGGACGAGATCCTGCACGCGCTGCGCCCGCACATCTCGGGGCTCAACGCGGGCCGGTGGGACTACCTGTTCAGCATCATCAAATACTTCCGCGACAACCCGTCGATGGTGCTGCCGGACCGTGCGTCGGTGACGATGACGGCGCCGTTCATGCGGGCATACACGGAATTGCTCGTCTCCACCTGCCACCGCCGCGGCGCGTTCGCCATGGGTGGGATGGCGGCGTTCATCCCGTCCCGGCGTGATCCGGCGGTCAACGAGGTCGCGCTGGCCAAGGTGCGCGAGGACAAGGAGCGCGAGGCCGGTGACGGCTTCGACGGTTCCTGGGTGGCGCACCCCGACCTGGTCCCGGTTTGCAGGGAGATCTTCGACCGGGTGCTCGGCGACAAGCCCAACCAGCTCGACCGTCGCCGCGATGATGTATCGGTGACCGCGGCCGAACTCCTCGACGTCGGCGCGGAACAGAAGGGCGCGGAACAGAAGGGCGCGGAACAGAAGGGCGCGGAACAGAAGGGCGCGGAACAGAAGGGCGCGGAACAGAAGGGCGCGGAAAAGAACAAAGTGACCGAAGCCGGCCTGCGCGGCAACGTCTCGGTGGGTCTGCAATACCTCGAGGCGTGGCTGCGCGGGAACGGCGCGGTCGGCATCAACAACCTGATGGAGGACGCGGCGACCGCCGAGATCTCCCGCTCGCAGATCTGGCAGTGGATCCACAACGGCGTCACGCTGCCCGACGGCACCCCGATCACCGCCGAGCTGGTCGCCCGGATCGAGGACGAGGAGCTGGCCAAGCTGGAGCCGTTCCCCGGCAACCGGTTCGACGACGCGCGCAAGCTCTTCGAGCGGGTCGCGCTGGCCGACGACTTCGCCGACTTCCTGACCACGGCGGCCTACGACAGCATCGATTGATGCGGCCGGGCTGCAGGAGGCGGCTCGGCCGCACTGCGAGGACGACATGCGGTTGACCGACGGGGATTACCAGGGGATCGACGACCGGCTCGCCGCGCACGACGCGTTCCTGAAGGCGCGCTACCCGGGGGATCGCGGTGGGCGGCAGCCGGTGCACACCGTCTATGTGCCCGCCGACCAGGTCAACCCCGATCTGGTCGACGTGTGGCGGGCGGATGCGCTGGCCACGATGTCCGGGCACGAGTGGCGGTTCGGCTACGCCGAGCAGGTGACCGCCAAGCTGCGCGCCGAGCCGATCGAGGACCTGCGCATCGACCTGGAGGACGGTTACGGCGTGCGGGACGACGCCGAGGAGGACGCGGCGGTCAAGGCGGCCGCGGCGGCGCTCAACGAGGGGGTGCGGCCACCTTTCGCGGGCATCCGGATCAAGTCGCTGGAGCCGGCCACGCGTCGCCGGGCGCTGCGCACGCTCGATCTCTTCCTGTCCGCCTTCGGCGAACCCTTCATCATCACGCTGCCCAAGGTGAGCGGGCCCGACCAGGTCACCGCGATGGTCGCCCTCTGCGAGATCCTCGAGAGGGGGTACGGGTTGCCGGCCGGCCGCCTCACCTTCGAGATCCAGGTCGAACTGCCCGCCGCCGTGCTCGGTGCGGACGGGGCCGCCACGGTGGCAAAGCTGATCACCGCGGCGGACGGGCGCTGCACCGGGCTGCACTACGGCACATATGACTACAGTGCGGCGGCCGGGGTCGCGGCGGCGTACCAGTCGATGGACCACCCGGCGGCCGACCATGCCAAGGCCGTGATGCAGGCCGCCGCCGCGCAGACCGGGGTGCGGCTCTCCGACGGGTCGACGAACGTGCTGCCGGTCGGGTCGCCCGACGAGGTGCAGGCGGCCTGGGCGCTGCACCACCGGCTGGTCCGGCGTTCCCTGGAGCGGGGCTTCTATCAGGGCTGGGACATGCATCCGGGGCATCTGCCGACGCGTTATGCGGCGACCTACGGGTTCTTCGCCGACGGGCGCGACGCCGCGGTCGGCCGGCTGCGACGCTACCTCGACCGGCAGTCCGGCGGCATCGCCGACGAGCCGGCCACCGCTCGGGCGCTGGCCGGGTTCCTGCTGCGCGGCCTCGACTGCGGGGCGCTCGGTGATGTCGGCTTCAGCCGCGCCGAACTCCTCGCGCTGGCCTGAGTGACGGTTAGGCTCGGTGCCATGGTCGATCTGGTCGTACGCTCCCGCCGCGTGGTCTTCTCCGACGGCGAGCGCCCGGCCGCCGTTGTGGTCGCCGAGGGCATGATCGTGGCCATCGCGGGCTATGCCGAGGTGATCGACGCCGCCGAGGACGTCGATCTCGGCGACGAGGCCCTGCTGCCCGGCCTGGTCGACACGCACGTGCACGTCAACGAGCCCGGACGCACCGAGTGGGAGGGCTTCGCCACCGCCACCCGCGCGGCGGCGGCCGGAGGCGTGACCGCGATCATCGACATGCCGCTGAACAGCCTGCCGCCCACCGTCGACACCGACGCGCTGCGGGTCAAGCGGTCCGCGGCCGAAGGCCAGTGCCACGTCGACGTCGGCTTCTGGGGCGGCGCGATCCCCGGCAACTCCGGCGACCTGCCCGGACTGCACGAGGCCGGGGTGTTCGGCTTCAAGGCGTTCCTGGCCGACTCCGGGGTGCCCGAGTTCCCGCCGGTCAGCGCCGACGAACTGGCCCTCGCACTGTCCGCTGTGGACGCTCGCTTCGTCGTGCACGCGGAAGACCCGTTCCACCTGCACGACGCCGCGTCCTCCCCGGCCTATGCCGACTTCCTCGCCTCCCGCCCGCCCGACGCCGAACACGCGGCGGTCGCCACCGCGATCGAGGCCGCCCGCGCCGCGGGCGCCCGGGTGCACATCCTGCACCTCTCCGCGGCCACGGCACTCCCGCTGATCGCTCAGGCCAAAGCCGATGGGGTACGCGTCACCGCGGAAACCTGCCCGCACTACCTGACTCTGAACGCCGAGACCATCCCGGCCGGCGCCACCGAGTTCAAGTGCTGCCCGCCGATCCGCGAGGCGGCCAACGCCGACCAGTTGTGGGCGGCGCTCGCCGACGGCCTGATCACCTGCGTGGTGAGCGACCACTCGCCGTGCACCCCCGAGCTGAAGCAGCGCGAGTCCGGTGACTTCGCGGCGGCCTGGGGCGGGATCGCCTCGGTGCAGCTCGGCCTGCCGGTGATCTGGACGGCGGCCCGCGCCCGGGGCTTCGCGCTGGCCGACGTGGTGTCCTGGATGGCGCGGCGGCCGGCCGACCTCGTCGGGTTGACCCGCAAGGGCCGGCTGACCGTCGGTGCGGACGCCGACCTGGTGGCGTTCGACCCCGATGCCACGTTCACCGTCGACCCGCACGCCTTGCACCATCGCAACCCGGTGACGCCGTACGCGGGAAAGAACCTCGACGGCGTGGTCCGCACGACCTGGCTGCGCGGACGCCGGGTGACCGGCGACGTGCCGGGCGGCCGTTTTCTCGAGCGGGAGGTCTGATGGAAGACTTCAGCACGTTGACCGACCTGGCGTCGCGCACCTTCGGCGGCGGGATCGTGGAGGTCAACGACGAGTTCTTCGCCGCGGCCGACCACCTGATCTCGCCGGCGGCGCCGGTGTTCACGCCGCGCACCTTCGACCATCGCGGTCAGGTCTACGACGGGTGGGAGTCGCGGCGTCGCCGGCAACCCGGCCACGACCATGCGATCGTGCGGCTCGGCGCGCCCGGGGTGATCCGCGGCATCGACGTCGACACGTCGTTCTTCGTCGGCAACTACCCGCCGCACGCGTCGGTCGACGGCTGCTCGGTGCCCGGTTATCCGGATGCGGCGCAGCTGCGGGCCGCCACCTGGACGCCGCTGGTGTCCCGGTCGCCGCTGACCGGAGACAGCCAGAACTTGTTCACTGTGGACAGTCCGCGCCGGTTCACGCACGTGCGTCTGACGATCTATCCCGACGGCGGGGTGGCGCGGCTGCGGGTGCACGGCGAGGTGGTTCCCGATCCGGACCTGCTGCCCGCGGTGTTCGACGTGGCGGCGGCGCAATACGGCGCGCGGGTCACCGGGTGCAGCAACATGTTCTTCGGCCACCCGCACAACATGCTGATGCCCGGCCTGGCCGCGTCGATGGGCGACGGCTGGGAGACGTCCCGCCGCCGCGACGACGGCAACGACTGGGTGATCGTCCAGCTCGCCGCGCCCGCCGTGATCGAGCTCGCCGACCTGGACACCAGCCACTTCAAGGGAAATGCGCCGGGGCTTGCTTCGCTGCGCGGGGTGGATGCGCGCAGTGGCTCGGTGGAGGACCCGACCGCCTGGTTCGACCTGCTCGAGCCGGTGCCGTTGGCGCCGGACACGCCGCACCGGTTCCGGATCAGTCCGGCGCGGGCCGCCAGCCACGTGCGCATGGACATCTTCCCGGACGGCGGCATGGCCCGCCTGCGGCTGCACGGCCGCCTCGACGAGCAGAGCGCGGCCTTCCTCCGCTCCCGCTTCGACGCCCTGACCTGACCCGCCCGGCGCCGCGGTCGCGGTGGGGACGGCCGCGGCGGGGTCACGATGGAGGAGGGGCCACGGCGCGATCGCCGTAGGAGACGCCCGGGAACGCGCCGCGTGGATGTGGGCCGCGTCCTGCGGAAAGTCCTTTGGCGGGTTTGCCCGGGCGCGCGATCATGTCTGGCGTGAACGTTCGTTTGGCGGGTGGTGTGGTGCCGCCGACCGGCTGCGAGCTTTGGCTCGCCGCGCCGGCCGGCAGATCCGCCGCACCCGCCATCGATGCCGCGCAGGCCGATGACCACACCCCTCCCGGGACCCCGGTCGCGGTGGGCCCGGCCGACGCACCCGCCGCCGACGTCCGCGCCGCCGCCGAAGCCCTCGCCGCCCTGGTCCGCGCCGGCGGCGTGCTGGCCGCCGGTGGGGATGTCGACCTCGGTCACGGGTTCCGGTCCGCGCGGATCGACGGTGGCCGCGGTGACCGGCGCGACTGCCTGCTCGCCGCGCTCACCACCGACGACTCCAAGCTCGGCCCGCCGGCCGCGTTGCTCGCCGGGCTCTTCGGGCCCTCCGCCACCAAGCGCGTCGGCGCCGCCGCCCGGGAAGCGATCGCCGCGGGCAACTGGCCGGTGTTGCGCTTCGCCGCCGCGGCCAGTGATGTGCTCGGCCCCGAACAGCTCGAGAAGATCCTGCGCCTGACCGCTCCGGCCGAGGTCGACCCGTTCGGTGCGGGCCTCGCCTCGGACATCTCCGCGCACCTGCGGCGGCTGCTCGACGGCGTGCCCGGGCCGCGGCGGCTCGCGCTGCTGACCGACCTGTGGCGGCAGGCCTGCGAGCACGGCGAGTCCGCCGTCCGCCGCGAGCACCTGCGCCGGGCGCAGGGTGCCGCGGACAGCGGTGAGCTGCAAGCGCGATACCGTCGCCTGCACGACGACGAGGTGCTGGCCAAGGCCCGGCAGGAACTCGGCGAGGACCCGTCGCCCGCTCAGCTCGCCCGGTGGCACCTGCCCGATGACTGCTGGAAGACGCGGGCCCGGCGGCTGCTGGAGGACGCGCTCGCGGCGACCGTCCTGGGGCGGGTCGCGGAGGACGCGGCCATGATCGGCCTGACCGCGGCGCTCCGGCGGCACCTGCCGGCGCTGGCCGTGGTCGCCGGGATGCCGACGGCGGCGGCGATCAAGTTCGCCACCGCTGGGGCGGAGGGCATGAACCCGCTGCCGGCCCGGCCTGCCGTCTGGGTGCGCGACATCGTCCGTCAGGTCCGGCAGGTCCCCGACCTCACCCCGAAGAACCTCGCGTCCGTGGCCAAGCGCGTGGCCCGGGCCCGCGACTGGGGCGAGGTGCTGCTGGAGGAGGTCGACGACTTCCTGTTCGAGGCCTTCCACGAGGTCACGGACGAACTCGCCCGTCAAGCCGTGGCCAGCTGGGGCGCCGCGAGCATGGCCGAGTGGCGGTCGACGGCCGGCTACTTCTCACCCGACCGCCTCACCACGTGGGGCCACCGCCACCCCGACTCCACCCCGTTGGCCGGCCGCATTCGCACCCACCTCGACACCACCGCCACACCGCATGAGGGGGAGGGGGAGGAGGCCGCGGCCGCGGGGATCGAGCTCGTCAACGATCTGTTCTGGCTCGGGGAGCTCGGCGACCAGGTCGCCCGCCTCCGCGGCGTTCCGGCCGCCGAGATCACCTTCTTCGGCAGCCGCCCCAACATCCTCCCCGACCTGACCCCCGACCCCGATCCCCTCCAACCCCCGGCCGGCCCGATCACCGCCGCGGTGACCGCCGCCGTCCAACTGGCCGAACTCGGCGGCCGGGTCCGCACCAAACCCCGCGACTGGCCCGGCCTCATCCGAGCCCTCTTCGCCACAGCGGCCATCGCCGAAGCCCTCACCGGCGTCTTCCAGGTCCCACCCGAGATCGCCACCACCGACGGCACCGAGGTCCCCGGCACCGGCCTGCGCGTCGAGATCGCCCGCACCGGCCGCCAACTCGCCGCCTGGGGCGCCTACATGGGCAACTGCATCGCCGGCGACTACTACACCGAGGAGGCCGAGGTCGGCCGCAGCGTGCTCCTCGCGCTGCGCGACCGGGACGGCCGGGTGGTGCTCAACGTCGAGCTTCTGCGCCGCACCGGCGGCTGGCGGATCGACGAGATCCGCGCGCGCTTCAACGCCGACCCCGAGCCCGACCAGCTCACCCACGTCACCGCCTGGGCCGCCAAACTCTCCACACGCAAGCCGAAAGTCGAAACCGAGCCACCTCGTCCCGGCATCCGTCCGAAAAGGACGGTCCGGCGCCCGACCCCCGCGGCCCGCACCCTGCGCGAGGCCGGCCCCGAGTTGCGCGAGCGTCTGCGCGAGATCAAAACCGATTTCTGGGTACGCCTCGCGCCGAACACCCGCGGCCCTGAAGCAGCTACCTCCCTGCGCCGAGCCGCCCCCGCCACGCTGACCGAGGTCTGCCGCCGAGCACTCGCCTCGAACGAGGGCCCGCGCCTGACCGAGATCTGGCACGCCACCGCCGACCGCCCCCTCGCCACCGCCCTGGACGGCATGTCCGACCGCCTCTCCCCACTCACCGTGGACGCACCCCTGGCCGGCTACCTGCGCCCGCTCGCCCGCGTCCCCGAGGTCGCCGCCGCCCGCACCGCCGACCTGGTCGCCCTGCGCGTCCGGGCCGCCCTGGGCCGCTTGATCAGCGCTGACGACCCCCACCTCGCCCGCCACCTCGCCACCCACCCGGAAGCGCCCATGCTCTGCGCCATGGCGCTCGCAGCCACCGTGCTGTTCCCCGCGGGCGCGACCGTGCCGGACCTGGACACGACCGGAGACCCGTGGCACACCGCCCGCAAGGCCGCAGCCGAGCTCGGCGGCGTCCCCACCGACGGTGAACAGGTGTTGGTCCCACAAAGCTGGATGCCGCGCGGCTGGCCGGTGCTCTGGGCTCGGGCCACGCTCAGGGCAGGCTCACCAGCTCCACGTGGTCGTCCAGCGGCAGGTCGCCGGCCGCCACGGCGGTGATCTGCAGTTCCGGCATGGTGAGCAGGCCGGAGACGGTGGTGGCCAGCGCGGTGTCCGCGGCGTCGCGCCCGGTGGCGATCCGGATCAGGGTCGGCCGCGGCGCCAGCCGGGTCGCGTCCCACACCCGCCACCTGCCGTCCAGCGCGGTCTCCACCACCAGATGGAAGTCCATCGGGGACAGTCCGGGGGCATAGACCGCGGCCACCCGCGCCGGGATGTTCAGCGCCCGGCACAGCGTCGCCACCAGATGCGCGTAGTCGCGGCACACGCCGGCCCCGGCGAGCAGCGTGTCGACCGCGTCGGTGGTCGGTCCGCTCGAGCCGGCCTCGTATGCCAGGTGCTCGAAGACCCAGTCGGTGATGGCCCGGACCGTGGCCGTCGCGTCCGGCAGACCCCCGAACTGCGTCGCCGCGAAGCCGCCCAGCCGGTCCGACGGGCAGTATCGGCTGGGCAGCAGCGCGTCGATCCGATCGGCGAGCGTGACCTCGGGCGTGGCGTCCAGCGGACCGACCTGGGCGGAATAGCTGATCGACACCCGTCCGGGGGAAACCCGCAGGTAGTGCCGCCGCCCGCGCAGCTCCTCGACCTCCACCGGGGCGATCAGCGACTCGGTCGTGGGGCGGTCGGCGGCGATCCGCAACATGATCTCCGCCGCCGTCGTCACGTCGAAGGTGAGAAGGCAGCCGACCTGAGTCATGTCCGTCACGGCAACACGGTATCCCGGTAGGGGAGCGCGGAAACGTCGCACACGTTACGGTCTCCGGCGTGGGTCGCACAGTGAAGCTGATTCTGCTCGACACGCTCGGCGTTCCGCTGGGCGCGTTGCCGCCGTTCGACGTCGAGGTCCCGTGGTGGCCGGAGGTCGAGGAGGTCGTGACCGGCGCGCGCCGGCGATACGGCGTGGACGTCCAGGTGCTGCGGTTGCTCAGCGCGACCGGCGAGGCGATGAACGGTGGCGGGACGGTCACCTACCTGGCCCAGCTCGCCGGGTCGCCGCCGGTGCCGGTCGAGCCCGCCGACCCCGATCTGTCGCCGCAGCCGCACCGGGCGCCATATGCGGAACCCGGCGGCCCGGACGCGTCGGTGCGCTGGGCGATCGGCGCGCTGTCCGCCCTGGGCACCGGCAACGCGGTCGCCACCCAGCGCAAGACCTGGAACCTCTCGGCGATCTGGCGGCTCGACGTGGCGGGCGAGCCGGTCGCCTGGCTCAAGCAGGTGCCGTCCTTCTTCGCGCACGAGCCGGCCGTGCTCGGCCTGGTCGCCGGGATCGCGCCGGGCCTGGTGCCGCCGCTGCTCGCGGCCGGCGCCCAGGGTCGCATGCTGCTCGCGCACGTGCCCGGCGAGGACGGCTTCGGCGCCGGCCTCGACGTGCGGTCGCAGATCGCCGCCGAGTGGCACCCGGTGCAGGAGGCGCTGGCCGGCCGGATCGAGGACCTGCTGGCCACCGGCATGCCCGACGCGCGCCTCGCGGTGCCGCCGTTCGACCAGGTCGCCCGGCCGCATCTGGCGGACATCCCGGGCCTCGCCGAGCTGATCGCCGAGCTGCCCGGCCGCCTCGAGCGGATCGCCGCGTGCCGGCTGCCGGACACGATCGTGCACGGCGACCTGCATCCGGGCAACGCGCGCATCGGCGCCGGCCAGCCGGTGATCATGGATTGGGGCGACGCCACCGTCGGGCACCCGGCCGACGACATCCTGCGGCTCACCGAGGGTCTGACGGCGAACGAGGCCGAGGAGCTGACCGCGTCGTGGGCGCTGCGCTGGCGCACCGCATGCCCGGAGAGTGATCCGCAACTCGCCGCCGAGCTGATGCGCCCGATCTTCCACCTGCGCCGCGCGGTGATCTATGCGAACTTCCTGGCCAACATCGAACCGGCCGAGCACCCGTATCACGCCGGTGACGTGCCCGATCGGCTGGCCCGGGCGGTCGCCGCCGTAGGGTGGACGGATGACCGGGAGTGATCGGCGCGAGCGATTCGTCGAGGAGATCGCGCACGCCGTGCCGCTGACCGGCGAGCTGGCGGCCGCGTTCGCCGCGGTGCCGCGGGAGGCGTTCGTCAGCCACGGCTTCCAGGGCCGCGACGGCCACTGGATCCGGCCCACCGACGCCGGCTTCCTGGACGCGGTCTACCGCGACGACGTGCTGGTCACCAAGCTCGACAACCGGATCCCGATCAGCTCGTCCAGCCAGCCGTCGCTGATGGCGATCATGCTGACCGCGCTGGCCGTCGAGCCCGGCATGCGGGTGCTCGAGATCGGCGCCGGCACCGGCTACAACGCCGCCCTGCTCAGCTCGCTCGGCGCCGACGTGGTCAGCGTCGACGTCCAGGCCGACGTCGCCGACCGCGCGGCCCAGGCGCTGGCCCGGGCCGGCATCGAGGGCGCACGCGTCCAGCACGGCGACGGCTACGCGGGCGCTCCCGGGCACCGCTTCGACCGGGTGATCGTGACGGTCGGGGTGACCGGCCTGTCCCCGCGCTGGCTCAGCCAGCTCGACCCCGGCGGTGTCGCCGTGGTGCCGGTCGAGCACGCCGGCACCCACCCGGTGCTCGCCGTCCGGGGCGCCGCCGACGGCCCGGTGACCGCCTCGGTGATCTGCCCGTCCAGCTTCATGACCGCGGCCGGCGCGCTGACCGCCGGGCACCCCTTCGCGCATCCGGCGCCGGTCGCCGCGGGCGAGCTGGCCGCGTTCAACCCGGTCGACGGGCCGCGTTTCGACCCACCGCTGGACGCGCCGAGCTACCGCGACCTCTGGTACGCGGCCGGCGTCTGGCATCGCCGAGCCACCTACGGCGCCATCCCGGGCATGGAGCAGAGCGGCCTGATCCTGCTCGACGAGGACCGCACCGGCGGCGCGACGATCCTGCCGGACGGCTCGATCCTGGCCGGCGGCGGCGACTCGGAGCGATACGCGAACGACGCCGCGGACATCCTGAAGCGCTGGGACGCCGCCGGCCGCCCGCCGATGCGCGGCTGGCAGGTCACCCTCGCGCTGACCGGCCGCCCGGACGCCCCGATCTGGGTTCCGGCGAACTGGCGGCTCTGAGGAACGCCAGCACCGCCAGCACCCGCCGGTTGGTGTCCTCGGCCGGCGGCAGATCCAGCTTCGTCAGGATGTTGCCGACGTGCTTGCCGACCGCCGCCTCGCTGACGAAGAGCTTCGCCGCGATCGCCGAGTTCGAGTGCCCCTCGGCGATCGCCGCCAGCACCTCCCGCTCACGGGCGGACAGCGCGTCCAGCGGATCCCGGGGCCGGCTGAGCAGCCGCCGCACCACCTCCGGGTCGATCACCGTGCCGCCCGCCGCGACCGTGTGCAGCGCGGCCACGAAGTCCGCCACCTCCACCACGCGGTCCTTGAGCAGATAGCCGACGCCGCGACCCGAGCCGGTGTCGAGCAGCGCGGACGCGTACTCCTCCTGCACGTACTGGCTGAGCACCACGATCGGGAGCGACGGCTGCGACCGGCGCAGGGCCACCGCGGCGCGCAGGCCGTCGTCGGTGTTGCCCGGCGGCATCCGGATGTCCGTGATCACCAGGCCGGGCCGGTGCTCGCCGACCGCCGCGACCAGGGCGTCCGCGTCGCCGACCGCGGCCAGCACCGGGAAGCCGAACCGGTCGAGCAGCCCGGCCAGCCCCTCGCGGAGCAGGACGCCGTCCTCCGCCAGGACGACGCTCACCATCGGCACGGCAGTTCCACGCGCACCAGGGTGCCACCTCCGGGCGGGCTGGCCAGCAGCAACCGCCCACCGGCGGCGGCGACCCGGTCGGCCAGCCCGGTCAGGCCGCTGCCCGCCGCCGGATCCGCGCCGCCCGCGCCGTCGTCGCGTACCTCGAGAATCAGTTCTGCTCCGGACCAGGACACGTGCACCGAAGCCGCACCGGCGAGCGCGTGCTTGGCCACGTTGCCCAGCGCCTCCGACGCCACGAAGTAGGCCGTCGTCTCCACCTGCTCGGGCGGCCTGGTGATCACGTCCGGGCCGGACACCAGCACCGGCAGCGGGGCGCGACCGGCCAGCTCGCGCAGCGCCGGCATCAGGCCCAGATCGCCGAGCGCCTGCGGCCGGATCCCGTGCACGATGTCGCGCAGCATCACCATCAGGTCCTTCGCCTGGGTGTGCGCGCGGTCCAGCGGCTCGGCGGCGGGGGAGTCCGGCGGCAGGTCCAGCCGGGCCATGCCCAGCTGCAGGGTGAGGCTGGTCAGCTGGTGTTGCGCGCCGTCGTGCAGGTCGCGCTGGATGCGCCGGCGTTCCGCCTCGAACGCGTCCACCAGCCGGGCCCGCGATCGCGCCACCTCGCGCAGCTCCCCGTCGGCCCGGTCGCCGAGCAGCACCCGCGCGACGGTCGCGTGCCCGCCGGCCACCGCCGAGATCAAATACACGACGGGTACGACGAGGAGCGCGCCGCCCAGCGCGGCCAGCCAGGACTCGGCCGGACTGTCGACGGTCAGGTTGCCGAACTGGATGTCCGCCGCGTCGGCCGTGATCAGCACCGGCGCGAACAGCAGGCCGACAACCAGCCCCGCGATCAGCGCCAGCACCCCGTAGACCAGCGGCGCGACCAGCGAGAGCAGCAGGCCGTAGAGCACCTCGCGCCAGGTGGCCGCCTCGGTGTAGCGGATCCGCAGCCAGGCGACCGGGTCGGCGGGGGTGCGCCGGTGGCCGGACCGGATCGGGCGGCCGTCGAGCAGCGCCAGCCGATGCCGTTCGAGCACGGCCAGCGGCACCGCCACCAGTGGTCCGAAAGCGGCCAGCACGCCGACGCTCAGCACCAGGAACACCAGGTGCGCGGTGTCCGGCAGGGCACCTGAGCGCAGGTCGTCGGCGAGCACCAGCCAGGGCAGCGCGACGAGCCACGCGGCGACCGCCACCGGCGCCGCCACGATCGCGGTGCTGAACACGTGGAGCAGCACGCGCCAGGGCCAGGCGGTGAGCAGGAAGCGCCGGGATTTCAGGGCCGGCCAGATGCTGGTCATGTGCATCACCGTAGAAAGGCGCGGCATCCGATCCCAGCCGCCGAGCACTACGAACGGGGTATGCCCAGCACTACCAGTCGCCGGCGCGGCGGGCCCGCCACGGGCGGCCGTCCGGGTCGTACACCAGGCGATAGGCCGGCACCGCCCAGATCCGCTGCCACAGCGGCAGCTTCTTGGTCTCGTGCGGCACGAGGCGGCCCGGCGGGCGAGGACCCTTGCGGCCGGAACGGTGCCAGTCACGCAGTGCGTTGGCTTTCGCGTTCACCGTGCGTACCGTCTCGGCGGGGTCCACCAAGCCCTCGTCGTCGCCCGCGTCGAGGTGCTCCCGCAGCAGATCCAACCGCAGCTCCCGGGCGAAGCGCCGGGCGCCGTCGCCGAGCCCGGCGGGATCGGCCGGCGCGCGCCCGTCCACCCGCTCGTCGAGCACCGCGCAGGACAACTCACTGTCGTGGGTCCAGGAGCGGCGGTTGAAGTTGTCGCTGCCCACGCTCACCCACACGTCGTCGATCACGCAGACCTTGGCGTGCACATAGACCGGCGTGCCCTCGTGGTTCTCCACGTCGAAGACGTGCACCCGGTCCGGCGCCGCCTTCGCGCACAGGCTGATCGCCTCCTGCCGGCCAACCTGGTTGGGCGGCAGCGCGAACCGCCCGTCGACGTCCGGATGCCGCGGCACCACGGCGATCAGATGCAGGTCACGGTGCTGGCGCAGGGAGTCGGCGAAGAGCTGGGCCACCTCGGTCGACCACAGATATTGGTCCTCGAGATAGATCAGCCGCCGGGCCCGTTTGATCGCCTTGGTGTAGCCGCGCGCGACGGTCTGCTCACCCATCGACGCGAATTTGTAGGCCGGCCGCATCGCCGGGTAGGTCCGCAGCACCTGGATCGCGAGCGGCCCGTCGGCCGGCGGATCGGGCGGCTGGTCGGGCAGCTTGTCGGCGCTCATGTCGGCGTGCCGGAGCTTGTCCTGGACGGTGGAGATCGGGCCGTGCTGGTCCAGGTCCGCGGGGTCGCGCCAGCGCTCGCGGAAGGTCAGGTCGAGCGCGCCGACCACCGGCCCCCGCAACGCGAGCTGGACGTCGTGCCAGGGCGGATGCTCGCCGTACGCCTTGGCCATCGTTACCGCCTGCCGGTCGCCACGATGGTCGGCGTCGTCCCGGCGGCTGTGGCACAGGTCGATGCCGCCGGCGAACGCGATGTCCCGGCTCGGATCGTCCTTGCGCCGGATCACCACCAGCTTCTGATGATGCGATCCGCCGCGCCGCACCCGCTGGTCGAGCAGCACCTCACCGCCGGCCGCCCGGATATCGTCGCCGAGATTGCGGTTCTCCTCCTCGGAGTAGGCCATCTTGTCGAGGTGGGAGCGCCAGAGCAGCCCCTTGACGATCACCCCGCGCTTGGCCGCCGCCGAGAACAGCTCGGCGATCGTCGGACCGTCGTCGCGCATCAGTTGATCCGGATCGCCCCGCCAGTCCGTGAAGAAGAGCAGATCCCCCGCACCCAGGCTTTCGACTTCGGCCACCAACCGGTCGAAATACGTTTTACCGTGTATCAGCGGTTCGGCGGTGTTTCCGGCCGTCCAGGTGGGTATGGAGGTGTCCGGGTTGCCGCGCTCCTCTGCGGTGAGAAACCAGTCCGTCAGCGGCACGAGCAGCCCTTCCGAGGTCGACGAAGCCCTCACCGTAAGCCGGGTTCCCGGGTTCCGCACCCCGGAAGCCGGTGATCACTCCCGCTCCCCTCCGGAGGTACGCAATGAGCTCCGAGCCGATCACCTCTCAGCCGATCACCGCAGACCCCGCCATGGCCGCCGAAAAGGGCCTGCTCATCGCCGTCCTGCTGCTGGTCCTGCTCGGCGTCGGAGCCATGCTCCTCATGCAGTAGGCCCTCAGCTGAGCGGATCCACGGCGTGCAGCATGGCGAGCAGCCCGTCGATCGCGTTCCACTCTCCGCTGGGCGTCGGGTCCGGCGAGAAGTGCATCATCCGATTGCGCAGCCGCCGCACCTGCTCAAGCTGCGCCATGAACGCCGCGTGGTCCAGCGGCCAGTCCAGCTTCGCGAAGTGGTCCGGCTGCTTGAGCAGCCAGCCATAGCTGCCGAACGTCATCGACTCGACGTCCTTCGTCTTGGTGAGCTTCTTGATCTCTTCGATCGAGAAGGTCTCCCGCACCCGCCGCTGCAGCCGGCGCTCACACTCCTCGATCATCGTGAACGGCTTGGCCACCTCACCGAACCGATTCGCCAGGTCGGCGGCGGTCACGATGCCGGCCATGCTCATCCGGTCCTTGGAACGCACGAAGATGAACCCCTGCCCGGCGATGTCATCGATGCGCGGAAGCACCAGGTCGTCGTATTGAGCCTCCGGCGCAATACGCCTGGCCTGCAGGGCGGTCGGGGTGCTGGAGTGTGCCATCTGCGCCTTGGCGATCGACTCCCAGCTGACGGCCCCGTAGTAGACGCCGGCCGCATCGATGATCGCGAGCTGTGAGTAGTTGTGCTGCAACATGATCGTCCGCGCCCTGACGATCGAGTCGCCAGGCTTCACCGCGGCCAGCCGGACATCGTGCGGCAGCAGATTGCCGAATCGCAGCGTGAACGGCTTGGCGTCCTCGGCCTCTTCGTCCTCGCCGGCGCCGCTCGCCTCGGCGACCTTCTCGAGCACGGTCTCCACGGTGGAGTCATCGGCCTCGGCACCGGACTTGGCAACCAGGATGGCCGTGTCGATCCAGCCCTCGGTGAACGGCGGTGCGGTGGTCAGCGCGTGCTCGGCCAGATCGTCGCTGATCCGGGTCACCGCCTGGCTGGTCCGGCGGTTCGCGCCCCACGCCTTGAGCAACTCGCGGACCGTCATGTGCCGGCCGGTCGGTGACTCGGCGATCTCGGCCAGTAGCGCCTCCGGGGTGACCAGGTCACCGCCCGGCAACTCGTCCTCGCTCGGCCCGGGGTCGCGGCCGGTCTCGGCCAGCACCTCGATCCGCCGGGCCGCGCCGTTCCGGCGCAACGCGCAGATCGTCAGCAACGAACCGAGGCTGTAGAGCAGGTCCTGCTGGATGGCGCTTCTCGGCAGCGCCGGCCGCTTCCAGAACACCTCGCGAACGTGGCGCCGACCCGGCTCGGCGTCCGCGCGGTAGCGGTAATCACTCGCGATCCGCCCGAGCGCGACACACCCCGGCGTGTGCCGCAGCGGGGTGATCACGTAGTCGCCGATCTCCATGACCCGGGTCATCCGCCACAGCTGACCGGTCCAGTTGGCCACCACGGTCCGGGATCGGTGCGGGTAGGCCTCGCGGACCATCGCCTGCAACGTGCGGCGTGACCGCACGCCGGAGAGATCACCGAGCTCGGGCCAGCCGCCGATCACCAGGCCCGCGGTCAGCGCCTCGTCCTCGCGCTCGCCCGCACGCCCGGCGCGCACCATCCATGCCGCAGCCATCGCCACTCCGATCCGGCCACTCTGTCCGACGTGGATGGATTCTTTCAGGGGATCTTGCGGACGCACACCCCCTCGATCCGGTGCTGAAGAGCCGCACGTTCGGTGCGTTGTCGCGGGCTGGCGGCTGCACTAGCGTGCGGCGGGTGATGGGTTACCGGCCGCTCAGTTTTCGCGACGCCGCTCGACTCCTCGGGGTTGCCGACAGTCCGTTTACCAGGGCGTTCGGTGCGGTCAGCGGGGCCGCCGCCTCGGTGGTCACACTCGGCAGTCTCGGTGGGAACGACTTCTTCGCCCTGCGGGGCGAGATGATCAACTGGGGAAACGCGGTGGTGACCGGGCTGCGTGAGCGGTTGACCGGAGTCAAGCGGTTCGATCGCACGCAGCGGCTGGTCGCGGCGCACGGCATCGTCGTGGTGACGGCGTTCTATGAGGCCCTCGACATCGTCGTGGCGGCCCATCCCGAACTTGATCTCAGCAACACCCCGCTGACCGCCGCGGAGCAGGTCGCGATCGCCACCTCGACCGAACCGGCCCAGCGATACGCCGAACTCGTGGCCACGCTGGTCGACACCCCACCGCCGATGCCCGCGCCGCATCGGCCGTTCGAGTCGAACCTTGACAGTGTCTACAGCTTCTACGACACGGCGGCCATCAAACTCCGGAACTACCTGCGGGAGCGGGGCGTCGACGGGCTGGCGGCCATCGAGGACGACCTGGTGCACGAGGCGATGACCCGATATCCCGAGGCCTATCGTTCGCTGATCGCGCAGGCGTCTGAGTTCGGGGTCTGGGCCGGCATGGTGGACGCCGAGGCCACTCGCGAGCTGTTGCGAGAGTCCGTGGCCGACCTGACGCGGCAACTGGACGACCTGCGCTCTCTCTCCGGCGCCGCGGCCGTGGACGCCGTCCTCTCCGGACTCGGCAAACGTTATCGGGCCGCACTGGACCGGCCGATCCTCGAGGCCGCTCAGGCGCCGGCGCATGTCGTGCTGCCCAGCCTCGGCGCGGGCTACCTCGATCCGCACGGCCGGGTCGCCGAAGCCGGGCCGTTCGACCTGCCGGCCACCGAGACCTTCTGGGAGGATTCCCGGCCGGTCGAGAACGTCCAGGACTTCCTGCTGGCGCATCTGGCCACGCCGGGCGCGGTGACCGGTACGCTGGTGGTGCTCGGCCAGCCGGGCTCCGGCAAGTCCGCGATGACCCGCACGCTGGCCGCCAAGCTGCCCGCCACGGACTTCCTGGTAGTTCGGGTCGAGCTGCGCAACGTGGCCGCGGACGCCTCGATCCAATCGCAGATCGAAGCGGCGCTGCTGGACGTGCTCGGCGAACGCGTCTCCTGGCCCGAGCTGACCCGCCGGGCGGGCGACGCGCTGCCCGTGATCATCCTCGACGGGTTCGACGAGCTGTTGCAGGCCACCGGCACGAACCGGGCCGACTATCTGGAACAGATCCGCGAGTTCCAGCAGCGGGAGCTCGAGCTTGACCGGCCCGCCGCGGTGCTGGTCACCAGCCGCACCGTAGTGGCGGACCGGGCACGCTTTCCGGAGTGGACGGTGGTGCTGCGGCTGGAACCGTTCGCGGAAGAGCAGGTGCACGCCTGGCTCGACGTGTGGAACGGTCTGAACGCCGCCGGTCTCGCCGCCCGGGGTCTGCGGCCGCTGTCCGCCGGGACCGCGCTGGCGCAGGGCGAGCTGGCCCGTCAGCCGCTGCTGTTGTTGCTGCTGGCGCTCTATGACGCCGGCTCGAACGCTCTTCAGTCCGCGGGTTCGGACCTGCGAAGCGTTGACCTCTATGAGCGGCTGTTCACTGATTTCGTGGAGCGAGAGGTCGACAAGCAGGGCCGCGGATGCACCGACGACCAGCGCGCCTCGGACATCGACGTGGAGTGGCGTCGGCTCAGCGCGGTCGCGGTGGCCATCTTGAACCGCGGCGGCGACGTGATCCTCGACGCTGAGCTGAACAGCGACCTCCCGCGGTTGCTGGCGGCCGACGACCTGCGCCTGGCCGGGACCGACTCGGCGAATCGAGCCCTGACCGCCGCGCAGTTGATGGTCGGGCGCTTCTTCTTCATCCATGAGTCCCAGGCCACCCGCGACACCGAAGCTCCCGAACGCAGCTTCGAGTTCCTGCACGCCACCTTCGGCGACTTTCTGGCCGCCCGGCACATCGTCGGCGAGCTGGTCGACCTGGCTGAGGAGCGCGTTCACCAGCGCCGCCGTCGCGGCGTCATCGATCCTGGCGGCCTGTATGCGGCCACGTCGTTCGTGACGATCGGCCGGCGGGCGCCGCTGTGGGACTTCTGCCGCGGGCTGCTCGACAACCTCGACGCCGGGCAGCGGCAAATCTGCCGCGAGCTGGTCCTCGAGCTCTTGCCGGATGCCGGGTATCCGCATCCCACCTGGACAAAAGCGAGCTACGAGCCGCGGCGCACGCCGCCTGCCGTGCGGCACGCGGCATTCTCGGCGAACCTGGTCTGCTTCGCGGTGCTGCTGAGCGACCAGCCGGTGGACGCGGCCGAGCTGGTCGGTGAGCCGGTCGTCGACAACTGGCGGCGGCTCGCACTGCTGTGGCAGAGCCAACTCGACGGTGAGGACCGCAAGCGGCTGTGGCAGAGGCTGCGGGTGGCGTGGCGCTTGGACACCGACCCGACCCGGCTGGAGATCCGTCCGGAGGACGGCGCCGACGTAAGCGTCTATGAGTCGCTGCCATGGCCGCCGGACGAGCGTCCGCCCACGCTGAGCGCGGAGGACCGGGCAACCGCGTGGGCGCCGGACGCCGAGGTGGCACCCGAAGGCGCGCTCGGCAGGTCGCTGCGTCGCTCGGCGTTCGTGCAGACCACCCATGACATTCGCGAGTTGCTCTACGACATGATTCCGCTCTGGCGGGATTACCGATCGTCCGGTCTGCGCTCGTTCGACCAGCCGTTTCCGGTGTCGGACACGGCTGCTTTCCTGCGGCTCTTGTTGGCGCCGGAGGGCGATCTGGTCGACGTGCGTGCTCTGCTCTACAAGCTGTCGTTTTTGGGCACCCTGCCGCAACGGCAGCGTGATCTGCTGGTCCGGCAGCTCGCCACCGAAGCCCATACCTTCTTACCAATCGATCTGCAGTCAATCGTCGCCTGCCTGAAGGCCGTCGACTTCCAGCGCAACCATGCTCCCTATCTGGAGATCACCTCGGCGGTAGCCGCGGACCCCGTCCTGGGTCGTGACATCGCACGGGCGTTGCTTCTCCAGGTGGAACATGATCTCAGCCTGGTCGATGACGTGGTGCGTCGTGCGGTGGACTCACTGCGCGACGATCTAGCGCGACGGTAAGGTCCCGGCTGTGGATGCCACCGCGAAGAGGGCAACCCCTGGCGTAGCGTCGGGCCGTGGACAACCTGCACCCGGTGCGCCGCGTCACCGTCGGCGAAAAGAGCGCCGACATCGATGAGGACCTGGCGCCGGTCGTCGAGGTGATCTGGCGGCTCGGGCTGACCACCTGGACCAGTTGCCAGAACGCCGGAGAGAGCAACGCGAGCTGGGGCGAGAGGCTGCCGCACATGCGGGCGGTCGTGGAGAGGCAACTCGACTGGGCGTATGTCGATTTCCCGGTCGACGACGGCCTCACCTTTTTGACGGCGCTCGCCCAGGCCGGCCCGCGGGACGCCTTCTATCTGCGGATGAACCACTGGGCCGCGCCCGACTCGTGGGATGTCTCGGCGCGGCCGATGGACGTCGCGACCTTCGACGTGAAGCGCCAGTCGAAGTTCAAGCTGGGGCTGATCTTCGTTCTGTTTCCCCGTTACGACATCGCCGAGATCCTCCGCCGGCTCACGGCATATGAGGATGGCTGGCGGACTCTGCCGGGTCCGGTCGACGGGTCGAGTATGAACCGCTGACGGCGGTGGCCGCGCGGACGAAGGCCGCGACGGCCGGCGAGTGTGAGCCGGCCGACCAGGCGACCACCAGTGTGGACGCGGCCAGTTCGGGGACCGGCCGATAGGCGATGCCCGGCCGGCGGTGCAGCCGCGCGAGGGACTGCGGCGCGTACCAGACGATCGTGCCCAGCTCGACCAGGTTGAAGATCTGCGCCAGGTCGAGGCCGGTGCGCCCGGCGCCGGGCGCCGGCGGCAGATCCTCGCGGTCCGCGCGCCGGCCGTCGGGCAGCAACCGCCCGGCCAGGTCGGAGAGGCGCAGCGACGAGCGGGCGGCCAGCGGATCGTCCGCGGCCAGCGCGACCAGGCGCGGCTCGACCAGCAGCGGCTCCGAGTCGAGGCCGCGGTCGTCGAACGGTTGCGGCAGGATCGCCACGTCCGCGCGCCCGTCCCGCAGCGCCGGCGCCTGCTCGCCGCGCCCGCCCAGCGTCAGGTCCACCGGCAGCGCCGCCGCATCCTCCTGGTAGGCCGCGAGGATCTTCGGCAGCAGCCCGGCGTCGTAGTCCGCCTTCATCGCCAGCCGCAGCTTCCCGGCCGCGGTGACCCGCCGGCCGGCCGCGGCCACCGCATCCAGAGCGATCCGCGCGTCATGCAGGAAGACCTCCCCGGCGGGCGTGAGCGCGACCTGGCGGGTGGTGCGTTCCAGCAGCGTGACGCCCAGCTGGTGCTCCAGCTCGCGGATCGCCCGGGACAGCGGCGGCTGCGCCATGTTCAGCCGCGCCGCCGCCCGCCCGAAGTGCAGTTCGTCCGCCACCGCCACGAAGTACCGCAGCTGCCGGACCTCCAGGTCACTCATATCCCCACGGTATCAATGCGGATCGGATCGGTCCTTCAGGTCTGCCGGCGCCGGGGCTTGACTGGACCCATGATCGTTGTCACCGCACCCACCAGCCAGATCGGCCGCCACCTCCTGCGCGAGCTCCGGGGCGAGGAGATCAGGGTGATCGCCCGGCGCCCCGAGGCGGTCACCGCGGACGTCGAGATCGTGCCCGGCTCGCACGCGGATCCCGACGTCGTCGACAAGGCCTTCGAGGGCGCCGACTCGGTGTTCTGGCTGGTGCCCTCCGACCCTCGTGCGCCGAGCGCCGAGGCGGCCTACTCCGGCTTCGCCCGCCCGGCCGTCGCGGCCTTCGCCGACCACGGTGTGCAGCGGGTGGTGGGCATCTCCGCACTGGGCCGCGGTCAACTGGGCCGCGGTCAACTGGGCCGCGGTCAACTGGGCCGCGGTCAATTGGGCCGCGGCCACCGCAAGCCCGCCGGCCACGTGACCGCCACGCTCGCGATGGACGACCTGATCACCGCATCCGGCGTGAACTACCGGGCCCTGACCATGCCGTCCTTCATGGACAACACCCGGCGGCAGGCAGACGCCATCAAGGGCCAAGGCGTGTTCTACGGCCCGCAGCAGCAGGACCGCAAGGTGCCGCTGGTCGCCACCAAGGACATCGCCGTGAAGGCCGCCGCCCTGCTGCTCGACCACTCGTGGACCGGCCAGGCCGAGGTGCCGGTGCTCGGCCCGGAGGACCTCTCGCCGGCCGACATGGCCCGGATCATGTCCGAGGTGCTCGGCCGGCCGGTCCGATTCCAGCAGATCCCGGGCGCGGCCTTCAGGGACAACCTGATCAAGGCGGGCATGTCCGAGCCGATGGCGCAGAGCATGCTCGAGATGGCCGAGGCGAAGAACGACGGCCTGGACAACGCCGTCCCCCGCACCCCGGAGACGTCCAGCCCGACCACCTTCCGCGAGTGGTGCGCGGAGAACCTCAGATAGTCGCCAGCACGTCGGCGATGGTGGTCGCCAGGGGAGTGTTGGGGAGACCCGCGGCGCGGGCCGGCGCCGGATCGCGATGCAGCGTCGGCCAGAGCGCCGGGTCCTTGATGAGCGGGCCGGGCCGCAGCGGAACCTCGCGTAGGTCGACCGAGGTGCCGGCGGCCGCGGCGCAAGCGAGGATCAGCGAGCCCAGGGTGGTGGTGTCACCGACGGCCGTCCAGGCGCCGCCGGTCGACGAGGCAAGCAACCGCACCACGAAGGTGGCCACGTCGCGGCTGTCCACCAGCTGCACCGGCTGGGCGACCGATCCTGGCACGAGAACCTCGCCACCACGGGCAGCGAGCCGGACCCAGTCGGTCAGGCCGGGCTGGTTGTCCCCGGGACCGGCCACCTTCCCCGGACGGACGATCGTCGCGCGCTCGCCGTACCGGGAAGTGACGATCTGCTCGCAGGCCACTTTGGACGGACCGTAGGTGTCGTTCGTGAGCGGTGGCGAAGCATCGAAAATGGCCGGCCGCAGGCCAGAAGAACCGCCGTCGAAGACGGCGTGCGACGAGATGAACAGGTAGCGCCCCACCCGATCGCCCAGCGCGTCGATCGCGCCGGAGACGTGCCGCGGGATGTAGCCGCTGCAATCGACCACCGCGTCCCATTCGCCGGAGCGCAGAGCTGAATAGTCGCCGGTGTCGCGGTCACCGACCAGTCCGGGCATGGACGGATCGGTGCCGCGGTTGAACAAGGCCGGGGAATCCAAAAGGGCGGCGATGGCCCGGCCGACGAAGCCGGTGCCGCCGAGGACGAGGACACGCACTCAGTCAGTGTGCGGCAGCCGCTCGGCCGGGATCACGCCGAGGCGGCCCTTCTGGTAGTCCTCGAACGCCTGCATCAGCTCCTCGCGGGTGTTCATCACGAACGGCCCGTAGTGCGCCACCGGCTCGCGGATCGGCTTGCCGCCCAGCACGAAGAGGTCCAGCTCCGATGAAGCGGAGACCCGGATCGCGTCGCCCGCGCCGAACACGGCGAGCTGACCGGTCTGGATCGGCCGGGCCTCGGCGCCGACCGTGCCGTGCCCGGACATGATGTAGACCAGCGCGTTGTAGTCGGCCTGCCAGGGCAGTTCGAGGCGGGCGCCGGGCTGCAGCGTGACGTGTGCCAGGTTGATCGGCGTGTGCGTCGAGCCGGGGCCGTCGTGCCCGGCGATCGAGCCGGCGATCACCCGGATCAGGGCGCCGCCGTCCGGCGTGGTGAGCAACGCCGCTTCGCGACCGCGGATGTCCTGGTATTTCGGGGCGATCATCTTGGCCACCCGCGGCAGGTTGACCCAGAGCTGCAGGCCGTGGAACAGCCCGCCGCTCATCACCAGTTTCTCCGGCGGCGCCTCGATGTGCAGGATCCCGCCACCGGCCGTCATCCACTGCGTGTCGCCGTTGGTGATCGTGCCACCGCCACCGTTCGAGTCCTGGTGGTCCATGGTGCCGTCGATCATGTAGGTGACCGTCTCGAAGCCGCGGTGCGGGTGCCACGGTGTGCCCTTGGGCTCACCCGGCGCATAGTCGACCTCACCCATCTGGTCCAGGTGGATGAACGGGTCCAGCTCATTGACCGGTACGCCGGCGAACGCGCGCCGCACCGGGAAGCCCTCACCCTCGAACCCGCTCGGGGCGGTGGTCAGCCGGCGCACCGGGCGGTGCTTGGTGGCGGCCTCGTCGAGTTTCGGCAGCCGGGGCAGGACGAGAACGTCGTCGACGGTGATGGCGGGCATGTCAGACCTTCCTGATCTTGGTGAAGACGCGTCCGATGACGGCGAGCTCCTCGTCGTCCAGGTGATCGATGAAGCTGTCCCGCACGGTCTCGAGATGCAGCGGCGCCGCCTCGACCAGTGCGGCCATGCCGTGCTCGGTGAGCACGGCCTCCTGCCCGCGGCCGTCGTCCGCGCAGGCCTGCTTGCGGACCAGGCCACGCTTGACCATCGCGGAGATCTGATAGGTGCACCGGCTCGGCGAGAACACCAGCCGGTCGGCCAGCTCACCCATCCGAAGGCGGTGGCCCGATGTCTCGGAGAGCACCACGAGCACGTGATAATCCGACATGCTGAGACCGGTGGCCGCGCGCAACTCGTCGTCGAGCCGCGCGTGCAGCACCCACGACGATTCGATGAACGCCCGCCAGCTCTGCTGCTGGCGCTCTGTCAACGGCTCGGCCATGGCACTGACGATAACTCTTTCAAATCTGAAATACCAGTGATGTGCCGGATCCCTCGGCTAGCGTGCGACGGGTGCGCACCCCGAGGTTGATGTGACGAGACGAGTGGTGGTGACCGGCGCCGCCGGGCTCATCGGCCGGGCCGTGGTCGAGCACCTGGCCGCCGCGCTGATCCCGGTCACCGCGCTGATCCTGGAACCGGCCCACCTGCCCTGCGACCGCGTGGTCATCGGCGACGCCACCGACCCGGCCGTGGTCGCCGACGCCCTGCGCGACGCCGACGCGGTGATCCACCTGGCCGCGATCGCGTCCCCGCTCAGCGATCCCGCCGAGGTGGTCTTCGGGCGCAACACGCTGGCCACCTTCACGGTGCTCGACCAGGCCGGCCGCGCCGGCATCCGCCAGGTGGCGCTGGCCAGCAGCTACGCGATCTGCGGCCTGCCGTTCGCGGTGCGGCGGCTGCGGATGCCCTATCTGCCGATCGACCTGGCGATGCCGCTGCAGATCACCGACCCGTATGCGCTGTCCAAGCGCGCCGACGAGGAGACCGCCGCGATGGCCCACCGGCGCTATGGGATGACCACGGTGGCGCTGCGCCTGCCGTTCGTCGGCACGGCCGAGGGCCGCCTGGGCGAGACGGCGAAGGTCTTCGAGACCAATCCGGAACGCGGCGTCAACGACGTCTGGTCCTATCTGGACGCGCGCGATGCCGCCCGCGCTCTGGTCCTGGCCCTCACCCCGGCGACCCCGGGCAGCCACGCACTCTATCTGGCGGCCCCCGAAACCCTCGCCCCGCAACCGACCGAGGACCTGCTCGACCGCTTCCACCCGGGCGTGCCGCGCCCGCACTTCCCCGGCCGCACGGTCCCGATCGACCTGACCCCGGCCCGCGAGCTGCTCGGCTTCACCGCCGAACACCCCTTCACGATCAAGAGCCCCAGGTCGTAGCGGGGTGGGTGGCCCGAATCGCAGCTCCCGCCGGGGCCGCTCCGGGCGGCCGCACGCTCCGCTCCGCGGCCGTCCTCACGGCGACGTGCGTGATCCCAACGCCCAGTCGCTCCGCTCCCAAACCATCGCGGCGTCGCTGGGATTTGCCCCCGATCAGCTCACCCCGATGCCGGGCGGCGCAGCCAACGAGGCCTACGGTCTCGGCCCCGATCTGGTGCTGCGCATGCCCCGATCGCCGGAGTTCGCGGCCGACCTGCGCAAGGAGGCGGCGCTCCTCCCACTGGTGACCGCGGCCGGCGTGCGGACCGCCGAGCTGGTCGCCTCCGGCACCGACTATCTGGTGACCAGACGAGTGCACGGCACCGAACTGGCCGCGGCCGGATCCGACGCCCACTTCGAAAATCGGCCCACCGAGGTCTCCGGGCACGTCGAGCCGGCCGACCGGCGCCGGCATCTGTCGGAGACCACGACGGCATCGGGGAGCGTGCCCGACACCGTCGCCAGGCAGGCCGGGCGGGAACTCGCCAAGCTCCACCGCATCACGTCCGCGCCGCCAGAGGTCCCGACCGACGCGGCCGCCGACCCGCACGCGCTGCTGGATCGCCTGCGCGCCAACGGATCGATCGACGCAGACTCGGCCGGCTGGCTGGGCGAGTGGTTCGCCAGGCTGGCCACGGACGAGCCGCCACGGGCACTCGTGCACGGCGACGTGGCCCCGCAAAACCTGCTGGTGGCCCCCGACGGCACCCTGGCCGGCCTGATCGACTGGGGTGACGCGGCCATCGCCGACCCGGCAACCGACTTCGCCAAGCTGCCGTTCACACTGGTCCCCGCCGCGCTGGCCGGCTACCGAGAGGCGGGCGCGACCGACTCCCCGTGGGAGCGAAGAGTCCTGTGGCACCGCCTGTCCTGGGCGCTGGGCCGCCTGGAGAACCCGACACCCCACGACGGCCGGCATTGGAGCGCGCCGCCGTTCGCGCGGCTGCTGGACCTCCTGCATTTCTTCACCACCGCCCCACCACCTCCGTGGCCGTCCCTAGCACCGCCGCGACATCCATAAGCCGAACGCCCGTCGCCTGGGGGTGTTGCGTATGTGTGTGCAGAGCGGCTCTGCACACACATACCCAACACCCCTGCGCGGAGCCGGCCCAGCCGGCCTGGCCCACCCCAGCCCGGCCCAGCTCGGCCCAGCTCGGCCCGGCCCGGCCCAGCTCGGCCCGGCCCGGCTTGCCCTAGCCGGCCCGGCCCGGGCCAGGCCAGGTGGGGTGTGGCCGGGCGGTGGGGTGCGGCCGCGCAGCGGCGGGGGTGGTGGGCACGGGCGTCGCCGTGCGGGTGCATTGGTTTGGACGCGTCGCGGCCTTGATGTGCCCGCGCGGTCCTCGGCGTGAGCTGCGGGCCGGGACCACCCACCCGGCTACGACATCGTCTTTATGATCCGTCGTTGAAATAGATGCGCAGGCGGCCGTCGTCCCAGCTCACGGCGCTGACTCGGACCACCGACGCGCGGTTGGCGAGCCAGTTCGTGGCCGACGCGAACGTGTCCGCGGCGGTCGGGCCGGCGAACGACACCCGCTGCACCCAGCCGTCCGTGTCGCGCGACGGGTGATGCGGGGCCGCGACCGGGGCCATCGTCGGCTCCGGGCCGGAGATCACCGCGGTCGGGCCCACCGCCTCGCCGTTGAGCACGCCCTGGACGAACCAGTCGTTGATCGTCTCGTCGTGTTCGACGCTCCAGCCGCTGATCGGGCCGATGTCCGCGGCGATCGCGTTCTTCGCGTTGTCCAACGCCGCGTCCAGCGTCATGACCTCGAGGTCACCGCCGTTGTATTCCACCCGGTAACTCATTGCCGCCCAGTACCCGCGGCGGCGCCAATCTAAGCGGTTGGGCTTAAGCGGCCGGGTCGTGCAGCGAGGTCGTCGCGGCGGCGCGGAGGCGGTTGAGGTCGACGCCCTTCTCCACCAGGATCTGCACCGCCAGGCCCTCGCCCTCGCGCAGCATGCCGAGCAGGATGTGCTCGGGCGCGATGTAGTTGTGCTTCAACCGGATCGCCTCGCGCAGCGACAACTCGAGGACCTTCTTGTTGCGCGGCGAGAACGGGATGTGCCCGCCGCCGGTGCCGTAGAAGCGGCCGAACAGGCGGCCTTTCCGTTTCGGGCCGGTCTCGCGGGGGAGTCGCAGCGCGCCCGGGCCGAAATTCTCCTCGATGGCGCGGCGCACCGCGTCGAGGTCGATGCCGATCGCCTTGAGCGCTGCCGCGTCCTCGGCGTCCGCCTCGCTGCGCACATCGCTCGCGGCGCGCGGGCCGGCGCCCACCCGGCGCAGGATCTCGGCGCGCACATAGTCCGCGTCGACCTCGTCGACCCGCAGCGCCACCGCGATCGGGCCGTCCGCGTCGGCGAGCAACGCGAGCAGCGTGTGCTCGGTGCCGATCGGTTTCTGGTCCAGCCGGCGTGCTTCCTCCTGGGCGCGGACCACCGCCTCGCGGGCGGCGTGGGTGAATCGCTCGAACATCTCAACCTCCCCGTGGGTCGTCGGCCGGCATGCGGCCGGCGTGCTTCTTGTGGACGCCCTGCCGGGTCACTTCGAGCGCGTCCGCGATCTCCTGCCAGGACCAGCCTTTGCGTCGGGCGTTCGCCACCTGCAGATGCTCGAGGCCCTCGAGCAGGCGGCGCAGCGCCACGACCGCGCGCAGGCCGACCCGTGGATCGGCGCTGCCGGCGGCGGCGGCCAGGTCGGTTGCTTCGGTCATGGCTGTCAACCTACGTTGACGTGACCGGTGATGTCAACCTAAGTTGACGCAGAAAAAGGGCCGCCCATCACGGGCGGCCCTTCGAAAGAACTTCTACCGGCCTCGGCCGGTCTTCTCCTGGAGCTCGTCGATCATGCGGGACGCGTCGGCCTTGGTGAGCTCGTCCGGCACGTCCTCGTGTGCTTCCGAGGCGAGCGTGTGCAGATATGACTCCTGCGCTCCGGTGGCCGGCTCGTCGCCGGTCGTCCAGTCCTGCGGGTCCTTGATCGTGTTCGACCCGGGCTCAGTCATGATGCCACCTTCCTCGGTCCTGGTCTTCGTACACCAGTTCCACTACCCAGGGAAGGTCAGCTCCATGCCGGCCAGTGCGCTGAAGGACAACATCAGGTCCACCGGACGGGTGGTCGGGGCGGTCACCGCGAACTGTGTGCCCCACGGGTCACGCAGCTCGGCGATCAGCCCGAGACCCATGTCGGTCGGCGCGATCACCACCTCGGCGCCCAGGTCACAGGCCGCAGCGACGCTGCCGGCACAGTCCGCCACCTGAAAGCTCGGACGCCACCGGGCGACCCGGCCGCCGGGCGCGAGGCCGGCCACCGCGTCGTGCCCGGGGGTCAGCCACTCGATGCCGTCGCGCAGCAACCAGCCGAACGCCTCGCCGTAGAACCGCTCGGCCGCGGCCGCGTCATCGGTGAGCAGCTCGGGCCACGACATCGCGCCCGGCTCGCCGGCCATCTGCGCGCCTGCGAAGTCCCCCGCCTGCCACAGGCCCAGCGTCGCGCCGGACGGGTCCGACACCACGGCTCCCTGGCCGCCGCGGCCGTTCATCGGGCCGCTCAGGCACCGGCCGCCGGCCGCGGCGAAGCGCTGCACGCTGGCGCCCAGGGCGTCGGTGGCCAGATAGGTCAGCCAGCCGGCCGGACGGCCCGGGCGGGTGCGGGTCAGGCCGGCGACCGCGCGGCCCCGCAGCTTGAAACGATCGCCCGCGGGCTCCCAGCCGAACAGGGACGCGTAGAAATCCTGTGCCCGGCCCGGCTCTGCACTGGCCAATTCGACCCAGCAGGGTGCCGCCGGCGCGAAACCTCTGATCCGCATGATCGCTCCATCGTGGACGTCGCCAACTGCCGAACACCTTACGGCAATCAATACGCTCCGCCACCATCTGAGGGTTCAATGTCGGAAATTATCGAGTTTCAGTGACGGTGCGTGTTCGTTTGTTCGACCGATCCAGCAACCGCATCACTGGTGTGACCGCGATTCCATGCAAAACCACGGACACGAGTACGACGAATCCGACGGTCGCCCAGAGCAGATCGGCGTGGGCGAACTCGGCGTGTGTCACCGCATACGCCAGGTAATAGAACGAGCCGATCCCGCGGATGCCGAACGCCGCGATGATCCAGTGCTCCGCCGGGCGCCCGGGCGCGCCGATCAGCGACGCGAATCCGACCAGCGGACGAACCACCACGATCAGGGCCAGTCCGGTGAGCGCGGCGGTCCAGGTGAGCGGTGCCAGCAGTCCACTCACCACCGCGCCGCCGAAGAGCAACAGCAGCATCACGGTCAGCAGCCGCTCGGTCTGCTCGGCGAAGTCGTGCAGCACCTGGTGGAAGTCGTGCGAGCGTTCGGCCGCCCGGATGCCGCGCGCCGCCACGAACACCGCCAGGAAGCCGTAGCCGCCGGCCACCTCGACCAGCCCGTACGCCAGGAACGTCGCGGCCAGCGCCAGGAACCCCTCCGAGTGCCGGGACAGCCGCAGCGACTCCCGCTTGGCCCGGAAGAACAGCCGGCCCAGCCCCTTGCCGATCAACAGCCCGCCGAGCACCCCGACCACGCCCTGATAGAGCACGTGCTCGAGCGACCAATCGCCGACCCAGCCCAGCCCGGCCACGGTCGCCATGCCGATCGCGGCGTAGACGAACGGGAACGCCAGCCCGTCGTTGAGTCCCGCCTCCGAGGTGAGCGCGAACCGCACCTCGTCCTCCGAGTCCTCCTCGTCGGTGGGCTCGCCGACCTGCACGTCCGAGGCGAGCACCGGGTCGGTCGGGGCGAGCGCGGCGCCCAGCAGCAGCGCGGCGGCCGGCACCAGCCCGGCCCACCACCAGCCCAGGAAGGCCACGGCGGCGATGGTCACCGGCATCGCGATGGCCAGCAGCCGCCAGGTGGACGCCCAGCCGCGGCGGGTGAGCGGCCGGTCGATCTTGAGGCCGGCGCCCATCAGGGCGACGATCACGCCGATCTCGGTGAGGTGCTCGGTCAGCTTCGGGGTGGCGAGCGGGTCGATGTCGGGCAGGCCGAGAGGCAGCGCGAAGACGATCATGCCGAGCGCGAGGAACGCGATGGGCATGGACAGCGGGCGGCGCTCGAGCACGCGGGGGAGGATGCCGGCCAGCAGAGCGCCCACACCGAAAAGGGCAAATACGAGGTCGGACGTCTGCACGGGCCTTCTGTGCCCTCGATCAGGCCGGGATCAACATTTCGAACCACACGGTCGAGCCGCGGACCGTCGGATCGGTGCCCCAGCTGTCGCTGAGCTCCTCGATCAGGCCCAGGCCGCGGCCCCGGCTGCTCAGCGCGTCGGTGTGTGCCCGGGTCACGCTGCCGCGGGTGCCGGTGTCGGCCACCGAGACCAGCAGTCGCTCGGCGGTCAGGTCGATGCGCACCTGGGCCGGGGTGCCCGCGTGCAGCAGCGCATTGGTGGTCAGCTCGCTGGTGCACAGGATGGCCGCGCCGATCACCGGCTCGGGCACCTGCCAGTCGCGCAGCTTGGCGGTCATCCAGGCGCGCACCTTGCTCGGGCTGGTCGGCTCGGCCGCCGCCTGCAGGGTCGCGGACCGGCTCAGCGCCAGCGCCCGCTCGACGGCCAGCACCGCGACGTCGTCGTCGGTCTGCCCGGCCACCGCCGAGGTGGCCAGCGCGCACATGTTGCGCGGGTCGCCGCCGGACGCGCCGGCCGCCGCGGCGACCAGGTCGTCGAGCCCGTCGGCGAGCGGGCGCCCACGACGCTCCACCACGCCGTCGCTGAACATCAGGATGGTGTCGCCGGGCTCGAGCGTGACCAGGCCGGTCTGCCAGCGTCCGCCCAGCCCGAGCGGCGCGCCGGGTGGCACCTTGACCAGCTCGGCGGTCGGCGCCTCGCCGGAGACCCCGGCCCGGCGCAGCACCGGCGGCGGATGCCCGGCGCTGGCCAGCGTGATGGTGCCGTCCTCCGGGTCGAGCAGACCGTAGACCACGGTCACGAAGATCTCCTCGTTGCGCGACTCTGCGCCCAGCGAGCCGACCAGCCGATCGAGCCCGGCAAGCACGCTCGGCGGCGCCGGGTCGGTCAGCGCCAGCGCCCGCAGCGCGGCCCGGACCTGGCCCATCACCGCGGCCGCCCGCACGTCGTGCCCGGCCACGTCGCCGAGGACCATGGCCAGCCGGCCGTCGCTCAGCACGAACGCGTCGTAGAAGTCACCGCCCGCGGCATTGCCGTCGACGCCGACGTCGTAGCGCGCGGCGATGCGGAACGTTTCAAGCTCTGGCAGGTGCTCGGGCAGCATGCTGCGCTGCAGCAGCTGGGCGGTGCCGTGCTGGGCCTCGAACCGGCGGGCCCGCTCGGCGGCCTGCGCGACCAGCTCGGCGGTGGCGTTGAGCAGCGCCCGCTCGGCCGGCAGCCAGGCGTGCGCGGAGGTGAAGCCCATGGTCAGGGCGCCGCGCAGGGACGGCGCGCGCAGCGGGATCGCGGCCAGCGAGCGGACCCGCCGCTCGTGCCGGTCGGTGGCCACCTCGGCCAGCGGCGTGCCGTCGGCCTCGTATGACGGCCGGCCGGACTCGGCGGCGGCGACCAGCGGCGCCTCCGGGTGGCCGTGCGGCACCCGTTTCCACACCGGCGGCAGACGCTCGTCCGCCTCGTCGATCATCTCGCCGCGGACCCGCCGCACATATCGATAGGCCCCGCCGTCGTCGATCGCGAAGACGCAGTGGTCGACGCCGAACGAGGAGATCGCATAGGACAGCACGACGCGGGTGACGTCGTCGATGGTCATCGCTCCGGCCAGCCGCGCGGTCAGCTCGCCGAGGCTCTGCAGCCGCTGGGTCACCTGGGTGGTCTCGGCGGCGACGGTGAGCACGCCGACCACCCGGCCGTCTCGGTCGCGCACCACCGAGTGGCCGCGGGTGAACGACGCCAGCTCCACGCCGGAGACGCCGCGCGGCACGCTGACCTGGGTCTCCGCCTCGAGATAGGGCCGGCCGCTGCGATAGACGTCGTCGATCACCGCGCCCACGCCGGGCGCCTGCCAGAGCCGGCCGAAGACGTCGGCGGCGGGCCGGCCCAGCGCGTCCGGGTGCTTGCCGCCGAGCACCGCCGCATAGGCATCGTTGTAGATCAGCAGATAGGTGTCGCCGTAGGCCAGCGCCATCGGCACCGGCGAGGCCAGAACCAGGTCGACAGTGGCCCGGACCACCGGATCCCACTGGTCGGCGGGGCCCAGCGAGGTCTGCTCCCACGGGAAGTCGCGCACCAGATCGGCACACAGCGCGGTCGCCGCGCCTGCCCGGGCGGACAGCGCGGTGCTTGCGGAAGGGGTTCCGCCTCCCGTGCCGACCATGCTGTGAGCCTAGCCCGCCTCGTCCGTTTGGACGATGCCGCACTGGCCGACCGTCCGATTCCTGACTGTACGAGGGGCTAGGCCGGTTGCGTACCCCGTGCCCGGATCCACGGCGGACCGTTTCGTTCGGCGGGTTGTGGCGCGGGGCTCTATGGTCGTTGGGGGCCGGCGCTCGCCGACCCGGCGGACGAGCGCGAGGAGGGGCGATGACCGGCGACGGCCTCGGCCAAGGACTGAGCGACATGTGGCGCTCCGTGCTGTTGTTCCTGCCGGCCGCATTGGCCTTCGTGGTGATCCTGGTCATCGGCTATGTGCTGGCTCGGTTGCTGCGCACGTTCGTGGGCAAGGGGCTGCGGCGGGTCGGCTTCGATCGCGCGGTGGATCGTGGCCCGGTGGGCAAGGCGCTGAGCGGCAGCAAGATCACGGCGAGTGACCTGTGCGCCAAGATCGCGTTCTATGCGGTGCTGCTGTTCGCGCTGCAACTCGCGTTCGGCGTCTGGGGCCCCAACCCGGTCAGTGATCTGCTGTCCGCGCTGATCGGCTGGCTCCCGCGGGCCTTCGTGGCAATCGTGATCATCGTGGTCGCGGCGGCCATCGCGAACGCCGCGCACGACCTGATCGCCAGCGCGCTGGGCGGATTGGCGTACGGCCGGCTGCTGGCCCGCATCGCCTCTGTGCTGATCATCACGCTCGGCGTGATCGCGGCGCTGGAGCAGGTGAACATCGCCACCGCGGTGACCGGGCCGGTGCTGATCGCGGTGCTCGCCACCGTGGCCGGGGTGATCATCGTGGGTGTCGGCGGCGGGCTGATCAAGCCGATGCAACAGCGCTGGGACACCTGGCTCGAGCGGGCCGGCACCGAGTCGGCGGTGATCCGTGAGCACGCCCGGACTTATGCCGACGAGCGGGTCCGCGCCGAAGAGGCCCGCAAGGCCGAGGAGGCCCGCCGCGCCGAAGAGGCCCGGATCGCCGAGGAGGCCCGCAAGGCGGAAGAGGCTCGCAAGGCGGAGGAAGCGCGCAAGGCCGAGGAAGCGCGCAAGGCGGAAGAGGCTCGCAAGGCGGAAGAGGCTCGCAAGGCCGAGGAGGCCCGTAAGGCGGAAGAGGCCCGGAAGGCCGAAGAGGCCCGCAAGGCCGACGAGGTGCGTAAGGCCGAGGCCGCGCAGCGAGTCAAGGAGGCCGAGGCCGCGGCCCGCCGCAAGGCCGAGGACGAGGCCGCCCGGCAGCGCGCGCTGGACGCCACCGCCGCCGAGGAGACGCAGGTCATCTCGTCGCCGAAGACCAGCGGGCCGCGCCGGGCCACCGACACCGCGTTCGATGTCGAGCCGGTGGACGGCCGGCCGTCGCTGATCCCCGGGTTCGACCGGGACGAGCCGGAGAGCGAGAAGACGCAGGTCCTCCCGCCGCTGCCGCCGCCCGACGCGACCCAGGTGCTGCCGGACGACGACACGCCCACCGACCCGGGCGTCGGGAAGAAGCGGTGAGAAAGGGCCGGCACCCCGCGCGGGGTGCCGGCCCTCGGCCTGTCAGGTGGGCTTGGTCAGCTGGTCAGCGTGTGCGTCAGAGAGCACACCGCCAGCAGGCGGCGCAGCACCCAGTCGCTCCCGGTCCAGTCGATCTCGCCGACCGGCGGGGTCCAGCCGTGCTTGAACGCGGCGTCCCGGACCCCCTCCGCATAGGCGGCCAGGATCACCGGGGTCAGCGCCCGCTCGTCGGCGGAGAGGCTGTCCCGGACACCGGCGGCGTGCTGATCGATGGTGGCCAGCAGCCCCGGCGAGTCGGCCGAGGCGGCCAGACCGGAGACACCGACGGAAGCCATCAGCTCGTCGAGGGAAGCGTGGGCGGAGCGCAGGGCAGCGCGAGCGGCAGCGCCGCTGAACAGGCCATTCATAGAACAGAACGGTAGGGAGCCCGGGGTAGCCAACGGTTCTCCCGACCGGTGCAGGCCGGTTGAACTTATTCCGCCGGCTCGGCTCGCTCCGGGCGCCGGCGGGCGGCGTCGTCGGCCAGGATCACGGTGGCGACGACCAGCGCGACCACGACCGCGAAGAGCCAGGACGCGTCGTCGATCAGGATCGCGGCCAGTGGCGCCTGGAACGCGACGAGCAGAAAGCCCAGCCAGGCGAAGCGGCGCTGACGCTCGGAGAGGAAACCGTCGGATCGCATCCGGACAGTCTGGCTCGATCCGGACGCAACGCCGTCACCCGTTCGGCCGATTCTCAGTTGACCGTTGGTGCCCCCAGCGCTGAGTCAAGGCCACTCAACCATTCGAGCGTATCTACCGATCGCGCTGGTCACCCTGCTCACCGTGAGCGCCTGCACGCCACTTCCGCCCCGGCCGCCCGGTCCGCCGCCGGCGAACGTGCCGCCGGCCGCCGAACGGGTGCTGGCCGGAACGCTGCGGGGCCGCACCGGGGCGCATCTGCTGGTCGCGAACGCCGCCTCGCGGGTCGAGGTGGAACTGGTCGAGCTGCCCGGACTGCTCTATCGGATCAGCACCCCGGCGGACTCCGGGCTGGCGGCTCGGGTGACCGGCGGCCGCGGGCTCGTGCGGGTGGGGCTGCAGCCGACCGCGCAGAGCGGGCCGGACACCGTGAAGATCCTGCTCAACCGTTCGGTGCGGTGGGACATCCGGCTCCCGGCCGGCGGCGGCGAGCAGCGGCTCGATCTGGCCGCGGGCCGGGTCGCCCGGGTCGAGCTGGGCGCCTCCGGGCTGGTCGAGATGGAACTGCCGCAGCCGGTCGGCACCGTGCCGGTGGTCTTACGCGGCGGGGCCGGCGCGGTCGTGGTGACCGGGCCGGCCGGTGTGCCGATGCGGGTGTCGCTGAGTGCGGGCGCCGGGTCGGTGGTCACGCCGTGGACCGCGAACAACGGCACCGCGGCGGGGGAGATCCTGGCCGCGCCCGGGTGGATCGACGCGCGCGACCGCTACGCGATCCACCTCAGGGCGGGCGTGGGAACCCTCACGATCAGGTGAGACTCAGATGCCCGGCCGGTCGACCTGACCGCGCCATTCGCCGGTCTCGTTGCCGCCGCGCTCCTCGATGAACGTCTTGAACCGCTCCAGGTCACCCTTCACCTGACGGTCCAGGAAGCCCAGCTTGGCGCCGGCTTTCTCGACCAGGCCGTCCGGCTCGAAGTCCATCTGGACCGTGACCCGGGTGTTCGTGTCGCTGAGCCGGTGGAAGGTGACCACCCCGGCCTGCCTGGCGCCGTCGACCGAGGTCCAGGCGACCCGCTCGTCGGGCAACTGCTCAGTGATCTTGGCGTCGAACTCCCGCTTGACGCCGTCGATGTCGGTCTTCCAGTGCGTGGTCGTCGGATCCAGCTGGCGGATCTCCGACACTCCGCTCATGAAGCGCGGAAACTCCTCGAACTGGGTCCACTGGTTGTAGGCCGTCCGCACCGGGACTTCCACGTCGATGGACTCGGTGACTGTGCTCTTGTCGTTTCCCATGACTGTGAACTGCCCGCGCATCTCAGAGACAAACTGCCTTTCCTGGGTACGTTCACAGCGTGACTGCCGCAGACGCGATCATCATCGGGGCCGGACACAACGGCCTGGTGGCCGCCAACCTGCTCGCCGACGCCGGCTGGGACGTGGAGGTCGTCGAGGCCACCCCGCACCCCGGCGGCGCCGTCCGATCGGGTTTCGTGACCGCCCCCGGCTACCTCTCCGACCTCTTCAGCTCGTTCTACCCCCTGGGCTACGCCTCGCCGGTCATGCGAGACCTGGGACTGGATGGGTTCGGCCTGCGCTGGACGCACGCCCCCGAGGTGTTCACGCACCTGTTGCCGGACGGCCGCGCGGCCACCGTGAGCCGCGACCTGAACCGCACGATGGCCTCGATGGAGCAGTTCGCCCCGGGCGACGGCGAGCGCTGGCGCCGGGCCTTCGAGGAGTGGCGCGCCCTCTCGCCACGGCTGCTGGACACCCTGTTCACCCCGTTCCCGCCGGTGCGGAGCGGCCTCGGGCTGGGCGGGCAGCTCGGCGTCGGCGGCGCGCTGCGGATGGGCCGCCGCCTGGTGCTGTCGGTCCGCGAGCTGGGCGCCGAGCTGTTCCGCGGCGAGGGCGCGAAGCTCGCGCTGGCCGGCTGCACGCTGCACACCGACCTGTCGCCCGAGGAGGCCGGCGGCGGCGTCTACGGCTGGCTGCTGGCCATGCTCGGGCAGGAGGTCGGCTGGCCGGTGCCGATCGGCGGCGCCCAGGAGATCACCTCGGCGCTGGTCCGCCGTCTGGAGTCGCGCGGCGGACGGGTCGTCTACAACGCGCCGGTGACCCGGGTGCTGGTCGCGCGCGGACGGGCGATGGGTGTGCGCACCGCGGACGGCGTGGATCGGCGGGCCACCCGGGCGGTGCTCGCCGACGTCCCCGCGCCGGCGCTCTATCTGGACCTGGTCGGCAGCCGGTGGCTGCCGCCGCGGGTCGTCGAGGACCTCGAGCACTTCCGCTGGGACGGCGCCACGGTCAAGGTCGACTGGGCGGTGCGTGGCCGGATCCCGTGGACGAACCCGGCCGCCGCCCCGGCCGGCACCGTGCACCTGGCCAAGGATCTCGACGGCCTCACCCACTATGCCGCGGACCTGGCCACCGACACTGTCCCGGAGGACCCGTTCCTGCTGTTCGGGCAGACCACGACGGCCGACCCGACCCGTTCACCGGCCGGCACCGAGTCGGCGTGGGCCTACACGCATCTGCCGCACCGGGCGTCCTGGGACGAGGACGAGATCGCCGCGCACGTGCAGCGGATGGAGGCGGTGGTCGAGGCGCAGGCGCCCGGCTTCGGCGAGCTGGTCGCGGCCCGCAACGTCTTCGCCCCGGCCGACCTGGAGCGGGAGAACCCGGCGCTGGTCGGCGGCGCGCTCGGCGGCGGCACCGCGGCCGCCTTCCAGCAGCTCTTCCTCCGCCCGATCCCGGGCCTGGGCCGCCCGGACACCCCGGTCGACCGGCTCTTCCTGGCCAACTCGTCGGCGCATCCGGGCGGCGGCGTGCACGGCGCCCCCGGCGCGAACGCGGCGCACGCCGCGCTGGCCCGCGACCGGGCGCTGACCGGCGGCATGTATCGGGCGGTGATCGACGTCGCGCACCGCGCCGTCTATCGCTGAGCCACCCGGTTGCCCACCGCGAGGTCGCACAGCCGGCGGAGGGCCTCCACATTGCGCTGGTGCAGGACCACGTCGTTGAGCTTGTTGCGGAGCAGCAGCAACGGCCCCTTGTCGAACTGCTCCTCCATCGACACCCGGGTCGCGGACGAGCCGACCGGCTCCAGGGTGATCCGCACGCGCGCCTGGCCCAGCGGCCATAGCCCGGCCTCCAGGATCAGCTCCCGGTCCGGCGTCACGGCCACCACCGTCGATTTGTCCCGCAGCGAGAACGGCCACGGCCCCGCCTTGTGGTGCACGCGCGAGCCGACGGCCGGCCAGCCCTCGTCCACATTGACGATGTGCGCCGTGCCCACCACCCAGTCGCTGTAGGTCCAGCCGTCCGCGAGAACGGCGAACACCCGGCTCGGAACGGCCGGAACGGTACGCTTCACAAGTGCCACAACCTGCCCATACCCGCGGATCCACCAGGTCTAACTAACCCTCATGTTTACGGTTTTGGGCGTCGGGCATGCTCCACCGCGTATTCACCAGTCTCTCCGGATCTTTCTCCCGGAACTCAGCTGGAGGAGGAACCCCGTTGCGCATCGCGATGATCTCTGAGCACGCCAGCCCGCTCGCCGACGGTGGTGACGCCACCGGCGGAGTGCAGCGTCGACACGTCGCCGACCTGTCCGGCGCCCTGTCCGGCCTCGGCCACGACGTCCGGGTCTACACCCGGCGGGACCGGCCCGGGCTGGCCGACACGGTCGGCATGACCACCGGCGTGCGCGTGGTGCACGTGCCCGCCGGACCCGAGGAGCTGCTGCCCCCCGAGCTGCTGCTCTCCCACATGGGCGACTTCGCCCAGTGGCTGCGCGGCGCCTGGACCAACGGCGACTGGCGGCCCGAGGTGGCCCACGCGCACTTCTGGACCAGCGGGCTCGCCGCGGTCACCGCCGCCCGCCAGGTCGGCATCCCGGTCGTCCAGTCCTTCCACGAACTCGGCGACATGTCCCTGAGCGGCAAGGGCCCGTCCCGCGCCGGCTATGAGCGCGCCCTCGGCCGCGCGGTCGACCGGGTGGTCGCCCAGAGCCAGGAGGAGGTGCGCGGCCTGGTTCGCATCGGCGTGCCCCGCACCCAGCTCACCGTGGTCCCGGCCGGCGTGGACAGCGAGCACTTCACCCCGGACGGCCCGGCCGCCGACCGCGACCCCGATCGTCCCCGCATCCTGTCCGTCGGCCGGCTGGTCGAGCCCAAGGGCTTCGGCGACGTCATCCAGGCGATGCGATTCGTGCCCGGCGCCGAGTGCGTGGTGATCGGCCCGCCGTCGGCCGTCGATCCACAGTCGGCAAAGCTGCGCGCGCTGGCCGAGCGGTTCCAGGTCTCCGACCGCGTCCGGCTGGTCGGCGGGGTGTCCGCCCGGGACATGCCGAAGTGGTACCGCAGCGCCGACCTGCTCGTCGCCGCGGCCTGGCAGGACCAGTACGCGCTGGAGGCGATGGCCTGCGGCGTACCCGTGATCGGCAGTGCCGAAGGCGGTCTCACCGAGACCGTCGTCGACGGCCTGACCGGCGATCTGGTCCCGTCCCGCGACCCGCGCGTGCTCGGCGGGGCATTGCGCCGGCTGGTCAACGACAAGGTGCGGCGCTTCGCCTACGGCACGGCGGCGGTGGACCGGGCGCGGCAGGCCTATTCGTGGAAGCGGGTGGCCGCGCAGCTCGGCTCGGTCTACGCGACGGTCACCGGGCGCGGCAAGCCCGCCGAGGAGGCAGTGGCGCAGGTCTGATCCACCAACCGGTTGATACGCGCCGGGCGGGGGAGTGCGAGGCTCGAAGCATGACCGCGGACGGGCCGACCTACCAGACCAGGATCGACCGCGTGGTGCAGTGGCTGCCCTATGCGACGCTGGCCGGTTCCACCCTGCTGGTGCTGATGTCCCGCGACTGGGTGCCGCCGGGCGCCGCGCCGACGCCGGTGGCGCTGGCGGTGGTGGCCGGCGTTCTGCTGTGGATGTTCTGGTTCATCACGCTGCATCCCGGCTGGGCGCACAGCCGGCCGATGATGGGCCTGTTCTTCGCCGGCCTGCTGATCGGCACCACCGCGCTGATCGTCTGCCACCCGCTGTTCGCGTTCTTCGCCTGGACCGGCTATCTCTTCGTGTCGCAGGCGCTGCCCGGCCGCTGGGTGATCCTCGGCGCGTCGGCGGTCGCCTTCCTCGGCGCCACCTCGCAGATCGGCGGTTTCGCCGCGCTGACCCACCCGGCGATCCTGCCGATCTTCGCGATCGTGCTGGCCTTCAACGTCGGCATCGGGGTGGCGATGACCACGCTCGCCGCGGCCACCGAGAACGAGTCCGAGCGCCGGCGCAAGACCATCGAGGAGCTGGCCGACGCGAACGACCGGCTGGCCGCGGCGATGCGCGAAAATGCCGGCCTGCACGCGCAGCTGCTGACCCAGGCCCGGGAGGCGGGCGCGCTGGACGAGCGGCAGCGGCTGGCCGGCGAGATCCACGACATCCTGGCCCAGGGCCTGACCGGCATCGTCACCCAGCTCGAGGCGGCGGACGCGGCGGCCACCCGGCCGGACGACTGGCAGCGCCACCTGGGCCAGGCGCGGCAACTCGCCCGGGACAGCCTGACCGAGGCGCGCCGGTCGGTGCAGGCGCTCAGCCCGCAACCCCTGGTCGAGGCGGCGCTGCCGGAAGCGCTGGCGGAGGTGGTGGACGGCTGGTCCACGATCAGCGGGGTCAGCGCCGAGCTGATCACCACCGGCACCGCGCAGCGGCTGCTGCCGGAGATCGAGACCACCCTGCTGCGCACCGCGCAGGAGGCACTGGCGAACGTGGCCCGGCACGCGGACGCGTCCCGGGTCGCCCTCACCCTGTCCTACATGGAGGATCTGGTGTCGCTGGACGTCCGCGACGACGGCGCCGGCTTCGATCCGGAGGCGCCGCGCACCCCGTCGGCGACCGGCGGCTTCGGCCTGGCCGCGATGCGTGAGCGGCTGCAGCGCATCGCCGGCACGCTGGAGGTCGAGTCCGAACCGGGCAGCGGCACCGCGATCTCCGCCTGCGTGCCGGCCATGTCGCTGCGCGGAGCCGCGGCATGACCGGCACGATCCGGCTGCTGATCGTCGACGATCACCCCGTCGTGCGGGACGGGTTGCGCGGCATGTTCGCCGGGGACGACCGCTTCGAGGTGGTCGGCGAGGCCGGAGACGGGCGCGAGGCGCTGGCCGTGGCCCGGTCGGTGGGTCCCGACGTGGTGCTGATGGACCTGCGGATGCCGGGCATGGACGGCGTCACCACCATCGAGGCGCTCAAGGCCGAGGGCTCGACCGCCCACGTGCTGGTGCTGACCACCTATGACACCGACAGCGACGTGCTGCCCGCGATCAAGGCGGGCGCCACCGGCTACCTGCTCAAGGACACCCCGCGCGAGGAGCTCTTCCGAGCCGTGTCGGCGGCCCACCGCGGCGAGTCGGTGCTCTCCCCGGCGGTGGCCGGCCGGCTGATGGGCCGCCTGCGATCGCCCGCGCAGGAGCCGCTGAGCCAGCGCGAACTCGAGGTGCTCACGCTGATCGCCCAGGGCGGCACCAACCGGGAGACCGCCACCAAGCTGTTCATCAGCGAGGCGACGGTCAAAACCCACCTGCTTCACGTGTACGCCAAACTGGGCGTCCGTGATCGCGCCGCGGCCGTGGCGGCCGCCTTCGAGCGCGGCCTGCTCAGCCCCCGGAGTCAGCCGTCGCGCGGCTCGCCCCGATAGGTGCCGAAGGACCACAGGTTGCCCTCCGGGTCGCGCATCGCGAACTCCCGGGAGCCGTAATCCGTGTCGTGCGGCTCCTGCGTGATCGTCACGCCCGCGGCCTTGACCCGCTCGTGGAGCTTGTCCGGCTCGTCGGTGACCACGTAACAGCCGAACGAGCCCGGCCGCAGTGCCCACGCGTCGTCCTTGCCGCGTCCGCCCGCCGAGCCGAGCATGATGCCGCCGCCCGGCGGCCAGCTCAGCTGGCAGTGGCTGACCAGGTCGCCGTCCGGGACGACCAGGGTCTCCTCGAAGCCGACCACGTCGACCAGGAATCGGATCAGGGCGCGGGCGTCCTGCGCCCTCAATGTCGGCCACACCTGCGGCGGCGGTTGCTGAGTCATGTCACTCATCGTGGTCCGGCATCGCGGCCGACGCTTGGACAAAATCGAACTCCTCGGCCAGCCAGCGGCTCGCCGGGACGCCGGCCAGCGCGGTGAACTCGCGGGCCAGATGCGCCTGGTCGTAGTAGCCGGTGGCGGCGGCCAGGTCGGCCAGCCGCACGCCGGGGCGCAGCCGCCGCCGGGCCCGGTCGAACCGCGCCACGCGAGCCGCCTCCTTGACTCCCAGTCCGGTCTCGGCGCGGAAGCGGTTGGTCAGGTGCCGCTCGCTCCAGCCCACCTCGGCGGCCACCGCGCGGACCGTGGCCGTGCCACCGGAGTCGAGCACGCGCTGGAACGCGTACCCGATGTCGGGGTGCACCCGGCGGTCGTGGTCGAGCAGGCCGGCCAGCGCGGTGTCGAGCGCGGCGAACCGCCGCGGCCAGGTGCTCTCGGCCAGGATCGCCGCGCGCAGCCGGTCGGTGACCCGCTGCCCGAGCAGGGCGGCACAGTCCACGTCGAGGTGGCCGAGCTCGCCGGCGGGCAGGCCGAAGAGCGCCCGGCAGCCCAGCGGCAGCACGGACACCTGCATGCCGGACTGATCGCCGCCCATCTCGATCAGCGCCGGGCGCAGGTGCAGACCGCCGAGCAGCGCGTCGTAGCGGCCCGGAGCCTGACGCTCGTCCGGATGCGCACGGATCACCAGCGGGTCGTCGAGCGTGACGATCAGGGTCAGAAAGGGTGACGGCAACCCGCGGTGGAAGCCCGGCGGGTTGCCGCTGCTGCGATAGCCGGAATAGCCCTCGACATATGGCCGCAACGCCGGCGAGGGCCGCCCCCGCACATGCTCGTTGACCGCCATCAGCCCAGGCTAGTCGGCCAGCGCCTTGGCCAGATGGTCGCGGAAGTTGCGCTCGCTGTCGGTGACCGTCTCGCCGCCGAGGCCGAGCACGCCGCCGCTGCTGGCCGCGCCGACCACGGTGTCGGTGATCTCGACCAGCCAGTGCTTGTAGGTTTCCGCGTCCGCCGGAGTCGCCTTGGTGGCCAGCAGCGCGGCGGCCTCGGCGGCGCGGTCGAGGACGTCCTCGGCGTAGCCGATCGGGTCGGCCGGCTGGATCACCGGGGGCTCCTCGCCCAGCTCCGGGTCGCCGGCCGCCGCCAGGGCCTCCTGGGCGGCCGCGGCCACCAGGGGGCTGGCCGACGCCCGGGCCTCGGACACCTTCTCCAGGCCGGCCTCGTTCTCCGCCCGGGTCTTGCGGGCGCCGTCCGGGGTGGCCGCGCTGGCCGCGGTGAGCACCGCCTGCGGCAGGCCGACCAGCAGCCCCCACTCGGAGTCGGTGAAGCCCCACTGGGCGTACAGCGGTTCGTCGGTCACGAGCGGAGTCCTCTCGACGGGCACGATGGTTCCGGGTTCAATACCCCGGCAGACCCTAAAGCACACCGTTCTTGCGGGCGCGCGCCTTGTCTCTCTCGTGTTGCTCGACGGTGGTCGAGAAGGCCGAGTGCTTCTCCTTGTCGATCGCCACGAAGAACAGCCACGGCCCGTCCGGCGGGTCCATCGCCGCTTTCAGCGCGGCGGCGCCGGGATTGTTGATCGGCGTCGGCGTGAGACCCGCCTTGCCGTGCAACCGGTACGGGTTCCGGGTGTCCCGCAACTCAGCGCGGGTCATGTCCTTCGACGGCTTCGGCGGCCGCCCGGTGAGCTGGTAGTAGTAGTTGATCCCGACGTCGAACTCCAGGCAGTTGCACGGGAAGTCGCCGTAGACGCGGTTGTAGGCGACCCGCGCCACCTTGCCGAGGTCGTCGTTGTTCCCGGCCTCGGCCTGGGCCAGCGAGGCGACGGTCAGCGCCTCGTAGGGCTTGATCCCGCGTTCCGCGCGCACCCGATCGCTGAACTCGATCTTCTTGGTCACGGCCAGGAAGTGCTCGACCATCTCCTCGAGCATCTTCTCGGCGGTCATCCCGGCCTTGAACTCGTAGGTGTCCGGGAAGAGGAAGCCCTCGATCGAGGGGGCGCCCTTCTTGCCGGCGAACCAGGACTTCGGCACGCCCCGGGCGACCGGATCCTTGCCGGCCTCGGTGAAGTCGTCGTAGGAGACGCCGGTGGCCTTGCTCAGGATCTCGTACACCTGGAACGTGGTCTTGCCCTCCTCGACCGTGACGCCGTCGACGACGCGGGACTTCTTGTCCAGCAGGAGCAGCACGGCCGCCGTCCCGGACATCTGCTTGCGCAGCCGGAACGTGCCGGCCTGGATGCTCTGCGCGCGGGGCTCGTCCTCGGCCGCCGCGACGAACGCCCGGGTGCTGCGCACGACACCGGCGCCGGAGAGCGTCTCGCCGATGTCGGTGAGCGTCGACTTCTCGGCGATCGTGACCCGCACGTCGCCCGTGCCGTCGCCCTCGAAGTCGGGGATGTCGAAGCGGCCCTTGACCACGTAGATGCCGCCGGCGAAGACCAGTGCGACGACCGCCACCAGGCACACCTTGAGGGCCGCCCGGAAGGCCTCGCCGCGGCGCCGATGTTGCGGGGTGTGCCCGCCGGGTCGCTCGTCGATCACAGTCCCACGCCTCCGCTGTCCGCATGATCCAGTCGGGCAGCGTACTTGTTGCTGTCGACCCCCGCGGCGGTCACGGGGCACCCGCGATGTCCGTCGATGTCTATGCTCGGGGGCTGTGGACGGGATGTTTGCCGAAGGTGCGGGGGTTCAGTGAGCTCTCTTGCGAGCACATACGACGCGATGAAGGCGGTCGGCCGGTCGCCGGACCGGTCGGTGACGATCACCCTCGGCGGTCGCGGCGGCGTCGAGGTCGAGCTGAGCGACGACGCCCTGCGCACGCACGACGAGGCCGCGCTGGCCCGGCAGGTCGCCGCGGCCGCCCGGGTCACCCTCGCGGCCTATCGGCAGGAGCAGAAGCGAGCCATCGAGGAGGCCGTGGCGGAGGCTCGGGCCCAGGCGGACCGGTGATCCGCCGAGCTCCGGCCGTCGCCGCCGTGCTGCTGGTGGCATCGGTCGCCGCCGGCTGCGACAACGGGCCGGAGAAGCTGACCTTCGACCAGCCGCTCCCGGCCTGCGCCGCGTTCGTCGAACCGCTCACCGGCCTCGGCATGCCGGCGCCCGCACCGGCCACGTCGGAGCGGCCGGCCTCACCGGACCCGCTCAGCGTCGAGTGCACCTTCGCACCGCCGGCCGGCACGAAGCCGCCCGCGGTGGCTTATGCCTATGTCTATCTGCTGCGCCCGAACTTCGACAGCTCCGAGGGCGACGCCCTGCCGGACTGGGCCAAGGACGGCGCGGCCACCGAGTGCGAGGGCACCCCGGGCACCGACGCCGCGCTGCCCAGTGGCCAGTCGTGTTACGCCCTGCGCAACGAGCAGGAGGCCTCCATGCAGGTGAGCGCCTATGCGGAGAAGACCGCCGTCAGCGTGATCGTGCACTGGGCCGACAAGGACGCCACCCCGGACGAGTTGCGCACCCGGACGCTGGACAAGGCCAACGCCCTGGCGAACGCCGCCATCGGGCTGCTGTGAGGAGATGCCGACCATGCCCAGCCAGATCGAGCAGTTCCGGGCGGAGCTCGACGCCAGCCCGGTCCGCGGGAGGTCACCCCGCGAGTTCGTCGAGGTGCGCCGTGACCAGCGCGGCGAGATCAGCGTGACGATCGAGCCCGGCACCTTCCGCGAGCTGACCCGCGACCAGCTGATCGCCGAGATCCGCGCCGCCCTGGTGGCTGCGGTGACGGACTACGCGAAGACGTCGGAGCGGCTGTTCCAGCGCTGGGGCGGTGCCTGGTGACCACGCTCAGCGTCGAGGCCGCCGCGCTGGTGCGGCAGGCGTCCGGCCGATACAGCGACGCGATGGCCTGCGACGCGATCAAGTTCTACGTCACCCACGTCGGCGCGGTGCCGGACGGCGCCTGGGGTCGGCTGACCTGGTCGGACAAGTGGAAGTCACAGTGGACCGAGGCGGTCGCCGATCGGGCCAAGGAGGCGAGCCTGGCCGGCGAGCGCTTCGACGACGTCGGGCAGACGCTCTATCAGGTGGCGGCCGACTACACGAACACCGACATCAAGGTCGCCGCCGACTTCGCGGCGATCGAGAACAGCCCGCTGATGCCGTTCGTGAACAGCCTGGAGAAGGTCTCCGGCGCGTCCGCGAGTCCGGGCGGCGCGCTGGACATCGCGACCGGTTACACCGGCCGCGGCTACACGGTGTCGATCCCGGAGGACTCCGGCGAGGGCCACCGCCTCAACCAGCTGTTCCGCGACGGCAAGGTGTTCCAGCAGGAGATGTGGCCGGCCGGCACGGACCTCTCCAAGACGCCGGGCGCGCAGATCCGCGAGGAGATGCGGTCCGAGGGCCGCGACAAGCTGGTGGAGTTCATCAACGAGTGGTCCGGGGTGCTGGCGAACGCCGAGTCGATCGTGCGCCAGTGGGGGCTGATGCCGGCCGACTCCTGTGTCGACCTGATCGACGAGGCGTCCAGCGCCTGGCCGGCCATCATCGCCAACCGGGCCAACCTGCTCAAGCTCGGCTCGAACGCGTACCGCGATCTCCGCTCGAACATGGTCGCCCAGGTGAAGGATCTCCAGCAGTACTGGAACTCGCCCGCGGCGGGCGCCTATGCGATCTATGCCAACAGCCTCGGCGACTACTACAACTCGATCGCCGACAACCTGCAGTGGCTCGGCCAGGAAGGGGAGAAGGCAGCCAAGACGATCGACGGCCTGCAACTGGCCTTCGCCAACCTGGGCTTCGAGCACATCATCACGATCTCGGCGCAGCTGGACGCCTATCTGGACGCGGCCAACAGCATCAGCAAGGCCGTCGAGGACCCGCTCAAGGGACTGGCCGACGCGGTGACCGGCCTGCTCAAGACGCTGAACGCGAGCATGGCCGCGAACGCGAGGAAGGCCCAGGCCGAGCTGGACGTCTCGAAGAAGGCGATCGAGGACGCCCCGCACTTCGCCGACGAGAACCACGACATCAGGCAGCCGCCGCAGTCCCCGTCCAACGAGTGGCGCAAGGACGACGGCTGGAAGCCCTGACCCTCACCCCGGAGGCGCCGGGATCGGTCATGCCGGGGAGAGCAGGCCGTTCTCGATGACGACGCCGACCGACAGGGTCTTGTAGCCGACCGAGTCGAACAGGACCGTCATCCTGTCCTCGTCGTAGCCCATCACCATGCCGGTGCCCCACTCCTCGTGGCGCACCTGGCTGTGCACCGGGAACCGCCCGCCCGACGACTTCGGCGGCGGGGTCTCGGCCACGCCCTCGGCGCAGTTGTCGCAATGCCGGCACGGCTTCTTCAGCTCCTCGCCGAAGTAGGCCAGCAGGGTCTGCGTGCGGCAGGACCTGGTCTGCGCGAAGCCACGCATCATGTCCGTGCGGGAGCGCTGCACCGATTGCTGCCGCTCGTGTTCGGCGACGGCGGCCTCCGCGGCGGCGGCCGGCAGCGGCGCGAAGACCGGCACCGTCCACCTGTTCTTCGCGCCCGCGGTGGCCGCGCCGACCTGCTCCAGCAGGCCCAGCATCGCGCCGAGCTTGCGGGGGCTCATGCCGGTCGTCTTCTGCAGAGCGGTCTTCGTCTGCGGGCCGGTGCGCAGCGCGGCCGCCAGCTCGCGGATCTCCACCAGGTCGGGCGCGCCGCCGGCGAAGAACCGCTGGATCGCCTCGTCCTCGGAGCGCCAGAGCAGCAGGACGCGGCCCGGTTCGCCGTCCCGGCCGGCCCGGCCGATCTCCTGGAAGTAGCTGTCCGGCGAGTCCGGCAGCGCGACGTGCGCGACCCAGCGGATGTTCGCCTTGTCGATGCCCATCCCGAAGGCCGACGTGGCCACCATGATGTCGATCTTGTCGGCGGTGAAGTCCTCGTGCCGTTGCTCGCGGGCGCCGGCCGGCATGCCGCCGTGATAGAACTCGGCGCCGTAACCGGCGTGGGCCAGCCGCTCGGCGAGTTCCTCGGCGGCCCGGCGGGTGGCCACATAGATGATGCCCGGCCCCGGCGCCTCGTCCAGCAGCGCGGTCAGCTTGCGCCACCGGTAGTCCTCGTCGGGGCAGTATGCGACCTCGACGAACAGGTTGCGCCGGTCCAGGCCGGACACGTGGATCTCGGGCTTGCGCAGATGCAGCCGGGCGATGATGTCGTCGCGCACCGGCGGTGAGGCGGTCGCGGTCAGGGCCAGCACCGGCGGCCGGCCGAGCTCCTTGATCAGGTGGCCGAGCGCCAGGTAGTCCGGCCGGAAGTCGTTGCCCCACATCGAGATGCAGTGCGCCTCGTCGATCGCGACCAGGCCGGGCTTCAGGGCGCGCACCTCGGCCAGCCGCTCCGGGTTGCTGAGCTGCTCGGGGGTGATGAAGAGGAACTCGGCACGGCCCGCGCGGAGTTCCGCGATCGCTTCCCGCTGTTCCTTCGGGGTCTCCGCCGAGCTGACCCGGACCGCGCGGATCTTCGGGTCGTCCTTCTCGTTCAGCGCCGCGATCTGGTCCTGCTGCAGGGCGAGCAGCGGTGAGATCACCACTGTCGGGCCGGGCAGCAGCACCGCCGGGATCTGGTAGATCGCCGATTTGCCGGCGCCGGTGGGCAGCACCACCAGGGCGTCCCGGCGACGCAGCACGGCGCGCATCGGCTTGAACTGGCCCGGGCGCAGCGAGGGCCACCCGAAGTGCTGCCGGGCGACCTTGCGCAGGCGTGGTCCGTACACGGGAAGTTTCATCGAGCGGCCATTGTGCCCGGCGTCGGCCACTGACAAACCGCTATTTCCGGCCGCCGAACATCCTGCGGATCGCCCACAACAGGATCAGCGCGCCGAGGGCCAGGCCGAGCAGGCGGACCGCGTGCACCTCGGACCAATCGATGCCGGTGGTCGCGGCCAGGGGGGTGGTCACGCCCTCACAGTAGCCGAGCTCACTTTGAACACGTTTAATAGAAAGGTTTGTTGACTAAATGGGCAGCGGGTGTTTCCATGGGTCCGACCACGATCGGAGTACGGGGGGCACATGCCGCACACAGGCGGAATACCGGAACTTGCCGCAAGCGTGCTGCAACCCGGCTTCGTCGGCATCACGGCGCCCGACTGGGTCCGCCGCCGGCTGGCCGAGGGTCTGGGCGGCGTCGCGCTGTTCGCCCGCAACGTCGAGTCGCCGGCCCAGGTGGCCGCGCTGACCGCTCAGCTGCGCGCCGAGCGCCCCGACGTGATCGTGGCGATCGACGAGGAGGCCGGCGACGTCACCCGGCTCGAGTCCCGGCAGGGCAGCAGCCGCCCCGGCAACCTGGCCCTGGGCGCGATCGACGATCCGGCGCTCACCGAGGCCGTCGCGCACGACCTGGGCCGCGATCTCGCCGACGCCGGCATCACGCTGAATTACGCCCCGGACGTCGACGTCAACAGCAACCCCGACAACCCGATCATCGGGGTACGCGCGTTCGGCGCCGACCCGGCCCTGGTGGCCCGGCACAGCGCCGCGTTCGTGCACGGTCTCCAGGCGGCGGGCGTCGCGGCCTGCGCCAAGCACTTTCCCGGTCACGGCGACACGGCGGTCGACTCGCACCACGCCGTCCCGCTCATCGACCGCGGCCGCGAGCAGCTCGAGGCCTGCGAACTGGTGCCGTTCCGGGCGGCGGTGGCGGCCGGCGCCCAGTCCGTGATGACCGGCCACCTGCTGATCCCGGCGTACGACGCCGAGCTGCCCGCCACCCTCAGCCGAAACGTGCTGACCGGGCTGCTGCGCGAGGAACTGGGCTTCGACGGCCTGATCGTCACCGACGGCATCGAGATGCAGGGCGTCAGCCGCCGTTACGGCCTGGCCGGCGCCACCGTGCGGGCGCTCGCGGCCGGGGCGGACGCGATCTGCGTCGGCGGCGACCACGCCGACGAGCACACCGCCCTGCTCCTGCGCGACGCCATCGTGGCCGCGGTGCACAGTGGCGAGTTGCCCGAGGAGCGGTTGCGCGACGCCGCCGCCCGGGTGCGGCGGCTGGCCGCCTGGACCGTCCGGGTGCAACGCGAGACCGGCGCCCGCAAGGGTGAGCGCACGGTCGGCGGCTCGGTGATCGGGCTCGCCGCGGCCCGCCGCGCGGTCCGCCTGACGATCGCCTCCGGCGCCGCCGACCTGCTGCCGCTGACCGGCCCGGCCCACCTGGTCGAGTTCGCCCCGCCGCGTAACATCGCGATCGGCGCGGAGACCCCGTGGGGCCTGGTCGAGCCGCTGGACGATCTGCTGCCCGGCACCACCGCGATCCGCTTCACCGAGGACGACCTGACCGGCCTGGCCAACCCGGCCGCCCGGGTGCTGGCCGGCGCCGACGGCGCGCCGCTCGTGCTGGTGGTCCGCGACCTGCATCGGCACCCCTGGATGGCGGCCGCGGTGGCCGGCGCCCTGGCCGCCCGCCCGGACGCGGTGGTGGTCGAGATGGGCCTGCCCGAACTGGTCACGGGCGCCGTGCACGTGGCCACCTATGGCGCCACCCGCGCCTGCGGCCAGGCGGCCGCCGAGGTGATCGCCGGCACGAGCATCCCGGCGCCGCAAAGGCTCGCGGCTTAGCTGTCTTCCAGGATGTCGTCCCAGTCGTGGTGATCCTGCACGTACTTCACGAAGAACGGGCACACCACCACCACGCGGGCGTTCTGCGCCCTCAGGTGGTCGAGGGTCAGGCGGGCCAGCCGACCGCCGAGGCCCTTGCCCCGGAAGGACGGGTCGATCTCGCTGTGCGTGATCACCGTGCGGCCGTCGCGCACCCGGTACGCCGCGAGGCCGGCCGGGGCACCGTCCACCAGCAGGTCGAAGCGGCGCTCGTCCGGGTTGTCGCGCAAGCTCACATCCATGTCGCGATCGTAAGCTGGCGGATGCCCCGTACCGTGGGATGGGTGTTGAAGACCACGGCCTCGCGCCTTGCCGCCCTGATCTCCACCGCCGTGCTCGGCCTGGCGCTCGTCGCCGGCTGCAGCAGCGACAACGTCGACTGCGGCCTCGACTCCTGCAGCGTGACCATCGCCCGCGAGACCAACGCCAGCGCCAGCGTTCTCGGCGTGGAGGCCAAATTCGTCAGCGCCGACGCCAACACGGTGACGCTGGAGGTGGCAGGCGAGCAGATCCAGCTCACCAAGGGCCAGCAGGCGGTGCAGGTCGGCGGGCTGCAGGTGTCCCTCGACAGCATCACCGCCGACAACGTGTCGTTCCAGGTGGCGCGCCAATAGCACGGGTGCCCGAATTGCCGCCGGAGTTTGAGAAAAGTCGCCGCCGGTAATTCTGAGCAGCATGTCTGCCACCCAGCAAGTCCGAGGATCCGCGTCGCGCGCGGCCAACAGCAAGCCGCTCGAGCTGCTGGCGCGTGGCGGCTTCATCGCCTACGGCGTCATCCACCTGTTGTTCGCATGGCTGGCGCTGCAGGTCGCGTTCGGCAACTCGTCCGGTGATACGGACCAGTCCGGCGCCCTGCAGACCGTCGCCAAGCAGCCGGCCGGCGAGTTCCTGGTCATCCTGATCATCATCGGCATGGTCGCGATGGCCATCTGGCAGGCTTTCGAGGCAGCGATCGGGGAGAGCGGCCCGCAGGACCGGGCCGCGATGGCCGAGCGCTTCATCTCCGGCTGCCGCGCCATCCTCTACCTCTACTTCGCGTACCTGGGCTACCAGGTGATCAGCGGCGCCAACGCGTCGCAGTCGGACAGCCAGCAGTCCTCGGCGTCGTCCGTGATGCAGTCCACCGGCGGCCGCTGGCTGGTCGGCCTGGTCGGCCTCGTGGTCGTCGGCGTCGGTGTCGGCCTGGTCGTCTACGGGCTCAAGAAGAAGTTCGAGAAGCACCTGAACACCGGCCAGATGAACCCCTCGGTGCACCGGACCGTGCGCCGGCTCGGCATGGCGGGCTACACCAGCAAGGGCCTGGCGTACGGCATCGCCGGCGCGCTGATCGTGTCCGCCGCGGTCACCTACGACGCCGAGAAGGCGGGCGGGCTGGACTCGGCCCTCAAGTCGCTGACCGGCAACAGCTGGGGCCCGTGGCTGCTGGGCCTGATCGCCCTCGGCATCGCCTGCTTCGGCGTCTACTGCTTCTTCCAAGCTCGCTATCGCAAAGTCTGACTCTCAGGTGTGAACCTGAGTGTGATCTGATGCCGCCATGAACGGCGTCATGACGGCTCTGCTCGCTGTTGTTGTGGGGGCGGGTGCTGCGCTGGTCCTGGTCGAAGCCATCCATCTCCTCGTCGTGCGCATCGGCAAGCGGTCGCCCCTCTGGGCGGACCTGGCCCGGACGGCCCACCAGCCGTTCCGGGCCCTCGTCGTGGTCTATGCCATCCAGCAGGCGCTGCGCTCCGGCGTCGACGAGTTCGCCGGCCGCGACGGCGTGCTGCACTTCCTGGTCCTCGGCATCATCGCCGCGGCCGCGTGGCTGGTCGCCGCGCTGATGCTGGTGATCGAGGACCTCGCGCTCACCAGATATCGCACCGACGTGCCGGACAACCTGAAGGCCCGGCGGCTCAAGACCCAGGTGGTCATGTTGCGCCGGGTGACGGTCGCGGCCGTCGTCGTGGTCACCCTGGGCGTGATGCTGATGACCTTCCCCGGGGTACGCGCCCTCGGCGCCAGCCTCCTCGCCTCGGCCGGCCTGATCAGCGTGGTGGCCGCCCTGGCCGCCCAGAGCACCCTCGGAAACCTCTTCGCCGGCCTGCAACTCGCGTTCAGCGACGCGGTGCGGGTGGACGACGTGGTGGTGGTCGAGAACGAGTGGGGCCGGATCGAGGAGATGACGCTCACCTACGTCTCGGTGGCGATCTGGGACGACCGCCGGCTGATCCTGCCCACCTCCTACTTCACCACCAAGCCGTTCCAGAACTGGACGCGCACCGGTTCGGCGGTGCTCGGCACGGCCGAGGTCGACGTGGACTGGTCGGCGCCGATCGAGGACCTGCGCGCCGAGCTGCGCCGGGTGTGCGGCGCCTCGGAACTGTGGGACGGCCGGGTCTGCGTGTTGCAGGTGACCGAGGCGATCGGCGGGATGATCCGGCTGCGCGCCCTGGTGAGCGCGGCCGACGCGGGCGCATTGTGGGATTTACGGTGCCTGGTGCGCGAGCGGCTGGTGGGATGGGTGTGGGAGCACCGGCAGGGCTCGTTGCCGCGGGTGCGGGCGGACGTCAACCCGCCCGCGCCGGCCACCGACGGGCCCCAGGAGCACCCGGAGAACGGGCGCGACGGGCAGGTGTTCTCCGGCGGGTCGGACGGCGATTCGCGGGGCGCGGCGTTCGTCGGTCCGGACGACCAGTCGCGTCAATGATTGGATGCTCGCAGGTGGGGGCATACAGGCAGAACAGGGAAAGGAGGACACGATGGCCGATGTCCTGAACGGCGGCGCGGGTCGGCCCGCAGCCGACCAGTCCACATCCGAGCTCGTGCAGCGAGCGAGCGAGCAGATCACCACACTGGTCCGCGACGAACTGGCACTGGCCAAGGCCGAGCTCGCCGAGAAAGGCAGGCATGCCGGCATCGGGATCGGCCTGTTCGGCGGCGGGGGAGTGCTCGCGCTCTATGGCGTCGGTGCGCTCATCGCGACCCTGATCATCGTGTTCAACCTGTTTCTCGATCTGTGGCTCGCCGCCCTGATCGTCACCGTGCTGCTCTTCGTGGTGGCCGGGATCCTGGCGCTGCTGGGCAAGAAGCAGGTGACTCAGGCTGTTCCGCCCGAGCCCAAAGCTGCTATCCAGAGTGTCAAGGCTGACGTCGACGAGGTTAAGCACGCGGTGAAGGACAGGAGCCGGGCATGAGTGAGAAGAACGGGTCGGACGCGGGGAAGCCGGACGTGGCGGCGTTGCGCGCGGAGATCGCGCAGACCCGTGCCGATCTGGGTGAGACGGTGCAGGCGCTGGCCAACAAGGCCGACGTCAAGGCCCGGGCCAAGGAGCAGGTCGAGCAGACGAAGCAGAAGGTGAAGGCGCAGGCGGCGGAGGCCGGGCACAAGGTGTCCGAGGCCGCCGCGGTGGCTTCGGGCAAGGTGCGCGCCGCGGCCGGGCAGGCCGGTGGCAAGGCTCGGGAGACCGCCGCGGTGGCTTCCGAGAAGGTGCGCGAGTCCGGTGCGGTCGAGCGTGCCCAGGGCGCGGGCGTGCAGGTGCGTCGCAACCCGATTCCGGCGGCCGCGGTGCTGGCCGGGGTGGCCGCGCTGATCGGCGTGATCCTGATCGTCCGGGGGCGGCGCCGATGAGCTCGAAGCTGCAGAAGGTCGCGTACAAGCCGGTCGGGCTGCTGCTCGGCATCGGCGCCGGTGCGATCGCCGGGTTCGTGTTCAAGGAGGTCTGGAAACTGGCCTCCGGCGACGACGATGCGCCCAACGCCACCGACGAGGACCGGGGCTGGGGCGAGATCCTGGCCGCGGCCGCGGTGCAGGGCGCGATCTTCGCGCTGGTGAAGGCGGCGGTCGACCGCGGCGGTGCGGTCGGCGTGCGCAAGGTGACCGGCAACTGGCCGGATTAACTAGTCGGTAACAAATCGACTGCGGTCTTGGTCCTCCACACGCACTCCGGTGATGTGGGGGACCTTTTCCCTATCTGCTCCGGTTTATTCGAATGCCCGGAGGGGCAGCTTTGACGCCCGAATTTCGGGTACAGTGTGCCCAGTTTTTGCGTACGTGGTGTGCTGTTCCGCACGCCGCCGTGGCGCCCCCTTGGCGCCCCGGCGGTCGGGTGGATGGGACGTCCTCTGGAAAGGCCGCCTCAACGGCGCCGCTGCTCGAAAACGGTCATCGGCTCCTATGAGCAAGCAACGGGGCCGGCATTTTCAGAAGGAGAGTTCAGCATGGCGCAAGGAACCGTGAAGTGGTTCAACGCAGACAAGGGCTTCGGCTTCATCACCGTCGACGGCGGGGGTGCTGACGTGTTCGTCCACTTCTCGGCCATCCAGACTTCGGGTTACCGGACTCTGGAAGAGAACCAGCGGGTCGAGTTCGAGATCGCCCAGGGCCAGAAGGGCCCGCAGGCGGAGCAGGTTCGCCCGCTCTGAGGCCACACGCCGGCGGAAACGCCGGCTGCCGGCCGCCTGGCGGAGGTCGGCCCCGACAGAAGCCCCGCATCCCGTTGAGGATGCGGGGCTTTTCGGGTCAGTGCTTTCGTGTCGGTGCTGTCGGATCAGGCGGGCGGGTTGCCCGGGTCGGCCGCGTTGACTGCTCGGCGGTGCTTGTTGCGCCGCCGCACGCCGATCACGATCAGCACCAGGCCGGCCACCGCGACCACCGGGCCGACGATCGCCCACAGGCTGACGCCGCTCATCACGCTGCCGCCGACGATGTCCAGCCCCTGCAGCGTCCACAGGCCACCCAGGACGATGAACAGCACGCCGACCGTCATCGGCGTCCACCCGGTGAGCTTCGGCTCGGTCACCATTTGTCGTGCACCTGCGGCCGGACCAGCTCGTCGTAGGTCGCGCGGACCGCCTGCAGCGCCTCGGGGCTCAGCGCCGCCAGGTCGCCGACGGCCGCGTTGCCGCGAGCCTGCTCCGGGTTGCGGGCGCCCGGGATCACCACCGTGACACCGGGCTGGTCGACCACCCAGCGCAGCGCGAACTGCGCCATCGTCGCGCCCTCGGGGACGAGCGGACGCAGCCGCCGCACCGCCGCCAGCCCGGTCTCGTAGTCCACGCCGGAGAACGTCTCGCCGACGTCGAACGCCTCGCCGTGCCGGTTGTAGTTGCGGTGGTCGTCGGCGCCGAACGTGGTGTTCTCGTCGTATCGGCCGGACAGCAGGCCACTGGCCAGCGGGACCCGGGCGATGATGCCGACGCCCGCCTCCCGCGCCGCGGGCAGCACCTGCTCGAGCGGCTTGAGGCGCAACGCGTTCAGAATGATCTGCACGCTCGCGGTGCCCGGCCGGGCGATCGCGGCCAGCGCCTCGTCCACCTTCTCCACGCTGACCCCGTACGCCGCGATCCGCTTCTCCTGCACCAGCGTGTCGAGCGCGTCATAGGTGGCGTCCATCGAGAACACCGGCGTCGGCGGGCAGTGCAGCTGCACCAGGTCGAGCGTCTCGACGCCGAGGTTGGCGCGGGACCGGTCGGTCCACGCCCGGAAGTTGTCGAGCGAATAGTTGGCCGCCTCCTGCGGCACCCGGCGGCCCATCTTGGTGGCCACGGTGAGCCCGGGCCGGTCCTTGATGAACGAGCCGATGATCTGCTCGCTGCGGCCGTCGCCGTAAACATCGGCGGTGTCGATGAAGGTGACGCCCGCGTCGACCGCCGCGGCCAGCGTGGCGTGCGCGTCCTCCTCGCTGACGTCACCCCAGTCGGCGCCCAGCTGCCAGGCGCCGAGCCCGATCACCGAAGCGTCCCGTCCCATCCTGCGAAAGCTGCGATTTTCCACGACCCGAGCCTATCGGTCGCTCTGCTAAAGTCTTGCAAGACGTACGTACGGTTTGGAAGGTCCGGAGGTTGTCATGTGGGATCCCGCCGTCTACCACCGTTACGGCTCCGAGCGGGCCCGGCCGTTCTTCGACCTGGTCGCCCAGATCGGCGCCGAGAAGCCGCGGGCGGTCGTCGACCTGGGCTGCGGGCCGGGCGAGCTGACCGCCACGCTGGCCGACCGCTGGCCGGCCGCCGCGGTGAGCGGCATCGACTCGTCGCCCGAGATGATCGCCAAGGCGCCGGCCGGCGATCGGCTGCGGTTCGGCGTCGGCGACGTGCGGGACTGGACGCCCGGGCCGGACGTCGACGTGGTGGTGACCAACGCGGTGCTGCAGTGGGTGCCCGGCCATCAGGATCTGCTGCGCCGCTGGGCGGCCGAGCTGCCGGCCGGCGCCTGGATCGCCATGCAGGTGCCGGGCAACTTCGACGCGCCGTCGCATCGGGCGCTGCGTGCGGTGGCGTCGGGCACCCCGGCCGCCGAGGTGCTGCGCGAGGCGCCGGTGGACGACCCGGCGGACTATGCGGATCTGCTCGCCGGCGCCCGGGTCAACGCCTGGGAGACGACCTATCTGCACCTGCTCGCCGCGGACGGCTCCGGGCACCCGGTGCTGCGCTGGATGGAGGGGACCGCGCTGCGGCCGGTCAAGGCGAGCCTGGACGAGGCGGCGTGGCAGGATTTCCGGGATGCGCTGACGGCCCGGCTGGAGGCGGCATACCCGGTGCGCGACGGCCGGGTGGCCTTCCCGTTCCGCCGCATCTTCGTGGTGGCCCAGATCGCTTAGGAGCTTTCGATGTCGGATCTGACCTCGTTCATCGCCGGCCTGCCCAAAGCCGAGCTGCACGTGCACCACGTGGGCTCGGCGTCGCCGCGGATCGTGGCCGAGCTGGCGGCGCGGCACGAGGGATCCAGCCCGGTGCCGGCCGACCCGGCGGCGCTGGCCGACTACTTCGCGTTCCGCGACTTCGCCCACTTCGTCGAGATCTATCTGAGCGTGGTCGACCTGATCCGCGACGACGAGGACGTCCGGATGCTGACCTATGAGATCGCCCGGGAGCTGGGCCGCAGCAATGTGCGTTACGCCGAGCTCACCGTGACTCCGTACTCACACGTGCGGCGCGGCATCCCGGCGCCCGCGTTCTGCACGGCGATCGAGGACGCGCGGGCGAGCGCCGCCGCCGACTTCGGCGTGCAGCTGCGCTGGTGCTTCGACATCCCGGGCGAGGCGGGCCTGCCGGCCGCCGAGGAGACGCTCCGGATCGCCCTGGACGAGCGACCCGACGGACTGATCAGTTTCGGCCTCGGGGGACCGGAGATCGGAGTGCCCCGGCCGCAGTTCAAACCCTATTTCGACAAGGCCCGGGCGGCCGGGCTGCACAGCGTTCCGCATGCCGGTGAGACCACCGGACCGGAGACCATCTGGGCCGCCCTGCACGACCTCGGCGCTGAACGAATCGGGCATGGCATCGCGGCCGCACAGGACCCGCGATTGCTGGCCCATCTGGCCGAGAATCAGATCCCGCTCGAGGTGTGCCCGACCTCGAACGTGCGCACCCGGGCGGTGCCGAGCCTCGATGAGCACCCGCTGCCCGCTCTCGTCGCGGCGGGCGTGCCGGTCACCATCAACTCGGACGACCCGCCGATGTTCGGCACCACGATCGAGCAGGAGTACGCGGTGGCCGCCCGCCTGCTGGACCTGGACGAGGCCGGGGTCGCCGACCTCGCCCGCGCCGCGGTCGACGCGTCCTTCCTGCCGGCCGCGGGCAAGGCGGCGCTGCGGGACGAGATCGATCAGTGGCGGAGCGCGTAGAGCGGCTCCTGCCAGGCCGCCAGCACGGCGAGGATGCCGACGGTCAGCACCACCGCCCAGCGGATCAGGCGGCGCCGGCGGAACCGGGGCCGCGGCTCGTCCTCGTCGACGATGGGTCGTGTCTCCAGGTCGGTTCTCATGGCGGTGATTCCCTTCCCCCGGCCGGCCGCCGGGATCATCCCGGGACGGCGGTCCAGCTCTGGTGCCGCGAGTCCGCTCCCGGGTTCTGCAGGACGAGCAGGCGCTGTGCGCCGAATCGCTGCTCGCCCACGCCGGCGACCAGGTCGCCGACGGCGGTGCGCAAGGTGAAGCCGTACGGGGACAGCTGGAGCTCCCAGCGCGACCCGCTGTCGTCCGCGCAGTCGACCTGCACCAGCGGGGTGCCGGCCACCGGGTTTCCGCCCAGCGGCCCGGCGCACTTGCCGGTGGCCCGCGACCGCAGCGAAAACGCGTCCTTGCCGGCCGGCACGAGCATCCACTGTTGCTGGGAGTCGCCGTCCGAGCCGCTCAGCGTGATCGCCGTGCCGTTCGCCGTGCGCGCCGCATAGAGGTCGGCGGCGCCGCCGGTCAGCGCGTTCTGCAGCACGAACCAGGAGTTCTGCGACGGCCGGGCGGCGGGCGCGGTCTGGGCCGGCGACTTGGCCAGGTATTCGTGGCCCGGGCTGCTGATCGTCACCTGATAGGAGGTGGCCGGCCGGAGCCCGATCAGCCGGGCCCGGGTGGCGGTGGTGGTGGCGATCGGCACGCCGTCCACCGCCACCTGATAGCGGGCGCCCGGCGCCACCTCGCCCCACAGCAGGCGCACCGAGTTGCTGGCTGGTTCGCGTACCTCGAGGAAGGCCTGCACCGGCGCGGCGGCCCGTTCCACCGGCGGTTTGCCCGCGTCGGGCTGCGGCTGCTCGGGCGGCGCGATCGGGTCGGCGGCCGGATTGTTGCCGGCGGCGGACGGGTCCGGGCCGGGCGCGTCGCCGCCACCGTCAGAGGCGTCGCCACCGGTCACCGCGGACGAATCCGGGGCCGGCTCGGACGGGCCCGGCTCGGACGGCTCGGGCAGCGCGGCCGGCACGTCCGGCACCACCGCGCCGGGCACGTCCGGGATGTCGTCGCCGCCGTCCCCGCGCAGCAGGAACTCGCTCTCCGCGACGTTCCAGTTCTTGTCGAGATAGCTGCCCTTGGCCGGGTTGGTGCTGAAGTAGTCGTCGTGCCCGCAGTCCAGCCGGTTCTCGTGCTTCTTCGGGCACACCGAGCGGATCGCCTTGCCGCTGCGGTCCGGGCCGCACAGCAGGTCGAAGTCGTCGGTGCAGCCGCCCGCGCCGGTCGCGTTGGGCGAGTCGCGCAGCATCGCGCCCAACGAGTGGGTCAGCTGGTGTGCGGCCGCCACCGAGCTCCAGCAGCCGGAGTCCACCCGGGCATAGGCCGGGCCGCCGTTGTTGCGGTTGCCCGCGCCGGCCCGCTTGTCCGCCACGTAGGTGCTGATCCCGCAGTAGACTCCTGTGTCGGCGAAGAGCAGATATTTGCGGTCGGTGCGGTTGTAGCCGAGCGTCTGCAGCGCCTCGACCGAGCCCTTGAACGAGGCCAGCCCGCCGCGCGGCAGCTGCACCTCGGCGACGTCCACCCGGCAGGACGGCGTGGTCACGAACCGGATGTGCCGCGAGCCGCCGGTCTCCGCCGCCGAGGCGTCGAAGATCGCGTCCACGCCGGCCGACCAGACCCGGATCGAACCGTCGAAGTCGGTGAACCGGCTAGGGGTGCCGAACTCGTGCAGATAGACCACCTGGACGCGCTTGCCGGTGCGGCCGTCGCCCTCACAGGCCACGTCGTGGTTGCCCATCACGAAGTCGGCGTCGCCCGGTGCGGCGTCCGGCACCAGCGCCGGCTTGCCCGCGGTGAGCAGGCTGCCGCCCTGGTCGCGGACGATCTCGGCGTCCGGCGGGACGCGGTCGGACTCGCGCTGCGGCTGGGCCGGCTCGGGCGACTTGGCGGTCACCGACGCCACCGGGCGGGTCACCCGCAGGCCGGCCGGCGCGGCGTCCGGTCCGTGCGTACAGGTCAGCTCGTCGATCTCGTAGGCGCCCGCGCACAGCGAGTCCGCGCCGGCCGGGGTCAGCCCGTCATAGACCAGGCCCTCCGCCGGACTGTCCGCGGGCAGCCCGGCCAGCTCGATCTGCTGCTCGCCGGAATCGCCGGCGCCGTTCCACACGCCGGTCACGATGCTGGGCCCGGCCACCGAGCCCAGACCGAGGATGGTCACCCCCAGCGCTACCGGGAGTAGCCGTAGGACGCCACGGCGTTTGCGCACCAAGCGTCGAACTCCCGCGGCCTTGCGAAGCGCAGACCGTCGGTGCGCGGACAACACATCTCCTCGGTGGGCGGGTGCGCGGTGGGAGGGGGTTATGGGGTTACCGCCTCCCACCGCGCGGGAGCTTCGCCGGCCCGGATAGCGGGGACGAACTGCGGGCTTCGGACCGGGAAGCCGGATGGGATCGGTGTGGAGCGTGCCAGCCCGGAAGCGCCAGGGGAACGCCTTTAATACAGATCTAAGCAAGTCATGTACCGTCCGGAGTAATTCACCTGCGCCGTGCTGTTTTGCTCGCGTTTCCCGGCTCATCAGTGCGGCCGGCGCCGCCGGATCGGATCACGTTCCCGGGCCAGTCTTCCTACCAGACCGAAACGGCTCGCCTGTTTCGGGGGTGCGTCCGCGTCGGCGAAGAGCATCACCACGCTGGCCCCGCCCATCGCCGCCCGGTCCAGGCTCACCGAGCCGCCGGTGGACTGCGCGGCGCGCCGGGCGATGTCCAGGCCCAGGCCGGTCGATCCCTGGTTGCTCTCGCCGCGTTTCATGGCCCGCTCCGGGTCGGGGATGCCCCCGCCGGCGTCGTCCACCCGCACCGCCACCCAGCCGTCGCGCCGCGAGATGCCCACCTCGAACGCGCAGCCCTGCGGCGTGTAGCGGAAGACGTTGCCCAGGATCGCGTCCAGCGCCGCGGCCAGCTCGGCCTTCGCCACCTGCACCGGGATCCGCAGGTGCGCGCCGACCACGCGGTGCTGCCGGTTCTGGTCGCCGGCCAGTGCGGCCCAGAACACCATCCGCTCGCGGACCACCTCGGCGGCGTCGCACACGCCCACCTCGGGGGCGGCGGCCACCTGCGCGGCGACCGCCTTGCGGGTGGTGTTGATCAGCTGGTCGACCTCTTCCTCCAAAGTGATCACGGCCTGTCGGATGCGCCGGATGCCGCGCCGCCGGTCCAGCTCGGCCGCGGAGAACTCGCCGATGTGGGTGTCGTCCGGGTCCAGCGCCTCGACGTCCAGCCGCAGCACGGTCAGCGGGGTGCGCAGCCGGTGCGACAGGTCCGCCATCATCTCGCGTTCGCTCGTGCGCGAGGTGATCAGCCGGTCGGCCATCCGGTTGAACGCGTAGCCCGCCTCGGCCAGCTCCCGCGGGCCCGACGGCTGGATGCGCACGCCCAGGTCACCGCCGCCGACCGCGAGCGCCGCCTGCACCAGCCCGCGGGCCGACGAGACCGCGCCGCGGGCCAGCCGGTCCACCACGATCACCGAGCCGCCGACCAGCGCCAAGGCCACGGCGAACAGCAGCCACAGGTCGCGGGCGGTGCCGGCGGACAGCTGATCCTCGGGGACGAAAACCTCGATCACCGACGTACGGTCACCGACCGTGACCGGCCGCAGATGCACCAGGCCGCCGTCCGCATCGACGGTGAGCACTGCCGTGCCCCGGGCCGCCTCGGTCACCTCCGCCGCGGTCGCCTTGGTGCCGGCCGTGGTGTTCGGCGCGTGCACGGTCAGCTGACCGCCGGCCGCCGCGATGGCCGCGTTGACGCCGTCCCGGCCGGCCGCCGCGGTCAGCGCACCGGCCACCATGGAACTCTGCCGTTCGGCCGCGGCCAGGGCCTCGTCGCGGTGATCGGAGCGCAGCTCCCAGCCGAGCGGGACGAGGAAGGCGAGGGCGGCGATGCCCGTGGTGGCGGCACTGACGGCCGCCAGCCGGGCTCTCAGTCCGGCGCCACCAACCGGAATCCGACTCCCCGCACGGTGCGCAGGTAGCGCGGTTTCGCCGCGGATTCGCCCAGTTTCCGACGCAGCCAGTACAGGTGAACGTCGATCGTCTGGTCCTCGCCGACCGATGGCTGTCGCCATACCTCCTCCAACAGCTCCCGCCGGGACACCACCCGGCCCGGGCGCGCGGCCAGATAGGCCAGCAGGTCGAACTCCTTGCGGGTCAGCGCGAGCGGGGTGTCGCCCAGCGTCGCGCTGCGCTCGCCGACGTCGACCCGGAGCTCGCCGACCTCGTGCACGGCCGGTTGGGCGGACCGGCTGGCCCGTCCGACCCGGCGCAGCACGGTGGTGATCCGGGCGTCCAGGTGCGCCCCGGTGAACGGCTTGACCATGTAGTCGTCCGCGCCCGACCGCAGCAGCCGCACGACGGTCTGCTCGTCGTCGCGCGCGGTGGCGATGATGATCGGCACGTCCGTGATGCCGCGCAGCATGCGCAGTGCGTCGGACCCGTCCAGATCCGGCAGCCCGAGATCGAGCACCACCAGGTCCGGGGTCTCCGCGGCAACCCGGCGCAGAGCGTCCAGAGCGGTGCCCACCGCGTGCACGGCATGCCCCCGATCGGCCAGCGACCGGAGCATCGCACCGCGCACGACGTGATCGTCCTCGACGAGCAACACCGTGGCCATGCGAAGCACCGTAGCGCTCACCGCAAGGAACGCCTAAAGCGTGATGCAGAGCACGGAGTCCATGACGGAGAGTTATGGCTGACGCGTCTTCGACGGCCTTTCCGGACACAGTTCGTCGCCCAGCCCTTGACAACCCCGGGTGATCAGGTCGGCGGCGCGGTGGTGCCGCGGACGACAAGGCGTGGCGGCACCATGATCTCGCGATGCGGCACCGGGGTCCGCTCGACGCGATCGATCGCGCGGCCCACGGCGAGCCGGGTCATCGCCGCGCTGTCCTGAGCGATCGTGGTCAGGTCGACGTGGGCGAGCCGGGCCAGCCGGCTGTCGTCGTAACCGACCACGCTCACGTCCTGAGGCACCCTCAGCCCTCGCCGCGCGAAGACGTCGAGCACGCCGGTGGCACATCGGTCGTTGAAGACGGCGACCGCGGTCGGCGGGTCCGCCGCCAGCTCGGTGGCGGCAGCGGCGCCGTCCTCCTCGCCGAGGCCGCCGGGCAGCACGCGTGCCTCGCGGTCGAGGCCGTGCCGGCGCATGGCGTCGCGGTAACCGCGGCGCCGGTCGGCCGCGCCGGGCGCCCGGCCACCGTCGATGTGCGCGATCCGGCGGTGGCCGAGCCCGACCAGGTGGTCGACGCCCTGCCGCAGGCCGTCGGCATCGGCGGTGCGGATCACGTCGACCGCCGGGCTGCGCACACCGCGGGCGAGCACGATCACCGGCAGCCGGTCCGCGAGCTGAGCCAGTCGCGCCGCCGGCGACCGGGGCCCGAGCAGGATCAGCGCCTCGCACCGGTCCTGCAGCAGGCCGGCGATCGCCTCCTTCTCCTCGCGGTCCGGCGTGACGGCGCTCAGCGCGAGTTCATAGCCGGTCTCGCGGGCCGCGGTGTAGAGGTCGGTGACCAGATCGGCGTGGAAGTCGTGCTGGATGCCGAACACCACACCGAGCAGCCGGCTGCGGCCGCTGCGCAACAGCCGCGCCCGGCTGTCCGGGTGATAGCCGAGCTGGTCCGCCGCATCGAGCACCCGCCGGCGGGTCTCGGCGCTCGCCCCCGGCTCGTCGCGCATGACGACCGAGACCAGCGACTTGGACACGCCGGCCCGCGCCGCCACGTCGGTCAGCGTCGCCCGGCGATCTCCGCTCTGCACCCGCCCACCCTAATCGCCCCACCTGGAACGTTCCAGCTACGGGCCTTGACGCCGCCGGTTCCGATGACGCACGCTCGCTGCTATGGAACGTTCCAGGGAAATCGGCGTCGCGTTGATCGGATCCGGCCGGATGGGCTCCTATCACGGCGAAACGGTGCGCCTTCGGCTGCCCGACGCCCGCCTGGTCGCGGTCGCCGATCCGGCGCCGGGCGCGCCGTCGCTCGGCGCCGACCGCGTCTACACCGACGTGGCGCAGGTGTGGGCCGACCCGGAGGTGGACGCGGTGGTGATCGCCGCGCCGGCCCGGTTCCACGCCGGCCTGGTGGTCGCCGCCGCCGAGGCGGGCAAGGGCGTCTTCTGCGAGAAGCCGATGGCACTGAGCCTGGCCGACGCCGACCGGGCGATCGACGCCACCCACGCCGCCGGCGTGGTGCTCCAGGTGGGATTCAACCGGCGCTTCGCCCCGGACTGGCGGGCGGCCCGGTCGCTGCTCGACACCGGAGTGCTCGGCGCGCCACGGCTGCTGCGCTCGCTCACCCGCGACCCGGGCGGCTTCGACCCGGCTCGGGTCGCGCCGGACACGATCTTCCTCGAGACGCTGATCCACGACTTCGACACGCTGCGGTTCCTCAACCCGGGCGCGGCCGCGGTCGAGGTGTACGCGGTCGCCGACGCCCTGGTCGAGCCGGACTGGCGGGACCGCGGGCTGCTCGACACGGCCGTGGTGACGGTGCGTTTCGACAACGGCGCGGTCGGCACGGCGGAGGCCTGCTTCGAGGCCGCGTACGGCTACGACGTGCGCGGCGAGGTCTTCGCGGCGGGCGGGATGGCCACCCTGGGCGACGGCCGCCGCAGCACCATGACCTTCTCGGGCGCCGGTGGCCGGATCGCCGAGACCGTGCGCGGTGACCAGGAGCTTTTCGCCGACGCGTACACGGCCGAGCTGGCGGCGTTCGTGGACGCCGTCCGCACCGGCGCCGCGCCGCCGGTGACCGGGGAGGACGCCCGTGCCGCCCTCGCGATCGCCCTGGCCGCCGGCGAGTCGGTGCGCGCCGGCCGGCCGGTCCGGCTGGACGAGGTGGCGAAGTGAACGGCTTCCGGCTGGCGGCCTGCGCCGAAATGATCTTCCTTGACCTGCCGTTCGCCGACCGTGTCCGGCGGATCGCCGACCTCGGCTTCGAGGTCGAGATGTGGAACTGGGCCACCAAGGACGTCGACGCGCTGGCGACGACGGGCGCGACCTTCTCGTCCATGACCGGCTATCTCGGTGGCAGCCTGACCGACCCGGCCGGCGCCGACGAGCTGCTGCGCACCGCCGAGCTCTCGCTGCGGGTCGCCGAGCAACTCGACTGCCCGCGCCTCAACGTGCACGGCACCGGGCTGGACGACCGGGGGCTCCCGGTCATCCCCGCCGCCGTGGTCACCCCGGCGATGTGGCTGGCCGCGGCGCGCACCCTGACCCGGCTCGCCGAGCTGGGGGAACGCGCCGGCCGCGTCTTCACGCTGGAGAACCTCAACACCGCGGTCGACCACCCGGGCACGCCGTTCGCGCCGGCCGCCGACACGATGGCGCTGGTGGCCGCCGTCGACAGCCCGCACCTGCGGATGAACCTCGACCTCTATCACGCGCAGATCGGCGAGGGGAACCTGATCGAGCTGGTCGAGCGGGCCCTGCCCGTCATCGGGGAGATCCAGGTGGCGGACGTCCCCGGCCGGCGTGAGCCCGGCACCGGTGAGATCCACTACCCGGCCGTCGCCGCCGCCCTGCGCCGGCTCGGCTACCAGGGTGTGGTGGGCCTGGAGGCCTGGGCCTCCGGCGACCCGGAAGTGGCACTGGCCCGCTTCCGCGACGCGTTCAGCACCGCCTGATCGGGGCTGCGCCGGCCGCGCGGGACGGTTAGGGTCGAGGTGACCATGACTTTTACGCTCTTTGTGGATGCTCGCCGGCGCCTCGCGCTGGACAGTCTGGCCGGGCTCAGCGTCGGTGACGCGCTCGGCGCTCAATACTTCGTGCCGGGGAACTTCGCCCGGGACCTGCTCGACGCCCGCGTGCCCGATGCGCCGTGGCCGTGGACCGATGACACCGAGGAAGCCTGTTGCCTGGTCGCCTGTCTGGGTGAGGGCGACTTCGACCGGGACCGGTTCGCCGAGTTGCTCGGTCGGCATCACGATCCCTATCGGGGCTATGGGCCCGGCGCGGTCGTGATGCTCCGGCAGATCCGCGAGGGGCTGCCCTGGCCGGTGGCCGCGGCGGCCGCGTTCGACGGGCAGGGGTCGGCGGGCAACGGCGCCGCGATGCGGGCCGCGCCGCTGGGGGCGTGGCATGCGGATTCGCTTGCGCACGCGGCCGCCCAGGGCGCTCGGGCGGCCGAGGTGACCCACGCCCATCCGGAGGGCATCGCCGGCGGCGTCGCGGTGGCGGTGGCCGGGGCGGTGGCGACTGCCGGCCGGTTGGACGGCGTCCGGCCGGACCTGCTCGGGGCGGTGCTCGCGCACACCCCGCCGGGGCGGGTGCGCGACGGCATCGAGAGGGCGCGGGCGATCGACGGGGTGGAGCGGGCGGCGTACGAGCTCGGGGCCGGCGCGCGGGCGATGGCGGAGGACACCGTGCCGTTCGCGCTCTGGGTCGCCGCACGCTTCCTGGACGACTTCCCGGCGGCCGTGGCGGCGTGCGTCGTCGCCGGCGGGGACGTGGACACCACCTCGGCGATCGCGGGCGGGGTCGTCGCGGCGTACACGGGGGAGGAGGGTGTGCCGGCGGCCTGGACCGCCGCGCGCGAGCCGCTCCCCGCCTGGCTCGGCCCGGCGGATAGCATCGGGGGCGATTTCCACCCGCCTGTCTGAAGGAGAACCACCGTGTCTGCACCACTCGTCGTCCCGGCCGGCACCACCGCAGGCGACGCGGTGGCCACGGCCGGGCTGCCCGCGAACGGGCCCAAGGCGATCGTGGTGGTGCGCGACCCGGCCGGGCGGCTGCGCGACCTCGACTGGGTGCCCGAGCTGGAGACCGAGGTCACCCCGGTGGCGATCGACGAGCCGGACGGGCTGAACGTGCTGCGGCACTCCACCGCGCATGTGCTCGCGCAGGCCGTGCAGGACCTCTTTCCCGAGGCCAAGCTGGGCATCGGTCCGCCGATCGAGAACGGCTTCTACTACGACTTCGACGTGGCCAAGCCGTTCGTGCCGGAGGACCTGGCCAAGCTCGAGAAGCGCATGCAGGAGATCGTCAAGCAGGGGCAGCTGTTCCGCCGGCGGGCATACGGGTCGCTGGACGAGGCCAAGGTCGAGCTGGCGAACGAGCCGTTCAAGCTCGAGCTGGTGGACATCAAGGGCGAGGTGGACGCCGAGGAGGTCATGGAGGTCGGCGCGGGCGAGCTGACCGCGTACGACAACCTCGACCCCAAGGACGGCCACCGCATCTGGGGCGACCTGTGCCGCGGCCCGCACCTGCCGACCACCCGGCTGATCCCGGCGTTCAAGCTGATGCGCAGCGCGGCGGCCTATTGGCGGGGCAGCGAGAAGAACCCGCAGCTCCAGCGGGTCTACGGCACCGCGTGGCCGACCCGCGACGCGCAGAAGGACCACCTGCGCATGCTCGAGGAGGCGGCCCGCCGCGACCACCGCAAGCTGGGCGCCGACCTCGACCTGTTCTCCTTCCCCGACGAGATCGGGTCCGGCCTGGCGGTGTTCCACCCCAAGGGCGGCATCATCCGGCGCGAGATGGAGAACTACTCGCGGATCAAGCACGAGCAGGCCGGCTACTCGTTCGTGAACACCCCGCACATCACCAAGGCGGACCTGTTCGAGACCTCCGGCCACCTCGGCTGGTACGCGGACGGCATGTTCCCGCCCATGGAGATGGAGGGCGCGACCTACTACCTCAAGCCGATGAACTGCCCGTTCCACGACCTGATCTTCCGGTCCCGCGGGCGGTCCTACCGCGAGCTGCCGCTGCGGATGTTCGAGTTCGGCACGGTCTACCGCTATGAGAAGTCCGGCGTCGTGCACGGCCTCACCCGGGTGCGCGGCATGACGCAGGACGACGCGCACATCTTCTGCACCGAGGAGCAGATGGACGGCGAGCTCAAGTCGCTGCTGCGCTTCGTGCTCGACCTGCTGCGCGACTACGGGCTGGACGACTTCTATCTGGAACTGTCGACCCGCAACCCGCAGAAGTCGGTGGGCACCGACGAGAACTGGGAGAAGGCCACCGAGGCGCTGCGGTCCGCGGCCGAGGAGTCCGGGCTGCACCTGGTGCCCGACCCGGAGGGCGCGGCCTTCTACGGCCCCAAGATCAGCGTGCAGGCCAAGGACGCGATCGGGCGCACCTGGCAGATGTCCACCATCCAGGTCGACTTCAACCTGCCCGAGCGGTTCGGCCTCGAATACTCGGCGGCCAGCGGCGGCCGCGAGCGCCCGGTGATGATCCACCGCGCGCTGTTCGGCTCGATCGAGCGGTTCTTCGGCGTGCTGACCGAGCACTACGCGGGCGCGTTCCCGGCGTGGCTGGCGCCGGTGCAGGTGGTCGGCATCCCGATCCGCGACGACCACGCTTCCTATCTCGAATCCTTTGTGGACACCCTGCGCACGGAAGGCGTCCGGGCCGAGGTCGACTTCTCCGACGACCGGATGCAGAAGAAGATCCGCACCGCGCAGCAGCAGAAGATCCCGTTCATGGTGATCGCCGGCGACGACGACGTGGCCGCCGGCACGGTGTCGTTCCGCTACCGCGACGGGTCGCAGCGCAACGGCGTGCCGATCGCCGAGGCCGTCGCGCACGTGACCGAGGTGGTTCGCAGCCGGGTCAACACCGGACCGTCGGCCGCTGAGGTCGCCGCCGCGTAGGCTCAGGCGCGTGAGCGAGATCGGTGAGCCGGACGGTTTGGAGCGTCTCTGGACGCCCCATCGGATGACGTACATCTCGGGGGAGCAGACCCCCGAGGGCGGGTGGGAGAAACCGGCCGGTTGCCCGTTCTGCGTCGCGCCGTCCCGGCCCGATGAGGAGAAGTACGTGGTGGGCCGCGGCGAGCAGGTCTACGCGCTGCTGAACCTCTATCCGTATAACCCCGGGCATCTGCTGATCTGCCCCTACCGGCACGTGGCGGACTACACCGACCTCACCGACGAGGAGACGGTCGAGCTGGCCGCCTTCACGCAGCGGGCGATGCGGGTGGTGCGCCGCACCAGCAGCCCGCACGGCTTCAACCTGGGCATGAACCAGGGCTCGGTGGCCGGCGCCGGGATCGCCGCGCACCTGCATCAGCACGTGGTGCCGCGCTGGGGTGGGGACGGCAACTTCATGCCGGTGATCGGGCGCACCAAGGTGCTGCCGCAGTTGCTCGGCGACACCCGTTCGCTGCTGGCGAAGGCCTGGCAGGAGGTTTCCTGACCTGAGCGGCGGCTCTCTAGAGGGCGGCCAGTGCCCGGACGCCGGCCGCGATCTGCTCCGGGCTCGGCGCGTTGTCGGGATCGACCAGCCATTGGATGGTCACTCCGGACATCATGGCGAGCTGCACCGACCCGACCGTGGACACCGTCTCGGGGTCGAGTGAGTCCTCGGGCCGGCCGGTGAGGATGGCGGTCAGGCCGTTGCGGCCCTCCGCCATGCCGGCCGCGATCTGGGCCCGCAGCTCGGGCGACCGCTGGCTCTGAATCATCGCCTCGACGCTGGCCAGCCACACCTCACGATGCGTCTCCAGCGTGCTCAGCACCCGCCGCCAGTAGCGCACCAGGGGATCCACCGACGGGTTCGCGTCGTCGTCCGTGGCCAGGGCGGCGCCGACGGCCTCGCCCCACTCCTCGATCGCGCTCAGCATCGCGGCGTTGAGCAGCGCCTGGGTCGAGCCGTAGTGGTAGCCGATCGACCCGAGATTGGTGCCGGAAGCGGCCACGATGTCGCGCGCGGTGGTGCGTGCGTAGCCCCGCTCATAGAGGCATCGGCGCGCGCCCGCCAGCAGATCTTCTCGGTGGCCCATGGTGCTCATCCTAGGATCTATACAAGTGTGTAAGACGTTTGTATAGTAACTCTCATGCGGAACAAGGATGTGCTGATCTCGGGGGCCGGCGTGGCGGGTCCCCTCCTGGCGCAGTGGCTGCGGCGAAGCGGGTTCCGGGTGACGGTGGTCGAGCGGGCGCCGGGGCTGCGGGACGGTGGTTACAAGGTGGATGTCCGCGGGGCGGCGATCGAGGTGCTCAAGCGGTCCGGGGTCTATGACCTGGCGCGGGCGGCGGACACCGGGATGCGGCAGATCACCTGGGTGCGTGCGAACGGCAAGCCGGTCACCACGCTGGACGCGAATCTGATGATGGGGCGGCGTGGGGATGACATCGAGCTGATGCGCGGGGATCTGGTGCGGATTCTGGAGTCCGCGGCCGATGGCACGGAGTTCATCTACGGAGACGCGATCGCGGCGATCGAGGCGGACGGGTTGGTGCGCTTCGAGAGCGGGCGGTCGCGGCGGTTCGATGTGATCGTCGGGGCGGACGGGCTGCACTCGGCGACGCGGCGTCTCGGCGGGCTCGATGTGCCGTTGACGCATCTGGGGGCCTATCTGTCGATCTGCAGCGTGCCCAATCATCTGCGGCTGGATCACGAGGAGGTGTTCTGGTCGGCGCCCGGGCGGATGGTCTTCGTCTATGGCGGGCGACCGGATGAGCCGGCTAAGGCGGGGATGGTGTTCGCGTCGCCGGAGTTGGCGCGGGGGGAGGTCACTCGGGAGTTGGTGGCTGAGCGGTTCGCGGGGCATGGCTGGGAGGTGCCGCGACTGCTCGAGGCGATCGCCGGGGCGGGCGGCGCAGGCGCTGCGGGTGCGGGCGCCGCGGGCGCTGGTGCGGGCGCTGGTGCGGGCGCCGCCACCTCCCCCACCCAGGCACTGGGTGGGCATGACGTTAGGGCCGGGGTACGACAAGTTTCGGCCGCGGACGACTTCTATGTGGACAGCCTCAGCCAGGTGACTCTGTCGCGGTGGTCGGCCGGGCGGGTGGTGCTGCTCGGGGATGCCGCCTACTGCCCGTCGCCCGCGTCGGGGCAGGGGACGAGCATGGCGATCGTCGGCGCCTATGTGCTGGCTTCGGCGCTGGCTCGGCACGAGACGGCCCCGGAGGCCTTCGCGGAATACGCGCGGGTCATGCGGCCGTATGTCGACCAGAACCTGGCCATGGGAAAGAAGATGGCGGGCGAGATGGTGCCGGGTGGGCGGCTCGCCATCGGGTTCCGCAACTACGGCATGCGGACGCTGCGGTTCAACCCGTGGAAGACCCAGATCATCGCGCAGGTGACCCGGCCGCTGCAGGAGGCGGCCAACGCTGTGCGGCTGCCGGCGCCCGAGCAGGCGCCGGCGGCGTGACGCGGTCCTACTTGGCGGCGTGCTCCTTCCGGATCGCGTCGGCCAGGTGGGCCGGCATCGGCTCGTGCCTGGCGTACGAACGCTGGAACGTCCCCGCCCCCGACGAGATCGCGCGCAGCTCCACCGCGTACCGGATCAGCTCCGTGGCCGGCACCTCGGCCCGCACCAGGCTGAACTCCCCGCCCTCATCGGACTCCGAGCCGAGCGGCCGGCCCCGCCGGCCGGAGAGGTCGCTCATCACCGCGCCCACATACTCGTCCGGCACCCGCACCACGATCTCGTCCACCGGCTCGAGCAGCGTCACCTCGCCCGCGGCGGCGGCCTCGCGCAGCGCGAGGGCCCCGGCAGTCTGGAACGCGGCGTCCGAGGAGTCCACGCTGTGCGCCTTGCCGTCGACCAGCGTCACCCGCAGGTCGACCACCGGGTAGCCGGCCACGATGCCCTTCTCGAGCTGGGCCCGGACCCCCTTCTCGACCGAGGGGATGTAGTTGTGTGGGACCGCGCCGCCGACCACCTTGTCGGCGAACTCGAAGCCGGAGCCGCGGGGCAGCGGCTCGACCTTGATGCGGCAGATCGCGTATTGGCCGTGTCCGCCGGACTGCTTCACGTGCCGGCCGTGGCCGTCCGCGGGCGCGCCGAACGTCTCGCGCAGCGACACCTTGACCGGCTCGGTGTCCAGGTCGACACCGCCCGCGCGGAGCCGGTCGAGCACGACGTCGGCGTGCGACTCACCCATGCACCAGAGCACCAGCTGGTGGGTGTCGGGGTTGCGTTCGAGCCGCAGCGTGGGGTCGCCGGCCACCAGGCGGGACAGGTTCTTCGCCAGGGCGTCCTCATCGGAGCGGGTCTTGGCGACCACCGCGATCGGCAGCAGCGGCTCGGGCATCCGCCACGGTTCCATCAGCATCGGGTCGTCGCGGCCGGAGAGCGTGTCACCGGTCTCCGCGCTGCCGGACTTGGTGATCGCGCAGATGTCCCCGGCGATGCAGGAGCCGACCTCGCGCAGCTGGGCGCCGAGCGGAGCGTAGATGTGCGCCACCCGCTCGTCGGCGTCGTGGTCGGGGTGCCCGCGCTCGGCCATGCCGTGCCCGGAGACGTGCACCGTCTGCTCGGGGCGCAGCGTGCCGGAGAACACCCGGACCAGCGACACCCGGCCGACGTGCCGGTCGATCGTGGTCTTGACCACCTCGGCCACCAGCGGGCCGTCCGGGTCGCAGGTCAGCGGGGACTTGGGGGAGCCGTCGACACCGGTCACCGTCGGCAGGTCGTGCTCCAGCGGCGACGGCGCGCCGGCCACCAGGCCGTCGAGCAGCGCATCCAGCCCGACGCCGGTCTCCGCGCAGACCGGGATGACCGGATAGAAGTTGCCCCGGGCGACCGCCTTCTCCAGATCGGGGACCAGCACGTCCGGGCCGACCACCTCGCCGCCGAGGTAGCGGTCCATCAGGCTCTCGTCCTCGCTCTCCGCGATGATCGCCTCGATCAGCGTGTTGCGGTCCTCCTCGATCGGCGCGAGGTGCTCCTGCTCGGCCTCGCCGACCCGCGGCGGATAGCCCGCCGAGTAGTCGAGCACTCGCAGCGTGACCAGCCCGAGCAGGCCGGCGATCGAGCTGCCGTCGTCGCCGAGCATGGGCTGGTAGATCGGCAGCACGTTCTCGCCGAACGCGGCCTGGCAGTCCTCGAGCGTCTCGTCGAAGTCGGCCCGGGGATGGTCGAGCCGGGTGATCGCGACCGCTCGGGGCATGCCGACCGCGGCGCACTCGGCCCAGAGCGCGGTGGTGGCCACGTCCACGCCGTCCACCGCCGAGACGACGAAGAGCGCGGCGTCCGCGGCCCGCAGGCCGGCGCGCAGCTCCCCGACGAAGTCGGCATATCCGGGGGTGTCGAGCAGATTGAGTTTGACCCCGTCGTGCACGATCGGGGCACAGGACAAAGACACAGATCTTTGTTGCCGTACGGCCGCCGGGTCGTGATCGCAGACCGTGGTGCCCTCCGTGACCGAACCCGCCCGGGAGATCGTGCCCGTGGCCGCGAGCAGCGCCTCGACCAGCGTCGTCTTCCCGGAACCGGAATGGCCCACCAGCACCACGTTGCGTACCCTGCCGGGGTCGGTCACCACCGGCGCAGCGGCGCCGGCGACCCCCTTGTCCGAAGCCTTCTGCGCCATGTCAGCGCACCTCCGTTTCCCGGGTGTTACGACGCTATTGAGAGATCCCACACCTCGGGGTGTCCGCGCCGCAACCCCCCGTAGTCATCCGACGTGGGGGCGATGACGACGGCACGGCACGCCGATAGGGTGGGGACCGCCATGGCAAAGATCTTCACTGGGACGGCCCGCGTCGTCGTCTCGCACGCGGTAAACCCGACCGCCCGTTTCCTGCTGCGCATCGGGGTCACCCCCAACGCGGTCACCGTAGCGGGCACCGTCGGCGTGGTGCTGGGCGCTCTGCTGCTCGGCGCCCGGGGCTATCTGGTAGCGGGTGCGCTCGTCGTCACGTTCTTCGCGCTCACCGACGCGCTGGACGGCACGATGGCCCGGATGCGCGGCCCGTCCGGCAGGTTCGGCGCGCTGCTCGACTCGTCGATGGACCGGATCGCGGACGCGGCGGTGTTCGGCGCGGTCATCTACTACCTGCACGGCCAGGACAACCCCTACAACGGCATGGTCGCCGCGATCATCTGCCTGGCCATGGGTCAGGTGGTGTCTTATGTGAAGGCGCGTGCGCAGAGCCTGGGCCTCAACGCCGACGTCGGCATCGCGGAGCGGCTCGAGCGGCTGCTGATCGTCGGCGTGGGCGGTCTGATCAGCGGCTTCGGCCTCGACTGGGGCCTGCCCGCGGCGCTCTGGATCCTGGCGCTGCTCTCCGTGATCACGGTCTTCCAGCGACTGATCCACGCCGCCCGGACCGAGCCGGCCGCACCGGCGTCGCCCGAGCAGACGGCGCCCACCGCGTGAAGGACAGACTGACCGAGCTCGGCTACGCGGCCGGCTGGCGACTGGTCCGCGCGCTCCCGCTGGCGGTGGCCCGCCGCGTGTTCCGCACCGCCGCCGACCGGGCCTGGAAGAGCAACGGGCCGGGCACCCAGCGGCTGCGGCGCAACCTGCGGCAGGTGGCCGGCGAGGACATGCCGGAGACGCTGGTCCGCGACGGGCTGCGGTCGTACGCGAGGTATTGGATGGAGGCCTTCCGCCTGCCGTCGAACACGCCGCAGCAAAATCTGGACGCCTTCCACCTGGTGCAGGCCGACGAGTTCCACAAGGTGCTGGCCGAGGGCAACGGCGTCATCCTGGCGCTGCCGCACACCGGAAACTGGGACGCGGCGGCCGCCTGGGCGGTGGCCCACGGGCACAAGCTGATCACGGTGGCCGAGCGGCTCAAGCCGGAGAGCGTGTTCGAGCAGTTCGTGAAATACCGCGAGCGGCTCGGCATGGAGGTGGTGCCGCTGACCGGCGCCCAGCGCGCGCCGATCGACGTGCTCGCCGAAAAGGCCGCCCAGGGGTACGCGGTGGCGCTGCTCTCCGACCGCGACATCTCCGCCCGCGGCGTCGAGGTCCAGTTCTTCGGCGGCCGCGCCAAGATGCCGGCCGGTCCCGCGCTGCTCGCGCTGCGCACCCAGGCGCCGCTCTACGCCGTCGACATCTGGTACACGCCGGACCGAGCCGAGGCCGCGATCCGGCGCATCGAGCTGCCCGACCCCGCCGACGGGCCGCTGGACGCGCGGGTCAAGCTGGTCACCCAGCGACTCGCCGAGGCCTATGAGATCGGCATCGCGCAGCATCCGCAGGACTGGCACATGCTGCAGAAACTGTGGCTGTGAGGGGTGTGACGTGCGGATCGGGATCGTCTCGCCGTACTCGTTCGACGTGCCCGGCGGCGTGCAGAACCACATCGTCGACCTCGCCGAGGCGCTGATCGGGCTGGGCCACGAGGTCAGCGTGCTGGCCCCGGCCGACGAGGACACCGAGCTGCCGGGTTACGTGGTGCCGGCCTCGGGCTGGGCGATGCCGTTCCCGTACAACGGCTCGGTGGCCCGCATCCAGTTCGGCCCGGTCTCCACCGCCCGGGTGCGCCGCTGGCTGACCAAGGGCCGGTTCGACGTGCTGCACGTGCACGAGCCGTGGGTGCTGAGCCTGTCGCTGCTCGCGGTGCTCTCCGCCCGTGGCCCGGTGGTGGCCACCTTCCACACCGCGATGACCCGGTCCCGGGCGCTGTCCGCCGCGCAGGGCCTGCTGCAGCCGGTGGTCGAGAAGATCACCGCGCGGATCGCGGTCAGCGAACTGGCCCGCAAGGTGCAGGTCGAGCACCTCGGCGGCGGCGCGGTGCTGATCCCGAACGGGGTCGCGGTGGCGAAGTTCGCCTCGGCCGGCACCCTGCCGGGCTGGCCCGGCGAGGGCGGCACGCTGGGCTTTCTGGGCCGCTTCACCGAGGCGCGCAAGGGCTTCCCCATCTTGCGTACGGCGTTCGTCACGCTCGCCCGCGAACGACCGGGCCTCAAACTGCTCGTGGCCGGGCCGGGCGACCGCGACGACCTGTACGACCTGTTCCCGCGCGACCTGCGGAACCGGGTCGAGTTCCTCGGCATGGTCTCCGAGCCGGACAAGGCCCGGATGTTACGCAGCGTCGATGTCTATGTGGCGCCGAACACGGGCGGTGAGTCCTTCGGCATGGTGCTGACCGAGGCCATGGCGTCCGGCGCGGCGATCGCGGCCAGCGACCTGGACGCGTTCCGGCGGGTGCTGGACGGCGGCCGGGCCGGCGCCCTCTTCCCCAACGGCGACGCGGCCGCGCTCGCCGCTCTGCTGCGGGAACTCCTGGACGATCCGGCGCGACGGCAGGCCCTCTCGGCGAACGCGTCGGAGGCCGTGGCGGTCTTCGACTGGCCCAGCGTAGCGACGCGTGTACTGGAGGTGTACGCGACCGCGATCGAGGCCACCGACGGCCGCGTGCTGGACGCGGAGTGGGCAGAACCACGTCCGGGGACGTAACTCTCCGACACAATTCGGCACTACGATGCCCCGCATGTGGGTAGCGCTCGGTGTGGTAGTCGTGGTCGCCCTGCTGTCCGCATATCTGGGCTGGACCTCGCACCGGGTGGAGCGCGTGCACGTCCGCGCGGCCTCCGCCGGCCGCGCCCTCGACCAGCATCTGCTGCGCCGGGCCGCGGCCGCCGCCGTGGTGGCCGAGCACGGCGATCACGTCGAGCTCTATGCGGCGGCCCGCCTCGCCCTGGACGCGGCGCCGGACGAGCGCGAGGCCGCGGAGAACGACCTGACCCGCCAGTTGGAGGCGGTGCCGCTGACCGGCACCGACCCGGCCACCCGGGCACTGGTGGTCACCAGCCGGCGCGTCGTGCTGGCCCGGCAGGTGCACACCGACCTGGTCCGCGACGCGCTCACCGCCCGGCGCCGGCCGATCGTCCGGCTGCTGCGGATGGCCCGGCACTACCCGCGGCCGGCATATTTCGACATCGTCGAGCCGGCCTTCCCGGCGCTCGCCCCGGCCCCGCGCGCCGAGCCGATCCCGGTCGAAGCGGCCTGACACCCAAAGGCCAATCCGTAGTCGATTGGCCCTCGGTGGACCCCTTCCGCGCTCTTAGACTCGTCCCGGGAGCAAGATCCAGACGATTCGCGAGGAGCCAGTCCAGTGTCCGAGACGCAGCAGCCCGCCGTGGGCACAGCCCGGGTCAAGCGCGGCATGGCCGAAATGCTCAAGGGCGGCGTGATCATGGATGTGGTCACGCCCGACCAGGCGAAGATCGCCGAGGACGCCGGCGCGGTCGCCGTGATGGCGCTCGAGCGGGTGCCCGCGGACATCCGCGCGCAGGGCGGCGTGTCCCGGATGAGCGACCCCGACATGATCGACGGGATCATCGCCGCGGTGTCCATCCCGGTGATGGCCAAGGCCCGCATCGGCCACTTCGTCGAGGCGCGGGTGCTGCAGGCGCTCGGCGTCGACTACGTGGACGAGTCCGAGGTGCTGACCCCGGCGGATTACGCGAACCACATCGACAAGTGGGCCTTCACCGTGCCGTTCGTGTGCGGGGCGACCAACCTGGGCGAGGCGCTGCGCCGGATCACCGAGGGCGCCGCGATGATCCGCTCGAAGGGCGAGGCCGGCACCGGCGACGTCTCCAACGCCACCACCCACATGCGCACCATCCGCGCCGAGATCCGCCGGCTGCAGAACCTGCCGGAGGACGAGCTCTACGTCGCGGCCAAGGAGCTGCAGGCGCCCTACGAGCTGGTCAAGGAGGTGGCCGAGGCGGGCAAGTTGCCGGTCGTGATGTTCACCGCGGGCGGCATCGCCACCCCGGCCGACGCGGCCATGATGATGCAGCTCGGCGCCGAGGGCGTCTTCGTCGGCTCGGGCATCTTCAAGGCCGGCAACCCGGCGCAGCGCGCGGCCGCGATCGTCAAGGCCACCACGTTCCACGACGACCCCGAGATGATCGCCAAGGTCTCCCGCGGGCTCGGCGAGGCGATGGTCGGCATCAACGTCGAGGAGATCCCGCAGCCGCACCGCCTGGCCGAGCGCGGCTGGTGAGCTAGGCCGGCTTCTCCACCAGCACGAGCCAGTTGCCGGTGTTGTCGCGCATGACCGCCTCTACCCCGTAGGGGCGGTCGGACGGCTCCTGCAGGAACGTCACACCCTTGGCGCTCAGCTCCTCATAGGTCTTGCGGCAGTCGTCCACGCGCAGCCCGAGCCCACCCATCTGACCGGCTTCGAGCTGGCCCCGGATGAAGTCGGCGGCCTCCGGCGACAGCGGCGGCCCGGGCACCATGAGGGTGACCTCGAGCTCGGGCTGATTCGGCGGCTTGATCGTCATCCAGCGGTAGCCGTCGCCCATGGTGATGTCCACGGCCGGCTCGAAGCCGAGGTGCTCGACGTAGAAGTCGCGGGCCTTGTCCTGGTCCAGGCAGTAGACGGTGACCAGGGAGATGTTCTGAATCATGCCTCGACGCTAGAGCCTGAGGATCCGGGCGCGCTTCTCCGAGATTGCGGTATCACGCCCTGCATGAAGAGGTAGCAGCCCGGGATGTGCGGGGCCTGGCCGGCGTAGCGGGCTCGGTGGGCCACCGGGGACTCGCCGACCAGCTCGGTGAAGCGCGACGAGAAGGAGCCCAGGCTGGTGTAGCCGACCAGCATGCAGATCTCGGTGACCGTGAGGTTCGCATGGCGCAGCAAGTCCTGGGCGTGCGCGATGCGGCGCCGGGAGAGGTAGCGCATCGGTGTCTCGCCATAGACGGCGCGGAAGGCGCGTACCAGATGGAATTTGGACAAACCGCAAAGCGCGGCCAGGTCGCTCAGGGTGAGCGGCTCGGTGTGGTGCCGGTCGATGTGGTCGTGCACCCGGCGCAACGCGATCACACCGGAAGCCTAGGGTGGAGACGATGAACATCGGAGTGCTGGCCCTGCAGGGCGACGTGCGCGAACACCTGCGGGCGCTGTCTGCCAGCGGTGCGCAGGCCACGGCGATCCGGCGGCCCGAGGAGCTGGCCGCGGTGGACGCTCTGGTGATCCCCGGCGGCGAGTCGACGGTGATGAGCAAGCTGGCGATCACGTTCGAGCTGATGGAGCCGATCCGCAAGCGGATCTCCGCGGGGATGCCGGTCTACGGGTCCTGCGCCGGCATGATCATGCTGGCCGAGCGGGTGCTGGACGGGCGGCCGGACCAGGAGTCGTTCGGCGGGATCGACATGACGGTGCGGCGCAACGCTTTCGGGCGACAGGTCGAGTCGTTCGAAGGGCCGGTCGACATTTCCGATATTCCCGGCGGGTCCTTCGACGCGGTCTTCATCCGGGCGCCGTGGGTCGAGCAGGTGGGCACGGAGGTGCAGGTCATGGGGCGCGTCACGGCCGGTCCCGCCGCCGGTAGGATTGTCGCCGTCCGGCAGGGCAACCTGCTGGCCACGGCTTTTCACCCGGAGCTGACCGGAGACCTTCGTGTGCACCGGTACTTCGTAGAGCTCGCCACCGAGTCTCTTTCAAACCACGGAGGTTAAGCATGTCCGGCCACTCCAAGTGGGCGACGACCAAGCACAAGAAGGCCGTCATCGACGCCAAGCGCGGCAAGATGTTCGCCAAGCTGATCAAGAACGTCGAGGTCGCGGCCCGGGTCGGCGGCGGAGACCCGGCCGGCAACCCGACGCTCTACGACGCCATTCAAAAGGCGAAGAAGAGCTCGGTGCCCAACGACAACATCAACAACGCGGTCAAGCGCGGCTCCGGCCTCGAAGCCGGCGGCGCCGACTGGCAGACCATCATGTACGAGGGCTACGGCCCGAACGGTGTCGCCCTGCTGATCGAGTGCCTGACCGACAACCGCAACCGCGCGGCCACCGAGGTGCGCACCGCACTGACCCGCAACGGCGGCACGTTCGCCGACGCCGGCAGCGTGTCCTACCTGTTCAACCGCAAGGGCGTGGTGATCGTCCCGAAGGCCGGCCTGTCCGAGGACGACCTGATGATGGCGGTGCTGGACGCGGGCGCCGAGGAGATCAACGACCTCGGCGAGTCGTTCGAGGTGGTCAGCGAGCCGACCGACCTGATCGCGGTGCGGACGGCGCTGCAGGACGCCGGCATCGACTACGACTCGGCCGAGTCCTCCCTGGTCCCGACCATGACGGTCGAGGTCGACGAGGACGCGGCGCGCAAGGTCTTCAAGCTGATCGACGTGCTCGAGGACAGCGACGACGTCCAGAACATCTACGCGAACTTCGACGTCTCCGACGAGATCATGGCCAAGATCGACGCCTAGTCGGGTGGGCTCGGCAGCAGGCTGATGAAGATGGCGAAGAGCAGCACGATCGTGGCCGTGGTGCGCCAGATGCGGTGCCACATCGCTCGGCGGCGGGCCTCCGACCAGGCGATCGCCGCCTCGGCCAGCGGGCGGCCGTCGGCCTGCACCGTGGTCGCCAGGAACTCGGCCTTGCGGACCGCCATCGTCGCCGGCAGGTGGGCGGCCCGCACCATCGGGCGCAGGATGCGCACCTCGACCGCATAGATCTGGTCGTCGCGCCACTGCTTGGTGCGCATCTCCAGGCGCCGCTTCACGAAGTCGCGCACCGCGTCGGCGTGCGAGAGTTTGCTGCGGAAGGTCAGCCGGCGCCAGTGCAGCGCCACGTCGGTCAGCACCAGGGCGGCCAGGCCCTGCGCCGGGCGGGTGTCCGCGGCGGCCTCGAACCGGCCCGCCACCGGCGCGCCGTCGGCCTGGAAGGTCGCGGTCGGCCCATAGGTGCGCTCGGCGAACCGGCCCAGCATGTCGGCCGGGGCGTCGCCGGTCAGACGGGCGGCCTCGGACTGCACCCAGGAGAGACGCTCCGACACGAACGCGACGAACTCGGGTGGCGGTTCGTCGGCCATCGGCGGCACGAGGTACACGCCTCATCGTCGGGGTGTGTCGTGTCGTTCCGCAAGATGCGCCGGGTACTAGTGTTCGTCGAACACACGTACGTGCTTGGGTGCAGGGGAGGTGTCTGGTGCGCGTGCTCGGCATCGACCCGGGTCTCACCCGGTGCGGCGTCGGTGTCGTCGAGGGCGTGCCCGGGCGGCCCTGCAAGCTGGTGGCCTACTACGTGGTCTACACCGAGCCCGAGGACGACATCTCGCTGCGGCTGCTGCATCTGGACAACTCCCTGGCCGAGCTGGTCGCCGAGCACAAGCCGGAGAGCGTCGCGGTGGAGCGGGTGTTCAGCCAGCACAACGTGCGCACGGTGATGGGCACGGCGCAGGCCAGCGCGGTCGCGATCCTGGCCGGCTCGCGGGCCCGCCTGCCGGTGCAGACCTACACGCCGAGCGAGGTCAAGGCCGCCGTCACCGGCTCCGGCACGGCCGGCAAGGCGCAGGTCACCGCGATGGTCACCCGGCTGCTTTCGCTCGACGCGCCGCCCAAGCCCGCCGACGCCGCCGACGCGCTGGCCCTCGCCATCTGCCACATCTGGCGCGGCGGCACCCGAGCCAAGATCCAGGAGGCGGCGGCAAAAGCCCGCATCGCCATCCAACAGAGCCGACTCAGATGATGGCCAGGGGAGGAATTCGATGATCGCCAGCGTGCGCGGCGTGGTCGCGGCGATCGCCCCGGACAGCGCCGTCATCGAGGTCGGTGGGGTGGGGCTGCTGCTGCACTGCGCGCCCAACACGCTCGCCGGACTCAAGGCCGGCGTCGAGGCCCGGCTGGCCGCCAGCATGGTGGTCCGGGAGGATTCGCTCACCCTCTACGGCTTCGCCGACGACGACGAGAAACAGCTCTTCGAGCTGCTGCAGACGGCGAGCGGGGTGGGGCCGCGTCTGGCTCAGGCGGTGCTCGCGGTGCATCAACCCGATGCGGTACGCCGTGCCATCAGCGGCGGGGACATCGCGGCGCTGACCCGCGTACCCGGAATCGGGAAGAAGGGCGCCGAGCGCATGGTGCTCGAGCTGCGCGACAAGATCGGCCCGGTCGCCGTGGCGACCGCGGGCGGCGGCGTGCTCGCCGGCGAATGGCAGGACCAGGTGCGCCAGGGCGTCATCGCGCTCGGCTGGTCGGCGACGCAGGCCGACCAGGCGGTGGCCGCGGTCGCGGAGACGGTGGACGGCGAGGCGCCACCGGTGCCGGTGCTGCTGCGCCAGGCGATCCGGCTGCTGGGCCGCACCCGATGAGTGATCCGACGAGCGACTACGTGGTCTCCGCCGAGGCCGACGACGCCGACCTGGACGCCGAGGCCAGCGTCCGCCCGCGCCGGCTGGCCGACTTCATCGCCCAGCACCGCGTCCGCGACCAGCTCGACCTGCTGCTCAAGGGCGCGATGGGCCGCAACACCCCGCCCGACCACATCCTGCTGTCGGGCCCGCCCGGACTCGGCAAACCGGTGTCGGTCGACGCCTTGGTGCTCCTCGAGGACGGCAGTCGCCGCAGGCTCGGAGACATCAAGGCCGGCGACCGGGTGATCACCCGAACCGGCGAGGGCGCAGAGGTCCTGGCGGTGCACGAGCAGGGAGAACTCGACGCGGTCCGGATCAGGACTGTCACCGGGCGGGAGGTGGTCGCGGCTCCTGACCACCCGTTCTGGACGACGGAGGGGTGGGTGAAGGCGGGCGACCTCACCCCGGACGACGTGGTCGCCGAGGTGCTGTCGGCGTCGATCGTTGCGGACGGAACCGAGCCCACCGACGAATTCCGCCTGGCCGGTTACCTGATCGGCGACGGATGTGTCAGCAACCAGGTCACGTTCACCAGCGGTGACGATGAGGTCCTGGACGACTTCCGGGCGGTTTGTGATCGGCTCGGCAACAGCCACCTGACGCGACCGAACTCCGCGCGCAGCTCCTTGGTGCGGATTTCCGGTCTCCACCCCTGGTTGCGGGAAACCGCCTTGCTCGGCAAGACGGCGTGGCAGAAGCGGGTGCCCGAGTTCGTCTATCACGGAGACGCCTGGCAGGTCAGCGCGTTCCTGGCCGCCTACTTCGCCTGCGACGGGACGGTGAGTCGGCGAGGGCGAGAGCGCTACGACGTGGTGATCGAGTTCTACAGCGTCTCTCGCGGGCTGTTGGAGGACACCCAGCACCTCCTGCTGCGACTCGGCATCCAGTCGCGACTCAAGCTCAAGCGCGGCCGTCACCAGGGTCGCCCGCACGAGTCGTGGCGCTTGAGCATCACCAGTCAGGACGATGCCGCCCGCTTCGTCGAGCGGGTCACCCCGATCGGTGCGCGTGGCGAGCGCCTGCGCGAGTGGGCGCCGCGCCGTGATCGGTTCGACGAAGGGCTCGCCCCCGACCGGGTCGCTTCGGTGGAGCCCGTTGGCCTGCACGAATGTCGATGCCTGACGGTGGCGGGGGATCACACCTTCACGGTGAACGATCTGGTCGTGCACAACACGACCCTGGCGAACATCGTGGCGGCGGAGCTCGGCGCCGGGATCCGGACCACGAGCGGGCCGGTGATCGAGCGGTCCGGGGATCTGGCCGCGATCCTCACCGGGCTGGCCGAGGGCGACGTGCTCTTCATCGACGAGATCCACCGCATCGCGAAGCCGGCCGAGGAACTGCTCTACAGCGCGATGGAGGACTTCCGGGTCGACGTGGTGGTCGGCAAGGGGCCCGGCGCGACCGCGATCCCGCTCGACGTCGAGCCGTTCACCCTGGTCGGGGCGACCACCCGGGCGGGGCTGCTGTCCGGGCCGATGCGTGACCGCTTCGGTTTCGTCGCGCATCTCGACTTCTACTCGCCCGACGACCTCGACTCGCTGCTGCACCGGTCGGCCCGGATCCTCGGGGTGCCGATCACCGCCGAGGGCGCCCGGGAGATCGCCGGGCGGTCGCGCGGCACCCCGCGCATCGCCAACCGGCTGCTCCGCCGGGTGCGCGACTACGCCGAGGTGCGCGGCGACGGCATCGTCACCGAGGCCGCGGCGCAGGCCGCCCTCAAGGTCTACGACGTGGACGCGCTCGGCCTCGACCGGCTGGACCGGGCGGTGCTGCGCGCGCTGATCGAGTCGTTCCGCGGCGGTCCGGTCGGCCTCTCCACGCTGGCGGTGGCCGTGGGGGAGCAGTCCGACACGGTCGAGGAGGTCTGCGAGCCGTTCCTGGTGCGGGCCGGCCTGCTCGCCCGCACCCCGCGCGGCCGGGTCGCCACCGAGCAGGGCTGGCGGCACCTGGGCAAGACGCCGCCCACCGATGGCCGAGCGGTCCAGGCCGATCTGTTCGCGCGGGATTCCCGAGACACCTGATCAGGGGATTGCGCGAAAACGCCTCGTAATCCGACCGATACCTGTGCCGCGTAGGGAGTTCCCAGGCAGGGGGACTAAACTCACCGCCGTTCGAGCGCGATTTGTGCTCCCTCAGGAAGGTTTCCTCGTGTTTTTGTCAGCTCAAGCGCAGGGCGGCAGCAGTTTCATGCCTCTGCTGCTCATCGTTCTGCTCTTCGGCGTCATGTATTTCATGATGATCCGCCCCCAGCAGAAGCGTCGCCGTGAGGCTCAGGCCATGCAGTCGGCGCTCGGCCCGGGCGATGACATCGTCACCATCGGCGGGCTGCACGCGACCGTCGTCTCGGTGGACGACGACGTGGTCACCGTGGAGATCGCGCCCGGCGTCGAGGCTCGCTTCGCCCGCCCGGCGATCGCCCGTGTGGTGAACAGCCAGGCCTCGTCCGTGCCCGACGACGAGCCGGTCGAGGCCGAGCCCGTCGCCGACGAGCCGGTCAACCCGGTCGTGGAGACCCGCAAGAACGACTGACGTCGTGTTTCATCACGCCGGCTGCCCGAGACCGGACCGGGGCAGCCGCGTGTGCCGGAAATAGGGATAATCGTCGCCGGCGCGGCCGTCGACGGCCGTCCCGCATGTCTACCGCCCGCCGCATCGCCCGCGGCGCCCGATCCGTACAGGGAGACTCACAGCCGTGGCACGACCACCACAGGGTCAGCAGCATCCCGGGCGGCAGCTCGCCGTGCTCGGCCTGATCTTCGTCATCCTGTATCTGATGGCCTTCTTCGGCTTCGGCGCGACCGGCAGCTTCGCCGAGCGCCTGCACCCGAAGCTGGGCCTGGACCTGGTCGGTGGCACGCAGGCGACATATCAGGCCTCGCTGGCGTCCAACGGCCAGCCGCCGCCGCAGGCGAGCATGGAGGAGGCCCGGCGGATCATCGAGAGCCGGGTCAACGCCCTGGGCGTCTCCGAGGCCGAGGTGGTCATCGAGGGCAATCGCAACATCGTGGTCTCCCTCGCCGGTGAGGCGAACGACCAGTTGAAGAACGTGGGCCAGGCCGCGCAGATGCGGTTCCGCAAGGTCGTCAAGGCGACCGGCGACGTGGCCGCGCAGGCGCTCAACCCGGCGACCGCGCCGCCCAGCACGGCGCCGAGCGGCGCACCGGCGCCGTCCGCCAGCGCACCGGCGGCGAACCCGTCGGCGAGCGGCGGCAGCGGCGGTCAGGGTGGCGGCGAGGTCGTCAAGGCCCCGGCGCCGAGCACCCCGCCGTCCGCGCAGCCGACCCCGGCGCCGTCCGCCTCGGCCGCCGCACCGGTCGCCGAGGAGCCGACCGCCGACATCGCCGCCCAGCGGGCCGCGGTGGAGAAGAAGGTCGGTGCGACCGCCTGGGCGGCGGCGAGCAAGCTGACCGACCCGATCGACCTGTCGCAGGACCCGACCGCGGGCAAGCCCTACGCGGCCTTCGGCACGCTCACCCCGGCCGAGGTCAACGCGCTGCCCGCGACCATGCAATATGCGGTGCCGACGATCAGCTGCGACCAGCTCGCGCAGCGGCCGAACGGCGCGATCGACGCCGCCGATCAGCAGGTCACCACGTGCCAGTCGGGCGCGAAGATGTTCCTCGACGTGGCCAAGGTGGTCGGCACCGACATCAGCGACGCGAGCCCGCAGCTCGACCAGCAGTCCGGCCAGTGGGTCGTCTCGCTGGACTTCACCTCGGCGGGCCAGTCGAAGTGGACGGAGCTGACCCGCGAGGCGTTCCAGCCGGCGGCCGGCGACAGCTGCCTGACCGCGGCGCAGGCGGTCTCCTCGGGCGCCACGCACTGCCTGGTGGCGGTGGTGCTGGACAAGGAGATCATCTCGGCGCCGGAGATCCAGGGCGTGCTCACCGGGCAGTCGCAGATCACCGGGCAGTTCACCCCGACCTCGGCGCGTGAGCTGGCCAACCAGATCAAGTACGGCGCGCTGCCGGTCACGTTCAACGCGGCGAGCACCCAGACCGTCTCCGCGACGCTGGGCATCCAGCAGCTCGAGGCCGGTCTGCTCGCGGCCGCGATCGGCATGGCGCTGGTCGCGATCTACGCGTTCTTCTACTACCGCCTGCTCGGCACGGTGATCTTCCTCAGCCTGATCCTGTCCGGTCTGCTGACCTTCGCCGCGCTGGTGGTGCTGGGCCGCACGACCGGCTTCACGCTGACGCTGGCGGGCATAGCCGGTTTCATCGTCTCGCTGGGTGTCGCGGCGGACTCGTTCGTGATCTATTTCGAACGCCTGAAAGACGAGATCCACGAGGGCCGGTCGCCGCGCAGTGCGGTGCCACGGGCCTGGGCACGCGCACGGCGTACCATCATTTCGGCGAACACCATCACCATCATGGCGGCGGTGGTGCTCTACATCGTGTCGATCGGTGTGGTGCAGGGGTTCGCCTTCGCACTGGGCATTTCCACGATTCTCGACCTTGTCGTGGTGTTCCTGTTCCGGCATCCGATCATGACGATGTTCGCGAACACCAAGGCGTTCATGTCGCCACGGGTCAGCGGCCTCGGCCGTGTCCTCAAGAGCGCTTCGACCGACGAGCCGGTCAAAGGCCGGCGCGTGAAGGAGGCCTGACATGGCCAAGTCCGGTCTTGCCGATCGCCTGTACCGGGGCGAGGCGAACCTCAACATCGTGGGCCGCCGCAACAGGTGGTTCATCACGGCCGCGGTGCTGGTGCTGATCGCGATCGGCAGCTTCACGCTCAGGGGCTTCGAGCTCGGCATCGAGTTCTCCGGCGGCACCCAGATCATCATGCCCGCCGCGGTGGGCACCCAGGCGGAGGCGCAGTCCGCCGTCGAGCGGGCCGTCGAGACGGCGAACGTGCCGGCCGACACCAAGGTCAGCCTGGCGCAGCGGGTCGGTAACGGCGCGGACGCGACGTACTCGGTGCGCACCACGGCGCTGTCCCAGGAGGAGGCCGACGCGGTCAAGGGCGCGCTGGTCGCCGACCTGGGCGTCCCGGCCGACGAGGTCAGCGACAACCGGGTCTCGGCGGCCTGGGGTGGCCAGGTGACCCGGCAGGCGCTGCTGGGTCTGGCGATCTTCCTGGTGCTGGTGATGGCCTATCTGGTGATCCGCTTCGAGTGGCGGATGGCGGTGGCGGCGGTGTCCTCGCTGCTGCTCGACCTGGTGCTGACCGCGGGCGTCTATTCGCTGGTCGGATTCGAGGTCACGCCGTCCACGGTGATCGGCTTCCTGACGATCCTGGGCTTCTCGCTCTACGACGTGGTCGTGGTGTTCGACAAGGTGCAGGAGAACACCCGCGGGATCACCGCGGGCAGCACGACGACCTATGCGGAGGCGACCAACCTCGCGGTCAACCAGACGCTGATGCGGTCGATCAACACCGGTCTGGTGGCGTTGCTGCCGGTCGGCGGCCTGCTCTTCATCGGCGCCGGTCTGCTGGGCGCGGGCACGCTGAAGGACCTCGGCCTGGTGCTCTTCGTCGGCATGGGCCTCGGCGTGTTGTCCTCGATCATGTTCGCGTCGCCGCTGCTGACCACGCTCAAGGACCAGGAGCCGCGGATCAAGTCGCACAACGCCCGGGTGCTGGCCCGGCGGGCGCAGGCCCGCTCCGGCGACGTGGCGCCGCGCGGCGAGCGCAAGAAGGCGCCGGCCACGCCGGCGCCGGTGCCGGACGACGCCCCGGTGTCGTCGAGCGCCGCGCTGGCCGGTTCGTCGCCGCGGCCCGGCGCCCGGCCGACGGCCAACCGCAACACCAACCGCGGCGGCCGCCCCGGCGGCACCGGCAACCGCCCGGGCGGCAAGAAGCGCCGCTGAGCAAGGGGCGGCGGCAGGAAACGCTGCTCGGCAACTGGTCCGGCGGCAGGCGCTGCCGAACCAGAAGGCGGCGCGAGAAGCGCCGCTGAACGACTCTGGATCGGCCCGTCACCGCAGCGCGGTGGCGGGCTGATCCGCGTTCCGGGACGTCGCTAGGCTTGCCGCGTGACTGACACCGACATGGCCGAGCTGGTCGCGAGCAAGGTGCTCGACGTGCCCGACTTCCCCAAGCCGGGCATCGTCTTCAAGGACCTGATGCCGCTGTTCGCCGACGGCGAGACGTTCCGCCGGGTGATCGACGGGATCATCGACCACCACGGGCGTGACTCGTTCGAGGTGGTGGCCGGCATCGAGGCGCGCGGCTTCATGGTGGCGGCGGCGATCGCCTATGCGACCGGCACCGGTGTGGTGCCGATCCGCAAGGCCGGCAAGCTGCCCCGGGCGACCCACGCGGCGTCCTACGAGCTGGAGTACGGCGAGGCCACCCTCGAGGTGCACACCGACGCGTTCGTGGCGGGTCAGCGGGTGCTGGTGGTGGACGACGTGCTCGCCACCGGCGGCACCGCGGGCGCCGCGCTCGAGCTGGTCGAGCAGGCCGGTGGCGTGATCACCGGGATCACCGTGCTGCTCGAGCTGGCGTTCCTCGAGGGGCGGGAGCGACTGTCTTCACGCACCATCCATGCACTCTTGACCGTTTGATCCTTCTCTGCCCTAAGTGGGTGGCACTCTTTCGCCGATCGGCGCGGGTCCTGCGGGAAGGCGCGACGGGTACGATGGCGTTTCCAAGCAGGTGACAAGCAGGTGAGCAGCAGCAAGGTGAGGAGGCCGGTGTCCAGCGACGTCGCTCCCTCGACGGAGGACACGGTGCAGCCGGGCGATGCCAGCACGGCGGCGGAGGCCACACGGCCCGCCGCTGACGAGGACCACACCACCACCGCGGCGCCGCCCAACGGCGCCGCCGAGGCGGTTGTGGCCAACGGCAACGGGCACGACCCGGAGGCCACGCAGCCTCTCCAGCCCGCTGACGAGTCCGGCGGCATGCTGGCCAGCGCACCCACCGGCCGGCGCGTCCGGGCCCGCCTGGCGCGTTTCAACGCGCCCTGGCAGAGCACTCAGGTCAGCGAGGTGCTCGAGCCGCTGATCGCCACCCACCGCGCCAGCCATCCCAAGGCGGACGGCCGGGCGCTGCAGCGCGCCTTCGACGTGGCCGCGCGGTGGCACTCGGGGCAATACCGCAAGTCCGGCGACCCCTACATCACGCATCCGCTGGCCGTCGCGACCATCCTGGCAAACCTGGGCATGGACACCACGACGCTGGTCGCCGCGCTGCTGCACGACACCATCGAGGACACGGACTATTCGCTCGAGTCGATGCGCACCGACTTCGGCCCCGAGGTGGCGCTGCTGGTCGACGGCGTGACGAAGCTCGACCGGGTCAAGCTGGGCGACGCGGCCAAGGCCGAGACCATCCGCAAGATGGTGGTGGCGATGGCCAAGGACCCGCGGGTCCTGGTGATCAAGCTGGCCGACCGGCTGCACAACATGCGCACCCTGACTTTCCTGCCGCGCGCCAAGCAGGAGCAGAAGGCCAAGGAGACGCTGGAGATCCTGGCTCCGCTGGCCCACCGGCTGGGCATGAACACGATCAAGTGGGAGCTCGAGGACCTGGCCTTCGGCACGCTGTTCCCGAAGCGGTTCGAGGAGATCAACCGGCTGATCGGCGAGCACCAGCCGCAGCGCGAGGCGTTGCTGCGCCAGGTGACCAATCGGGTTCAGCTCGACCTCAAGTCGGCGAAGATCAAGGCGGAGACCACCGGCCGGCCCAAGCACCTCTATTCGATCTATCAGAAGATGATCGTGCGGGGCCGCGACTTCAACGACATCTACGACCTGGTCGGGGTGCGCATCCTGGTCGACACGGTTCGCGACTGCTATGCCGCGCTGGGTGTCATCCACGCGAACTGGCAGCCGGTGCCGGGCCGGTTCAAGGACTACATCGCGATGCCGAAATTCAACATGTACCAGTCGTTGCACACGACGGTGATCGGCCCGACCGGCAAGCCGGTCGAGATGCAGATCCGCACGTTCGCGATGCACCGCACGGCCGAGTTCGGCATCGCCGCGCACTGGAAATACAAGGAGCAGAAGGGCGCGACGATCGTCGGCCCGCCGGCGCACATCGACGAGATGACCTGGCTGCGGCAGCTGCTCGACTGGCAGCGCGAGGCGAGCGACCCGTCCGAGTTCCTGGACGCGTTGCGCTTCGACCTGTCCAGCCAGGAGGTGTACGTCTTCACGCCCAAGGGCGACGTCATCCCGCTGCCGACCGGTTCCACCCCGGTGGACTTCGCCTATGCGGTGCACACCGAGGTCGGGCACAAGTGCATCGGCGCCCGGGTGAACGGCAAACTGGTGCCGCTGGAGTCCACACTGTCCAACGGCGACGTGATCGAGATCTTCACGTCGAAGTCGGCCACCGCGAGCCCGACGCAGGACTGGCTGGGCTTCGTGAAGAGCCCGCGGGCCCGCACGAAGATCCGGCAATACTTCAACAAGGAACGTCGCGAAGAAGCGATCGAGATCGGCAAGGACGCGATCGTCAAGGCGATGCGCAAGCAGGGCCTGCCGCTGCAGCGCATGATGACCAGCGAAAACCTCACGACCATCGCCCGTGACCTGCACCTGCCCGACCTCGCTTCGCTCTATGCGGCGGTCGGCGACAGCACGGTGTCGGCGCAGTCGGTGGTGCAGAAGCTCGTCGCCGGGTTCGGTGGCGAGGAGGGCGCGGTCGAGGACATCGCCGAGACCGCGGTCGCGACCCGGCCGCCGCGCAACCGCAGCACCGCACAGGATCCGGGCGTCGTGGTCAAGGACGTCAGCGATGTGTGGGTCAAGCTCGCGCGGTGCTGCACACCCGTACCCGGAGATGCGGTTTTCGGGTTTGTGACCCGCTCCGGGGGCGTCAGCGTGCACCGGGAGGACTGTGCGAACGCCGAGGATCTGCGTGAGCAGAGCGAGCGCGTGGTCGAGGTGAGCTGGAAGCCGACGTCCGCGTCGACGTTCCTGGTGGCGATCCAGGTGGAGGCGCTCGACCGGCACAAGCTGCTGGCCGACGTGACCCGGGTGCTGTCCGAGGAGCGGGTGAACATCCTGTCCGCGACGGTCACCACGACCCGCGACCGGGTGGCGGTCAGCCGCTTCACCTTCGAGATGGCCGACCCGAAACACCTCGGACACCTGGTCGCGGCGGTGCGCAAAGTGGACGGTGTGTTCGACGCCTACCGCGTGACCTCGGGCGCATAGCGAAGGGCGGGCTCCGAGGAGCCCGCCCTTTCTTGAAACTCAGGCCGCGGCCATCGTCAGACTCTTGATGCCGATCTCCACCTTCGGGTGACCGTCGCCGGGGCCGTTCGAGTCGTCCACGCCGCCCTTGGCGACCTTGTTGACCACGTCCATGCCCTTGGTGATGGTGCCCAGCAGCGTGTAGTCCGGCGGGAGCTGCGTCTCGCCGTAGACGATGAAGAACTGGCTGCCGGTCGAGCCCGGCTCCTGCGTCTTGGCCATCGCGATCGAGCCGACCGGGTAGGCCACCGCGCCGCCGGATCCGTCAGCCGCCGGGGAGGCGCCCGCCGCGTTCGTCGGCAGGTTCTCCTCCGCGTAGCGGAAGCTGGGACCGCCGGTGCCGTCGGTCTCGCGGTAGCCCTTGCCCTTGGCGCTCGGGTCGCCGCACTGCAGCACCTGGATGCCCTGGGTGGTCATCCGGTGGCACTTGGTGTCGTTCCAGAACTGCTTGCTCGCCAGGTATTCGAAGGCGGCCGCGGTGCACGGGGTCTTCGACTTGTCCACGGTGGCCGTGATCGGGCCCAGCGTGGAGTCGATCGTCAAGGTGTCCTTGCCGATGTTCGACGCGTTCACCGGCGGCGTGCCGACGTCCACGATCTTGCCGCCCGGGCTGCCGTCGGCGGGCGCCGTCTCCGGCGTCCAGTTGCAGGCGACCGTGCCGGGTGGGGGAGCCGCTGCGGTGCTGTCCGGCTTGTCATCGTCGCCGAGCGCGGTGACGATCCAGAAGGCGACGCCGGCGATGACCACCACGGTCAGCGCCGCGCCGATGATGGCCTGACGCTGGCGCCGCTTGCGGGCGGCCTCCGCACGCTCGGCCATCTCCTTCTCGAGCCGGGCCCGCGCCGCCGCGCGCTGCCGGTCCTTTATCGACGACACGGTTGTCCTCCTGCTTGGGTTTATCTGCCTCGCGTACTCAGGACTACTGGCTGCTCGCGGACGGTGCGGGCGCGGGTGCGTCGCCGGCCACGGCGTCGCCCACGGTCAGCGATTGAATCAGGATCTTGTCCTTCGGCTTCACCTTGTCGCCCCCGGCGTTCGGCAGAGTGGGGATCTTGGCGATCTTCGCCAGGGTCTCCTGTCCGCCGGTGACCTTGCCGATGACCGGGTAGAGCGCCTGGTCCGGCGGGCTGTAGTCCTTGAGGAACACCAGGAACTGGCTGCCGTTGTTGCCGGGCGGGTCGCTGATCAGGGCGACCGTGCCCTGCGGGTAGGTCGGAGTCGCAGGCGGCGGCGCTGCCGACGCGCTCGGGTCGGGAGTGGGCACGGTCGGGACGTCCTCGTTGTAGAACGTGTACGTCGGACCGCCACGCCCGGTGCCGCTCGGGTCACCGCAGCGCAGCGCGCCGAACGCGGTGATCTCGTGGCACTCGGTGTTGTCGTAGAACTTCTTGCCGGCCAGATAGAACATGCTCTCGCCGCCGCATGGCGCGGTGCCCAGGCTCAGGCTCGCGGTGATCGGCGCGCCGAGACCGGTGGTGATCGTCATGACCCGGTTGCCGGTGATCGGGATGCCGTCGGTCGGCGGGGTGCCGACGTCCTTCAGCTCCGGCGTCGTGGAGGCGCTCTGTGGCGTCCACGCGCAGATGTCGTCGGCCGCCGGGTCCACCGGCGGCTCGCTGTCGAAGGCGCCACCGAGCCAGGCCACCCCGGCCACGATCAGCAGGACCGCCGCGCCGGCACCGACGCCGGCCTGGATGCGACGCTTGCGACGCTCCTTCACCGACCGCCGCACGAGCTGCCGATCGAGCTTCGCCCGCGCGAGTTTGCGCTGCCGGTCCTTGCTGGAAACCACCGAGTGCTGTCCTTCCCTGACGGACGTGGCGGTGCTGCACGCCACACGCCGCAAGAGTGTACGGGTACGTCCTGAGAAAGTGGTGTGCGCCCGTCCCCGCTAGGCTCATAGACTCGCGATCTGCTCGCGAGAATGCGAAGGGAGCACCACGTCGTGCTGGTCACCGGCTTCCCGGCCGAGGCGTTCGGGACAAACTGTTATGTCGTGGCGCCCGCGCCCGGCGAGCAGTGCCTGATCGTCGACCCGGGCATCGGCGTGCTCGACACGCTCGCCGAGGTGCTCGCCGAGCACCGCCTGCAGCCGGCCGCCGTGCTCCTGACCCACGGCCACCTCGATCACACGTTCTCGGTCGCTCCGGTGTGCGACGCGCGCGGCATCCCGGCATATCTGCACCCGGCGGACAGCGAGATGCTCGCCGACCCGGAAAAGGGTCTCAGCATGAGCCTCGAGGCGCTGTTCGGCGGCAAGCTGCCCTATGCGCCGCCGTCCGAGGTCGTCGAGCTCACCGACGGCGCCACGCTCAGCCTCGCGGGGCTCGAGGTGACCATCGATCACGCGCCCGGCCATACCGGCGGGTCGGTGCTGTTCCGCCTGCCCGGCGCCGGCACGTCGTGGGAGGCCGACCAGGTCTGCCTCTCCGGCGACGTGCTCTTCGCCGGCTCGATCGGACGCACCGACCTGCCGGGCGGCAGCACCGACACGATGCTGGCCAGCCTGCGGGACAAGATCCTGCCGCTGGCCGACGACACCGTCGTCCTGCCCGGCCACGGTCCCGAGACCACCATCGGCCGTGAGCGTCGCAGCAACCCGTACCTGAGGGATCTGGTCGCTCTTTAAAAGCGAAAGAGAAACACGTGCCTATTTCCGGCTTCCCTGAGTGGCTGCCGCCCCAGCGGATGATCGAGCAGCAGTTCCTCGACAAGATCAGGACCACTTTCGAGCTGTACGGGTTCGCGCCGCTGGAGACGCGTGCCGTCGAGCCGCTCGACACCCTGCTGAGCAAGGGTGAGACCTCCAAGGAGGTCTACGTCCTGCGCCGCCTGCAGGAGGACCCCGACAACCGGGCCGCCGACGCGCTCGGCCTGCACTTCGACCTGACCGTGCCGTTCGCCCGCTTCGTGGGGGAGAACGCGGGCCGGCTCAACTTCCCGTTCCGGCGCTACCAGATCCAGAAGGTGTGGCGCGGCGAGCGCCCGCAGGAGGGCCGCTACCGCGAGTTCCTGCAGGCCGACATCGACGTGGTGGACCGCGACACGTTGCCGTTGCACTACGACACCGAGATGGCGCTGGTGATCGGCGACGCGTTCCGGTCGCTGCCGATCCCGCGGGCCACGATTCTGGTCAACAACCGCAAGGTGTGCGAGGGCTTCTATCGGGGGCTCGGGCTCGTGGACACCGATCAGGTGCTGCGCACCGTCGACAAGCTCGACAAGATCGGCCCGGAGAAGGTCGCGGACCAGCTGGTCGCGACCGCCGGCGCGACGGCGGCGCAGGCCGCGGCCTGCCTCGACCTGGCGGCCATCGCGACCGAGGACGGCTCGTTCGTGGACGCGGTGCGCAAGCTCGGCGTGCAGAACGACCTGCTCGACGAGGGCCTCGCCGAACTGCTGCAGGTGGTCGAGGCGGCCGGCGCGCACGCGCCGGGCCTGATCCGGGCCGAGCTCAAGATCGCCCGCGGCCTGGACTACTACACCGGCACGGTCTACGAGACCCAGCTTCAGGGGTACGAGCGCTTCGGCTCGATCTGCTCCGGCGGACGCTATGAGAACCTGGCGACCTCCGGCAGCGAGCGCTTCCCGGGGGTGGGCATCTCGATCGGCGTGTCCCGCATGCTCGGCCTGCTCTTCGGGCAGGACGCGCTGACCGTCTCGCGCAAGGTGCCGACCTGCGTGCTGGTGGCGCTGCCGCAGGACGAGCAGCGCGCCGAGTGCGACCGCATCGCGCGGGCGTTGCGCGGCCGGGGGATCAGCACCGAGGTGGCGCCGACCGCGGCGAAGTTCGGCAAGCAGATCCGGTTCGCCGAGCGGCGCGGCATTCCCTATGTGTGGTTCCCCGGCGAGCCGGACACGGTGAAGGACATCCGGTCCGGCGACCAGGTGGAGGCCGACGCGTCCACCTGGGAGCCGCCGTCGATCGACCGGCGACCCGAGATCACGGGGTAGGCGCGTCGAAGATCAGGCAGGACGAGGTGGCGTGCGCGAGCAGCTTGCCGTTCGCGTCGGTCAGCCGGGCCTCCGCGAGGGCGGTCCGGCGGCCGCGCTGCAGCACCTCGCCGCGGCAGGTGATGCGCCCGGAGGCCGTGGTCACCGGGCGCAGGAACTTCACGTTGAGGTCGATCGACGTGTAGCGCACGCCGGCCGGCAGCGTGCTGTGCACCGAGCAGGCCGCGGCCGTGTCGAGCAGGGTGGCGATGACGCCGCCGTGCACGCCGCCGATCGGGTTGTAGTGGAACTCCTGCGGCTCGAGGGTGACGGTCACGCTGCCCTCCTCGGCCTGCAGGCCGCCCGCTCCGATCAGGTGCATGATCGGCGGCGCGGGCAGCTCGCCGCGGCCCATCGCCTGCAACAGCTCGAGCCCGGTGGCGGTGCGCGCGAACTCGGCGCCGGCGGCCGGGTCGGACCAGGAGAAAGTGCGGGTGCGGGCCTGAGTCTGCGTCATGGACGCAGTGCATCACGACTTGCTAGGTCTGTCAAACAGACCTAGCCTGGCGGCATGCACCCACCCGCGCTCGACTGGTCGATCGACAACTGCACCATCGCCCGCGCCATGGCGATCCTCGGCGAGCGGTGGACCGTGGTGGTGCTGCGCGAGGTGTTCACCGGGGTGCGGCGCTTCGAGGACATGCGGGTGCGCACCGGCATCCCGCGCCAGGTGCTGACCAACCGGCTGGCCATGCTGGTCGAGGCCGGTTTGCTGCGGCGAGAGCCCTATCAGGAGCCGGGCGCCCGGGCGCGGCAGGAATACCGGCCGACCGAAATGGGCCTCAATCTCTACCCGATGCTGGTGGCGGTCGGGGAGTGGGGCGACAGCTATCTGGCCGACCCGGAGGGCGCGCCGCTGGAGTTCGCACACCGGGGCTGCGACGCTCTGGTGCACTCCGAGTTGCACTGCGCGGCCGGACACCGGGTGCAGGACAACCGCGACGTCATCTCGCGGCCCGGGCCGGGCGCGCACCGACGCCATTAAGCTGCCGCGGTGACCTGGGCGCCGCTGCAGGACAAAGTCTTCCGCGCTCTGTGGATCGGGGTGCTGGCCGGCAACGTCGGCACCTGGATGCAGACGGTCGGCGCGCAGTGGCTCGTGGTCGGCGAACCGCATGCCGCGACCTGGGTCAGCCTGGTGCAGGCGGTCACCATGCTGCCGGTGCTGCTGCTGGCGCTGCCCTCCGGGGCGCTGGCCGACGAGTTCGACCGGCGGCGGCTGCTGCTCGGCGTACAGCTGAGTCTGCTCGTGGTGGCGGGCGCGCTCGCCGCGCTGACCGCCGCGGGCCGCATGCCGCCCGCGCTGCTCCTGGCCTTCACCTTCGCGCTCGGTGTCGGGCAGGCGCTCACCCTGCCCACCTGGCAGGCGGTGATCCCGGAGGTGGTGCCGCGCGACCAGCTGCCGGCGGCCTCGGCGCTGGGCGCGGTGAACACCAACCTGGCCCGCTCGGCCGGGCCCGCGGTGGCCGGGCTGATCGTCGCGCAGACCGGCCCGGCGGTGGTCTTCGCTCTCAACGCGCTCTCCTTCGGCGTCTTCGCGATCGCGCTGCTGCGGTGGCGCCGGCCGCCGGCGACCGGCGCGAGCCACACCGAGCGGTTCGGTCCGGCGGTCCGGGCCGGCGCCCGCTACGTGCGCTACTCCGCGCCGGTGCGCCGGATCCTGTTGCGCGTGGCGCTCTTCGTGCTGCCCGGCAGCGTGGTCTGGGGCCTGCTGCCGCTGATCGCCCGGCAGGAGCTGCGCCTCGGCCCGCGGGGTTACGGCGTGCTGCTGGCCGCCCTGGGCGTGGGTGCGGTGGCCGGCGCGCTGCTGATGCCCCGGGTCCGCGAGCGGATGACGCCCGACCAGCTGATCGTCGCCGCCGGGATCGGCTACGGCCTGGCGCTGGCGGTGGTCGCGCTGGTGCCGTCCGCGCCGGTCGTGATCGCCGCCCTGGTGCTCGCCGGGCTGGCCTGGATGACGCTGGTGTCCCGGATGAACGCGGCGATGCAGCTCTTCCTGCCCAACTGGGTGCGTGCCCGCGGCTTCGCGGTCTACCAGGTGGTGTTCGCCGGCAGCCAGGCGGTCGGCGCGGTGGTCTGGGGCCAGGTGGCGAACCTGCTGCACCTGGACGTCGCCTTCCTGGCCGCCGCGGTGCTGCTGCTGGCCGGCGCGGTCTCGGTGCGCTGGCTGCCGCTGCACACGCGGGAGGGGATGGACCGTGGCCCGGTCACCTACTGGCCCGAGCCGCACCTGATGCTCGAGCCGCACCTCGACGAGGGCCCGGTGCTGGTCGAGGCCGTCTGGACGGTTCCGGCGGCCGGCACCGCGGCCTTCCTCGAGGCGATGGATCCGGTACGCCGGTCCCGGCAGCGCACCGGCGCCACCAGGTGGGGCCTGTTCCGGGACGGCGAATCGCCGGACCGGTTCGTCGAGGTCTACCTGGTGCCGACCTGGGCCGAGCACCTGGATCAGCACACCGGCCGGTTGACCGCCGACGACGAGCGGGCCGAGGAGGCGGCGATCGCGCTTGCCGCCGGACCGCCGGTGGTGAGCCACCTGTTGCCCGCCGACCTCACCGATTAGTCCAATATTTCGTATTTGTACCGCTTAGCCTGTGGAAGAGATCCGGGGCTGAGGGGGTGCGGCGTGACGGTCGGCCGGCTGCTCGCGATCGGCGGTGCCGCCGGGTCCTCGGTGCTGGGTCGCTTCGTCGCGCTGGCCGGACGCTCGATCGTCGTGATCGCGACCGCCAGCGGCGACCCGGAAACGCTCGAAGCGGAGTACGCGCAGACCTTCACCCGCCTCGGCGCCGGCGAGGTGCGCGCGCTGCGTCTCACCTCGCGAGCGGACGCCAACGACCCGGCCGTGGACGACGTGCTGGCCGGGGCCACCGGCGTCTTCTTCACCGGCGGCGACCAGCTGCGGATCACCTCCACGCTCGGCGGCACCCGGGTCGACTCGGCCCTGCAGGCGCTGGTCGCCGGCGGCACGGTGCTGCTGGCCGGCACCAGCGCGGGCGCCGCGATGATGTCCGGCACGATGATCGTCGGCGGCGAGGGCCATGCGGTGAGCACCGGCCCCGGCCTGGAGTTCCTGCCCGGCGTGCTGATCGACATGCACTTCGCCGAGCGCGGCCGGCTCAACCGGCTGCTCGCCGCCGTCGCCCGCTATCCGCACGAGCTGGGCCTGGGCATCGACGAGGACACCGCGATCCTGGCCGAGGGCGACCACTTCGAGGTACTCGGCAGCGGCTCGGTGACCGTGGTGGACGCGGGCGCCGCCACCGACATCCGGGTGCCGTCCGACGGGCCCGTCGCGATTGCCGGGGTCCGCGTGCACGTGTTGCCGGCGGGCTGCACCTTCGAGCTGCCCGGCCGACGCCCGTCGCTCGGGGAACGGGGATCACCAGCATGAAGATCATCAGTGTCCGGCGCCTGCGCGGCCCGAACGTGCACATCTCCCGGCCGGCCGTGGTGGCCCGGCTGGACCTGGGGGAGTTGACCGGTCGGGAGACCTCCGATCTGGAGGGCTTCCCGGAACGGCTGCTGCGGGTGCTGCCCGGACTCGCCGAGCACCACTGCGCGGCCGGGTCGCCGGGCGGGTTCGTGAGCCGGATGCGCGGCGGGACCTATTTCGGGCACGTCACCGAGCACGTCTGCATCGAGCTGTCGCAACGCATCGGGCGGGACGTGAGCTTCGGGCGGACGGTGTTCGCGGGGGCGCCGGGACACTACGACGTGATCGTGGAGTGTCCGGAGGACGAGGCGCCCGGGTCACTCGTACCGGAGTCGTTGTTGTCCTCCGCCGTTGAACTCGTCCTGGCCGTGGCCGGCGGGGAAACCGCCGAGCCGCCGCTGGAGTCGCTGCGCGCGCTGGCCGATCGGGCCGCCACCGGACCCAGCACCTCGGCGATCATCGCCGCCACCCGCCGCCGGGGCATCCCGGTGGAACGCCTCGCCGACCTCAGCCTGCTGCGTCTCGGGTGGGGCAACCGGCGGCGGATGGCGTGGGCCGCGATGACCGACAGCACCGGCGGCGTGGGCATCGACATCGCGGGGGACAAGCAGGTGACCCGCGAAGTGCTCACCGCCGCGGGCGTGCCGGTGGTGCCGGGCGGCGCGGCGACCAGCGGGAACGAGGCGGTCGGCTGGCTGCTGCGGCTCGGCGGGCCGGTGGTGGTCAAGCCGCGGCACGGACGCCAGGGCGAGCACGTCGCGCTGCACCTGGAGAGCGCCGAGGACGTCGCCGCCGCGTTCGAGGCGGCCGGGCGCGACGTCGTGGTGGAACGGCAGCTGCCCGGGCGGGACTACCGCGTGCTGGTGGTGGACGGCGAGATCGTCGCCGCGGCCGAGCGGATCGCCGCGCACGTGGTCGGCGACGGCGAGCACACGGTCGCGGAGCTGATCGAGGCGGCCAACGCCGACCCGCGCCGCGGCGCGGGCCATTCCCGGGTGCTGACCAGGATGTGCGTCGACGAGGTCGCGGATCACGTGCTGCGCCGACAGGGCTGCACGCCGGACACGGTGCCGGCCGCCGGGCAGGAGGTCTGGCTGCGCGACAACGCGAACCTGTCCACCGGCGGCACCAGCCGCGACGTGACCGACCAGCGGCACCCCGACGTGAGCCGGCTGTGCCTGCGGGTGGCCGCGCTGATCGGGCTCGACGTGACCGGCATCGACCTGCGGCTGCCGGACATCGGTGCGCCGCTGCCGCCGTCCGGCGACCCGGAGGAGGTGACCGCCGGGGTGATCGAGGTGAACGCGGCGCCCGGACTGCGGATGCATCTGGCGCCGGTGCTGGGCCGGTCGCGGGACGCGGGTGACGCGATCGTGCGGGCGATGTTCCCGGCCGGGTCCGACGGGCGGATCCCGGTGGCGTCGGTGACCGGCACCAACGGCAAGACCACGGTGGCGCGGCTGGCCGCGTACCTGCTGGGCGGTGCCGGGTTGCGCGTCGGTCTGACGTGTACGGACGGGGTCAGCATCGACGGCCGCGAGGTGTATCTCGGCGACGCCACCGGTCCGCGTTCGGCGCAGATGGTGCTGGGCGACCCGGGCGTGCAGGCGGCCGTGCTGGAGACCGCGCGGGGCGGGATCCTGCGGCGCGGCCTGGGCTACGACTGGTCCGACGTCGGCGTGGTCACCAACATCACCGGCGACCACCTGGGCCAGGACGGGCTCGACTCGATCGAGGACATCGCGCACGTCAAGGCGCTGGTCGCCGAGCGGGTCAAGGACGGCGGCACGCTGGTGCTCAACGCCGACGACCCGTGGGTGCGCACGCTGCCGGAACGGCCGCGGGTCCGGGCCGAGCGCAAGCGGATCGTCTGGTTCGGCGAGGACGCGCGCCAACCGGTGATCGCGGCCCATCTGACCAAGGGCGGTCTGGCGTACGTGGTGCAGGACGGCTGGCTGGTGCAGGCGGTGGGGGCCCGGCGCACGCCACTGCTGCGGGTGGCCGAGTTGCCGGGCGCCTTCGGCGGCGCCGCCCCGGCGATGGCGGTGAATGCCCTGGCGGCGATCGCCACCGCCCGCGCCATGGGCGCCTCGCAGGACGTGGTGGTGGACCGGCTGGCCTCGTTCGACCCGCCGGCGCACAACCCGGGCCGCGGCACCCTGCTGCGCCGCGGCGAGGTCTCGCTCTTCCTGGACTACGCGCACAACCCGGCCGCGCTGGCCACCGCGCTGCGCACGCTGCACCGGCTCTTCGGGCCGTCGCGCTGCCTGGCGGTGGTGACCCTGCCCGGCGACCGCCGCGACGACCTGATCGCCGCCTCCGCCCAGGTGCTCGCCGACGGGGTCGCCCGAGTGGTCCTGCACGAGGACGAAGACCTGCGCGGGCGCGCCGCCGGCGAGGTCGCCGCGCTGGTCGAGCGCGAGATGCGGGGCCGCCGGCCGACGCTGCGCGCGGTGCGGGCCGCGGACGCCCGCGAGGCGGTGCACGCCGCGCTCGAGATGGCCGTCCCCGGCGACGCGATCCTCGTTCTCTACGAGAAGATGGCCCCGATGCTGGCGCTGCTCGAGGAAATCGGCGCGGTGCCGGCGGGCCACGGACCGGCCGCGACACACCGCCGATTGGTTGTCGGTTCGATTAAGGAATGATCGACGACGGAGAATCGACCGATCAGTCGAGGTTGCGCTGGTCGGAGCCCGAGCGTCGGGCTTCCGACAGGGCCCCGCGGGCGGCAAATCACCATTCATCGGATGGACACGCTCTGTAATCGTGGCCGGTGAGCGCGTCGGATTTCTTGTTAAGGCACCGACGGAATTATCGGTGCGTAATCCCTTGGCCACGAGGGGTATAGGCATTCCACAGTGGATGACCCGAACGGGTGAGTGACCCGACTTCCGGCGAATCGGAGCAGAATGGACGCCGACCGCTGATAACGGTGCGATAAACCCGGCCTGAGCTGCGGAAACATTGGTTGCTGCAGTACTCATACCAAAATGTTTCAGACCCCAACGCAGAGTGACGCTTCGCAGGTCATCCCACCTGTCGAGCAGTCGAGAACATGGCCGATCGT
>NZ_JBVJIP010000012.1:237696-317334 GCF_055586225.1 Actinoplanes sp. NPDC051388 | reverse complement strand
CCACAACCAGAACAAAAACGCCCTGGCCGGGGTATAACTAATTGGCACTGGCTTATCTAGCACCCTGTTGAGTTCTCAAAGAACAACCACACACCAAGACCCGAATCTCCGGAACAACGGAGATCCGCTCCTGGGGCTTTTCGCTCCATTGCCTGGTCGACATCGCCTCACGAGACCGAAGTCTCGAGGGGCATCGCCCAGATCGCACCCGCGCTGACGCAGCCCACCAAGATGGTCTGTGTCGTCGGGTTGGCCTGCAGACCGACCGATGATCGTCTAGCGATCCATCCGCCCGGCTCCTGCGGCTTCGTTACTCTACCCGGTCGTTTCCGCTGATGCAAATCCGGTTTCCCTGACTCACACTCGCCTCGCCGGGCGCCTCGACCCAGCATACGCCCGGTTCCGGCATCGGCCACCTCACCGTCCGAAGAGTCCTCTTCGTCCCGCTCCGTGTGCCGTGGAGAAACCTACGCGACGCCGCACCGCCAATGCAAATCGCCCCCCAGGCCGATCCACACACGGGAACGCCGGCCGTGCCAGAGTGGCAGTCATGGGATCTCCCCCAGCACTGGCCGCCGACGCGTTGTTCGGCCTGCTGATACCGCTATGGCAGGTCCTCATCGGCCTATTGGTGCTGGTCACGGTCGTGATCTCGGTGCTGCGGCTGTTCCGGCGAGGTCCGTCCCGCATGGGCGGTGCGATGCTCCTGGCCGGCGGCGCCGTGGTGTGCGTCGCCGTCGTGGGCTACCTCCTGCAGCAGATCTAACCACCGACTCCAGCAGATCTAGCCACCCGACCCGTCGATCTTCAGGTGCCGGTGGGTCCGGCTGCCTCCGGCGCAGCCAAGACTCAGTGGCTCCCCCGGCGCGGGCTCCAACGAGCGCGCGACCGACACGACAACTCCCTCGACCCGGCCATGACGGTTCCCGCCGGCGTCCCCGCCCAACCGCCACGGCTCCTCCCGGACACCCCGCCCAACCGCCAACGGACCTCCGGAGTCCTCAGGCACCAGCCCGACCTGGCTGCCGCAGGTTCACCCCGGGCCCCTATCCAACTGCCAATCTGGCCGCCACAGACCCACGCAGGGAGCTCCGGCGACGCGAGCGCATCCAGTTCCCGCAATAGCCGGCGTCCCCCACCCCCGCTGATAGACCCAGCCGCCACATGCTCACCCCAGCTGCCACACACCCACTCCGGTATTCCCCGGCCCAGCCACCAACCTGGCCGCCAGACCCACTTCGAAGTCCCCACCTACCTGCTGACCTGGCCGCCGAGGCTCGGGATGCGCGCCCAAGCCTCCCTAAGCGACGAGCGAATCGCGCGGCAATGCGCCTAGCAGGACGGGCTCCCACCGGACATCCCTCCCGGCCGCTATAGACCTGAGTCGTCGTGAATCGCGCCGACTCCGCGGGCGGGTGACCCAGCGGCGCGGGCGAGTCCGTTATCGCAAAGAACCAACGACCGTCATCGATGTGCTGCGGAAAAGAAGATGGCCTCCGGGAACGAAGCACCCAAGCCCGGCTCGACAATCGGCATGGCCATGCCGCTCGCCCGTCGATGCCCAGCGAAACGACATCCATGGGGGAAGCCCAAGATGGACCAATGCGTGGTCGTCAAAGCAACGGATCCGCCGCGCCAGAGAGATCGATCATGACCGCAGGCTAAGCATCGCAGCAGCTCACGAACCCGATCCTCGAGCAGCTATATCGCACCGGAATGACGCGCCAACGCACGGCCACGAAAGCACTCAAGCCGAGGGAGGCCAACCGATGGCCCGCCGGGCAGCCGAAGGAGTCGCGCGCCGAGTTGACAAGGGCCGCCCGGCGATCGCAGAAGACCTAGAGGCGGCGGTTAGCCAAGCTCGGCACCTCGGTCCGGATCTGCTCAACCCGCCCCAGATCGATATCCGCCGTGACGATCCCCACCGTGTCCGGCGCCTGGGCAATCATCGTCCCCCACGGATCAATGATCATGCTGCGTCCGAAACAGGTCCGACCCGGTTCATGGTCACCGATCTGCCCGGCCGCCACCACATAACACTGGTTCTCGATCGCCCGCGCACGCAGCAGCACCTCCCAGTGGTCACGCCCGGTGTGCATCATGAACGCCGCCGGCACCACCACCACCTGGGCGCCACCATCGGCCAGGCGCCGGTACAGCTCAGGAAACCGCAGGTCGTAGCAGATGCTCAGGCCGACGGGCACCGAGTCCACCGAAGCCACCACGACGTCCTCGCCCGCCGCCACCGAGCGTGACTCCTGATAGGAAACACGGCCGGGGATCTCCACGTCGTACAGGTGGATCTTGCGGTAGACCGCGACCCGCTCCCCCGCCGGATTGAAGACCAGCGACGTGTTGTAGGTGTGCTCGTCATCGGGACCGACCTCATGGAAGGACCCGGCATGCACCCAGATCCCCAGGTCACGTGCGGTCTCCGCGAAGAACGCCGCGAACTCGCCGTCGATCGTCTCAGGCTTGGGCAGACCGGAGCCCGGGCCGAGGTAGTCGACATACTCCGGCAACATCGCGAACTCCGCGCCCGCGGCCGCTGCGCGTCCGAGCAGGTCGCGGGCCACGGCGAGGTTGTGGTCGCGGTCGTCACGGGCGTTCAGCTGGCAGACGGAGACGCGCATGACTTCAGGGTACGACCCTCACGAGGACCGGAGGACGGGAGGAATCAGGATGATCTCCGAGCCGACCGGGGAGTAACCCGCCGCCAGGAGCGCCCGGAGGCTGCCGGCATTGCCGGGAGCGCACTGTGCCCAGATCGGCCGGGACTCGGGCACAAGATGTCGCGCGGCCGTCGCCAGCAGCCGGCCGTGTCCACGCCCGCGAGCCTTCTCGTCGACTTCGAAGGCGGCCTCCCACCGGCCACCGAGGCCGCGACCGATGACGAGGACGCCGTGTTCGCTGGTCCAGGCGCGGACGTCGGTGCGGTAGCGGCGGGCGCGGGCGACGCGGGAGTGGTCGAGGTCGTCGTCGCGACGCAGGTCGATGGGCGGGTCGCCGGGGAGCCGGTCGGCGAGCAGCATCGCGTCCAGGTTGCCGGCTTCGACGCGGAGAAGTTCCTCGAGTGCGCCGAGGAAGGCGGGGCCGATCGGTGCCGCGTAGTCGCCGCTGCCCACCCAGGTGTCGAGCCATGAGCGGGCGATGTCGGCGGCGACCACGACATAACCCGGGAAGGACACCACCGCTGCCCGCTGTGGCGCTGGTGCGGGCACCAGCGCCAGCCACGGGTCTCCGGAGAGACGCTCGCGACGCTCCACACGGGCGAAGACGCCCGTGAGGTCCGGCGGAGGCGTCAGGCCGACTTCTCCTCGCGGTCACGACGGGCGCGCCGGCCGAAGGACTCGCGCGGCACGATCGTCGGAATCACGTTTTCCACGACCACCTCGCGGGTGATCAGCACCCGTGCGGCGTCGGGGTTGCTGGGCACCTCGTACATCACGGAGAGCAGGACCTCTTCCATGATCGCGCGGAGGCCACGGGCGCCGGTGCCACGGAGCATGGCCTGGTCGGCGATGGCCTCGAGCGCGCCGGTGTCGAACTCGAGCTCGACGCCGTCCAGCTCGAAGAGGCGCTGGTACTGCTTCACATAGGCGTTACGCGGCTCGGTCAGGATCTTGATGAGCGCCTCGCGGTCGAGGTTGCGCACCGTCGTGATCACCGGCAGACGGCCGATGAACTCGGGGATCAGGCCGAACTTCAGCATGTCCTCCGGCATGACCTTGCCGAAGATGTCGTCGGTGTTCCGCTCCGAGATCGAACGCAGGTGCGCGCCGAAGCCGACACCGCCCTGTCCGACCCGGGACTCGATGATGCGGTCCAGGCCGGCGAACGCGCCACCCACGATGAACAGGACGTTTGTCGTGTCGATCTGGATGAACTCCTGGTGCGGGTGCTTGCGTCCGCCCTGCGGCGGGACGTTCGCGACCGTGCCCTCGAGGATCTTGAGCAGTGCCTGCTGGACACCCTCGCCGGAGACGTCGCGGGTGATCGACGGGTTCTCGCTCTTGCGAGCGATCTTGTCGACCTCGTCGATGTAGATGATGCCCTGCTCGGCGCGCTTGACGTCGTAATCCGCCGCCTGGATCAGCTTGAGCAGGATGTTCTCGACGTCCTCGCCGACATAGCCGGCCTCGGTCAGCGCCGTGGCGTCCGCGATGGCGAACGGCACGTTGAGCATCCGGGCCAGGGTCTGCGCCAGGTGGGTCTTACCGCAGCCGGTGGGACCGATGAGCATGATGTTGGATTTGGCGACCTCGACGTCGCTGCCCCCACCGGGAGCGCCGCTCGACTCGGCCTGGATGCGCTTGTAGTGGTTGTAGACCGCGACCGACAGGGCCTTCTTGGCCTGCTCCTGGCCCACGACGTAGTTGTCGAGGAACTGGCAGATCTCCATCGGCTTGGGAAGCTCTTCCCACTTCACCTCGCCGGTTTCGGCCAGCTCTTCCTCGATGATCTCGTTGCAGAGATCGATGCACTCGTCGCAGATGTAGACCCCGGGGCCTGCGATGAGCTTCTTGACCTGCTTCTGGCTCTTCCCACAGAAGGAGCACTTGAGTAGGTCGCCACCGTCGCCGATCCGTGCCACCTACGTTCTCCCTGCACTCGTCGGCCGGCTCGCGCCCGCCTCCTGGCCTTGAGGAGCAACGGCCTGCTGGCCGTTTCCTCGTCTTGCACAGCTCATCGTCTGCGGATCCGCGTTACTGAGGTTGCTCGCTCGACGTTACCCGCTGTCGGGCACATCTCCGACCCCCCAAAACGGGCGTGTCAGGGGCCAGTCAGTCTAACCATCGACTAACGGGCCCCTGCCACCGCGTGCTGAGCGCTAAACGCCTGCGGTCTGCAGGCTCTTCTTCCGGCTCACCAGTACGGTGTCGACCAGGCCGTACTCCTTGGTCTCGTCCGCGGTCATGATCTTGTCGCGGTCGATGTCCTTACGCACCTTTTCCACCGACTGGTTGGAGTGCTTGGCCAGCATCTCCTCCAGCTGGGTGCGCATCCGCATGATCTCGCGGGCCTGGATCTCGATGTCCGAGCCCTGGCCGTAACCGCCCTCGGTGGCCGGCTGGTGGATGATGATCCGCGAGTGCGGGAGCGCCATCCGCTTGCCGGGCGAACCGGCCGCGAGCAGCACCGCCGCGGCGCTGGCCGCCTGGCCCAGGCACACCGTGATGATGTCGGGGCGAACATATTGCATGGTGTCGTAGATGGCCGTCATCGCGGTGAACGAGCCACCCGGCGAGTTGATGTACATCGTGATGTCGCGGTCCGGGTCGGTGCTCTCCAGCGTGAGCAGCTGGGCCATCACGTCGTTGGCCGACGCGTCGTCCACCTGCACGCCGAGGAAGATGATCCGGTCCTCGAACATCTTGTTGTACGGGTTCGACTCCTTCACGCCGTACGACGTGCGCTCGACGAACGACGGCAGAACGTACCGGTTGTGCACCGGAGCGAACCCTTGAGGCATGGTCAGATCGGTCATGGTTCAGCTCCTCAGTTCAGCGTTCCGGCGCCCTCCGGGACCTGTGTGGCCCCGGTGATCACCTTGTCGATGAAGCCGTAGTTCTTGGCCTCCTCGGCCGTGAACCAGCGGTCCCGGTCGGAGTCGGCCTCGATCTGCGCCTGGTCCTGGCCGGTGTGGAACGACACCCGCTCCTGGAACATGCGCTTCGTGTAGAGCATCTGCTCGGCCTGGATGGCGATGTCGGCGGCGGTCCCGCCCATCCCACCCGACGGCTGGTGCATCATGATGCGCGCGTGCGGCAACGCGAAACGCTTGCCATTGGCTCCCGCGCAGAGCAGCAGCTGCCCCATCGACGCGGCCATGCCCATGGCCACGGTCTGCACGTCGTTGTCGATGAACTGCATGGTGTCGTAGATCGCCATGCCGGAGTAGACCGATCCGCCCGGGGAGTTGATCCACAGGTGGATGTCGCGCTCCGGGTCCTCGGCCGACAGCAGGAGCAGCTGGGCGCAGATGCGGTTGGCCACCTGGTCGGTCACCTCGCTGCCGAGGAAGATGATGCGCTCACGCAGCAGACGGTTGAAGACCGAATCGTCGAGGTTGCCACCGAAGTCACCGCCGCGCAGGACGGGACTCGCAGGAATGTGCAGGTCAGTCATGGCAGCCCTTCACAGCTGACGGAGCCGGCCGTGGGATCCGGCCGGCAGGTGGTCCGTGGTACGACAAACCTAACCGGTCGGATGCCCATCAGCTTCCCGCTCGCGCGGGTGTTCGCTGTCAGCGCAGGCGCGCCCACATGCGGCTCAGTGGTTGTGCCCGGCGTGCTCGTCCTCGCCGGCCTCGCGCAGGTCGTCGAGGGAGAGCGTGTTGCCGGCCTCGTCCTTCATCGTGACCTGCTCCATGACCAGGGCCAGCGCCTTGCCCCGGCGGACGTCGCCGAACACCGCGGCCGCCGCGCCGGACTGCACCAGCTGGTCGTAGTACTGCTGCGGCTGCATCTGCGCGCGCTGCGCCCGGTGCACGATCTCGTGCCCGAACTCGTCGTCGGAGACCTGCACGTCCTCGGCGTCGGCGATGGTGTCCAGCAGCAGCTGGATGCGCACGCCCTCGGTGGCCGCCTCGGTCAGCTCGGCGTCGATCTGCTCCTCGGTCTTCTCCTCTGAGGCCAGGTAGTCCTCGAGGGTGGCGCCGATGCGCTCGAGCTGGTCGGTCATGGCCTGCTTGCGACCTTCGACCTCGTCCTTGACGATGCCCTCGGGGGCCGGGATCTCGGCGGCCTCGACCAGCTGCTTGAGCGCCTCGTCGCGGGCCGCGTAGATCTGCTCGACCTTCTTCACCTTGCCGAGCCGCTCGCGCAGGTCGCCCTTGAGCTCGTCGAGCGTGTCGAACTCGCTCGCCAGCTGGGCGAAGTCGTCGTCGATCTCGGGCAGCTGCTTGTCCTTGACGCTGCGCACCTTGACCTCGACGTCGGCGTCGCGGCCGGCGAAGTCGCCGCCGACCAGCTGGGTCGTGAAGGTCGCGTCGGCGTCGGCGACCAGGCCGACCAGCACCTCGTCGAGGCCCGGGAGCAGCTGCTTGCTGCCCACCTCGTGGGAGATGTTGGTGGCCGAGCCACCCGGCACCTCCTCGCCGTCGACGGTCGCCTTGAGGTCGAGCTGCACGTAGTCGCCCTCGGCGGCCGGCCGGTCCACGGTCTTCAGCGTCGCGAAGCGCTCGCGCAGGCCGTTGATCTGCTCGTCGATCTCGCTGTCACCGATCTCGACGGCCGGCACGGTCACCGAGATGCCGGACAGGTCGGGGATGGTGATCTCGGGACGGACGTCCACCTCGGCGGTGAACTTCAGCGGCTCACCGTCGTTGAACTCGGTGATCTCCACATCGGGCCGGCCGAGCGTCTTGACCTCGTGCTCGCGGACGGCGGCGAGGATCTGCTCCGGGATCGCCTCCTGCACGGCCTCGTTGAGGACCGCGCCGCGGCCGACCCGCTGGTCGATCACGGCGGTGGGGATCTTGCCGCGGCGGAAGCCCGGGATCTGAACCTGCGAACCGATCTCCCGGTACGCCTTCTGCAGGCTCGGCTTGAGCTCGTCGAACGGCACCTCGATAGCGAGCTTCACCCGGGTCGGGCTCAGAGTCTCGACGGTGCTCTTCACAGGCGTACTCCTTGTGGCGATTCGAGAAGTGGTGTGACAGTCGGGGTGGCGGGATTTGAACCCACGGCCCCTCGCTCCCAAAGCGAGTGCGCTACCAAGCTGCGCCACACCCCGTGGCGGGGCAAGTGTATGCGGTCCGCCACGGCGACTGCGCTCCGGAGTCACCTGCGTTACTCACCCGGGCGTGCGACACGGGTATCGGGTTCGCGTCGGAGGCGGCTCTTCAGTAGGCTGTGGCGCGCGGCCCGGGGTTGATCCGGGTGGCATGCGGGCGTAGCTCAATGGTAGAGCCTCAGTCTTCCAAACTGATTACGCGAGTTCGATTCTCGTCGCCCGCTCGGAGCATGAAGGCCCAGGTCAGAGGTTGTTTCCTCGACCTGGGCCTTCGTCATTCCGGACCTCTCGATGATCTTGCGGGCCGCTTGCGCCCGAGGACGCGGCGAGCGTGTTCCCGGTGTGCCGGAGGTCGTGGACGTGGAACTCCGGGAGACCGAGCCGGGCGACGGTCGCCCGCAGCGCGGATGCAGGCCCGGTTGTCCGCGCGGTGGTCGGCGAGGGTCTCGCCGGACCACTGCCGGGAGACGAGGACGCGGCCGGTGAAGCCGAGCGTCGAGCGCTGGTGAACCTTGCCGGTGCAACGGCCGGGAACAAGGCCGGCCTTGGGGCGGTCTGGCTGGACTCCGTACAGCAGCCAGTTCGCGCAGGTCGGTGAGCACGGGAGCACCGAGAATTCGGCGTGGAGCCGGTCGGCGTGAGCTTTCTGCGCCGACGAGGACGGGTTGGCGTGCTCGGTCAGGTCCTTGGTGACGTACTTGGTCACGTACCGGATCGACCGCTCGCCGTCCTTCGAGCCCTGGGCGATGCCCCGGGCATCGGTCCCGCCGAGCCGGGCGACGTAGGCGGGCCGGGCATCCGGATCATCGAGAGCGTCCAGGGCCTCGCCCCAGGTCGGTAGAGACTCTCGCGTGGTCGGGTCGACGTATGCGCCGGCCTCCGGATCCCAGACCGGCGGGCGGTCGACGCGGTACGTCATCTCATCGAACGCCGGCCACTGAGCTTCGGGTCATGGATGGAGTGCCGCTCGCCGCAGGGGCAAGGTGCGACGTAAGCACCGCGGCGTACGTGGGAGTGGACCGGGCCGTGCGAGTCCAAGGTCAGCGTGAGCAGCATTGACGGTCGGAAGGTCTGGCCGGCCTTGCCCTGGAAGGAGCGGCCGATGGTCCGGGGGTCGACGGGCAGCCGGGGCAGGTCGGGTGAGTCATGGCGGCGGCGGGTAGAGCGCTGGCGGCGTGATCGTTCGTCCCGTTCCTTCGGCGTCAGGTGCCCGGCGCGTGAACCAGGGCGGGGTTCTGACAGCAGGGCGGTAGCAGTCACAGCGTTGCCTCCTGAACGCCGGAGCGGGCGAATGCTTGGGCGGGGACCGGCACCAGGCCGGGACGAGGGGGTCGAGGTGCCTCCTGTGGCGGTTCCTCGCTCACCAGGGGAAGCACGTCCTTACGCGGGTCCTGCAATGCAGCCACGACGCGGATGCCGACCGCCCGGCCTTGTGACAGCAGCAGCGACAGCGATTCCTTGATCCGATCCCGGACCTTGCGGCCGGTCGGGTAGGCCGTCAGCGCGGCCAGCTCGTCAATGACGATCACGATCAGCGGGTCGTCAGCCGTGGGCACATGTTGCCGGGTGAGCCCGCGGAGTCGAGCGGCCCGGCTCTTCATCCGCTTGACCGCCTCCTCCAGAACGCCGGCCATGCCGCCCTTGGGGTCGAAGGCCCAGACCTCCACGACACCGGAATTGATCCCCGCAGCCATCGAGCGCAGCAGAGACCAGACCACGGAGCCCTTGCCCGAGTTCGTCGCCCCCGCGATCAGGACGTGAGATCCGGTCAGCCGGAGGCGATACGGGTCACCGTCCTCCCGTACGCCGAGAGCGAGCCCGGCGAAGTCCGGAACATCAGGTACGGGAAGGGGTCCCACCAACGCGGCAAGCGGATCCCGGCGAACGAAGTGCAGCACCATGCGGTCGGTCCGGTCAGTCGTGAAGGCTCGGGCCTCCCTCAGACAGAACGTGTACGCGAGACGCGGCGCGGCGGTGGCCCAGTCGTCCGGGTGCTGGCCGGGCCGGGTGTTGAGCGGGTGCCGTGGGGATCTTCTCCCCCAGGATGACGTTGATTGAGGTTCGTCGTCGGGGCAGCGTGATCTACGGTGGCACGAAGGACCTCCTTCGCAGCGTCGAGGGGTTGAGTGGTCGCGCGCGGGACGGGCCGGGACTCTTGGCGGGGAAACGGCCCGCCCGCGCGATCAGCGATCGATGCAGGTCAGGCAGCGACTGCGGCGCGGATGTTGTCGGCGCGCAGCGAGTAGGCCATCCGCGACCGGCAGTTGCCGCTGCTCTTGCAGCGCTGCGAGTCCACGTACGGCGTGAGGGTCAGGCCGTCGAACTCGATCGACGGCGGGTAGCCCGGCGCCGCCGACGCCGGTGGAACGGGCTGCTGCGGCGCGACGACCTTCACCTTGACCTCGGTGGTGCGGCCGAACTTGCCGGCCCGCGGGTCAAGGTCCAGTACGCGAACGACCCACATGCGCTCGCCGGTCTCCTTGTCGCGGGCCTGGTTGTCGGGCTCGTTGCGGCGGGTCGAAGTCCACGGCGGCATCGACGCCCAGGCAGAGGACACCGGCCGGGAAGACGTACTCGAAAGGAACAGGCGGGCCGTGTACTTCCATCCGGCGCCCGCCGGCGCGGCATGTCCCAGGAAGTCCTCGCCGGACTCGTCGGCCGAACGCCCGACTGGCTCGGCAAGAGCGAGAACAACCGGATCGAACTCGACCGGCTCTCTGTCATCACGTCCCTGGCTGATGTTTGCCGGCCCTGCGGTCGGCGCTCATGGACTACCGCGGCATCACCGCGCTTGGCGCCGGCGGAATGGATGTCGAGCCGCCCAACCTCTCTCCGAGCTGCGAAGCGAGACCGGGGCTTTGTGGGAGGCGTACCAGGGGTCGCGCTTTCGGGTTGGTGACCAATCGGCTGCCCGCGCTCCTCAAGCACGCCCAGGCCGCCGTGTATGAGTTCGAGGCTGGGTGAGCAGGACGACGCTCGGCATCTGCTCGGGCTGACGTACCAGCTTGCCGCGACTCAGCTCACCAAGCTCGGTGAGACCGACCTGGCGTGGATCGTGTGACGACACCTGCAACCCCGCCCATGGCCACTCCGCGCGTCGCCGCCGGCGCCCTCTTCTTCGACGAGCAGGGCCGTATTCTGCTCGTAGAGCCGGGCTACAAGGATGGCTGGGATATTCCGGGCGGGTACGTCGAGCCTGGCGGGTCGCCGCGAGCAGCCTGCAACCGCGAGATCAAGGAGGAGCTCGGCCTCACCGCTGCCGACCGGTGCGGCCTGGGCGACGCGGCCGGGGGACCACGCCGGGCCGCAGCGCGAGTCGCTGCCGTCGAGCGCCGGGTTTGGCGGCGCGAGTGTGCCGGGCCACTCCTCCAAGCTCAAGGACGCTTCGTCTCGCAAGCGACGACCCTACGGGCCGCCACATCGTTGCTTCGAGCCTGGACCTGCGCTCGCAAAAAGTCGGGAACGCTCGACCGCGTTGCGCGCGTGGACTTTCAACTCGTGGCTAGTGGCAACCAACTCCTCAGCCACCGGCGAGGAGAGCACCGATGTCCGGCCCCTGGGCGTTGTCTCGAAAGGCCATATTCCGCCGTCCCGTAGCCGGCAGACACTGGGCGGCTTCGATGGAGTTGTCCATCGGAACCGTCGGCTGGCTGCTTAACCGGCGGCCCCTGGACGACCGCGACCGGCAGGTTGCACACGGCGCACTCACCCAGATCGAGGGGCGTCGTCCCAGCGCAACGCCACCTGAGCTGCCCGTTCACCGTACCAGGGGTAGACTCAGTGGCCTGGGGTCGACATTCTTCAATGTTGGCCGAGCCAGCGTCAAGCAGCGGCGCGGGTACAGGGCTTCTCGCAATAGTGCCCTACAGCGGATCCGCGCACGCCCGCACCCATCAGGGGTCGCGGTGATGTGCCCATCGCAAGGGACACACCGCCCATGACCCACGCCCCGTACATGGAACCCGCCGACGCCTTCGCCACGCTCGGCCGCATCAAACTCAGCGAAACTGACCTCAGCGGCGTGTTCCACCAAATCGCGGACCTCGCCAAACGCACCATCCCTGGTGCCAGCGAAGTTTCCGTCACCCTGGTACCGAACAAAGGTGCCTATACCCCCGCCTTCACTGGCGACCTCGCCCTGAACCTCGACGAGACACAGTACAAGCTCGGCTACGGCCCCTGCCTCGACGCCGCACTCTCCACCAGCACCCAGCATGTCGCCGACATGACCAGCGAGAACCGGTGGCCGGACTGGACCCCCCGGGCCCGCGAAGCCGGAGCGTGCAGCTCCCTGTCGATCGGGCTACCCGTCCAAGAAGCCGTCACCGGGGCGCTCAACATCTACGCCACCAAGCCCCACGCCTTCGACGAGGACGCCCTTGCCGTCGCGCAGACCTTCGCGAGCTATGCCGAGGTGGCCATGGCCAACGCCTACCTCTACAACGCCAAGACGACCCTTGCCCAGCACATGGAAATAGCGATGCGCAGCCGCGCCGTGATCGAGCAGGCCAAAGGCATCATCATGGGCGACCGGCGGTGCACCGCCGACGAAGCCTTCACTGTCCTGACCAAACTGTCGCAGGACACCAACCGCAAGCTCCGCGAGGTCGCCGTGCTCCTCGTGGAGCGCTGCACCACTCCCAAGCGTTGAGCCTGCACAGTTTCGAACCGTCTCACCACTCGCGTCACAGGCTCACTGACGGTTGTATCGCGTGCAGGCGTTTTGTCATTCGTAGCAGCACGTGGCCGGGCTGTCCGTCGACGAAGGCAGCGGTATCGGCAAGCGCAGCGATCAACGGCAGCCCGCGGCCGCCGACAGTCAGCGGCCCAGGCAGGTCGGCGGTGAGCCCGCCGCCGTCGGGAGTGGTGCCGCGGTTGCCGACCTCGATCAGGCAGTCCTGGTCGTCGATGACAATGGTGACCTCGACAGCACTGTCGTGCTCAGCGTGCACCACCGCGTTGGCACAGGCCTCAGAGATCAGCACGGCGAGGTGACCGCAAATCTCCTGGTCAGCGTCGGTAAGGCTGAGAAGTGTGGTGAGCACGTGACGAGCGCGGGTCACCGAGGACGGTTGCCGTGGCAGCGACAGCGTCATGGTCACGCGCATTCCCGCAACTCCCCCTCGGCCCGATGGTGAATCGGGCCGGCCCCGACCCGCCGACCGTGACGCGCCGTACCCGGAGATCGACAGCACGAAACGGGCACGGCACAGCCTCGTCGTGGGTTCGGCCACGGCGGTTTCCGTACCAGACGCATAAGGTGGAGTTGCAAAGAGTCCGCACTGGGAGGCGTTGTGGATCTGTTGTTGTCAGCCCGGCCGGGCCGGGGGTGCACCCTCGTCGAGGTACACGGTGACCTCGACATGGCTACCGCCCCACAGCTGCGTGACGATCTGCAGCGGCTGGTCGATGCCGGTCACCGCCAGGTAGTGGTGGACATGGCCGCGGTGGGATTCATGGACTCCAGCGCGCTCGGCACACTCGTGGTGATCTTCAAGGCGCTGGGGGATGTCGGCGGCCGGCTGTGCCTGGCCGCGGTGCAGCCCGCCGTGCTGAGCATCCTGAAGATCACGTCGTTGGATCGGGTGATCGACCTCTATGACACCGTGCAAGCAGCCGAAGCGGCTGCGCCGTCCGTGGACGGCACAGCCACCGGGTAGTCAGTCGGGCAGCGCTGAACTGGCCCGTTCGGGGTCTGCCCCTGAGGTGGCGCGCCGGTCTGCTCCGTGCCCGTCGTACCAGTCCAGCATCAGCAGAGTCGCGTCATCGGCCAAGGTCGGACCGGCCACCTCGAGCACCGCGTCGGCCAGCGCCCGGACAGCCTCGCGCGGGTGCAGATCCTCGATCGATCGCAACACGGCCGGCAGATCCAGGGCGGCGGCGCGGCGCTCCCGCATACCGTCAGTGACCAACACCAGGCGGTCGCCCGGTTGCAGCGTGATCTCGCCGTGGTGGAAGTCGGCGTCGGCGAACATGCCCAGCGGGAAGTTGCCCGGCAACCGCACCGGCTGCGCATCCCCGCCGCGTACCAGCAGCGGCGGAACATGCCCGGCGTTGAGCAGCGCGCACACCCCCGTACGCAGATCCAGGCGGCCGAGTACCGCAGTGACGAAGCTGCCGCGCGCACCAGCGTGTTCGGCCACTGCGGCGTTCGCACCGGCGGCCTGCTCCACCAGGGCCGCCCCACGTCGACGGGTGTTACGCAGACTCCCCACACCGAGGGTCGCCGTCAGCGCGCTGGCTACGCCGTGGCCCATCGCATCGGTGACACTGAAATGCAGCACGTCGCGGCCCAGGCTGTAGTCGAACGTGTCCCCACCGATACTGCCGGCCGGTTCCAGCCAGCCGGACAGGGTGAACGCGCTGGCCTCACACGTGAACGAGGCCGGCAGCAGACGCCGCTGAATCTCCGCCGACAGGGTGAACGGGGTCGTGCGTTGTCCCCACTCGAACACGTCGGTGTGCCGGCGGTTCGCGATCACCACGAACGCCAACGCATGCGCCGTACGCGCGATGTCCTTCAGGACTCCCGCGGCCGGCTCCTCGGGCAACGCCAACTCCAGCAGGCCGATCACCTCACCGCGTTCGGTCACCGGCGCCAGCACCGTCCAGCCGTCAGGCCCGGCGAGGACCTGCGCCGTCTGGGTGCGCACCGTCTGCTCGGCGGGACCGCCGTCGAACGGCAGCACAGTGGCGACCTCGTCACCGTCGCGGCGAGCCGCGCCCGCGCTTTCGAACGGCACGTGCGCCAGTCGCACCAGTGCCCGGCCGCTGAGGTCGGCGATCAGGAACGACACGGTACGCGCGCCGAGCGCCGCACCGAGCTCACGGGTGACCGCCTCGACCGCTTCCACCGGCGAGGCATCCTCCGCCGCGTCCAGCATCCCGGCCAGGACCCGCCCTTGACTGATCTCCACTCCCGGAGTCTAGGAGCGACCGCCGCTCACCGTCATCGCATGGTCGCCCGGGCGCGCAGCGTGAACCCCACGGACTGCCAGACAACGCGGACCCGCAGCATCGGGGCCGCCTTGCGCGACGCGGTGGACGTCTGCGAGGGCACGTCTGGAAGCTGACCATCGACGACGAGCATCCGCACTGGTCTCGGCTACCAGGCGGAGAAGCCGTGCCCTTGCCTGAAGAACGAGATGAGGCCTTGGCGCCGGCGGTTCGAGATCTGGCGACACAGGCGGATCACCGGTCGGTAGCGGCCGTGACGATCGCTGAGAGTGCACCTGTCCGGAGGTCGGCACGGCGATCGCTGCCGCGCCGCTTCGCGGCTTGCCACCGAGTGTCGGAGTTCCGCTTGAAGAGCCGGCCCAGCGCTGTCGTAAGCCGTCGTCGAGAGACTCGCGCCGGTGGCTCTACCGCGGTTCCTCCGACGATGCTTCGGGCGGCACCAGCACCACGTGGGTGCCGCACTCACGCGCGGCCCGGAAGAGGACGTCCAGAGGCCTTGACCAGCGGGCTGGACGCGAGGCAAGGCGCACGGCGGAAGCGGGCATGCCCGGCCGCCGCTCGTCGGCCATTGGCGGCCCAGTAACCGTGATCAACAGGGGCCGTCAGCGGGCACGAGCGGCAGTCAGTCACCCATACTGAAACGGCAAGAACCGCCTGCACCTCGACATCAAGGTCGCCGAGGGTCTCCCGGCGGACGAGCGCCGGGCCCGGATCGAGGCCGAGGCCGCTCGCATCGAGCAGGCCGGCGCCACGGTCGACCGGGTCGTCGACGAGCCGGAGAAGTTCTGGGTGGTCATGCGCGATCCCGAGGACAACGAGTTCTGCGTCATCTAGCCGGGCCGTCTCAGGTCCGACGCCCGGCGGCCGATGCGTAGCGACATGGTTGACGCGCACGTTTCCGCGCGACCTACGGCCTGCCACCCCGGGACTTCCGCGCCGGCTACAGCCCGACTTCCCGACCCCCGGCCCAAACGATCTGCGCGGCCAGATCGGCGGATAAACCAAACCCATTTGATTACGCGCACAGCAACCTCCCGCCCCCACAGCGACCTGATCAGTGCCCCAGGCCGTTGCGCCCCCATCCGGCCCGCCGCCCGGCCCGGCCGCCGTCAGCGCAGTGGGGTTACCTCGGTGTCTTGTGCGTGCAGCGGCTCGCCGCAGTGGGAGCAGCGGATCTCGGCCGTCGTGGGTTGGCCGCAGAGTTCGTGCCGAATCAGCGCGGGCGGGCCGGCCTCTCCCGTCGTCCACCGGTCTCCCCAGGCGCTCACCGCGAGCAGGATGTCGCACAGCTGCCCGCCCTTGCCGGTCAGGACGTAGTCGAGACGCTGCGGGTGCTGGGCGTAGGTGCGCTTGACCACCATCTCCTCGCTCACCAGACGGTTGAGGCGCAGGGCGAGGATCTTGCGGGACACGCCCAGGTGGACGTGCAGGGCGTCGAACCGGGTGACCCCGATGAAGAGCTCACGCAGGATCAGCGCGGTCCACGGCTCCCCCAGGATCGCCATGGTGCGGGCGATCGAGCAGTCGATGGTCTCGAACGACGTCCTCGGTGCACAACCTGCGCGCCAACCCCTCCGTGACCGTGGAGATCGGCGCCGGCTCCCATGCGGCCATGGCGGTCGTGACGGCCGGCGAGGAGCGCGATCGGCTCTACGCGATGGTCGCCGGGGGCGACTACGAGAAGAATACCGACCGGGTCTTTCCGGTCATCGTCCTCGACGGCGTGCCGGTTCCTTCGGTCAGTTGAGCTGGGCGCGCAGGGCCGGCGAGGCCTGGCGCAGGGCGGAGCCGCCGGAGCCGACCATCAGCCTGGCGCAGTTGTCGAGTTCGACGTAGATCTCGTCGCCGCCGGTCATCAGGACCGCGAACGTGTCGGCCGGGGTGGTGCAGGCGGGTGCGGCGGCCGCCGTGTTGATCTCCTCCTTGACCTTCGTCCACTGGGCCGTCGTCAACTCGCGGCCGCTGACGAACTCACCGGGGCGCTTGCCGGTCTTCTCGGCATCCGCGGGCACCCGGTAGACGCAGAGCTTGATCGGGGCCGGGCCGTCGTAGACCGGGCGGACCTTGTCGGGCGCGGGACTGAACTCCGCCGTCGCCGAGATCATGTCGCCCCAGCCCTGGGAGCAGCCGGTCCGGGCGGCCTCCGCCGACTCGATCTCCTTGACCGGCGTGCCCGAGACCCGGGTGAGCCGGAGCCGGTCCGCGGCCTCGCGCACCTCGATGCGGGGCTTGCCGCACTCGTCGACCGGCACGCCGGGGCGTATCCAGCGATCCTGGTCGTCGAGCAGCACCAGCCACGGCGGAATGATCAGATCCATGGTGCAGGGGCCGTCGGTCTTCGGCCGGTCGGGCAGGCGCAGGGCGGTGAGCAGCGCCGCGATGTCGTCGGCGCGCTCCTCGGTGGCGACCATGGCCTCGCTGCCGTCGGCCTGGCGCTCCGGCCGCATCGCGCAGATGACCGCGGCCGTGGCGGAGAAGTCGTCGCCGAGCAGCGGCAGCTCCATGGCGTCGGTGGCGTCCGGGAAGGCCTCGGGGCACGCCGTCCAGGCGTCATGCACTTCCGGTGAGCCGGGCCGCGACGGTGTCCCGGGACCGCCCAGCCCGCTGCCCGCGCACCCGCCGGCCAGCAGTGCCGTGACCACACCCATCGCGATGCCGATGCCTACCCGCCCCATGCCGCCCCCTCAGTCCCGAGTCCCGCAGACTTACAGACGGCGTCCGGCCCGGCGAAGTTCCCGACCGCCGCCACGGGTCAGAGCCGTCTACGGCCTGCCGCCGCGGGAGTTCCGGGCCGGCGGTGAGCCGGTGGCACGGCCGGCCGCGCAGGCGGAGCTGCGCGCGCTGGACCGGTGGGCCGGTGGTGCCCAGCGGCCTGGGGCACCCGCCTAGATCGCCGTGGGGGCAGGGCTTCGCTGTGCGCGTATCGAAAAACGGGGTTGACATGTGACCATCTGGTCACCTAACTTTGCGTCATGACGGATGACGACCGGGTGTTCAAGGCGCTCGCTGATCCGACCCGTCGATTTCTGCTCGATCTGCTCTTTCAGCGTGACGGCCGCACGCTCACGGAGCTCGAGTCGGAGCTGGAGATGACGCGGTTCGGCGTGGCCAAACACCTCAAGGTGCTGGCCGAGGCGGATCTCGTCGTGGTGCGCCGCTCGGGCCGGGAGAAATTGCATTTCCTCAATCCGGTGCCGATCCGGCTGATCCACGACCGGTGGATCGACAAATACACGGAGCGTCAGGTGACGGCGCTCGTCGACCTCAAGAACGCGCTGGAGGAAGAGCAATGACCACCACACAGGTGCACCGGATCTGGATCAAGGCCAGTCCGGAGAAGATCTGGACGGCGATCGTGGATCCGGCCTGGAACGAGCGATATGGCTACGCGGCGCCGGGCTATTACGAGTTGACTCCGGGTGGTTCCTACCGCTCGACGCCGAACGAAGGGATGCGTGAATTCGCCAGGCAGAACGGCTTCACCATGCCGGAGACCATCGTCGACGGCGAGGTGATCGAGGCCGACCCGCCGCACCGCCTGGTGCAGACCTGGCGACTGCTGATGGACCCGACCACGGCGGCCGAGCCGTTCTCGCAGGTGACCTATCTGATCGAGGAGTCGAAGCGGCAGCCGGGCACCTGCAAGCTGACCGTCACGCACGAGCTGCCGGGCGCGCCGGCCACCGCGGCGATGGTCGCGGGGACCGACGAGGAAGGCGCCGGCGGCGGCTGGGCGTGGATCCTGAGCGACCTGAAGTCGGTGGTCGAGACCGGCAAGGCCTTCCAGGACCAGTAACGCTCAGTGACCGCGGCGGATCTGCCGACGCAGTTGCAGGATGCGCAGTGCGGCGACCGCCATCGCGATGATCGCGCCGCCGACCCCGGCGATCAGCAATGCCAGGGCGATCGGGATCTGCCCCTCGAGGGCGAAGAACGAGATCTGCACCTTGGACGTGTTCTGCGCGATGAAGATGATCAGCAGGATCAGCACGACGACGCCGGCCCAGACCCCGATCCAGACCGCTCCGGTCCGGGTCCGGTTGGCCCGGGCCGGCGCGTCGGTCGTGTCGATGGTGGTGTCGGTCGTCGCGAGCGGCGCCGGCTCGGGCGTGAAGGGGGCCGGCGGCTCGGGAGCGAGCGGCCTTTCCTGGGGTGACGACGTCATGACACTGAGATGCCCAGATCGGCGGTTCGCCAACCGTTTCTGATTTAAGACCTTACTAATAGACAAGCGTCGAAACGTCCAGTTAGCGTCGCTGCGCCCCCACACGTTCTCGACGAAATCGGACTCATGCGCAGACCCGCTCTTCTCTCCGGTGGCCTCGCCCTGGCCGCCGTCGTCGCCGGGATCGCCGTCGCGGCCTCCGCGAGCGCCGGCACCAGCACCTACGAAGCCGAGGCCTCGGTCAACACGCTCTCCGGCGGCGCCCACGCGGTCTCCTGCCGGCGCTGCTCCGGCGGCAGCCGGGTCACCGGCCTCGGCGCCGACGGCACGCTCACCGTCACGGGTGTGCTGGCCGAGCAGTCCGGCGCCGCCCGGCTGGCGATCTCCTACACCGCGGCCTCGACCCGCACCGCCCAGCTCACGGTCAACGACACCGGCCCCAGTGCGACGACCTTTCCGGGTACGCGCTCCACGTCCCGCCCGGCCACCATCACCGTGGACGTCACTCTGGCGAGCGGCGAGAACACGATCGCCTTCGGCAACCCGGACGGCGTGGCGCCGGACATCGACCGGATCGTGGTGACCACCACCGGCGCCACTCCCCCGTCCACGCCGCCGTCCACCCCGCCGTCCACTCCGCCCGGCGAGTTCGAAGCATTCGAGGCCGAGGTGGTGAGCATCGTGAACACCGAGCGGGCCACCGCCGGTTGCGCCGCGGTGACCGCCGACGACCGTCTCACCGCGGCCGCCCGCGGCCACTCGGCGGACATGGCGGCCCGCAACTACTTCAGCCACACCACGCCGGAGGGCGTCCAGTTCGCCACCCGGATCACCAACGCCGGCTATGTCTGGTCCGGCGCCGGCGAGAACATCGCCAAGGGTCAGCGCACTCCCCAGCAGGTGATGACCAGCTGGATGAACAGCGCCGGCCACAAGGCGAACATCCTCAACTGCGGCTTCCGCGACCTCGGCGTCGGCGTCGCGGCCGCGGCGGACGGCACCCTGCTCTGGACGCAGGACTTCGCCAGCCCACGGTGATCTCGTCGAAGGCCTGAGCGGGCCGTCCGGTGAGCCGCGGCCGCCGGACGGCCAGGGCCGGTCAGAACAGGCCCAGCACCCAGCGGTAGGCGTCCATCACCCAGTCGGTCTGGCGCAGGTGGGCGATGCCGACGCCGGCCAGGAAGAGCGCGGTCACCATGTGCGACCCCTTGGCGCCGCGGCGGACCCGGCCGAACTGCTTCTCCAGCACCAGGCGCCCGACCAGCCGGCAGAGCGCGAAGAGGCCACCGGCCACCGCGAGGCTGCAGACGAACACCACGATCGGGGCGGTCAGATCCTCGCCGTCGCTGGAGATCACCCAGATGCCCCAGCAGACGAACGCGAACAGCAGGCCGGCGCTCGACCACTCGCCGCCGCGGCGCAACTCGCGCACCCGGCCGCCCAGCGAGCGGGGTGGCTCCGGCGCGGCGGTGCCCGGCCAGCCGGTGCCGGTGGGCTCGTGATCGGCGGCGAACTGCGCGGTGCGCGGATGCGGGTTGACCTGGGCGCGGCCGCGGGAGAACGGGCTCGGATCCGGCGGTGGCGGCGGCGGGTGGCCGGGCATCGTGGGCTGCTCGGCCCAGGGATCCTGCGGCGGCATGTCGAGCGTCCGCTCCGACCACTGCGGTTGCTCCGGCATCGTGCTCCCCTCCCGATTTTCGGCGGCGGGTGGGCGCCGCCGACTTCGAGAGTAACGACGCCGCAAATCACTCGACCCGGCGTGCCCGGTCCGTTACACAGATGCCATGGACTCCCCTGCCGAGATCACCATCCGAGCCGGCGCCGCGGAGGACTGGGAGGAGATCTCCCGGTTGCTCGGTTTCGTCTTCCACGACCCCGACGAGGAGGCGGAGCGCGACATCGAGGGTTCGGTGTTCGAACCCGAGCGCGCCCTGGTCGCCACCGACGGGGAGCTGGTGGTGGGACACGCGGCCGCATATACGAGAGAGGTGACCGTGCCCGGGGCGATCCTGCCCGCCGCGCACGTCACCCTCGTCGGCGTCGCGCCCACCCATCGCCGGCGCGGGCTGCTGAACCGCATGATGCACCGCCAGCTCACCGAGGTCGCCGCGGCCGGCCGCGAGCCGATCGCGACCCTCTGGGCGAGCGAGACCAAGATCTATCCGAGGTACGGGTACGGCCTGGCCGCCCAGCGCCTGCTGGCCGACGCGATGCCGCGGGAGCTGCAGATCACCGCCCCGGTGCCGCCGAACCCGTCCGGCCGCCTCCGGTTGGCCGACCCGGCCGCGGCGATCGGCGACCTGTCGAAGGTCTATGAGCAGTTGCGCCCCGAGCGGGTCGGCTGGTCGTCCCGCGACGACCGGTGGTGGCGGTTCGTGCTCAGCGACACCCCGTCCCGGCGTGGCGGCGCGACCCAGCAGCACGCGGTGGTGCACGACACCCCGCACGGCCCGACGGGATACGCGCTGTGGCGCACCAAGGGCAGCTGGGGGGCGCACGGCCCGGACGCCACGGTGACCGTCCGCGAGGTGGTCGCCGCCGACCCTGAGACGTACGCGACCCTGTGGCGCTTCCTCTTCGGTGTCGACCTGTCCCGGCACACCAAGGCGTCCTACCTCGCCCTGGACGAGCCGCTGCAGCACATCGTGGACGAGCCGCGCCGCCTCGGCCTCGATGTGAAGGACGCGCTCTGGGTGCGGATCGTCGACCTGCCCCGCGCGCTGGCCGCCCGGCGCTACGCGACGCCGATCGACGTGGTGCTGGACGTGACCGACGGGCTGCTCGCCGGCAACACCGGCCGGTGGCGGCTGACCGGCGGCCCGGACGGCGCCGCCTGCACGCCGAGCACCGACCCGGCCGACCTGTCCTGCACCGTGCTGGAGCTGGGCTCGGCCTATCTGGGCGGGCCGACGCTGGCCGCCCTGGGCGCCGCCGGCCGGGTGCGCGAGCTGACGCCGGGCGCGCTGATCAAGGCCTCGACCGCCTTCGGCTGGCATCGCCTGCCGAACCCGACCGAAGTGTTCTGAGGGGTAGGTTCCTTCGCATGGGTGAACCCGAACGCCGACGCCGGCGGCTCCGGACGCCGTCGCCGTCGCCGCCCCCGGCTCCGGAGCCGGCCCCGGAGCCGGCCGTCGAGGTCAAGCCGGCGCGGCCCGCCGGCGACGAGTCGGAGCGTGGGCTGCGCGGGCTGGTCGGCTCGGGTTCGTCACAGGTCAGCGTGGGTGCGGCGATGCGCGCACGGGACGCCGCCCGGCCGACCGAGGAGCAGCTGGCCGAGGCGGAGACGCTGGCGGTCGTGCGGCGCAACTGGACGCCGCGGGAGGAGCTCCCCCGCAACCGCTAGCTCGCCGGCAGCGCCGGGAGCTCGCCGGTCGTCTCATAGGCCGCGAGTTGGTCGATGCGGCGCTGGTGGCGCGGATTCCCGGAAAACGGCGTGGCCAGGAACGCGTCCACGAAGGCGGTCGCCTCCTCCGGCGTGTGCTCGCGGGCGCCGATGCTGCACACGTTCGAGTCGTTGTGCTGGCGGGCCAACTCGGCGATCTCGACCTTCCAGACCAGCGCCGACCGGACCCCGGCGATCTTGTTGGCGGCGATCTGCTCGCCGTTGCCCGAACCGCCGATCACGACACCCAGGCTGCCCGGGTCGGCCACCACGCGGGCGCCCGTGTGCAGGCAGAACGCCGGGTAGTCGTCCTCGGGGTCGTACTCGTGCGGACCCACGTCGACGACCTCGTGGCCCTGCTTCTGCAAGTGCTCGACGAGGTGGTTCTTCAGCTCGAAGCCGGCGTGGTCGGAGCCCAGGTAGACGCGCATGTAGTGGATCCTCTCAGAAGGTCAGCGCACTGCGCAGGGCAGCCGCGACCTGGTCCGCGGCGGCCCGGGCGGCGTCGATGACGGCGAGCTTGCGGGCGAATCCGTGGTTCATCTGGGCATAGCGGGTGTGCACCACCGGCACGCCCGCGACGGCGAGCGCGTCCGCATAGTCCGCACCCTCGTCGCGCAGCACGTCGAACTCCGCCGTGATGATCAGGGTGGGCGGCATCCCGGTCAGATCGGCGGCGAGCGGCGCCACGTCCGGCGACCAGCGCTGGGCGGCCTCGGGCACGTAGTAGGACCAGGCCGCCTGCATCGATTCCCGGTTCAGGCCGAACCCGCCGAGCTCCGAGTAGGACTCCGAGGCCAGCATCGGGTCGATCACCGGATAGATCAGCGCCTGGTAGTCCAGCGGGGTGGCCGCGTCGCGCTGGCGGCGGGCGACGACCGTGGCGAGCTGGCCGCCGGCGCTGTCCCCGGCGATCGCGATCCGGCTCGGGTCGACGCCGAGCGCGGCGCCCTCCTTGCGGAGGTGCGCCAGCACGGTCTCGACGTCCTCGGTCTGGGCCGGGTGGGCGTGCTCGGGGCTGAGCCGGTAGCCCACCGAGAGCACCGCGCAGCCGGAGCGGTCGGCCACCCGCCGGCAGAACCGGTCGACGGTCTCGATGCTGCCGTAGCACCAGCCGCCGCCGTGCAGATAGACCACGACGGGAGCGCCGAACGAGGTCGCATAGAGCCGGCAGGGCACCCCGTCGGCGTCCACGTCGACCACCACCGGCAGCGGGAACGCCGGACCGCACTCGGCCTCGTTGGACGACTCCATCGCATCCCGCAGGAACCGCACCTGGGTCATCGCGTCGGCGGTGCGCACCTCTTCCGGTGGCGCGGGCCGCAGCGCCGCGGCGGCGGTGATCTGCGGGTGCAACATCAGCGGGCCTGGGCGAGGACCAGCCCGGCGCGGGCCTTCGGCGTGAACCAGGTGCTCTTGCGCGGCAGCTTCTGCCGTTCCAGGTTCACCGCCACGAAGTCCTCGACACTCACCGGGGCGATCAGCACGGCCAGCTCGGACCGGCCGGCGTCCACCTCGCCGCGCAGCCACTCGGCCGGGTAGTCGCCACCGACGTAGGACACACGCTTGTCGCCGGCGTCCAGGCCGAGGACGCCGCCGAGCAGCACTCGCTCGACCCGGGCGTGGTCGAGGTTCTCCACCTCGGGCGCGGCGGGATCGGCGGGCAGCCGGACGGCGAACGAGCGGCCGCCCGCGTACAGCTCGATGGTGCCCTTGGCCGGAATGGCCGCGGGGCGCTGCAGCGCCTCGACCTCCGCGCCGGCCGCGTGCAACCGCGAGATCAGCTCGGGCGCGGGGATGGGCAGCTCGCTGACCAGGCGGTTGTAGGGCTGGATGGCGACCGAGGCGGGGGTGGTGACGACCGCCAGGAAACGCGGCAGCCCGCCAGTCTGCGCGGCCAGGCTGCGGTGGTTGCCGTCGGCCACCACCAGCTCGCCGCCGCCGGCCAGGGCCAGCAGCTCGGTCTGCCGCGGCCCGGCCGGGACGGTCCAGACCTGATGGGCGCGCCCGGACTGGTCCACATCGGTCGCATCCGGCTCGCCGGCCGCGTCGGTGGCGGCGATCAGGGCGGTGTGCAACTCGTCGCCGCGCCCGGTCTGCAGCAGCAGCACCGGGGACAGCAGCGTGCCCAGGGTGTCGGCCAGCGCGACCCGCTCACGCACCTTGGAGAGGAACACGTCCTCGTTGCGGATCACCAGGCCGGGCTCGTCGGCGCTGGTGGAGATCTGATCGGTGTCGACCATCGCCCACAGCCCGACGGCCGGCGGCTCGCCCGGCGCGCTGATCCGATAGAGCACCGCGACCTGCTCGGACGGTGTGTAGGCGCCGCGGGCCTGCTGGTCGGCGAGCCGCGCCGCGGCGTCCGGCAGCGACTCGGCGAAGGACTTCCCGGCGGACGCGGGGGCCAGATGCGGCATCTCCACGGAGAGCGCGGAGTCGGGGTTCGCAGCGATGATCGCGGTGATCTCCGCGTCGTCGGCGAACTCGTCGTAATTTTGCGCGCCGGTGGCTCCGGCGCTGATCCAGGCCCTCGGGATCGGGTGCGCGACCGTCATGTGCGGCACTTTAACGGGACGGCCTGCGGTGCCGTCCCACCGGCATGTTCGCACGTGACCGCTGCAACTGCGCGCGCCGCAGATGACCCAGCGGGCGCTCCACCGGAACGCTCGTCACGGTCACCGGCGGCGCGACCATCGCGGCGAGCGCCGGATCCGACCATGCCCCGAGCTGCACGGTGATCACCGACGTCGCCACTGCATCGTTCTGAGACACAACCGTCCAACGAGGCGGACCGCTCCGAGGTGCCGCGCCCGCTCGAGACGGCTCAGTCGAAGATCGGGCCTATATCCCGGCTGCGCTTGAGCTCGAAGAAGCCCGGGGTGCCGGCCACCAGCACGACGCCGTCCCACAGCTTGCCGGCCGCCTCGCCCTTGGGCGCCGGGGTCACCACCGGGCCGAAGAACGCCACGGTCTGCCCGTCCTCGGGGCCGGGCGCATGGATCACCGGGGTGCCGACGTCGGTGCCGACCGGCTTCATGCCGGCGTTGTGGCTGGCCCGGAGCGCCTCGTCCCAGGCGTCGCTGCCGGCCGCGTCGGCCAGCGCCGGATCGAGCCCGACCTCTTCCAGCGCCTCCTTGTAGAGCCGCTCGTCGCGCTCATATTTCTGCAGGTGGACGCGGTTGCCGAGGGCCGTGTAGAGATCGCGGAGCACCTGCGGCCCGGCGGCCTCGGCGGCGGCGATGCAGACCCGCACCGGCCCCCAGCTGGTGTCCATCATCTGGCGGTACTCCTCGGGCAGGTCACGGCCCTCGTTGAGCACCGAGAGGCTCATCACGTTGAACCGCACGTCCAGTGGTCGCACCTTCTCCACCTCGAGCAGCCAGCGTGAGGTCATCCAGGCCCAGGGGCAGATGGGGTCGAACCACATGTCGACCGTCGCGCGTTCAGTCATGCATCCGATCCTCTCTCTCCAGGTCGGCCCGTTCCGGGTGACGTGTACCACGCCGGTAGGACATAGGCTGACGTGGAAAACTCTTCGACGGGGGCCGCGGGGTCCTCGGCCGTTGCGGAATGGAGTGATCGTGGCCGGAGTGCGAAACCTGACCCAGGTCGAGGCCGCCGAGCGGGCTCGCCTGCTCGAGGTGAGCGGGTACGACATCACCCTGGACCTCACGGACGGCTCCGGCAACCCGGGTGAGGGCACCTTCCGCTCCCGCACCGAGGTCAGTTTCTCCTGCTCGGAACCCCGCGCGCAGACGTTCATCGAAGTCGCGGCGGCCGGCATCCGGGCGGCCACGCTCAACGGCGCGCCGGTGGACACCTCCGGCTGGTCGGCCGAGACCGGCCTGACGCTGACCGGGCTGGCGGCGGAGAACGTGCTGGTGGTCGACGCCGACTTCGCCTACTCGGCGAGCGGGCAGGGCCTGCAACGCAGCATGGACCCGGTCGACAAGGAGATCTATCTCTACAGCCAGTTCGAGACGGCCGACGCCCAGCGGGTCTACGCGTGCTTCGACCAGCCCGACCTGAAGAGCGTTTTCACGTGGCACGCGACCGTGCCGGGCCACTGGAAGGTGGTCAGCAACATGCCACCGGCCTCCTCGGAGAAGGCGGACCTCGGCGCCAAGACCGTGCACTTCACGCCGTCGGTGCGGATGAGCACCTACATCACGGCGCTGTGCGCGGGGCCCTATCACGAGGTGAAGGACTCGCACGACGGCATCGAGCTGGGCGCCTACTGCCGGGCCTCGATGGCGCAGCACATGGACGCCGACGACCTCTTCCGGGTCACCAAGCAGGGCTTCGACTTCTTCCACGAGCAGTTCGGCGTGCGTTACCCGCTGCCCAAATACGACCAGCTGTGGGTGCCCGACTTCAACGCCGGCGCGATGGAGAACTTCGGCTGCGTCACGCACGCCGAGGCGCACTACATCTTCCGGTCGCAGGTCACGGACTATGAATACGAGCAGCGGGCGAACACGATCCTGCACGAGCTCGCGCACATGTGGTTCGGCGACCTGGTCACCATGCGCTGGTGGAACGACCTCTGGCTGAACGAGTCGTTCGCCGAGTGGGCCAGCCACTGGTGCAACACGAACGCCACCCGGTTCACCGACGCCTGGACCACCTTCCTGTCCATCCGGAAGAACTGGGGCTACCGGCAGGACCAGCTGTCCTCGACCCACCCGGTCTACTGCGAGATGCCCGACCTCGAGGCGGTGGAGGTCAACTTCGACGGCATCACCTATGCGAAGGGCGCCAGCGTCATCAAGCAGCTGGTGGCATATGTCGGGCTGGACGCGTTCCTGGCCGGGCTGCGGGCCTATTTCGGCAAGCACATGTGGGGCAATGCGACCTTCGACGACCTGCTCACCGAGCTGGAGACGGCGTCCGGGCGCGAGCTGCGCAAGTTCGCCGCCCAGTGGCTCGAGACGGCTCAGGTGAACACGCTGCGGCCGGTGGTCGAGGTGGGCGCGGACGGCACCTACTCGCGGGTGGTGGTGCGGCAGGAGGCGCCGGCGGCATATCCGACGCTGCGCACCCACCGGATCGGCGTCGGCCTCTACGACGTCGACGGCGACCGGCTGATCCGGCGCGACCTGCTCGAGCTCGACGTGAGCGGCGAGCACACCGAGGTGCCGGCGCTGGCCGGGGTGCGCGCGGCGGACGTGCTGCTGCTCAACGACGACGACCTGACCTATGCCAAGCTGCGCCTGGACGAGGCCTCGATGGCCACCGTGGTGGACCACATCGCCGGCTTCGACTCCTCGCTGGCCCGCGCGCTGTGCTGGGCCGCGGCGTGGGACATGGTGCGCGACGCCGAGCTGGCCACCCGCGACTACGTGGCGCTGGTCTGCAGCGGGCTGCCCGCCGAGCGGGACATCAACCTGACCACGGCGACGCTGCGCCAGGCGCAGACGGCGCTGACCATGTATGCCGACCCGGACTGGGCGCCGACCGGGTGGGCCCGCCTGGCCGAGACGGCCAAGACGGCCCTGGAGGCCGCCGAGCCGGGCAGTGGGTTCCAGCTGGCCTGGGCGCGGGCCTACATCGGCTCGGGCCGAGGAGCACCGGATCTGGGGCAGCTGCGCGGCTGGCTGGCCGGCGAAGGTGTGCCGGCCGGGCTGACGGTGGACACCGAGCTCCGCTGGTCGCTGCTCGAGGCGCTGGCCGCGATGGGCGAGGCCACCGAGGACGAGATCCAATACGAGCTGGACGGCGACCGCACCGCGAGCGGCGAGCGCGAGGCGGCGTACGCCCGGGCGCTGCTGCCCACGTCGGCCAACAAGGCGGCGGTCTGGGCCCGGCTCACCGGCGCCGAGGAGCTGCCCAACTGGCTGCACCGCTCGCTGCTGCAGGGCTTCCAGCACTCCACCCAGATCGCCCTCACCGCGCCCTATGCGCCGGAGTTCTTCGACGTGGTCGACGACCTCTGGAAGCGGTCGGACAGCGAGCCGGCGCAGGAGTTCGTGATGATGGCATACCCGGCCTATCAGGTGCGGCAGGAGACGGTCGACCTGACCGACGCCTGGCTCGCCGGTGAGCACAACGCCTCGCTGCGCCGCCTGGTGGCCGAGGGCCGCGACGGCGTGCTGCGGGCGTTGCAGGCGCGCAAGCGCGACCAAGCCGCGGAGTGATCGTCACCGCGCCGCCACGGGGAGTGAGTAGGCTGGCGGCGTGGTGACGACCGGTCCCGGCGCGCTGATGCGCTGGAGCGCCCCGGCGGGCGCGTGGACGGAGCCCGACCTGCATCTGTTCCCGCAGGACGGGCACCGGTACGAGATCGTCGACGGCAGCCTGCACGTGACACCGCCGCTCGACGACCCGCACGAGGCCGTGGTGCGCGCCGTGGTGACCACGCTGCGCGGCGCCGCTCCGGTGGGCTGGTGGGTCTGCGCGCGGCTGGGCATCGCCGCGGGTGGCAGTCACCTGATCCCCGACGTCACCGTGCTGCGCCCGCACTCGTCCGGCGCCACCTGGTCGGATCCGGCGGACGTGGGCCTGGTGGTCGAGGTGGAGACCGCGCACACCAGCCGTTACGACCGCCTGCTCAAGCCGGCGCTCTATGCCGACGCGGGCATCCCGAACTACTGGCGCATCGCCGCCGGCCCCACGCTGCACGTGCACACGCTCCGCGACGGCGCCTATGCCCAGGAACGCACGATAGCCCCACCCGAGCTCACCAAGCTCACCCAGCCCTACCCAATCCGAGTAACGCCTTCAGCCTGGACCCACGAACCCGACGCCTGACAACGGCCGCCCCCCGCCCCCCGGGTTCACCGCAACGAAAGTCGCATTTCGCCGCCGGTGACTTGCGGCCGAAAAAGTGCAAGGCGAAGCCGAGGGACTTTTTCGGCCGCAAGTCACCGGGTAAAAGGCGAAATGCCGGAGGAGCGAAGCGACGACCAGCCAGCTCAGTGCCGCCCAGCGTGGGTGGCCAGTTGATCCAGGCCGCTCAGCACGCCGCCGGCCAGGTCGCCGCCCGCGAAGGACGCGGCCATGGACAGCGCGGCCAGCTTGGCGTCGCGGTCGGAGATGCGCTTGCGGGCCTCGTTGCCGGTGACGATCTCCAGCAGGCGCTGGTTGGGCGACACCGCGACCAGCACCACCCGGTCGGACCGCTCGATCTGCTTGTGCAGCCGCTCGGCGTGCGCGCGCACCGGCTCTTCCAACTCGCCGATGTAGACCGAGAAGGTCAGCCCGGTCAGCTGGTCGGCCACGCGCAGCGCCTCGTCGAGCCGAAGCAGCTGACGGGTCGTGAACGGCCCGTCGAGCGCGTCGGAGGGCTCGGACTTGTGCGGGTCCTCGGTCAGCGTCGGGCCGCCGGGCCGCTCCACCGAGCTCGACGGGTGCGGGCCCTCGGAATAGCCCTCCGGACCGTCCACGCCGGTCGACGAGCGCTCCACCGCGGTCGAGGCCTGCTGGTCACCAGCGGTCACTTGCGCCTCCTGTCGGGCCGGGACGCACCGGGTTGCCGGCCGAGTCCTCGATGATGCCGGACTCGATGGCCGGCGCCTGGGTGCTCTTCCCCGGGGTGCCGGCGGCGGCCGAGCTGACGCGCTCGGGCGCGGCCAGGAACCACATCGGCGCGAAATCGTAGGGCCGGCCGGGGCGGTAACGCCGCGAGGGACGCCCGGAATCGCTGCCGGCGCGGGTCAGCGCGGTCACCACGGCGATGAACGCGAGCGGAATGAATACGAAGACCAGAACAGTGGTGAGAACTGACAACGTGAACGCCTCCAGCCGCCGGTCGCGGCGATGATCCCGATGTCAATCACGGTAGCGGAGTGCGGCTTCTGCCATGGCGTCGGGTCTCATACCGGTTACTCACGCCGTCGGGATCTACGCGGAATCGGCTCCGAGGTGCGAAAATCACCCTCACGCGCCGTTCGTGGAAGATCGTGTCCGAGGGGGAGCTCATGCGCAGATCCATCCCCGCCGTCCTTGCGGCGCTGGCTGTCGGTGTGCTCGTCCTGCTCGCCGGGCAGCCGCCCGCGCAGGCCGCGGCCGTCTTCGTGGAGACCAACCCGAGCACCGTGCGGGCCGGTGACGAGCTCGGCCTGCGGGCCAGCTGCACTGACAACCTGCAGCCCGCCACGGTGGTCGCCGACCCGTTCGGCACGGTGCAGGTCAAGCCGAGCTTCGGCTTCCTCACCGCGACCACCCGGCTGCCGGCCACCACCAAGCCGGGGGATTACGTGGTGACGCTGCGCTGCCCGGACAACCAGCAGGCGACCAGCTCGCTGCACGTGGTGGCCCGGGTCGAACCGAGCCGCGGGCCGGCCACCGGCGGCGGGGGCACCGCACCGGGCAGATCGGCGCCGATGCTGATCGGCGGCGGGGTCGGCGCGATCGCCGCCGGCCTGGTGCTCGCCCTGGTGTCCGTCCGGCGCCGGCGCCTCGGCTGAGGCCCGCGTGAGCCGACCGGTCCTGCCCAAGCCGGAGGTCCCCGGCCCGCGCATGCCCGACTCGGTGGTGCGCAAGCGGCCCGCCGAGGTGGTCGCGCCGCCGCGCCGGTTGCCCGCTCCACCGCCCGCCCCGGCCCGCCGCCCGGTGCGGCCCAGGACGCTGCAGCCCGGGACGCCGCGGCCCAGGACGCTGCCGGCGTCGCGCCCGGTGCGCGGCCGTCGCCCGTGGCCGATCGGGCTGATCGCCGCCGGGCTGGTCTTCCTCGGGTTGTTCTGCGTCGGCATGGGGCTGGGCAACGCCACCGGCTTCGACATCTCCCGGTGGTTCCGGGGGCCGGACAAGCCGCCGCCGCGCGCCTTCCCGGTGCTGGACCCGAGCCGGCCGCTGCGGCTGACCATCCCCTCGATCAAGGTGGAGGCGCCGATCCTCGACGTCGGCCTGGCCAAGGACGGGTCGGTCGCGGTGCCCCCGGTGCAGCGGCACAACGAAGCCGGATGGTTCTCCGCCGGGCCGACACCGGGGCAGTTCGGACCGGCACTGATCGTGGGGCATGCGGACACCCGCACCGGGCCGTCGATCTTCCACGATCTGGCGAAGGTGAAGCCGGGGCAGCGGATCGAGGTGTTGCGCGACGACCGGGACGTGGCGATCTTCACGATCAACTCGGTGGAGAACTTCGGCAAGGCGAAACTGCCGATCCAGCGGGTCTACGGCGACTACAGCCGGCCGTCGCTGCGCCTGGTCACCTGCGGCGGCACGTGGCTCGGCGGCGACCAGGGCTACAGCGACAACATCGTGGTGTTCGCCAGCCTGACCGGCACCAAGGAGAAGTGACGGGTCAGGCGGCCTCGGCCGTGGCCGGCGACGACGGCAGGTCGAGCCAGTCGGCCCAGCGCGGGTCGGGCGTGCGGTGACCGAGCACCCGCCAGGCCACACCGCGCGGGGCGGCCGGCGCCTGGTGCAGCCGCCAGCCGAGCTCGGCCGGCGTCTTGTCACCCTTGCTGTGGTTGCACTTCGCGCACGCCGCCACCACGTTTTCCCAGGCGTGCAGGCCGCCGCGGCTGCGCGGGAACACGTGGTCGATGGTCTCGGCGGAACCGCGGCAATAGGCGCAGCGGCCGCCGTCACGGGCGAAGATGGCACGGCGGGAGAGGCCGACGTGGGTGCGGTAGGGCACCTTCACATATCTGGTCAGACGAACCACCGAGGGCACCGGGAGGGTGTGGCGAGCGCTGTGCAGCAGGCCGTCCCCGTCGGAGACGCATTCGGCCTTGGCGGTCAGCACGAGAATGGTCGCTCGACGCACCGATACGACGCACAGCGGCTCGTAGGTAGCGTTCAACACCAACGCGGATGAGCCCACTGTGGGTCGTATGTCAGGCATCGTCGTTCACCTTTCACGTGCTGCTGTGGCGCTCCCGATGTGCTGGACGTCTCAGTTCTGGACCCCGGCGATCACCGGCATCCGTGCGCCAATAGTCCCCGATGGATGACGGAATTGCGAGCACAATCTGTGGCCGGGCGGTAAACGTCTGAGGTCAGGCCCCCGGTACGGTGGCTTTCCGTGTTACCTCTAGCCCCGACCCCAGGTCCCTCTTCGCCCGGCATCCTCGTCACGACACCCAACGTCACGGAAAGCTGCAAGGCTGACGCGTTGTGCAGCCGGGTCCTCGAACTGACCAACAACGAGTGGCTGGCCAACAGCAGCTACGTGGTCATCGTGAAGCCCTTCCGGATCCTCGTGATCATCCTGGGCGCGATGCTGGTCCGCTGGCTGCTGCACCGGGCGATCCGCCGGCTCACCACGAGCACGTCGCGGGCCTCGATGCCGGCGCTGCTCAAGCCGCTGAAGGAACGCGCGGCCGCGGCCGCCGAGGAGGGCACGTTCATCCCGGAGCGCCGGCGGCAGCGGGCCGAGGCGATCGGCTCGGTGCTCGGCAGCTTCGTGACCGCGGTGGTGTTCACGATCGCGGCACTGATGGTGATGGGCGAGTTCGGCGTCAACCTCGGCCCGCTGCTGGCCAGCGCCGGCATCGTCGGCGTGGCCCTCGGCTTCGGCGCGCAGAGCCTGGTCAAGGACTTGATAGCGGGCCTGTTCATGCTGCTCGAGGACCAATACGGCGTGGGTGACTCGGTGGACCTCGGCGACGCCTCCGGCGTGGTGGAGACGGTCGGCCTGCGGATCACCACGGTCCGCGACGCGCGCGGGGTGCTCTGGTACGTGCGCAACGGCGAGATCATCCGGGTCGGCAACAAGAGCCAGGGCTGGGCGATGGTGGTGATCGACATCCCGATCGGCTTCGTCAGCGCCGAGCACGCCATCTCGGTGCTGCGCGCCGCCTCGAAGCAGGTGGCCGACGATCCGGCGCACGCCACGGAGTTCCTCGAGCCGCCGGACGTGATCGGCGTGGAGTCGATGACCGTGGACGGCGCCACCATCCGGACCATCGCGAAGACCACCGCGGACGGTCAGATCGCGGTCAACCGCGAGCTGCGCCGGGCGCTGAGTGAAGCGTTGGAGACTTCCGGTATTTCCGAGCGGATCGCCGCCTCTCGATTAATGCCACGACCCGCCGCGCCGTACGCCTCCGGCAGCGATCAAGCCACACCGAGCTGACCTGGGGAAACGGCGAAAGGGTGATGTCGGATCTCGGCCGAATGACCGACAATAGGGCCGTACGCCCTAGCCACCGGTCGGACGATCGGGCAGAATCCCGCACAGAGCATATGCACATGCAGCTACACGTTCGCCTGGGGTGCGGACGGGTGGTCACCACGATTATCCCGACTGCGCCACCGATGGGGGGCCTGGTGTCCGACGACCGACCGGTGACTTTCCGGAACGTCTTCGGCGTGTCGGAGTATCGGTCGCTCTGGTTCGCCCTGGTGGCGTCCTGGATCGGTGACTATCTGGCCCGGGCCGCCATCACCGTGCTGGTCTATCAGCAGACCGAGTCGGTGACCCTGTCGGCGGCCGCCTTCGCGGTGAGCTATCTGCCGTGGCTGTTGTTCGGACCGGTGCTGTCGGCGTTGGCCGAGCGGCACTCGTACCGGAAAGTCATGGTTTGGTGTGATCTGATCCGCATGGCGGTCATCGCCGTGCTGGTGATTCCCGGGGTGCCGTGGCCCCTGGTGATGACGGTGCTCTTCCTCGTGACGCTGGGCGGCGTGCCGATCCAGGCGGCCCGCTCGGCGATGATGCCGCTGCTGCTCGACCGCGCCCAGCTCGCCGTCGCGATGGCGGCCAACGCCACCACGGTCCAGGCCGCGCAGGTCGGCGGCTACCTGGTCGGCGCGACGCTGGCCGCGGCGGTCCAGCCACAGCTCGCCATCGCGTTGGTGGCCGTGCTGTTCGCGGCGTCCGCGGCGCTGATCCGCAGTGGGGTGCGCGATCGCCCGCCGGCCATGGCCAAGAGCGAGCGCGCCGGCCTGCTCGCCGAATCCGGCGAGGGCTTCCGGCTGGTGTTCGGCAGCCGGGTGCTGCGCTCGATCGCACTGATGGCGTTCGCCACGGCGACGTTCGCGATCGTGCCCGAGGGCCTGGCCGCGGCCTGGGCGGCGCAGGGCGAACCCGACTCGGTGACCCGCGGCATCGATCAGGGCCTGATCATGGCGGCCGGACCGATCGGCTTCGTGATCGGCGGCCTGATCATCGGCCGGCTGGTCTCGCAGGAGATGCGGCACCGGCTGATCCGGCCCTTCGCGGTGTTCGCCCCGCTGGTGCTGGTGCCCGCGCTGTTCGCGCCGCCGGTGCCGGTGGTGGTGTTGCTCACCATGCTCTCCGGCGCCGCGCAGGGCGGGCTGGTGCCGACGCTGAACACCCAGTTCGTGCTGACCCTGCCGCACGGCTACCGAGCCCGCGCGTTCGGCGTGATGCAGCAGGGGCTGCAGGTGTGCCAGGGCGGATCGGTGCTGCTCACCGGCCTGCTCGCGGACCATTCGTCGGTGCCGCTGGTGGTCGGCCTGTGGAGCGTGGCCGGGGTCGGCGCGATGCTGCTGCTGGCCGCCCGGTGGCCGCGCGCCACCACCATCGACGCGGTGCACCAGCCGCGTCACGCCCGCCCGCGGTTCCGCGAGGCGGCTGGCAGGATGGATGGGTGACCGCACCACGAGAACTGCCGGTGACGCCGGCCAGACCGCCGAAAGAGCCCGAGGAGGCCAGCTTCTTCGTGGCCGTCGGTGGCGAGCCGATGTTCCGCCGCCTGGTCGACAGGTTCTATCAGGGCGTGGCGGAGGACCCGCTGCTCCGGCCGATGTATCCGGACGAGGATCTCGGACCGGCCCGCGACCGGCTGACCCTGTTCCTGATGCAATATTGGGGCGGGCCGAACACCTACTCGGCGTCCCGGGGGCACCCGCGGCTGCGCATGCGGCACGCGCCCTTCCAGGTGACCCCCGAGGCGCGGGATGCCTGGCTGACGCACATGCGGGAGGCGGTCGACTCGCTCGGCCTCCCCGAGCCGCACCACTCGGCCCTGTGGGAATACCTGGAGCGCGCGGCCCACTTCATGGTCAACGCCGAGTGATCGTTTCTGTTTGCGGGCGCGGCTCGTTGAGCGGGTGATCAGCACCCCGACTCTGGAGCCGCCCGATGCGCCGCCGCCTGTTCGCCGCCGCTGCCTTGCTGACCCTCGCGGGTCTCGCCGGCACCGCGCCGGCCGTCGCCGACCCCGCCCAACCCGCGGTGGTGTCCGCCAATCCGGTGGACTTCACCCCGCACGTCCTGGACGGGACCGTCTGGTCGATGACCGTGGTCGGTGACACGGTCGTGGTGGGCGGCAGCTTCACCAAGGTCACCAACAGCGCCAAGACGCAGACCTACGCGCGGCGCAACATCTTCGCGTACGGCCTGAACGACGGTGTCGTGCGCCCGTTCGCCCCGGCCGTGGACGGCGCCATCTATGCGCTCGCGCCCGGTGCCAGCGACACGGTCTATCTCGGCGGCTCCTTCAAGACCGTGGGCGGCGTCGCCCAGCGCGGCCTGGCCCGGGTGTCCCTGGCCTCGTCGGCGCGGATCACCAACTTCACCGCCCGGATCAACTGGGCGGACGTCCGCGCGCTGGCCAACGTCAACGGCCGGATCTATGCGGGTGGAACCTTCTCCGCGATCAACGGGACCGCGCGGGCCGGCCTGGCCCGGCTGAACGCGATCACCGGCGTGGTCGACCCCGGCTTCGACGCCAAGCTGACCGCGCCCGGCCTGGACCGCACCCGGGTCGAGCACTTCGACATCTCCCCCGACGGGCGGCTGCTGGTCGCGGTCGGCGCGCTGCTCAAGGCGGGCGGCGCGGACCGCACCCAGATCGCGTTGTTCGACGTGTCCGGCGCCCCGGCCAAGCTGACCGACTGGTACACCGATGCCTACAAGCCGGCGTGCATGGAGGGCTTCGACACGTACCTCCGGCAGGTGAAGTTCTCGCCGGACGGCAAGTACTTCGTGGTGGCGGCGACCGGCCGGGCATCCTCACCGACGAAGCTCTGCGACTCGGCGGCGCGGTTCGAGGTGGCCGGCGCCGGCAAGCACAACCCGACCTGGGTGCAGCGCACCGGCGGTGACTCGCTCTATGCGGTGGCGGTCACCGGCGCCGCGGTCTACGTCGGCGGGCACCAGCGCTATCTGGACAACCCCTATGGCAGCGACGCCAAGGGGCCCGGGCCGGGCGCGGTGTCGCGGGTCGGCATCGGTGCGATCAACCCGGTCACCGGCAAGGCCCTGACCTGGAACCCGACCCGCACGCGGGGGGTCGGCGTCCGCACCTTCGTGGTGACGTCGAAGGGCCTGCTGGTCGGCTCGGACACCGACCAGCTCGGCAAGGAGTACCACGGCCGAATCGGCATGTTTCCACTGAGCTGAGCTGAGCTAGCTAGCTCCGCTTCGCTCCGCGGGTGGGTGGATCTCTTACAACAAAGCGCCTTCGTCGTGTAGCCAGTCTACGAAGGACGTTGCGACTGCCGCGCCGCAGTCGAGCATCTCGACCAGGAGGGCGTCGTGCGCGCCGGAGTTCAGCGGGACCTGCAGCTCGGCATAGATGGGCAGCTGTCCGCGCTCGGTGGGATCGCCGACATATGCCTTGCAGAAGCGGCGGGTGTGGTTCCACTCGTTGACCACGCGGTAGGCCCGGTCCGCCCAGTCCGGTGGGACCGTGGCGTGCGGGCGAGCCCGCATCACGAGGATTTCGTCATCCGGCCCCTCGAGCGTGAACAGCACCGCGTGCCGCTCCCACATCGCCAGCAGGCTGCCCCCGCCGTCGGCCAGGAACCGGATGTCGAGCAGGTCGAGGGCCTTGCCGATGCGCGCGAGCGTCACCGGGGCCACCTGATCGGATTCGTCGATCGTGGACAGTTCGGCCGGAACTCCCGTGTGCCCGGGCTCGCGCTGTGTGGGGACTCCGACGCGGACGCTGCTCTGCAGCGCGACCTCGCCACCGGACTCCCGCTCGCCGCCCCCGGCTGATCCGGGACGCCATGACCACCACGGCATCGTTGTGCACCTCACTCCCCAGCAGGCCGTTCCGCCGGACGTAGCGGGGACCCGGGGCCAGACGCTACCCGTACAGATCTCGGAGGTCATCCCCCCAACTGGAGGGCGCGACCGGACGGTCGATGCGCCATCACCCTTTCGGGTGAGTAGAGATAGGCATAACGGTCAATTTATTGACGAGCTGTAGCCACGCAACTCCATATGGTGCAGAAAGTCCCACCCAGCGTCCCGAGACGCACACTCTCGCGTCCGGGCCGTCCACATCGGCCGGTCCGAGAAATCCCATCCGCGAAGTCGCCTGCACCAATCGTTGCGGAACCTCAACCGGCTTCCCGCCACTGGGTGTGACTACGAGTGCGACGTGGTCCAACAGAGCGTCACGCACCGCGCGTTGTCCGACGGCCCGGTTGAGCCCACCGGCGTTGACCTCGCGCAACGTGCCGGCGGCGGCGGACGCCAGGCGGGCGAGCTCGCCGGTCGCGACGGTTTCCACCACGGTCGCGCCGGGCGGCGGCAGCGGCCAGCGCCAGTCCGTGTCCCGGGCCGGTGGCAGATCCGGTTCCGCGCGGGCGAGCACGGCGAGCAGGTCCGCCGCGGCGACCGTCACGTCACCCGGGCCGGGGCCGTCCACCTCGCGGGTGACCAGCACCTCCCAGGGCAGGCGGGCCCACAGCGCGGTGCGCTCGCCGGCCGACCGCAGCCGCACCGGGGCGGCCCGGTCCAGCCGGACGAGCCGGGCCAGGAAAGCGCCGGCGTCACCGATGGCCGACAGCCCGTGCCCGCTCATGTCTGCACGTATGGCTTGAGGAAGTCGCGCTCGGCCTCGGACAACCGGCGCGGATAACCCTCGGCCAGGTTGTACGGCACACACACCGACTTCGCGCGGCTGGCCAGCACGTCGCCGTCGAACAGCTCGTAGGACACCGTGAAGCTGGCGGCCCGCAGGTGCGAGATCCACATCTCGATGCGCACCGGGCCCGAGTCCACCTGCCGCAGGTAGTCGATCTCGTGCCGGGCGATCACGATGCCCTCCTCGAACGAGGCGAGCCCGCCGTTGAAGAACATGGCAACGCGCGCCTCCTCGTAAAGGGTGAGGAAGCGCGCGTTGTTGACGTGGCCGTACACGTCCTTGTCGGACCAGCGCACGGCCACGTCGCGGACGAATCTCACACGCTTTTCCTCTGGGGTTTTCCGCCGCGGGTTGGCTCAGTCACGCGTCAGCTTGCGATAGGTGACCCGGTGCGGCCGGGCCGCCTCGGCGCCGAGCCGGTCGATCTTGTTCTTCTCGTACGCATCGAAGTTGCCCTCGAACCAGAACCACTTGTCCGGGTGCTCGTCGGTGCCCTCCCACGCCAGCATGTGGGTGGTGACCCGGTCCAGGAACATCCGGTCGTGGGAGATCACCACGGCGCAGCCGGGGAACTCGAGCAGCGCGTTTTCCAGGCTGGACAGGGTCTCCACGTCCAGGTCGTTGGTCGGCTCGTCGAGCAGCAGCACGTTGCCGCCGATCTTCAGCGTCATCGCCAGGTTGAGGCGGTTGCGCTCGCCACCGGACAGCACCTTGACCGGCTTCTGCTGGTCCGGGCCCTTGAAACCGAAGGCCGCCACATAGGCCCGCGAGGGCATCTCGACCTTGCCGACCATCATGTGGTCCAGGCCGTCGGAGACGACCTCCCACACCGTCTTCGAGCCGTCCAGGCCGGAGCGGCTCTGGTCGACGTAGGACAGCTTGACCGTCTCGCCGACCTGCACCGCGCCCTCGTCCGGCTGCTCCAGCCCCACGATGGTCTTGAACAGCGTGGTCTTGCCGACGCCGTTCGGGCCGATGATGCCGACGATGCCGTTGCGCGGCAGCGAGAACGACAGGTGGTCGATCAGCGTGCGGCCGTCGAAGCCCTTGACCAGGTCCTTGGACTCGATCACGGTGTTGCCCAGGCGCGGGCCCGGCGGGATCTGGATCTCCTCGAAGTCCAGCTTCCGGGTCTTCTCCGCCTCGGTCGCCATCTCGTCGTAGCGGTCCAGCCGCGCCTTCGACTTGGTCTGCCGGGCCTTGGCGTTGGACCGCACCCATTCGAGCTCCTCGGTGAGGCGCTTCTGCAGCTTCTGGTCCTTACGGCCCTGCATCTTCAGGCGGGCCGCCTTCTTGTCCAGATATGTCGAGTAGTTGCCCTCATACGGGTAGGTCCGGCCGCGGTCCAGCTCGAGAATCCAGGTGGCCACGTTGTCCAGGAAGTACCGGTCGTGGGTGATCGCGATGACCGTGCCGGCGTACTTCGCGAGGTGCTGCTCCAACCAGGACACGCTCTCCGCGTCGAGGTGGTTGGTGGGCTCGTCGAGCAGCAGCAGGTCGGGCGCCTCGAGCAGGAGCTTGCACAGCGCCACGCGGCGACGCTCGCCACCGGAGAGCTGGGTCACGTCGGCGTCCGGCGGCGGGCAGCGCAGGGCGTCCATCGCGAGCTCGAGCTGCGAGTCGACGTCCCAGGCGTTGGAGTGGTCGAGCTCCTCCTGGAGCTTGCCCATCTCCTCCATCAGCTCGTCGGTGTAGTCCGTGGCCATCTGCTCGGCGATCTTGTTGAACCGCTCCAGCTTGGCCTTGGTCTCGGCGACCGCCTCCTCGATGTTGCCGAGGACGGTCTTCGCCTCGTTGAGCGGCGGCTCCTGGGCGAGCATGCCGACGCTGAAGCCCGGCATCAGCCGCGCCTCGCCGTTGCTCACGGTGTCGACGCCCGCCATGATCTTGAGAAGGCTGGACTTACCGGCGCCGTTCGGGCCGACCACACCGATCTTGACGCCCGGCAGGAAGTTCAGCGTCACGTCGTCGAGCACGACCTTGTCGCCGTGCGCCTTGCGCGCCTTTTCCAGCGTGTAGATGAACTGGGCCACGGTGCGGCCTACCTCCGAGTCGAATGATTGCCGTGCGGATCCGCCCCATACTCCCAGGGCACCGTGGGTAGAACCCCGGCGGCCCTCCCCCGATTCCCTCCGGCGCGGCTCAGCCGTCCGCCGGCTGGGCCTCCTCGGTGCCGTCCTTGTGCTGGATCAGCAGCCGCCCGCGGTTCACCGAGAACGTGGTGCCGTCGGTCGCGGTGACGTGGTAGTCGTCCGCTCCCTCGCGCACGCCGGTGAGGAAAAGCGCTGTCTCGCCCTCGATCCAGCGATCGCCGCCGTTGTTGGCGTGATAGAAGAGATTGCCGCTGCTGTCCTGGCAGATGTAGACCACCGAGGTCTTGGTGCGCAGTCGTAGCACCTCATAGAGCGTGCCGGTGACGCCCGCGTTCTGCCCGGCGGTCTGGGTCTCGTCCCGGCACTCCGGGCCGCTCGGCGTCGGGTCCGCCGCGGCGGACGTGGTCGGCAGGATGGTCGGCGCAGCCGTGTCGCCGCCGGTGTCGCGGTCGCGCTGTGACCCGAGCAACAGTCCGATCGACATGCCGATGATCGCCAGGAACGTCGTGGCGATGACCACAGGAAAGAACAGTGGGCGCCGCTGCGGGGGAAGATCATCGGACAGGTCCACCGACCCAGGATGCCACCCGGCCGCCACGACCCGGCACGCCGAGCCTGGCTACGCACAGTAGGCTCGTCGGTGGGAACCAAGAACGACCCGGAGGTGCACCCAGCGTGGCCGAACGAAGTTCCTTTGTCGTCGTCGCCAACCGTCTGCCCGTCGATGAGGTGATCACCGACGACGGCGAGCGGCAGTGGCGGCCCAGCCCGGGCGGGCTCGTCACCGCCCTGCACCCGGTGCTCACCGAGCATCGGGGCACCTGGATCGGATGGGCCGGTGGGGACGGCGAGGCGCCCGAGCCGTTCGAGCTCGAGGGCATCCGCATCCACCCGGTGGCGTTGAGCGCCGAGGAGCTGGAGCGTTACTACGAGGGCCAGTCCAACGCGACCATCTGGCCGCTCTATCACGACGCCGTCGAGACACCTGTTTACAAGAGGCGCTGGCGCGAGGCCTATCGCATCGTGAACCAGCGGTTCGCCGCCGCGGCCGCCGAGGTGGCCGACCGGGGCGCGACCGTCTGGGTGCAGGACTACCAGCTGCAGCTGGTGCCGGCCATGCTCCGCGAGCTGCGGCCCGACCTGAAGATCGGCTTCTTCCTGCACATCCCGTTCCCGCCGATCGAGCTGTTCATGCAGATGCCCTTCCGGGCCGAGATCCTGCGCGGCCTGCTCGGCGCCGACCTGGTCGGGTTCCAGCAGCGGCTGGCCGCGCAGAATTTCGTGCGCCTGGCCCGGCACCTGCTCGGCCTGCGTTACGAGGGCCAGTCGATCCAGGTGGACGGGCGCAAGGTGAAGGCCGGCGCGTTCCCGATCAGCATCGACACCAAGGACATGGAGCGGCTGGCGGCCGATCCCAAGGTGCAGGCCCGCGCCAAGGAGATCCGGGCCGAGCTGGGCGACCCCGAGACGATCATCCTGGGCGTCGACCGGCTCGACTACACCAAGGGCATCGAGCTGCGGCTCAAGGCGTTCCGCGAGCTGCTGGCCGACGGCAAGCTCAAGGTCGGCGACGCGGTGATGGTGCAGGTGGCGACGCCGAGCCGGGAGCGTGTCGAGCACTACCAGACGCTGCGGGTCAAGGTCGAGCGCGAGGTCGGCCGGATCAACGGCGAGTTCAGCCGGGTCGGCGTGCCGGCCGTGCACTACCTGCACCAGTCGATGCCCAAGGCCGAGCTGGCCGCGCTCTACTGCGCGGCGGACATCATGATGGTGACGCCGCTGCGGGACGGCATGAACCTGGTCGCCAAGGAATATGTGGCCTGCCGGTCGGACCGCGGTGGTGCGCTGGTGCTGAGCGAGTTCGCCGGGGCGGCCACCGAGTTGCGGCAGGCGTTCCTGTGCAACCCGCACGATCCGGATGGGGTCAAGGACGCGCTGCTGCGGGCGATCGCGGCCGAGCCGGCCGACCTCAAGCGCCGGATCCGCACGATGCAACGCCACCTGCGCAGCCACGACGTGGCCGCGTGGGCGCACAGCTTCCTCGACGAGCTGAAATGACTGACTAGACAGCAGTAGCTACAAGAAGAGACAGAACGGATGACCGGCCGGGTCGAGATAGACCCGCACGTCGTCCTGCGGCTGGAAGTCGGCCATCGTGGCGCCGGCCTTCTCCGCGTGCTTCCCGGCCAGCTCCAGATCCTCGACCTGGATGTCGAGGTGCACGCTCATCTGCGGATCGCCCGGTTTCGCCGGCCAGACCGGGCGCACATAGGCGTCCTCGGTCTGAAAGGAGAGGCCGGGCCCGCCGGCGGGCGCACTCAGCTTGACCCAGCCCTGCTCGTCCTGCGCGACCGGCCAGCCCAGCAGACGCTGATAGAAGGCCGCCAACTCGTTCGCGTCCGGGGCATCGAGGACGATGCCGGACAACGTCATCTGTGGTCTGTCGTCCATTTCTCTCCGTTACCCCGTCGTGACACAATCAAGCGACGATCGCCGCTACTTCTCCGATCACCACGACCGCGGGCGGGCGGATGCCGGCTTCGGCGGCATCCGCGGCCACCGATCCGAGTGTGCTGCGCAGGCTGCGCTGAGCTTCCAGCGAGCCCTCCTGCACGATAGCGGCCGGGGTGTCCGCGCTCCGTCCGTGATGGACCAGCGCGCCGGCGATCAGAGGCAGATTCTTCAACCCCATGAGTACGACCACAGTCCCCCGCATCCGGGCCAGCGCCGCCCAGTCCACGAGGGACTCCGGGCTGTCCGGCGGCACGTGCCCGGAGACCACGGTGAACTCGTGCGCCACCCCGCGATGCGTGACCGGAATGCCGGCCAGAGCGGGCGCCGCCACCGCACTGGTCACGCCCGGGACGACGCGCACCGGCACGCCCGCCTCGGCACAGGCGATCGCCTCCTCGCCGCCGCGCCCGAACACGTACGGGTCGCCGCCCTTGAGCCGCACCACGAACTTGCCCGCCTTGGCGCGGTCGACCAGGATCCGGTTGATCTCCTCCTGGGCGGCGGACGGGCCGTACGGGATCTTGGCGGCGTCCACGAACTCGGCGTCCGGGCGCACCTCCCCGAGCAGCGGGCCGGGCACCAGCCGGTCGGCGACCACCACGTCCGCGGCGGCCAGCAGGCGGCGGCCGAGCACCGTGATCAGCTCGGGGTCACCCGGCCCCGACCCGACCAGCGCGACACCGGCCGGCATCGGCTCGGCCGGCGCTGCGGACTCGAGCGCGTTCGCCACCAGGTCGCGGACGCCCATCGCGCGGCGGCGGTCACCGCTGTCGGTCACCGCCACGGTGATCTCGCCGTGCCGGGTGACGGCCGGGGTCCAGGCGGTGGCGGCGTCGCGGTCGTCCGCGCGTACGCAAAAGATGGTGTGCTCCTCGCAGGACCGGCTGACCAGCTCGGCCGCGGCGGGATCGTCGACCGCCACCTGCACCAGCCAGGCGCCGAGCACGTCGGCCGGCTCGAACCGGCGCGGCACCCAGGTGATCCGGCCCTGGCCGGCCATCCCGTGCAGGGCCGGGGTCAGCTCGGGCGAGACCACCTCGACCAGGGCGCCCGCGGCCAGCAGCGCGGGCATCCGGCGGGTGGCCACCGCGCCGCCGCCGACGACCAGCACCCGGCGCCCGGTCAGCCGCAGCGCCAGAGGGTAGAGGTTCACTTCTCGGACACTCCGGCCGCGTCGAACGTCGCCACCTCGTGCAGCACCCGCACCGCGCTCGCCACGATCGGCAGCGCGAGCACCGCGCCGGTCCCCTCACCCAGCCGCATGCCCAGGTCTAGCAGCGGGATCAGGCCGAGGTGCACCAGGGCGACCGACGCGCCCGGCTCGGTGGACCGGTGGCCGGCGACCATCGCGGCCACCGCGTCCCCGCTCAGAGCGGCGGCGACCAGCGCACCGGACAGCGCGATCACCCCGTCGACGATCACCGGGACCCGGCGCTCGGCGGCGCCCAGGATGAAGCCGGCGAGGGCGGCGTGCTCGAGCCCGCCGACGGCGGCCAGCACGCCCAGTGGATCAGTTGCGTCGGGCTCATGACGAGCCAGGCCATCCGCCACCACGCTGATCTTGCGGGCCAGGGTCTCGTCGTCGACGCCGGTGCCGCGGCCGGTCACCGCGGCCGGATCGGCGCCGGTGAAGGCCGCGATCAGGGCCGCGGCCGGGGTCGTGTTGGCGATGCCCATGTCTCCGGTGAGCAGGCACTTCGCGCCGGCCTCGACCAGCGCGTGGGCCACCGAGATGCCGACCTCGACGGCCGAGCGGGCCTCCTCGGCGGTCATCGCGGGCTCGGCGGTGAAGTCGCGGGTGCCGCGCCGGATGTTGGCGTCCAGCAGATTCGGGCCGCCGTGCAGCGGGATCGCCACGCCGACGTCGACCACCAGCACGTCGGCGCCGTTCTGCCGGGCGAAGGCGTTGACCACCGCGCCGCCGGCCACGAAGTTCGCCACCATCTGGGCGGTGACCTCCTGCGGCCACGGGGTGACCGCGCGGCCGTGCACGCCGTGGTCGCCCGCGAACACGGCGACCGTGGCCGGCTCGGGCATCGGGGGTGGGCAGCTTCCGGCCAGGCCGGACAGGCGTACCGAAAGATCCTCGAGCGCGCCCAGCGAACCGGCCGGCTTGGTCAACCGAGCCTGATGGGCCCGCGCCGCGGCCATGGCCGCGTCGTCGGCGGGCCGGATCGCGGCGATCGTGCTCTCCAGACTCACTGCTGCTCCTTGATCACGTCCGCCAGCGTGGCGGCGAATGCTTCCGTGGTCGCAGTGTCGCGCACGGCGATTCGCAGCCAGTCGGCACCCAGCCCCGGGAAGGTGTCGCCGCGACGCACCGCCCAGCCACGTTCGCGCAGCTCGAGCCTTATCTTGTCGGCTCCGGCCAGCTTGATCGTGACGAATGCGCTGGCCGGCTCGCCGGTGATCGTGACGCCCGGCACTCTTTTCAGGGCTTCTGTCAAAACCGCGCGGTCCCGGGCCATCGCACGTGCGATCTCCCTCTCGGCCGCCACCGCCTGGTCGGAAGCGATCGCGGTCGCGGCCGCCAGCGCCGGGGTCGAGACCGGCCAGAGTGGCTGGCTGCGCCGGAGTCGCTCGATGATCCCGCTCTCGGCGAGCACGTAGCCGATGCGCAGACCGGCCAGCGCCCATGTTTTGGTGAGGCTGCGCAGAACGACGAGGCCGGACAGTTTCTCGCTGCTCAGCGACTCGGGCTCCCCTGCTGTGCCGTCGCGATAGGTCGTGTCGGCGAAGGCCTCGTCAACGACCAGGGTGCGGCCCGGCCTCGCGAGCTTGGCGATCTCTTCGGCAGGATGCAGGATCGACGTCGGATTTGTCGGATTTCCTATGACAATGAGGTCACTGTCAGCTGGGACCAGCCGCGCGTCCAGCTGGAAGCCGTCCGACTCGCTCAGCAGCACCCGCTCGACCTCATGACCCGCGTTGCGCAGCGCCGCCTCGGGCTCGGTGAACTGCGGATGCACCACGATCGGCCGGCGCGCTCCCCGGAACGCCTGCGCCAGCAGCACGAACGCCTGGGCCGCGCCCGCCGTGAGCAGCACCTCGGCCTCGTCGCGGCGGTGCCGGGCCGCGACCGCCCTCGTCGCTTCGCTTCCATCCGGGTACGCCGCAAGCCGCGTCACCGAGGCCGCGATCGGATCGGCCAGCCAGCGTGGCATCGGCCCGTGACGCACGTTGACGGCGAGGTCGATCAGATCGCCACCGACCTCGGCGTCACCGTGGTGTCCCAGGTCGAACGTCACGGGATCAGCATGCAGGATCACGATGTCACTCTCACTTCGGCTGTTTAGGGCGGATGTGAGCGCTTTTGTCATACCTTCGAAGGGTGATGACGCGCCCCCTCTCCGCAGCCGGTCGGATCGCCCCCCTCATCCGCGCGGGCCTGATCGCCGGGGTGGTGGTGGCCGGGCTCGCCTACCCGCTGACCGCGATGGCGGGCTATGGGATCAAGGCCGGGTCGGATGCGCTGCAGAGCATGCCGGAGGAGCTCTCGGTGGTGCCGTCCGCGCAGACCACTTTCGTGTACGCGAACGACGGGAAGACCCTGCTCACCACGTTCTACGAGGAGCACCGCAAGCCGACCAAGCTCGCGGACATGTCGCCGTACATCACGCAGGCGATCGTGGCCTCCGAGGACAGCCGCTTCTATGACCACAACGGCGTGGACGCCAAGGGCGTGGCGCGCGCGTTCGTGGCCAACCAGCAGGCCGGCGGCGTCTCCCAGGGCGCGTCCACGCTGACCATGCAGTACGTCCGGATGGCCCTGCGGGACGGCGCGAAGACCCCGAAGGCGGCGATCGAGGCCACCGAGCAGACCGCCGCCCGCAAGCTGCGCGAGATGCGCCTGGCCATCGAGCTCGAGAAGCGCGTGACGAAGCAGGAGATCCTGCAGCGCTACCTCAACTCGGCGTACTTCGGGCACCGCGCGTACGGGATCTATGCCGCCGCGCAGGTGTTCTTCTCGAAGTCTCCGAAGAAGCTCACGCTCACCGAATCGGCGCTGCTCGCCGGGCTGGTCAAGGCGCCGTCCGCCTACGACCCGGCGGGCGGGGACCAGAAGTCCGCCACCGACCGGCGCAACTACGTGATCGAGCAGATGCGCAAGATCGGCGTGATCACCGGGGAACAGGCCGCCACCGCCGCCAAGACGAAGATCAAGCTCCGGCTCAGCTCGCCGCCGAACGACTGCGTCTCGGTCTCCGAGGAGCACAACGACTGGGGCTTCTTCTGCGACTACTTCCGCAGCTGGTGGCTCGAGCAGCCGGCCTTCGGACCGACCCCGCAGGAACGCGAGGAGGCGCTGCGCCGCGGCGGCTACCGGGTGGTCACCACGATCGACCCGAAGATCCAGTCGTCCGCCCTGGAACACGTGCTCGACAAGGAGAAGCGCAAGAGCAAATACGCGCACGGCGAGGTGGTGATCCAGCCCGGCACCGGGCGGCTGCTGGCCATGGCGGTGAACCGGAAGTACTCGCTGGACCAGGAGGACAACGGCAAGCACACCGACCGGGCGAAGCGGAAGGAAGGGCTGAAGGGCAACTACCCGAACACCGTGAACCCGCTGCTCGGCGGCGGTGACATGGCCGGCTATCAGGCCGGATCCACGTTCAAGATCTTCACCATGCTGGCCGCGCTGGACGAGGGCCTGCCGCTGTCCACGTCCTTCAACGCGCCGCCGCGGTTCCGGACCAAATACATCACCTCGCCCGGCCCGTCCGCCTGCGGCATCCACTGGTGCCCGAAGAACTCCAGCAAGTCGATGAGCGGCCGGCAGACCATGTGGAGCGGCTTCGGCAAGTCGGTGAACACCTACTTCGTCTGGCTCGAGCAGAAGATCGGCTCGGAGAAGGCGGTCAGGATGGCGGAACGGCTGGGGCTCAGGTGGCGCACCGACATCGACCGGATGATGGCCGCGCCGGACCGCGCCGACGGCTGGGGCTCCTTCACCCTCGGGGTCAGCGACGCGACCCCGGTGGAGATGTCCAACGTCTTCGCCACACTCGCCGCCGAGGGCAAATATTGCGAGCCGCTGCCGGTGCGCTCGATCGCCCGGCCGGACGGCAAGAACGCCGGCTACAAAGGCGTCGACGTGGCCAACCCGCGCTGCCACCAGGCCCTCGACCGGGACGTGGCGCTGGCCGCGACCGACGCCGCCCGATGCGTCACCGGCTATGGCTCGGCCAAGGGCAGCTGCGGCGGCTGGGAGACCTCGCCGATGGTGCACGCCACCCTGCACCGCCCGGTGGCCGGCAAGAGCGGCACCACCGACAGCAACAAGACGGCCTGGTTCATCGGCTTCACGCCGCAACTCGCCGCCGCGGCCTTCGTCGCCGACCCGGACAACCCCGACAACGTGGTGGGCACCAGCCGCGGCACGATCTCGAAGTTCACCGTCGCGCAGACCCTCAAGGACGCGCTCAAGGGTCAGCCCAAGGCCAAGTTCACCCCGCCGCCGAAGTCGACGGTGCGGTGAAGCCCTTACGCCGCCGCCGGCCGGTGAGCTGCCAGCGCGGGTCACGGCCGGCTCGGGCCACCACCTGATCCATCAGAGTCGCCTCGTCGTCGGTCGCGACGGCCGGGCCGAACAACCCCGGCTTGCCCTCGGCCGGCCCCTGGGACAGCAGTTCGAGCAGCGTCTCCAGCACCCGCGGGTCGGTCGCGAACTCCTGACCGGTCGCCTGCGCCAGATCCCAGCTGTGCAGCACCACCTCGTTCATCGCGAACATGCCGATCTGCGTGGCCGGCATGGTCGCGCCGCCGACCGTGGCCGTGCCGGTCCAGGCCGCCGGATCCTTCCACGCCGTGGACAGCTCCTCCAGCAGCACCGGCATGCGGCTGCGCCAATGCGGCGGCAGCTCGGCGGCGGACGGCTCGGGCGCCGGCCCCGAGGTGCCGGCCGCATCCTCCGCCTTGCGCGCGCCGGCGGCGAACGCATAGGACAGGCCCATGATGTGGTGCAGCAGCGTGCCGACCGTCCAGTCGGGGCACGGGGTCGGGGCGGTCAGGTCCTCGTCGGCGACGCCGAGCAGCAGAGCTCTGAGCTGACGCACCGGCGGGTCGAAGTCCAGTGGCACGCGATCGGCCATGGTCTGCCTCCTTCCGTCAGCTGTGTTCCCCATACATTACGGATGGGATACGACATCCGCCGTGTCCGCTTCGGCGACCTGCGGCTCCGAGATCTGTGCGATCTGGCGCACGTTCAGCTCCGCCGTCTTCTCCCCGCCCAGCGGCGCGGGCAACGCGGCGGCCACCAGGCGGCGGGCGATCTCCGGGGCGCCGGCCCAGTGCAGGCCGAGCTGGGAGGCGTGCACCTGACGCCAGACGAAACCCTCCGCGTGGCCACCGGACCAGGTCCAGGCCGGCACCTCGCCGGCACGCGGGGTGACCACGGCACGGATCTGCTTGTAGCCGGTGATCCGGGCGCCCGGCGGGGCGACCACGGACGTGGAGGCGGCGGTCGCCTCGCGGTAGCCCGCCACGATCTGCTCGCCGCTGCGCGCGGAGGCGTCCAGCACCCCGCACATCGGGAGGCCGTCCAGGTCACGGGTGAGCCAGGTCAGGCCGGCGCCCTCGGCCACGATGGGCAGGCCGCGTTCGGCCAGGTCCGCCACGGCGGCACTCAGGCGGCAGTTGTTCGCCAGGTCGCCCGCGTAGGACTCCGGGAGGCCGGCGCCGATCACGAGGCCGCGTACGCCAGGCGGAAGTTGATCGTCGCGCAGCGGATCGACCACGGCGACGTCCGCGCCGGCGGCGGTCAGCAGCTCCGCCGTCTCCACATATGAATAGGCCACCCCCGGCCCGCCGGCCAGCGCGATCACCGGGCGCTGCTCGTGCGGCAGCGAGCCGCCGACCGCCTCGGCGGGCGACCAGATCGGGCCGGGCAGCGCGGGCGCCGAGGACGCCAGGCCGAGCAGCCGGTCCAGGTCCACGCCGCGGCCGACCGCCTCGCCGAGCAGCTGCATGGCCCGTCCGGCGTCACCCGTCAGGTGTGCCACCGGCACCGGCCCCTGCGCGCGGGCGGGCAGCACGTTCGGCAGGTCACCGAGCCGCAGCGCGCCGAACACCTGCATGCCGATGTCGTCGAGCGCGCTGCGCAGGAGCTGTTCGTGACGCGGCGAGGCGACCCGGTTGAGGATCACGCCGCCGAGGTGCACCATCTCGTCGAACATCCGGAAGCCGTGCACCACGGCGGCCACCGAGTGACCCATCGCGGCCACGTCGATCACCAGCACGACGGGTGCGCGGAGGGCGGCGGCGACCGCGGCCGTACCGTCGATCTCGGGTTGGCCGGTCAGGCTGTCGAACAGGCCCATCGCGCCCTCGATCACCGCGACCCGCGACCCGGCCGCGCCGTGCGCGAAGAGCGGCGCGATCCGCGCCGGGCCGACCAGCCGGGGATCGAGATTGCGGCCCGGCCGACCGGCGGCCATCCCCAGATATGCCGCATCGGTGTGATCCGGCCCGACCTTGAACCCGGCCGGCGTCATCCCCCGGGACGCATAGGCCGCCAGCAGCCCCACGGCGATCGCGGTCTTGCCGTGACCGGACGCGGGCGCGCTCACCACCACGCGCGGCAAAGCGGACACGATTGTTTCCCCCCTTCAGGCACCGCCCCCGGTGCCCCGGCCCTGTGTTGCCACGTCGGCCGGACGTTGCACCCTACCCGGAGCGCGCCCCGACGCTGTGATCTTGGGGGGCCCGGTAACCTCGGACGTGTGTACCGGTTCCTGCTGACGCCGCGCTGGCTGGCCGCCGCGGCGCTCACCGTGGCCGCCTCGGTGGTGATGGTGTTCCTCGGCAACTGGCAGCTGCACCGATACCAGGAGCGAAGCGCGATCAACGCGCGGATCGACGCGGCGGACTCGGTCGCGGCGGTGCCGCTCACCTCGATCCTCAGCAGGCCGGCCACGGCGGGCGCGGCCGGTCCGGCGCCCGGCGCCGACCTCGCCTGGACCAAGATCACAGTCACCGGCACGTACGACCCGGCGCACGAGATCCAGGCCCGGGGACGAACGGTCGGCGGGGCGGTCGGCTTCGAGATCGTGACCCCGCTGGTGCTCGCCGACGGCACCGCGGTGCTGATCGACCGAGGCTGGGTGCCACCGGCGCCGGGCGGCGCGATCGCGGCCCCGGTGGCGACCCCGCCGCCGGCCGGAGTGGTCACGGTGGTCGGGCAGATCCACCGCTCGGAGAGCCGCCCCGCTCCGCTGGAGCGCCGGGACGGCCGCATCGACACGCGCCGGATCTCCCTGCCGCGCCTGGCCCCGGAGATGCCCTACCCGCTCTACGGCGCCTACGTCCTGGACACGTCCCCAGCCGCCGGCTTCACGGCGATCCCGATCGACCACGAGGACGCGTGGCAGAACGGCGGCTACACCGTTCAGTGGTGGCTCTTCGCCCTGATGGCGCTGCTGGCGTATGGCTGGCAGGCCCGCAAGGAAGCCCACGGCGACGCCCCTAAACCGCGCCGCGACCGCTTGGACGACAGCGACCGCTTGGACGACACCGACCGCTTGGACGACACCGACCGCGCCGGGACCACCGGCGGGGGTGGCCGTCCGGAGACGCCGGCGCCCGCGGTTCCAGCCGCGCGGCGGCCGGAGTAACGCTGTTCCCCGGCTGGACCCTGTTCGAAGTCGCTCACCGGCCCGCCACCGGGCCAGCCCCAACCAACCCGGCCCGTCCACGCTCGCCCTCCTGTTCGGAGCCGCCTGCAGGCCCACCGCCAGGTCAGCCCAAAGGACGTCCTCCTGTCCGGAGTCGCATGCGGGCCCGCTGACGGGTCAGTCGGGAGTGACTCGGGTCAACGTGGCTGGGCACGCCGCGTTATGGTGCGAAAGTGACCTCCACACCGAGCGATCCCTGGGGCGTGCCCGACAAGCCGGCCGGCCCGGTGCCTCCGGGTGGAGCCGCACCGGATCCTTTCCCGCACACGCCGTTCCCACCAGGGCCGGCGCCCGCGCCGAGCCCCTACCCACCCCCGACGCCGCACGTCGGGCCCGCGCCAAATCCCTTCCCGAACACCCAGTTCCCGCCCGACCCCTACGTGCCGACGTCCGGCTCCGGCCTGGTCGCCGCCGGCGGTCCGGTGATCGTGCAGGTGGGCGAGATCGGCGTCACCTCGTCGGTGATCCACACCCCCGCGGGTGACATCCCGCTGGCCGGCTCGACCTGGCAGGTCAGTGACTACTGGCACCACGAGCAGCGCATCCCCCAGTGGGCGATCGTCTGCGCGATCGTCGGCTTCTGCGTGCTGACCGTCTTCAGCCTGCTCTTCCTGCTGGTCAAGGAGACCATCTCGCGAGGCACCGTCCAGGTCGTCGTGACGAACGGCCTCCAGCAATACGTGGCTCGCATCCCGGTCACCGATCAAAATCAGGTCGCCTACTTCCACCAGCAGGTCAACTACATCCGCTCGCTCGCCGCCCTCTGACCCGCCAACGTCTGCCCGGCCGCACCCACCCGGTCGGGCGAGACCTGGCCCACCCGGTCGGGCGAGACCTGGCCCGCCCTGTCGGGCGAGACCTGGTCCGCCGCACCCGTCCGACCGCGCGTGAGCCAGATCCACGGCACCCGGGCAATCTCCCGGACCGGCCTCCACCCTGACGGGCCGACTCGACCGCGCGCTCACCCAACTCGCGGTCATAGCAGTCATAGCGGTCATAGCGGCCGAGTGGGGCAGGCGGCCGTGTCCACCGGCACGCCGGCCACGGCGGCCCGGCGGATGTGGTGCGGCCATCCGAACTTCTCCGCGTCAGCGGAAGCGGAGGAAACTCACCCCACCTCAAAGCGCCCGACACCTCATCCGGTCCGCGGCGGCGCCTTTCGGTTTGGGGGTGACCACTTACGCAGGTGGAGGCGAGCGCCAGCGAGCCGACCCTCGACGGGAGTGACGGTCTGCACCCACCACCTCGCTACGACCTGATCTTGAATTGGATCTTGAAGTTGAGTTTCCGGCGGCCGGAAAAATGTCGTAGGGGGCTGCCAGGATGAGCGCGTGTTGTTCGTTGATGTGGCGGCGACCTCGGCGGCGGTGAGTTCGACCTCGGGGCGCAAGGCCAAGATCGAGTTGCTGGCCGATGCGCTGCGCCGGCTTGATCCGGGTGAGCTGGCGGCCGGGTCGGCGTTTCTGGCGGGCGAGTTGCGGCAGCGGCAGACCGGCGTGGGTTATGCGAGCCTGCGTGATCGGCCGCCGCCCAGCGAGACGCCCACGCTGACCGTGGCCGCTGTCGATGCCGCGATCGCCGAGATCTCGGTGGTGGCCGGCGCGGGTTCGCAGGCGCGGCGGCGTGCGCTGATCGGTGCGTTGTTCGCCGCGGCGACCGCTGACGAGCAGCGGTTGCTGGTCGGGCTCTTCGGTGGCGAGTTGCGGCAGGGTGCGCAGGCCGGGCTGCTGGCCGACGCGATCGCCAAGGCCGCCGAGGTGCCGGTCACCGCGGTGCGGCGGGCGCTGCTGCTGTCCGGCGACCTCAAGCAAGTCGCGGTCACCGCACTGACCGGCGGCACCGCGGCGTTGGCCGAGATCAGCCTGCGAGTCGGCACGCCGCTGACCCCGATGCTCGCGCAGAGCGCGACCGACGTCTCGGCCGCGCTGCTGGCCACCGGCGCTCCCGCGACGGTCGACGTCAAGCTCGACGGCATCCGCATCCAGGTGCACCGTTCCGGCGACGAGGTGGCGGTCTTCACCCGCAGCCTCGACGACATCACCGCCCGGCTGCCCGCGGTCGTGGCCGCGACGCGTGCCCTGCCGGCCCGAGAGATCGTGCTCGACGGCGAGGCCATGGCGCTCGACGCGGAGGGGCGGCCGAGGCCGTTCCAGGAGACGTCGAGCCGAGCCGCCACCCGCGGCGCCCAGACCGGTTCGGCCTTGACCCCCTGGTTCTTCGACCTGCTGCACCTCGACGGCACCGATCTGCTCGACGAGCCCGGCCGGGTCCGGTGGGCGGCGCTCGCCGACGCCCTGCCGTCCGACCTGATCGTCGGTCGTCGCACGGTCGAGACCGAGGAGCAGGCGTCGGCGGCGTTCGCGGAGGCGCTGGCCGCGGGTCAGGAAGGCGTGGTGATCAAGGCGCAGGAGGCGCCCTATGACGTGGGCCGTCGCGGTTCGGCCTGGGTCAAGGTCAAACCGCGGCACACCCTCGATCTGGTGGTGCTCGGCGTCGAGTGGGGACACGGCCGGCGCAAGGGCTGGCTGTCCAACCTGCACCTGGGCGCCCGCGACCCTGAGACCGGCGGTTTCGTGATGCTGGGCAAGACGTTCAAGGGCCTGACCGACGAGTTGCTGCGCTGGCAGACCGAGCGCTTCAAGGAACTGGCCATCGAGGACAACGGCTGGGTGGTGACGGTGCGGCCGGAGCAGGTGGTGGAGATCGCCTTCGACGGCGTGCAGACCTCGCCGCGCTACCCGGGCGGTGTGGCGTTGCGGTTCGCGCGGGTGCTGCGCTACCGCGACGACAAGCCGGCCGCCGAAGCGGACACCATCGCGATGGTCAAGGCCGTCGGAAGGCCGGCCTGAGATGGGCGCAAAAGACTGGATGCTCCTGTACGCCGACAGCGAGATCCGCCCGATCCTCCAGGCTGCCCCTCCGCTGGACCGCCCGGCAACAGATCACCTGATTGAGCGGCTCCATCCCCACCGAGCCATCTCGAAAATTCCGGACGGCACGCTCTTCCGCAACACCAACCCGCCGGACCGGCACGTCTATGCGGCCTGCCTGCCCGGCCTGACCGTGATCTGCACCGGCGACGCCGGCCTGGACCGCCCCTCCGAGCTGGACCCACCGTTCCGCGCCGAGGCCCGCGGCCGCACCCTCCACCTGCACGCCATGCACAGCGTCGTCGACTGGTTCGCCTACGCGATCTGGACGCCGGACGGAACCTTGCGGCGGTCGCTGAGCCTGTCCCCAGACTCCGGCATCATGGAGAACATCGGCACACCGCTGGCTTTCGAAGCGCCGTATTGGGCCGGCGAGCATCCCGTCGAGGTCGACGATGAGCCGTATCCGTTGCCGTTCCACCCGCTGGAGATGGCGGAGGACGCGTTGAGGGCGATGTTCGGCTTCACTTGCGAGGGCATGCCTCTTCCTGACGATCCCGCCTTGGAGAAGGTCGTCCTGGCCGGTTACTTCATCGGCGACTGAGCGGAGTCCGGGGCAGCTCGTCGTGTTCGTGGCGGAGGGTGGTTGCGAGGCGGTGCGGGCCGCCGAGCCGGCGCAGCGAGACGGCACTAGGCGACGCCAAACATGGGGCGGCCGCCAACTCCGCACAACGCGAACTGAGCATGACGCCGGGCAGAGCCCGGGACAGGCCACCGAGCCCGGACTGCGCGAGCTGAACACCGCGCCGGGCAGAGCCCGCGGCAGATCACCGGACCCGCGCAGCAGCAACTGAACACATCACTAGGCGAAGCCCGCTGCAGACCGCCGGACCCGCGCAACGCGAGCTGAACACAACACTGAGCAGAGCCCGGGCCGGGCTGCCGGACCCGCGCAGCGCGAGCTGAACACAACACTGAGCAGAGCCCGGGCCAGGCCGCCGAGCCCGGGCAGCGCGAGCTCAAAAACCACCGGGCAGAGCCCGGGCCAGGCCGCCGAGCCGGGCAGCGCGAGCTGAACACAACATCGGGGAGAACCCGCGACAGACCACCGAACCCGCGAAGCACGAACCGAACACGACCTCGGGCAGAACCCCGCGACAGACCACCGAACCCGCGCAACGCGAACTGAACACGACGCCGGACCTGGCCGCCGAGCCCGCGCGACAAAGGGCGAAGGCGAACGCGAGGCCACGCCGAGCGTGAGTGGGCAGCTTGAGGTCGGACCGAGCGCGGGGTGAGCAAGCCAAAGCGCCAACGCTGGTGAACCGCCAGAGCGTCGCTGGTGGACAGGGTTACGGCTGCACCGAGACCGCGGCGATCACAAAGAGAGCCCGGCCTGTGATCCGTCGCAGCCAACCGCGACGAAGGCAGACAGGCAAGCCCCGGCACGCTCCCCCGTGAAGCGCGCCGGGGCCCATGCCCGGTCCGGGGCGGCGAGGCCGTCGGACCGACCGCCTCGGGGCGGGGCTGAGGTGGTGGGTGGCCGGGCTCGCCCGGTGGACGGCGGGCGGCCAGGCCACCCATGGGGTGGGGGTGGAGCATGACGGGCGCCGCGGGGACATGCGGCGGTCCGTCACCGACCCGGCCGGGCAAGCCGGGACGACTATGTGCGGGACGACAGGGTCAGGTCTGATGTGGATGGATCGGCCGCCGCCGTCGGGGCGGCGTCCCGCTGCGGCAGATTCGAACCGGTGACGCCGGCCGCAGGCGCCGGACGGCTCTCGGGTGGCTTCGATGCTGGGGACTCGCGCTGCGGGTTGTCCGGAACGGTTGGTGCTCGGCGATAGGACGGCTCGCTGATCAGCGGCGGCTGGTCGAAAGGGTCCGGGGGCCGTGGGGTGAAGAAATGGAGGCCGGACAGGGCCAGGTGGAACGAGAAGGATCTGGCTGAGCGGGAACGTGAAGCGTGGATCGGCGGCGGGCGGAAGAAGAGGAACGCCAGGAGGCGGCGTCGGGGGGTCATGCGGCCGTGGGCTCGACCACGCGGAAGCCGCGGGCTCGGACCGCGTCGGCCACGCGGCTCAGCTCGGCGTCTACCTCGCACAGAGCGGCGGACAGCTCGGCCAGGTGATCATTCAGCGCGATGTCGTCCCAACCCGAGACGTCCACATCCACCAGCGCGCCGACGGCGGCGCGGAGTCGCGTGATCAGTTCATTCGAACGCATGTTCGAATCCTATCAGGAGTGATCACACGAGCAAGCCCAGATCACCCATCCGTGTGGAGAACTCCGCGAGGGCCGTGGACGGGGGTGCCGCGGCCGCCACGAAACCGTCCGGCCGCACGAGATAGAGCAGGTCAGGGCGCAGAGGGGTGTCCGGAGCGGCAGGGAAAGAAAAGTACGGCAGGGACAACCCCGCCGAGCCAGGAGACGACGACGGCAACGACACGAACGCCTGGGCCTCGGACCCCGAACCCATCGAATCCGCGGACGAAGCGGTCGACAACGAAGGAGCCGGGGACTCCAACGCAGCGGAATCCGCGGACGAAGCGGTGGACGGCGGAGCCGAGGGCTCCAACACCGAATCCGCGGACGAAGCGGTCGACAACGAAGGAGCCGGCGGCGGAGCGGAGGGAGAGGAAGGGGGCTCTGCGGCCGGCGGGGAGGACGGGGTGGGTAGCTGTGCGCCGTACCCGTGGATTTGCCATTTCAGGGCTTTCAGTGGGGCGTAGTTGTCGCCTGTCCAGGGCAGCCGGCGGCCCACCACCGGGTGTCGGGGCGCGTCGGGCGTCAGGCGGTAGTGGATGCGGATCTGGGAGACGTATTCGAAGAAGCGGGAGCGCGGCGCCACCCGCACGCCCAGCGGCGCGGCCAGCGGGACCACCAGGCGGCGGGCCAGGCGCTGGGCCGGCTTCTGTGAGGTGACCAGGCCGAACAGGCGATCCGTCGTCGCCACCAGCATCTTGGCCACCGGGCGGCGTTCGGCTTCGTACCGGTCGAGCCACGCCGAGCTTGCTCGGCCGCGCAGCGTGTCCGCCAGTTTGAAGGCCAGGTTGTGGGCATCTTGCAGGCCCGTGTTCATGCCCTGGCCGCCGACCGGCGAGTGCACGTGCGCGGCATCGCCGGCCAGGAAGAACGGTCCGTCCCGGAAGCACGACGCCACGCGGTGATGCACCCGGTAGGTCGCGAACCACCGGCTGCCGCCATAGGTCACCGCGAAGTTCTCCTTCAGCCGTGGCCGCAGGTCCTCCTCGGTCACGTCGTCGTCCTCGATCAGGCCGATCAGCCGCCAATTGCCGCGACCCCGCATCGGGAACGCGATCAGGAACTCCGAGCGTCCGGGCCGGACGTTGATCGCGTTGCTGACCAGCCCGCCGGCTCCGGTCGCGTCGATCACGTAGAACCGGTGCGGGTTCGTCACGCCCTCGAAGTCGATCTCGCGGGAGCGGCGCACGATCGAGTTGGCGCCGTCCGCGCCGACGCAGAAGCGCGCCCGCACTTCTTCGCCACCGACCGTGGCCACGACACCGTCGTCCCCGGAAAGGGAGAGGGCGGAAAGCGACGCGCCCCAGCTCACGTCCGCGCCGAGCGCGCGGAGATTCGCATAGAGAAGCTGCTCGTTGCGGCTCTGCTCAAGAACTTCAATCCACGGGTACGGGGTGAGCCCCGCCCCCGCCGCCCCCAGCGGAATCCGACCGAAGACCCGGGCACCGAATCCGGGCGCCAGCGCCGTGGCGCGCTGAGCCTGCCCGACGACGTCCAGCCCGAGCTGGTCATAGATCTCCAGGCTGCGCGCCTGCACCACAAGCGCCCGCGACTCGCGCGTCGGCCCTTCCTTGCCGTCCGCGACAAGCACGTCGACGCCGAGCTTGACCAGCCAGTTGGCCAGCATCAGCCCGGTCGGCCCGGCGCCCGCGACGAGCACCTCGCAGGTCTTCATCTCACGTGCCGAGCGAGGCCACGTTGCGCAGCAGCAGGGCCTCGGCCAGGCAGACCCGGGCGAACTCGCCCAGGTGCAAGCTCTCGTTGGGCGCGTGCGCGCCGGCGTGCGGGTCCTCGACGCCGGTGACCAGGATCGCCGCCTGCGGGAACAGCTCCTGGAACGTGGCGATGAACGGGATCGAACCGCCCACGCCCATGTCCACCGGCGCCACCCCGTCCCACGCCTCGCGGAAGGCGGCGCGGGCGGCGTCATAGGCCGGGCCGGTCGCGTCGATCACGCACGGGTTGCCGTCGGCTTCCAGCGTGACCTCGACGTGCGCGCCCCACGCCACGTATTTCTCCAGGTGGGCGCGGACCGCCGCATAGGCCGACTTGGGGTCGTCGCCGGGGGCCAGCCGGACGCTCAGCTTGGCCTTGGCCGACGGCTGCAGCGCGTTGGCCGCCTCGAGCGTGCGCGGCGCGTCGATGCCGAGCACCGCGATCGACGGCTTGGTCCAGATGCGGTCGGTGATCGTGCCGCCGCCGGTCATCCGGACGCCGTCGAGCATGCCGGCCTCGTGCCGGAATCGGTCCTCCGGGTAGTCCACCGACGCGCCCTCGCGGCCGATCAGCCCATCGACCGCGGGTTCGCCGTTGTCGTCGTGCAGGGTCGCGATCAGCCGGGCCAGCACGGTCAGCGCGTCGGGCACCGGCCCGCCGAACATGCCGCTGTGCACGGCGTTGCGCAACGTCTTTACCTCGACGAACAGGTTGACCAGACCGCGCAGCGAGGTGGTCAGCGCCGGCACGCCGATGTCCCAGTTGCCGGAGTCGGCGATCACGATCACGTCGGAGCGAAGCTCCTCGCGGTGGTTGGCGATGATCTCGTCGAGGGACTCGGAGCCGTATTCCTCCTCGCCCTCGACGAACACCACCACACCGACCGGGAGCTGGTCACCGAACGCGCGCAGCGCCGCCACGTGTGCCATCACGCCGGCCTTGTCGTCGGCGGCGCCGCGACCATAGAGCCGGCCGTCACGCTCCTGCGGCTCGAACGGGTCGCTGGCCCACAGCGCGGGGTCGCCGGCCGGCTGCACGTCGTGATGCGCATAGAGCAGCACGGTCGGCGCTCCCGGAGGCGCGAGCTTGCGGCCGATCACGGCCGGCTGACCGGCTCCCCGGACGATCTGCGTGTCGAGGCCGCACCCGCGCAGCAGCTCGGCGACCGCCTGCGCGGACCGCTCCACCTGGGAGTGGTCGAAGCCCTCGAACGCGATGCCCGGGATGCGGACGAGGCGCTCGAGATCGGCACGGACACCGGGCATCTCGCGTGCCACGGCGGCACGCAGATCGTCGTCAGAAAGGGTCATGTGCCGACTCTATGCCGGGGGTGTGTCATCCTCCTGGCGACCTCGCCCGGACGCCCAGTCACGGGCGCCGCGGGCGGCGGATCCGGCCAGGTCGGCGGCGCCGTCACCGAAGCGGCGAAGCAGGTTGACCAGCGGATCCTGCGAGTTGTTGAAGTCTTCGCGGTAGGAGTTTGCCGCGGCCTTGACCTCTTCGGAGACCGAGGCGTTGCCGTCGCCGTCGCGCCGCGGGTAGTCGCCCTCGAGGATCCGGGCGTATTCCCCCGAGTCGATCCACCTGCGCAGGTCGGCGGCCCGGGCCACCGGCACCGGGTGGCTGCTGTAAACCGTCATGCCCAGCTTGAGGAAGCTGTCGCGCAGGTCGCCGCCGCCCTCGTATTCAGCCGCCTGCTCGAGGAACGCGGCGGTGTCGATCTGGGTGAGGTCGCCGCCGCCGGCCAGCTTCATCAGCAGGCGGGTGGAGGCGGCCGGGTCCTGGCCGGCAAGCAGGCCGGCGCGGTCGGCGGAGAGCTCGGCCTTGCGCCACCACTCGAACATCGCGGCGATGATGGCCCGCAGCGCGATCGCGCCGATCGGCAGCCAGCTGATGTTCACCGCGAACCGGGTGAGGATCATCATGATCGTCTTGTAGACCGCGTGACCGCTGCGGACGTGCCCGATCTCGTGGCCGAGCAGCGCGCGCAGCTCCTCGTCGTCGAGCTTTTCCACCGCCCCGGTGGTGATCACGATGAACGGCTTGTCGATGCCGATGGCCTGGCCGTTGATCATCGGGTCCTGCGTCACGAAGAGCTTGGGCAGCTCGGCCACGTCGAGCGTCGCGGCGGCCTCGGTGAAGCGCTGGTAGACCCGCGGGTATTGCCGATGGTCGACGCGGATGGCGTTGGCCAGGAAGGCGAGCCGGAAGGCCCGCTCGTTCCACATGCCGAAGAACGCCTTCACCACGTCGTCGAACCCGCGGAGCTCGCGCAACGCGGTCAGCGCGCCGCGGTCGGCCGGGTGCTCCCAGGCCCGCGAGCTGATGCCGGTCAGTGTGACCCGGCGCCGGGCCGGGCGGTTGTCATCCTCGGTCGTCATCGTCCCCACCCCGTCCTCGCCGCGTCTGCGACTGATCGTGGCCTAATCCGCCGGGCAACCGCCAGAGCCTTTCGTATCGCTCCTGGTCGACCATGGTCGCGCCGTCGACCAGGACGTCGGCGTGCGCTGCGGTGTCGTCGTCGGCGAAATGCCGCTGTTCGGCAAGCCGCCAGCGCTCAAAGTACGCCGCGAATGCAACATCGTGTCCCCCGTCGCGGGTGACGACCCGTTCGACGCACAGATGGCCGGGCGCGGTGACGAACACCGCGAGGCTGGTCTCGGGCCGGATCGCCGAGCGCGCCGCCGACACCCCCTCGAGGATGACCACGTCGGCCGGCTCGACCCGGACCACCTCGTCGCCGAACCCGCCGAGCACCCAGTCGTAGCGGCGGAACTCGCCCGGTTTGCCCGCCCGCAGCGGCATCAGCACCTGCTCCTCGAGCCGATGCCAGAAGGCGAACTGGTCGTCCCAGCCGTCCAGCAGGTCGTCGGTGTGCACCACCTGAGCGCCCACGGCCGCGCCCAGCCGCTCGGCGAACCACGTCTTGCCGGCCCCGCTCGGCCCGTCGACGGCGACCAGCCGGGTCTCGCCCAGGCGTGGAAGCACGGCCCGGACGGCGGCGGCCAGGTCGGCGAAGCGCTCGGCGGTCACGGCGCACCGGGCGGGAGCACGGGCAGGCCGGCCGGGGCGCCGCTCTCGATGAGGCGCCACAGGGCGTCCGTGTCGAGGTGCTGCTCGACCAGGTCACCGAGGACGTCGAGGGCCTTTTCGCGTACGCCCGCGAAGCTCGTGTCCGGCGCGACGGTGAACCCGTGACGTCCCGCCTGCGCGGCCGCGGCGGTCAGGAAGCGGCGCCGGAACTCGTCGCACTCGAACGCGCCGTGCCAGTGGGTGCCGCTCACCGGTCCGGCCACGGCGCCCTCGCCCCGGCCGTCCGCATAGCGCAGGAACGGCTGGCCGGCCGGGCCGGACGAGACGTACCCGTGGTGGATCTCGTAGCCGTGGACCGGCGCGCCCTGCGCGTGCCCCTCCGATCGGGCCAGCGTCTTGCGGCCGGCGAAGGTGACCTCGACCGGCAGCAGGCCCAGGCCGGGGACGCTGCCCCGGCGGCTTTCGACGTCGTCGTGGATGGCGCGGGAGAGCATCTGGAAGCCGCCGCAGATGCCCAGCACCGGCTTTCCCCGGGCGGCGTGCTCGAGGATCGCGGCGGCCAGCCCGGTCTCGCGCAGCCAGGCCAGGTCGCTCACGGTCGCCTTGGAGCCGGGCAGCACCACCAGGTCGGCGTCGGCCAGTTCGGCGGGTTCGACGGTGAGGCGGACGCGCACTCCGGGCTCGGTGGCCAGCGCCTCGGCGTCGGTGGCGTTGGAGATGCGCGGCACCCGGACCACCGCGACGCGCAACCACTCGCTGCCGCGCGGCGGCCCCGGCCGGCCCAGCACCCGGCCGTAGGCCAGCGAATCCTCCGCGTCGAGCCAGACGTCGAGGTGGAACGGGAGCACGCCGTGCACCGGCCGGCCGGTGACCTTGGTGATCATGTCGAGGCCCGGACGCAGCAGGCCGAGGTCGCCGCGGAACTTGTTGATCACGAAGCCGGCGACCAGAGCCTGGTCCTCGGGGCTGAGCAGGGCGACCGTGCCGAACAGGGCGGCGAAGACACCACCGCGGTCGATGTCGCCGACCACGATGGCCGGCAGCCCCGCCTGGCGGGCCAGGCCCATGTTCACGAAGTCGCCGTCGCGCAGGTTGATCTCGGCCGGGCTGCCCGCGCCCTCGCAGATCACCGCGTCGTATTCGGCGCGCAACTCGGCCAGCGCGGCGTGCGCGGTCTCGGCCAGCCGCGGCCGCAACGACCGGTAGTTGCCCGCGGTGACCGTGTCGATCGCCTCGCCCAGCAGCACCACCTGGCTGGAGAGGTCGCTGCCCGGCTTGAGCAGCACCGGGTTGAACCGCAGGTCCGGCGCGACCCCGGCCGCGGCGGCCTGCATCGCCTGTGCCCGGCCGATCTCGCCACCACGGCCGTCCGGACCGACCACGACGACCGAGTTGTTCGACATGTTCTGCGCCTTGAACGGCGCCACCTTGACCCCGCGGCGCCGCAGCCACCGGCAGATGCCCGCGGTGAGCACACTCTTGCCGGCATCGGAAGTCGTGCCCGCCACCAGAAGCCCGCCGCTCACTTCTTCAAACTAGCCGACCGGTCCGGGCAGACTGGCAGCGTGATCAATGCCGCTGATGCCGCCGGGCTGGCCGCTGGATATGTGCTCGACATGGCGCTCGGTGACCCACGGCGGTGGCATCCGGTGGCCGGCTTCGGGCAGGCGGCCGGCGCCCTCGAGCGGCGGATGTACGCGCCGAACCGCCGGGCGGGCGTGGCCTTCACCGCCATCGCGGTCGGGGTGCCGGTGCTGGCCGGCGTGGCCGCGGCGGTGGCGACCCGGCGGCGGCCGGTGGCCCGGGCGGTGCTGACCGCGGCGGCGACGTGGACCGCGCTCGGCGGGCGGACGCTGCGCCGGGAGGCTCGGACCATGGCGGGGCACCTCGATCGTGGTGACGTGGCGGCGGCTCGGGGGCGACTCGGGCATCTGTGCGGGCGCGACCCGTCCGCGCTGGACGAGTCGGAACTGGCGCGCGCCACGGTCGAGTCGGTCGCCGAGAACACGTCCGACGCGGTGGTGGCGCCGCTGCTGTGGGGTGGCGTGGCGGGGTTGCCGGGGCTGCTGGGCTATCGGGCGGCCAACACGCTGGACGCGATGGTGGGACACCGGTCGAAGCGCTACGAGCGGTTCGGGGCGGCGTCCGCGCGGCTCGACGACGCGCTGAACCTGGTGCCGTCGAGGGTGACCGGGTTGCTGACGATCGGGCTGGGCGGGGCTCCTCGGGAGACGTGGCGGGTGTGGCGGCGCGACCGCAACGACCACCCCTCGCCCAACGCGGGGCAGTGTGAGGCGGCGATGGCCGGGGCCCTCGGGGTGCGGCTGGGCGGGCGGAACGTCTACTTCGGGCGCTCCGAGGTGCGGCCGCTGCTGGGTGACGGGCCACGACCGTCCGCGGGCGACGCGAGACGGGCCGCCCGGGTGTCCGGGGTCGTGGGCGCGGCGGCCGCCGTCCTGGCGATCGGCCTGGCAGTGGTGCGGGCCTCCGGGTCGGCGCGGGCCTGAGCGAACCCGGCCGACCCGGAAGCCCCCTTTCTGGTGGACGCGCGGCCATGCCGGGGGCGGCGCATCCACCGGGGCCGCCGCTCCGGGGGTTGTCGCGGGGGCTGTTTCACCCGGAGCGGCGGCGGTCAGGCGGCGACCGGCTGACGCCGCCGGCGCGGCCGCCGCGCGGAGGCATCGTCGAGCCGCTCCACCTCGATCTCGACCTCCGGCGCAGGCTCAGGTGCGGGCGAAGGCGCGGGCGCCGGCGCGGGCTCGGCGATCTCCTTGTCGAACGGCTCGAACCCGCCGCCGGCCAGCACGGTCGCCGGATCCTTGCCGGGCTGCTGCTCGACGAACGCCGGCTCCTCGGTGTCGTCCGGGATGCCCTCGCCATAGCCGATCGGCTTCTCGTCCAGCGCCTCCGCCGTCTCGCCGCGGACCATCCCGTCGGCGTCGTCGGCGGTGGTGCTGACGCTGGCGGATCTGGTGCGGAAGAGCTTGGTCCGGCCCCGGGACAGGTCGTGCCCGACGGCGACGGCCTCCATCTCGAACGAGACCCGCGGGTTGTTGTCGGCGTCCACCCAGTCGCGGGTGTAGAGCCGGCCCACCACGACGATCGGGTCGCCGACCGTGATCGAGGCGCCGACGTTCTCGGCGAGGCGGCGCCAGCAGTTCACGCGTACCCGGAGGGTGTCGCCGTCGACCCACCGGCTGTTCTCACGGTCGAAGCGGCGGGACGTCGACGCGACCCGGAAGTTGGCGACCAGCGTGTTGCTCTTGGTGGTGCGCCGCCACTCGGGCGCGGTCAGCACGTTGCCGACGATCACGATGGGGGTGTCGTACACGATGAATCGGTCCTCTCGTCTGTTGGCTTGCTTGCGGGGAGGACTCTGGCGGGCCGGGCCAAGATCAGGACGAGGAAATCCGGCACGGCTGTGGACAACGGCGGATTGTGGACAGGGCCGCGAGCCGCAATGGATCTGCTATGGCGCGGGGACCCGAACCCGTGGGTAACCTGTCAGGCGTGGAGACGGATGTCCTGGGTCAGCCCTACGAACGGCACACCATCGACCTCGGCACGGACGACGAGGGTCCGGTCATCGCAACCCTCGTGCGCCGCCGGGCGGAGACGCCGAGCCGGCGCGCGGTGCTCTATGTCCATGGCTTCGTGGACTACTTCTTCCAGACCCATCTGGCCGACTTCTTCGTCGAGCGGGGCTGGGATTTCTACGCTCTCGACCTGCGCAAATACGGCCGCAGCCTGCTCGAGCACCAGACCCCGAACTTCTGCCGCAGCCTGACCGAGTACTTCCCCGAGCTGGACGAGTCGGCGCGCATCATCCGGGAGGTCGACGGCCACGATCAGATGCTGGTCGTCGCGCACTCGACCGGCGGCCTGACGACGTCCCTGTGGTCGCACGCGCGGCAGGGCCAGGGTCTGGTCGATGGCCTGGTGCTGAACAGTCCGTTCTTCGACTTCAACAAACCCTGGCTGGTACGCCACGCGGTGGGGATCGCCTTCGCCGCGACGAGCAGGCGCACGCCCTACCGCAAGCTCCCGGTCAGGGCCGTGGGCGTCTACGGCCAGAGCCTGCACGCCGAGCACCGCGGCGAGTGGACCTACGACCTGGCCTGGAAACCGTTGCTGGGCTTCCCCGTGACGGCCGGCTGGGTGGCAGCGATCCGCCGCGGCCAGCAGCGGCTGCGGCACGGCCTGGACATCGACGTCCCGGTGCTGGTGGCCTGCTCGACGAGGACGTTCCGGGGCAACCAGTGGACCGACGACGCCCGGTTGACCGACGCGGTGCTCAACGTCGACCACATCGTGAAGTACGCGCCCCGGCTGGGCTCCCGCGTGACGATCACCCGCTTCGACGGCGGCATGCACGACCTGACGCTGTCCGGAAAGGACGTCCGCGCCGAGCTGTTCCGCGAGACGGCTCGCTGGGTGGACGCGTTCGTCCCGGCCCCCGACACGCCGCAGGTCGACGTCCCACCGGCACCGGAGGACAAGGCGGACGACATTACGTCGGCAACCGCCTAGTATGTGCCTGCCAGCACCAGGCGCTCGTAGCTCAGCGGATAGAGCACCGGACTTCTAATCCGACGGTCGCAGGTTCGAATCCTGCCGGGCGCGCCCCGTTTCCGCAGGTCACCACCGCAGAAAACGGCCGCGAGGTTTCCGATCTTCAGCTGTTCCGGTGACCCGCCCGGGCGAGTAGGTTGACCAGCTGTGACGTCGCCACTGCACGCCGAGCAGCCGAGCCCGGTCGCCGCGATCGTGCTCACCGTGCTCCTGCTGCTCGGTTCCGGCATCGGCGCGCTGTTCTGCCTGTTCGTGCTGCCCTATGCCAGCGACGCCTGCGGCGACCAGGACCCGCACCTGATCTGCAGCGCGACCGGCCAGCAGCTGGTGTCGATCGGTCCGCTCGGCGCCGCGGTGGCCGCCACGCTCATCGCCGCCATCTCGTGTTCGCTCCGCCCGCCCTACCGCGGCCTCGGCGTGGCGTTCGGTTACCTGCTCGCCGCGGCCGCCCTGATCACGGCCTGGAGCATCGCCAACGCCGTCTAGCCGAGCCTCGGTGACCCCTGAAGAAGGGCACCGTAACTCCACCTCGCCAGGCGACCGTCGGCGAGGCCGGCCAGCTCGCCCGCGCCTCGGTGCTGCCACCGCGGGTGGAAACCCGCCAGCGCCCCGGTCCGCACGCCGGCGAACGGGTCCCAGATCTCCAGGCCGGACGGCGACGCCGCGAAGAGCCGCCGGCCCGCCGCGAACAACTCACCGTCCGGTCCCGGAAAGGCGGTCAGCTCGGTGCCGGTGGGCACGTCGAAGATCCGCACCCCGCTCAGCATCGCCCGGTCGTCGTCGCCGATGCCGCTCACCACCAGCAGGTCGTCGCCGAGCCAGCACATCGGCGAGTCCCAGTGCCCGGCGCGGTCGCAGAGGTCGCGGTATTCCGCGAGGTCGCGGTCCCACACCCGGACGATGCCGATCGGCGCCCAGATCCAGCCGTCGTCGGCGATCCAGCGCCCGCCGGGCGACAGGCTCAGGCGGCCGTGGAAATAGTCCAGCTCGTCGTCGGTCGCGCGGTGTTCCTCCCCGGTGCGCGCGTCCAGCTCGGCCAGCCGGTGCCAGTCGGTCCGCACCACCACCCGCCCGGCCGGGTCGAAGGCCAGCGAGAACGGCACCGTCCCGCACGCGTGGTCGCCGCCGTACAGCGGGCGCACGGTGCCCGCCGCCAGGTCGAGCAGCTGCCCGTGCCGCCCGTAGTCGTGGACCACCGCGGCGAAGAGGCCGTCCGGCGAGCAGTGCAGCCGCGACCCGTGCGGCACGTCGCACACGCCTTCCGGGGTGATCGCGCCGTCCTCGAAGCGGGCGATCACGCCGCCCTCGAGCAGCAGCAACCACGCCGACGTGGACATCCCGTCGATCGGCGCGACGTCCACCACCGGCGGCAGATCGACCCAGGTCACCTCGGCCGGCACCGGCTCCGGGCGGGTGCCGATGCCGGGCGAGCCGCGCCACGCGACGCAGCCGGTCTCCAGCCGCCCGAAACAGCCCTCGCAGGCTTCGACCAGCTCGGCGGTCGAGGGCGCGGCGTCGCAGCCGGGGCACAGATGGTCCGCGTCGAGCCCCCGCCCGAGCAGGTGCCGCGCATGCGGAGCGCCGGCGGTCGCCACCAGATGCCGGCACATCAGCCCGGGACCGGGCAGCCCGACGTGCCCGCACCCCAGCAACTCCACCGGCCCAGTGTGCCGGACGGCGGCCCGGCCGGTGGCCGGGCCGCCGTCGCCCGGGTCAGGCCGTGGCCAGCGCCTCGGTCGGCGACAGGCGGGCCGCCCGGACCGCCGGATAGAGCCCGGCCAGCGCTCCGATCACGACGGTCGCGCCCACCCCGCCGAACAGCACCCAGGCCGGCACCACCGCGGGCCAGCTCTGCAACATCGCGTAGCCGGCCGTCACCGCTCCCCCGATCAGCACGCCACCCGCGCCGCCGAGCAGTGACAGCAGCAGCGACTCCGCGACGAACTGGGTCCGGATCTGCCCCCGCGTCGCGCCCAGCGACCGCCGCAGGCCGATCTCGGACCGGCGTTCCAGCACCGAGATCACCATCGTGTTGGCCACCCCGATGCCACCCACCAGCAACGCCACCGCGCCCAGCCCGAGCAGCAGCGCGGTGAAGGTCTGGTCGGTCGCCTCCCGCGCGGCGAGCGCGTCGGACGGCCGCGAGACCTCGACCTCGTTGGGCGAGGCCGGGTTGGCGGTCGCGGCCAGCACCGCCTGCACGGCCGCCACCTCGGCGTCCGACGAGCGCGTGTAGACCGTGGTCGCGTGCCCGTCGAAGCCCAGATAGTCGGCCGCCGCGGACCAGCCGATCAGCGCCGCCGTGTCCAGCTCGGATGCCAGCGGCACCGCCGCGAGCAGCCCGACCACCGTGAACCACCGGCCCCCGATCAGCACCGCCGGTCCCGCCTTGCCGATGCCCAGCACCTTCGCCGCCTCGGCGCCGAGCACCACCGCCGGATACTTCGCGGTGGCCGCGTTCAGCCAGGTGCCGTTGGTGATCGTGGCGCCGACCGTGGACGGCAGGTCGAGCTGCGCGGCCCGCACCGACAGGCCGCCGGTCTCCGCCTCCGGGATCCGGTCGCTGCGATAGACCTTGGCGCCGGCCACCGTGCCGACCGCCGCGACCTTCTGCACCGGGCCGATCCGCGAGATCATCCCGACCGACTCGTCCGGCAGGTAGGCCTCGTCGCCGAACATCGTCTTGCCGGGCCCGACGGTGAGCAGGTTGGTGCCGAGCGCGGCCAGCCGGTCGTCCAGCTCGGCGCGGCTGGACGACGAGATGCCGACCACCGCGGTCATCGCCGCGATGCCGATCGCGATGCCCAGCGCCGAGAGGAAGGCGCGCAACGGCCGGGCCCGCAGACCCGCTCCGCCCACCCGCATCACGTCCCGGGCGGCGAGCCGGGCCGGGATCAGGCGGCTCATCGGACCACCCGCCCGTCCCGCATCGGCACCTGCCGCGGCAGGGTGTCCGCGATCTCCCGGTCGTGGGTGATCACCAGCACCGTGGTGCCGGCCGCGTGCAGCTCGGTGAGCAGCTCGATCACCCCGGCGCCGGACGCGGTGTCCAGGTTGCCGGTGGGCTCGTCGGCGAGCAGCAGCGTCGGCTCCCCCACCACGGCGCGCGCCACCGCGACGCGTTGCCGTTCGCCGCCGGAGAGCTGGTGCGGGCGATGGGTGAGACGGTCACCCAGGCCGACCCTGATCAGCGCGGCCTCGGCGAGCCGCTTGCGCTCCTTCTCCGGTACGCCGGCATAGAGCAACCCGTCGGCCACATTGGTCACGATGTCCCGCCCCGGCGCCAGGTGGAAGTGCTGGAACACGAACCCGATCCGGCGGGCCCGCAGCGCCGACAGCTGCCGGTCGGAGAGCACCGAGATGTCGTACCCGTCGATCCGGATCGACCCGGTGGACGGCCGGTCCAGCGTCCCGATCAGGTGCAGCATCGTGGACTTGCCGGAACCGGACGGCCCGACGATGGCCACGAACTCGCCGTAGTCGATGTGCAGGCTCACGTCGTCCAGCGCGGTCACGCCGCCCGGATAGGCCTTGGTCACCCGGTCCAGCTCGATCACCCCGGTCACGCCGGCACCCCCACCACGGTGCCCTCGGCGATGCCCGTCCCGGACACCTCGACCTTGCCGTCGGCGAACAGGCCGGTCTCCACCGCGACGATCCGGGTGGCGCCGCCCTCGACGACCTCGACGCCGTAGCCGCCCTCGGCCAGCGCGAGCAGCGCCGCCACCGGCACGGTCAGCACGTTCTCGGCCTTGGACGCGGCGAAGTCGACCTCGACCGACGCCTCGTCCAACCCCTTCGGCTCCTTGCCCTTGGGGAACGTGATGGTCACCTCGATTCCGGTGGAGTCCGGTTCCTGGCCCTCGCCCGGCACGACGACGGTCTCGGCGGACGCGATCTTGGCCGGGGTGGTGCCGCCGTCCGGCAGGGTGACCTCGACCGCCCCGCCCTTCTTGACCAGGCGCTGATCGTCGATCTCGAGCTCGACCACCGCCACCCGGGCGGTGCCGGTGGTGGTGAGCACCTCGGCGCCGGGCTGCACCTGGTCACCGGAGGCGACCTGCCGGCTGTCCACCCGCACCGGGCCGGCCGCATAGACGATCCGCGCCGGGTCGACCGAGCCGGTCTCCGCCACGCCCAGGTCGTCCTGCCACTCCTCGACGGCCTCGGCGGTCGCGGACGTGAACTCCTTGTCCACGGTGAAGCCGCGGTAGCCGAGCGCCCACAGGTTCTGCTCGAACTGCTTTACGTCGCGGCCCTCGTCGCCGGAGCTGAGCTTGCGATAGGCGGGCAGTTTGCCGTAGAGCAGCACGATCGGGTCGTCGTCCACGCGGTAGAGGGACTTGCCCCTGGTCACGATCGAGCCGTTGGCGGCCAGGCCGGTGACCGTGCCGGATGTTCGGGCGGCGATCGCGGTCGTGTCCCCGTACCCGAGGTCTCCGTTCTTGGTCTCGCTGTCGATCAGCGTGCCGCGCTCGACGGAGGCCGTGGCCGGCGGCATCGCGGTGGTGTTCCCGGTGCTGCCGTCGGCTTCCGGCAGGTTGTAGACGATGCCGGCGGCCGCGGCGGCCCCCACGGTCAGCGCCGCCGCCGTGATGATCCGAGCGCGCTTCATCCTTCGCTCTCCGTGTTTCGCTCTTCCTTGGCGCCGTCCGGCGCACTGGGCCGGAACTGCGAGCACGCCTGGTCGGCCTTCTTGAACTCCGGCGAATCCGGCTCGAAGGCCAGCTGGCCCTGCTTGATCTCCATGCCGCCGTCCGCGCTGGGGTCCGGGAAGCCGGTGATGCCGTTCTCCCGCATGCACTTGGCGAACTTGCGCATCTGGGCCTGCATCGCGGGATCGAGCTTGGGCGGCTCGCCACCGTTCGGCAGGTACTGCTTGCAGGCCTTCATGGCCGCGTCGACCTTCGCCTTGTCGGTGCCCTTCGGGATGCTGATCGTCACGCCGCGCGCGCCGGGTTCGGGGTCCTTGAAGAAGGTCAGCCCGTTCTCGCGCATGCACTGGGCGAACTTGAGCTGATCGCCTTCGCTGGGCTCACTGGACGCGGAGGCGGTGGGTGTCGCGCCGCCGTTGGCGGTGGCCACCCCGGGAGTCTCGGCGGGTCCGCCGCAGCCGGCCAGCGCCAGCAGTGGGATGAGTAGCAATGTCTTCCGCATGTCGCCCAGTCAAGGAGGAAGGCCGTTTCCCGGGCGTCAGCGAAAACGATGACGCCCAATTGACGTCACCGTCGGTCACCATAGGGGCATGCGGATCCTGGTGGTCGAGGATGAACGCCTGCTCGCCGACGCGGTGGCCGAGGGGCTGCGGCACGAGACGCACGCCGTGGACGTGGTCTACGACGGCGGCGCCGCGCTGGAACGTGCCGGCGTGAACGACTACGACGTGGTGGTGCTCGACCGCGACCTGCCGGTGGTGCACGGCGACGAGGTGTGCCGGCGACTGGCCGCGCTCGACGGCGAGGCCCGGGTGATCATGCTGACCGCGGCGAGCACGGTCGACGATCGGGTGGACGGGCTGGCGCTGGGCGCGGACGACTATCTGCCGAAGCCGTTCGCGTTGCGCGAGCTCACCGCCCGGGTGGTCGCGCTGGGCCGCCGGTCGCGCCCGGCCGCGCCGCCGATCCTGCGCCGGTCCGGGATCAGCCTCGACCCGCACCGGCGCGAGGTGTTCCGCGACGGCCGCTACGTGCCGCTGTCCCGCAAGGAGTTCGCGGTGCTGTCGGAACTGTTGCGGGCGGACGGGACGGCGGTCTCCGCCGAGCTTCTGCTGGAGAAGGCGTGGGACGAGAACGCGGATCCGTTCACCCACGCGGTCCGGATGACGATCCTCAAGCTGCGCCGGAAACTGGGCGAACCGCCGGTGGTGCTGACCGAGCCGGGAGTGGGGTATCGGATCCGATGAGAGCACGCCTGACCCTCGTCTACGGCGGCCTGTTCCTGGTCGCCGGCCTGGTCCTGCTCGCCTTCATCTACGTGCTGGTGCGCCAGCAACTGCCGGGGGACCTGAAGTTCGCCGTCGTCCGCGGGATGCCGCCGGATGCGGGGGTGGCCGCGTCGCCGTCCGGCGAGACGGTCCAGCAGTTCACCGGCGAGGCGCAGAGCAGCGTGCTGAACACGTTGCTGACCCAGGGCTTGATCGCGCTGATCGTGGTGGCGGCGATCGCCATCGCGCTGGGCTGGTTCATCGCCGGGCTGATGCTGCGGCCGCTGCATCAGATCACCGAGACCGCGCGGCGGATCGCGGACGCGCCGGCCGCGGACGGGCGGCTGCGCGAGCGCATCTCGATGAGCGGACCGGACGACGAGATCAAGCAGCTGGCGGACACGTTCGACCTGATGCTGGCGCGGCTGGACCACTCGTTCGACGGGCAACGGCGGTTCATCGCGAACGCTTCGCACGAGTTGCGTACGCCGCTGACCCTGAACCGCACCCTGATCGAGGTCGCGCTGACGCCGCCCGAGGTGTCCCCGGAGATGCGGCAGCTCAGCCGCACCCTGCTGACCATCAACGAGCGCCACGGCCGGCTGATCGACGGGCTGCTGATGCTGGCCCAGTCGGAGCGCGAGCCGGGCACGCTGTCCTACGTGGACCTGGCCGACATCGCCGATCACGTGGCGAACGGCGCGGACACGAAGCTGGCCGAGGCGCCCACCGTCGGCGATCCGATCCTGCTGGAACGCCTGGTGCAAAACCTGATCGAGAACGGCGAGCGGCACAACGTGCCGGCCGGCTGGGTGCGGGTGGTCACCGGGCGGGTCGGGCCGTCGGTGTTCGTGGAGGTCAGCAACAGTGGGCCGGTGGTGCCGGCGTACGAGGTTGAGGGCCTGTTCGAGCCGTTCCGGCGGCTCAAGGGCGACCGGCTGGCCGCACCCGGCGCCGGGCTGGGCCTGTCGATCGTGCGGGCGGTGGCGCGAGCGCACGGCGGCGAGGTGAGCGCGGTGCCCCGGCTGGAGGGTGGCCTGGTGGTCACGGTGGCCCTTCCGCGGGCGGGCGACCCTATGTAGCATGCGTACATGCCTCGGATGACGGCGTCGGTGCTCAAGGTCGTGGCGGCGATGCTGGCCGCCGGCGGCGAGGAGCGTTATGGGCTGCAGTTGATGCACGCCACCGGGCTGCCGAGCGGCACGCTCTATCCGATCCTGGTGCGGCTGCAGCGGGCCGGCTGGGTCGAGTCGCGGTGGGAGGAGACCGATCCGGCGGCCGAGGGCCGTCCGGCGCGGCGTTACTACCTGCTCACCGACGAGGGCGCCACCGAGGCGCGTCGTGAGGTGGCGGCGATGCACGCGATCACCAGGGTGCGGGAAGCATGAGCCGGCTGGCGCGCGCCGCCGTCCGCCTGGCCGCGTGGCAGCTCTCCTCCGCCGAACTGCGCGACGAGTGGCTCGCCGAGTTGTCGTTCATGGCAGATGATCGGCAGCGGTTGTCGTTCGCGGCCGGCTTGCTCGTGTCCCCCACCGGCATGGCGACCGCGGGTGGCGTCACTCTGCTGGCGGCGGCGCTGGCCAACGTCGTGCACACCGGCGGTCCGCTCCTGATGATCGCCGCGGCCGGCGTGATGGTGCTGGTCGGCCTGCGGATCCGGATGTCTCCCGCGGTCGCCGTGACACTGCTCGGGCCGGCCCTGTTCGCGTTCCTCTTCATCGGCAACGAGGTCGCCGTGATGCCGTTCATGGGCTTCGTCGACGTCGCGCCGGCCGCTCTGGTGTGGACGGCCGGCCTGCTGGCCGTCGTGCGCCTGGCCCGCGGCCCGATCGGTCTCGTGCTCGGCGGGCTGGGCGTGCTGTCGGCCGCGACCATCGCCGGGTCGCTGCACGCCGCGCATGTCCTCGGCCTCAGCCTGTGGTCGGCCCCGACCTGGCTGCCGCGGGCGTTGTGGGCGCCGGACTCCATCCTCTTTGTCCAGAACGCCGCCGCGATGGTCGCTCCGATGCTGCTCAGCGCGGTCTTCGTGGGCACTCTCGCGCTGCGCGCCGAGCCGGGGGGCGCCGCGCTGCGCTCGTCGCGCTGGCAGGTGGTGGCCGGTCTGGGCGGCGCGCTCGCGGGCTTGTCGGTCTGCCGGCTCACCACCGAGTGGGGTACGGGCGCCGGCGCCGCGTTCGGCTTCGGATTCGCCGCCGGGGTGCTCGGGCAGGCCGCGGTGGCCGTGCTGGCGGCGGTGCTGGCCGCCCGTCTGGCCGAACCGGCGGTCTGAGACGAACTCGTGATCGCGGCCCCGCCAACCCCTATGTAGAGTTTCTACTATGAGGATCACCTGGGCAGCTGCCGTGATCGCCGGATTCGTGACCGGCTGGGCCGCACTCACCCGACCGGCCGCGATCCGGCTGGCCGATCTGCAGGTCTATGTCGGCGCGGTCCAGGCGCCGAGCCTCTACGACTTCAGCCGCGGCGACGCGCCGTTCACCTATCCGCCGTTCGCGGCGCTGCTGATGCGCCCACTCGCCTGGCTGCCGCCCGGCCGGCTGCAGCTGATCTGGACGCTGGCGAGCCTGGTCACCGTCGCGGTGCTGGCCACGATCCTGCGGCCGGGCCGCGCCGGGCCGCTCGCGCTGGCCCTGATCCTCTCCGCGCCGGTCTCGTCGGATCTGCGATATGGGCAGGTCAGCCTCTTTCTGGCCGGCCTGATCGTGGTCGACCTGCTGGTCCTGCGGCGCACCCGGTTCGCCGGGGTGCTGATCGGGCTCGCCGCCGCGATCAAGCTCACGCCGCTCATCTTCATCCCGCTGCTCTGGTGCGCGGGCCGGCGGCGCGCGGCGATCACCGCGGCCGCCACGTTCGCCGGGTGCGCGGCCCTGGCGGCGGTCGCGCTGCCCGGCGACACCTGGCGGTTCTGGACGTCGGAGGTCTTCCAGGTGAGCCGGCTCGGGCACATCACGTCGGCCGGGAACCAGTCGCTCAACGGGATGCTGCTGCGGTTCGGCGTACCCGAGGACTCTCGATTTTGGGTTGTCTTGATCGTCGGCGGTGGCGTCGCGGCGGTGGCGTTGTGGCGAGCCACCCGGCTGGCCCGCGACGGCGAGTGGCTCGGCGCGACGATCGTGACCGGGGCGGCGAGCGTGGTGCTGTCGCCGGTGTCCTGGACGCACCATCAGATCTGGCTGGCGCTGGCCGTCCTGCTGCCGATCCGCCCGGTGTTCCGGATCGTGGCGCTGGCCGTGATGGTGCTGCCGGCGACGGCCATCGACTCTCCGCTGTGGACCAACTCGCGGCTGCTGCTGGCGGTCGCGGTGGCCGCGGTGATCCCGCTCTGCCGGCGGGAAAGACCGACCACGCCGATCGCGGCGACCGTGCCGGAGAGCACCGCCAGCACGATGCCGGTGGCGCCGAGCCGGAACCCCTCGCCCAGCACCAGCACGCCGACGGTCGCGGCCACCGCCGGGTTCGCCACGCTGACCATCGCCAGCGGCGCGGCCAGCCCGCCACCCTTGTAGGAGGCCTGACCGAGCAGATATCCGGTCACCGCCAGCACGCCGACCACGGCGATCCCGGCGACCGTCAGGTCCGCGAGGGCGGCCTTGGTGATCACCGACGAGACGCCGAAGGCAACCCCCGACGCGCCGGCCAGCAGCACGCTGCGGGTCACCGGCGACGACGACTGCCAGGCGGCCATCACCAGCGCGACCACCGCGGCGACCGTGACGAGCAGCAGGTAGCGGCCGGAATCAGCGGTCAACGTGACCGCGTCGGCCGGCGTCTCGGCGAGCGCCATGATGCCGGCCAGACCGGCCACCGTCAGGCCGGCGTCCCGCAGCGCGCCCGCCGAGATCGTGGTGCGGGTGCGCAGCGCGGCGATCGGCAGCGCGAAGAGCAGCGTCACCGTGCCGAGCGCCTGCACCACGCCGACCGCGCCCACGGTCAGCGCCACCGTGTGGATGCCGCCGCCGAGCACGGTCAGCCCGACCGAGCCGGCCCAGCGTCCCCAGCCGCGGTGGCCGAGGGCGGCCAGTCGCTCCTGCGCCACCGCCGCACCCGCATAGCAGGCGGCGGAGACCAGTGACAACGCGATGGCCCATCCCATGCCCTGAAGCCTTCCGGATGCCGCCGGTCGCGTCGTCCTCCTGGAAGAGGCGATGTCCCGTACTTCCCCCGTAGTAGATGACCCGGAGGGCCTCCTACTTTGGTAGGTCCCCGGGTCGTACCAGGCCACTCTGGTAGGCGATGACGACCAGTTGCGCCCGGTCCCGCGCACCCAGCTTCGTCATCGTCCGGTTCACGTGGGTCTTGACGGTGAGCGGCGACACGTAGAGCTTCTCCGCGATGTCGTCATTGGACAGACCCTCGGCGACCACGGCCAGCACCTCGCGCTCGCGGTCGGTCAGCACGTCCAGCCGGGTCGGCGCGGTGAGCGGGCCGGGCTCGGGCTGGCTCAGGAACCGGGCGATCAGGCTGCGGGTCGCGCCCGGCGACAGCAGCGCCTCGCCCGCGGCGACCAGCCGGATCGCGTCCAACAGGTCGGCCGGCTCGACGCCCTTGTTCAGGAAGCCGCTGGCGCCGGCCCGGAGCGCGCGCAGCACGTTCTCGTCGATCTCGAAGGTGGTCAGGATCAGCACCCGCACGCCGGCCAGGTCCTCGTCCGCGGTGATCAGCCGGGTCGCCTCGATGCCGTCCAGCTCGGGCATCCGGATGTCCATCAGCACCACGTCGGCGCGGTGCTTGCGGGCCAGCTCGAACGCCTCGCGGCCGGTCGTCGCCTCGCCCACCACCTCGAGGTCGGGCGCGCTGTCCACCAGCACCTTGAAACCGGCCCGGATCAGCGCCTGGTCGTCCGCGAGCAGCACCCGGATCGTCACGACTTCGCCTCCGCCGGCAGGTAGGCCTCCACGATGAAGCGGCCGTCGCCACGGGCCTCCCGCAGTGTGCCACCCACGGCGGCCGCGCGTTCCCGCATCCCGATCAGGCCGTGCCCGGTGCCGTCCGTCTCGGCTCCGATCGCGTTCCAGACCTTGATCGCGACGCCGGCCCGGGTGAAGCTCAGGGTCAGGTGGGCGGCGCCACCCGCGCCGTGTTTCTGCGCGTTCGTCAGCGACTCCTGCACGATCCGAAAGGCCGCCAGGTCCACCGGCGCCGGCAACGGCCGTGCCTCGCCCTGCTGGTTGTGCTCGACGCTCAAGCCCGCTGCGGCCAGCGAGTCCAGCAGGCCGCCGAGGCGGGCCAGGCCGCGGGTGGGTTCGGCGTCGTGCGGGTCGCCCGGCTCGCGCAGGACGCCGAGCAGGGTGCCGATCTCGTCCAGCACGGTTCGGGCGGCCTGCCGCACGTGGGCCAGCGCGGTCTCGGCGGCGTCCGGCTGGGTGCGCAGCACGTGCGCGGCGACGCCCGCCTGCACGTTGATCATGGCGATGTTGTGCGCCACCACGTCGTGCAGCTCGCGCGCGATGCGTACGCGCTCCTCGACGACCTGGCGACGTGCCTCCTCGTCGCGGCTCTCCTCGGCGCGACGGGCGCGTTCCTCGATCGCCGCGACATAGGCCCGCCGGGTCCGCAGCACGTCGCCGACCGCGACGGCCAGGCCGGTCCAGGCCAGGATGCCGATCGTCTCGGGATCGATCCACGAGTCACTGGTGAAGATCGCCGAGCCCAGATAGAGCAGCAGCCCCACCACGCCACCGGTGATCCAGGCCGTCCGGCGGTCGGCGGCCAGCGCCAGCGTGCAGGCCGCAATGAAGGTCGCCACCAGCAGCGGCGTGCGCGGCCCGTCGGCCACGATCACCCCGAACGCCGCCGCCGTGCCGAGCAGCAGCACCACGGCGGGCCACCGCCGGCGCAGGGCGATCAGCACGAAGACGACCAGCGCGATCGCGAAGTCGCCCGCATTGGGGTCCCGTGGCTCCTTGTGCGGGCCCGGGCCCACCGCGACCATCACGATCGACATCACGGCCACCAGCAGACCCAGCGCGGCATCCGCGATCAGCGGATGCGCGGCGAGCGCGGCGCGCACGCGGGAAGGGCCCATGTCACCGACGTTACGGGACGGCCTGCCGGCGCGGCGTCGTCCGCGCACCGTACGCGCGAGGCGGGGCCTACCGCGCCCGTGGTACGCAGTGATGCCCGCGCCCGGACGACGCGGATTCGCCGCCGCCGAGACCATCGTTGACCCATGATCGAGGTACTCGAGCTCACCAAACGCTACGGCGACAAGACCGCCGTCGACGGGTTGACGTTCACCGTCCGCCCCGGCATCGTGACCGGCTTCCTGGGCCCGAACGGCGCCGGCAAATCCACCACTATGCGCATGATCATGGGGCTGGACCGCCCCACCTCCGGCTCGGCCACGATCGGCGGCCGCCCGTACGCGAAGCTCGACGCCCCGCTGCACGAGGTCGGCGCGCTCCTCGAAGCCCGTGCCGTGCATACCGGGCGTACCGCCCGCAACCACCTCCGCGCGCTGGCCGCGACCACCGGCATCCCGCGCTCCCGGGTCGACGAGGTGATCGACATGGTCGGCCTGCACGACGTGGCCGACCGCCGGGCCGGCGGCTTCTCGCTCGGCATGGGCCAGCGTCTGGGCATCGCATCCGCGCTGCTCGGCGACCCCGGCATCCTGATCCTGGACGAGCCGGTCAACGGCCTCGACCCGGAGGGCATCCTGTGGATCCGGCGGCTGATGCAGCGCCTGGCCGCCGAGGGCCGCACGGTGTTCGTGTCATCGCACCTGATGAGCGAGATGGCGCTGACCGCCGAGCACCTGATTGTGATCGGCCGTGGCCGCCTGATCGCGGACGCGCCGGTGCACGAGTTCATCGACCGGGCCGCGCGCAACACCGTCCGGGTCCGATCCCCGCAGGCGGTGGAGCTCTACGACCTGCTCACCGGCCCCGGAATCACCATCACCAGCGTGGGCCGAGGCCTCTTCGAGGTGGCCGGCGTCGACGCCGACGTGATCGGCGACCGAGCCGCCGCCCACGGCATCGTGCTGCACGAACTGGCACCGCAGCAGCCGTCCCTGGAGGAGGCGTTCATGGCGCTGACCGCGGACTCCGTCGAATTCGGGGTCTCCGACCTGGTGGGGGCGACGGCATGAGCACCATGACGCTCTCCCACCGGGAGCCTCGGGTCACCACCCCGCGGGTGATCCGCTCCGAGTGGATCAAGTTCTGGTCGTTGCGCTCAACCACCATCACCCTGGTCGCGGCGGTGGTGGTCTACATCGGCATGGGCCTGCTGGCATCGTCGCTGTTCGGCTCGTCCTCCGACCCCGGCGCGGGGTCGGACCCGACCGGAATCAGCCTGGCCGGCACGACGTTCGCGCAGCTGGTGCTCGGCACGCTGGGTGTGCTGCTGATGGCGGGCGAATACGGCACCGGCATGATCCGGGCCACACTGGCCGCGGTGCCGGCCCGCCTGCCGGCGCTGTGGGCGAAGGCGGCGGTCTTCACCGCGGTGGTCTTCCCGCTGATGCTGGCCGCGTCGTTCGCCGCGTTCCTCGGCGGCCAAGCCATCATCGGCGACGCCGGCGCCGCGCTGTCCGACGACGGCGTGCTGCGCGCGGTGTTCGGCTCGGCGATCTACCTAACCGGCGCCGGCGTGATGGGCCTGCTGCTGGGCGCGCTGTTGCGCTCGACTCCCGCGGCGATCACCACGCTGTTCGGCGGGTTGTTCCTGCTGGAGGGCGTCGTCCAGCTGCTGCTGCCGCAGAGCTGGCAGGACAGCGTCGGCGGCTACCTGCCGTCCACCGCGGGCGGCGCGTTCGCCGAGGTCACCCAGCAGACGGGCCACCTGAGCCCGTGGGCCGGCCTGGCGGTCTTCCTGGGCTATCTGGTCGCCCTGGGCGCCGCCGCGGCCTACCGACTCAAACGCCAGGACGCGTGACCCACCCCGAGGGGGGGGGGGGGGGCCGGGGGACACCTGGGGGGGTTTTTTTTTTTGCCCACACCCGCCACACCCCCAAAAGAAGGGTCACACGGCCCCACACGCGGCCCCCGCATGC
>NZ_JBVJIP010000012.1:191041-237686 GCF_055586225.1 Actinoplanes sp. NPDC051388 | reverse complement strand
GGGCCGCCCTGGCGTTCTTTTTTGTCTCTTTTGTCCCGTTGTGCGCCGCCACGTCCCACCAACCCAAACTCCAGGACCCCCCACCCCCCCCCACCCCCCCCCCCCCCCCCCCCCCCCGCTCGGGTGCCCTTTGCTTTGCACACATATACGCAACACCCCAGGCAGCCTGGCCAGCCGGCTCAAGCCGCGCTCTGAGCACGCATTCGCGTCACCCCGGCTCGCGTGGGTCACGAACCCGTCATCGTCCGCATCCGGACCGGGAACGTTGCTTCGACGAGCCAGCCGCTCGGGGCGAGGGGGCCGTGGACCAGGCGCCCGCCGTACCCCTCGAGGTCTTGGGCGAGGCTGCGCAGCCCGAAGCCGGCGCCATCCCCCGCGGCGCCGCCACCACCGGAGGCCGATGGCTCGCTGGTGATCCGCAGGAGCACCGCGGCGTCGGACCGCTCGGCCGTCACCGTCAGCAGCGCACCCGGCCCGTCGTGCCGCAGCGCGTTCGTCGCGGCCTCACCGATCAGCCGTTCGGCGACCGCCCGCAGCGGCGCGGCAAGCGGCAGCTCGGGCAGCGGCCCGGCCACTCGCAGCCCCGCGGCACAGAGCGACTCCAACCGACCGGCCAGCAACGCTGCCGAATCGGGCTCGACCCCACCGGCGAGCGCCGCCCGCACCTCCGCCAGGGCCTCCCGCCCGGTGTGCAGCACGACGTCGACGCGTCGCTCCCCGCCGGCATCGAGCGACGAGGTCGCCCGCAAGGCCTCCGTCTGCAGCAGCATCACGGTCACCGAATGCGCGAGCGAGTCGTGCACCCGCCGCGCCAATCGCTCGCGGTCCTCGGCCGCCGAGGCTTCCGCGCGCAGGTGGGCCGCCGCGGTGCGCTGGCGGAGGTGTTCGCTGCGCTCGACCCCGGCCAACCAGGCCACCGTCACGGTGACCACCGCCATCAGCAGGCCTTCGACCGGCCCGTGCCGCACCGCGCTGGCCGCCGCCATCGCCACCCCGACCGCCGGGCACAACACCCACCGGATCACCGGCGACCGATGCGTGGCGGCCGTGTACAGCGCGATCGTCGCCGGGAAGAACCCGATCGCGCGCGCCATCCCCATCGTCGTGTGCACGGCGGTCGCCGCACCGACCACGATCAGCACGGCCGCCGGGAACCGCCGTCGCCAGACCAGCGGCGCCAGCTGCACGACCGCGAGCGTGGCCGACACCGCCGTCCCGGACAACACGAAGAGCAGCGCGACCGCGGCCGCCAGGGCGACGTCCACCAGCGGCTGCCAATGACGCCGGACCGTGAATACCATGTCCCGATGATCCGGCTTGTCATCGTCGACGACCAAGCGCTGGTCCGTGAGGGCCTGAGCCTGATCCTCGGCGCGCAGCCGGACTTCGAGGTGGTCGCCGAGCTGCCGGACGGCGCCGCGTTGCTCGACCTGGTCGCCGCCGACCCCGGTGTGGCCGACGTGATCCTGCTCGACCTCTATCTGCCGGGCGCGGACGGCGTGCGGGTGCTCGGCCACCTGCGCGATCGCCACCGCGACGCCGCACCGCGGGTGCTGCTGCTGACCACGGTCGGCCGCACCGCCGACGTGCAGCGGGCGATGGCGGCGGGCGCCGACGGGTTCGTGCTCAAGGACGCCGGGGGCAGCGAGCTCGCCGCGGCGGTCCGCAGCGCGCACGCCGGGGTGACCGCGCTCAGTGCCTCGGCCGCGAACCTGCTGTGGCCGGCCACTCCCCCGGCGCCCGACCAGGCCGCGCGACTGGGTTCCCTGACCCAGCGCGAACGCGAAGTCCTCGCCCTGCTCGGACGCGGCATGACCAACAACGACATCGCGCGCGACCTGCTGCTGGCCGAACGCACGGTCAAGGCCCACGTCAGCAACCTGCTCGCGAAGCTGTCCCTGACCAGCCGCACCCAGGCCGCCCTGCTGGCCCGCGACCTGTACTGAAGACCCATCCGGGCTACGCCCTTCGCCGCTTCCGGTGTCCTCGCCGGGGCTGGCAAGCTGCGGTCGTGCTGCGCAAACTCGCCAAGATCCTCGCCGTCGTCCTGCTGCTGGTCGCCGCGGTGGCGATAGCCAACAGTTCGACGCTGTGGGGTGACGAGGACGGCCATCCGTCGCTGCTCGCGCACCGCGGCATCGCGCAGACCTTCCCGCTGGCCGGCGTCGAGAACGACACCTGTACGGCCACCCGCATCCACCCGCCCGACCACGACCACCTGGAGAACACGCTCGACTCCATGCGTGCCGCCTTCGACGCCGGCGCGGACATGCTCGAGTTCGACGTGCAGGTGACCGCGGACGACCGGCTGGCCGTCTTCCACGACTCCACCCTGGACTGCCGCACCGACGGCACCGGCCGGGTTCGCGACCACACCCTCGCCGACCTGCGCAAACTCGACCTGGGCCACGGCTACACGGCCGACGGCGGCGGCACCTTCCCGTTGCGCGGCAAAGGCGTCGGCTTGCTGCCCACCGCCGACGAGGTGGTCGCCGCGTTCCCGGACCGCGAGCTGCTGATCGACCTCAAGAACGACGACCCGGCCGAGGGCGACCGCCTGGCCACCTTCCTGGCCACGCTGCCCGCCGAGCGGCTGGCCACCATCGGTGTCTACGGCGGCGACGCGGCGATCGACAGGGTGCTGGATCGACTGCCGCAGATCCGCGCCACCTCCCGCAAGATCATGAAGAACTGCCTGCTCAACTATGCGGCGATCGGCTGGACCAGCCATGTCCCGGACGCCTGCCGGCACACCGAGCTGCACCTGCCACAACGCTACGGCCGCTGGCTCTGGGGCTGGCCCAACCTCTTCGTCGACCGCATGCGCGCCGCCGACACCCGAGTCATCCTGGTCGCCGGCGACGGCCCGTGGTCAGCGGGCTTCGACGACCAGGCCTCCCTCGACCAGGTCCCCGACCACTGGTCCGGCTGGCTGTGGACCAACCGCACCGACCGCATCGCCGGCCGCTAGACGCCCGCCCGGGTCAACATCGCCGGCCGCTCGACGCCCGCCCGGGTCAACATCGCCGGCCGCTAGACGCCCGGCCCGGGCGCTTGGCACCTGGCCGGGTCAGCATCGCCGGCCGCTTGGCGCCCGGCCCGGGTCGGCATCGCCGGCCGCCAGGCACAAAGCCGGGTCATCCGCGTCGAGCAACCGCCGGGCATCCCGGGTGATCAGCAACCGGCCCACATAGGACGGATGCCAGGTCGCCCGCCCACACGGCGTCAGCACACCGGTCGCGTTGAGAGTCGCGCAGATCTTCCGGTACGACCACCCGGCACGAAACATCTGCACCACCTGCAGCAGGGTGCCGTCCGGACAGGCCCGCGGGCGGCTCATCGGCGACGACCAAAGGCCCGCAGCAGCGCGTGGAACAGCTTGAGCAGGTCACGCAGAACCACTCGCGCGTTGGCGCCGACCTCACCCTTGGCGATGGCGAACGGCAGGAGAAGCAGGACATAGAGCGTGAAGGCGGCGACAAGCACGCCGCCCACGGCGATGGCCAGGCCGCCGACCAGCAGATACGGCTCAGGGTCGGTCAGACGGTCAAAGACTTCCGGGTACGACAACAGAGGCTCCCACGGGACGGCGGGAGCCGGGCGCGCACAGGGCACGGCGAACATCCCGCGGACGACGACGAGTTGGAGGTCGCGTCGCGGGATTCGGGCCGCGCACCTTGCGCGGAGTGCAGGTGGTGGTCTCCCGGGGCGGTGGCGAGTGGTCGACGTTGAGTCGCATGACCAGCGACGCCAGCGCGGCGGCCTGCGCCAGACGTTCCGGCACCGAGAAGGACGAAGCGAGCTCCGCGCCGAGCCGGTCCCGCTCGCGCCGTGTCCGGATCGCGGCGAGAGCCGCGAACATGGCGTCACGCAGCCGCCGCAACCGAGCCCGTGCCCGGGAACCGGCCGCGTTCCGCCCGCGTCGGCAGACCTTCCCGAGCAGGCCGAGAGTCGACTTCGACGAACACGTCCCGGAATCAGGCAGGGACGCCCACGCCACGACGTCGGCCGCGTCGGAACGCAGCTTGGCCACGGCGGCCGGGAGCACCGCGGCGGTGGACTCGCGGGCAGCGGCCTTCACGCAACAGGCGGCGAGCGCCTCCGTGATGGACCCGCGTGCGGCGGCCCTCCCGCAACAGGCCACAAGCGCCCTGGTCGCCGGCCCGCCGGCGCCGTCGTTCGCAAAGTAAGCCGCGAGCACCCCGGTAGCTCCGCCCTTCGCGAAGTACGCCGCGAGCACCCCGATCGCCGACCTGCCGGCACCGGCCGAGGCGCCCCCGCACGCCGCGCGCCGGTCGCTGCCGGCCGAGGCGCCCCCGCACGCCGCACGCCGTTCGCGGCCGGCCGTGGTCACGCCGCACGCCGCACGCCGGCCGCCGCCGGCCGTGGCGACCCGGCTCGTCGCGCGCCGATCAGCGCCGGCCGCCGAAAGGCTCCGGATGCAGTCCCCCGCGGCTCGCCCGACCGTCGCATCCATCGGAACAAAGACCACGGTCGCACCCGCCGCGCCCGCCCATCCGCCGGCCAGGAGGGACGCCGACGAATAGCCCGTCCACCATCGGTCCATGTGGTCGAACCTATGCGTGCGCGCAGGGTGTTCCCTAAACTTCGCGCGCCGGTTTCACCCGGTCGAGCCGGCCGGCGGTCCGTCGCCGCGGTGGGTGGTTCGTGCATCGAGGCGGGCCTGTCGCCACGCGTGCCGCAACGCCATCCCGGCCTCGCGCCGAGCCCCTCGCTCCCGCCGGGCCGCCGCGCGCCCCGCCCGGCGTCGCGCCGCCTCCTCGGCAGCCGCCCGCAACCGGGCGGCCCGCCACGTCGCGGTATCGATGTCGATGCCCTTCATCGGCGGTTGTAGAAGCGCATCGTCAGGGTGCCGAAGACGGCGACGAACAGGCCGCTCTCGATCAGGGTCCACATGATCGCGCCCATGTCCCACGAGCCGGCCATCATCGAGCGCACCCCGGCCACCAGATGGGTGATCGGATTGACGTTCACGAACGCCTGCAGCCACCCCGGCATCGTGGTCGGCTCGACGAAGACGTTGCTCAGGAAGGTGATCGGGAACAGCACCATCATGCTGACGCCCATCACCGATTTCTCCGAGCGCAGGATCAGCCCGAACATGGTCCACACCCAGGAGAAGGCGAACGAGAACACCACCAGCAGGCCCATCCCGGCGATCACGCCGAGCGGACCGCCGGCCGGGCGGAAGCCGAGCACCAGGCCGACCGTCACGATCACGGTGGCCGCCAGGATGTAACGCAGCACGTCGCCGAAGATCATGCCGATCAGTGCGGACGGCCGCCAGACCGGCAACGTGCGGAAGCGGTCGAAGACGCCCTTCTCGATGTCGGTGTTGAGGCCGACGCCCGTGTACATAGTGATCATCACGACGCTGGTCACCATGATGCCGGGCAGGAAGAACTGCAGATAGTCGCCCGTCGAGCCGGCCAGCGCGCCGCCGAACAGATAGGTGAACATCAACGTCATGATGATCGGGAACGCGGTCACGTCGAACAGTTGCTCGGGCACGTGCTTGATCTTCAGCACCGCCCGCCAGCCGAACGTCAGCGACGACGACCAGGCGCTCGGGCGCGGCGGGCGGTCGCCGCGGGTGAGCACGGCGGCAAGCGTCTCGGCGGACGGTGTGTAGGTCGTGGCGGTCTCGGGGGTCTGGGTCGAGGTGCTCATGCGGCCGGCTCCTTGGGCATCGGCTGGTCGGTCAGGGCCAGGAACACCTCGTCCAGGCTGGGCTGCCCGAGCGAGAAATCGTCCACCACGATGCCGGCCGCGGCCAGCGCCGCCAGCGCCCGCGAAGCCTGCTCGGCGGCGCCCTGCTCAGAGCCTGCGCCGTCCACCCTCGCGGTCAAGGCGACCGGATCGGCGTCCATCGAGATGGTGGTCCGCAGCGCGTCGGCGAGCACCCGCTCGGCCGCCGGTCGCTGCTCGGTGTCGCGCAGTCGCACGTGGACGGTGCCCGCGCCGATCGACGACTTGAGCTGCCCGGGCGTGCCCTCGGCGATCACCTTGCCGTGGTCGATCACCGCGATGCGGCCGGCCAGCTGGTCGGCCTCGTCGAGGTATTGCGTGGTGAGCAGCACCGTCGTGCCGTTTGCCACCACCACCCGGATGATGTCCCACACCTGGTTGCGGCTGCGCGGATCGAGCCCGGTCGTGGGCTCGTCGAGGAAGAGCAGGTCGGGTGTGTTGAGGATGCTGGCGCTGATGTCGAGCCGCCGGCGCATGCCGCCGCTGTATTTCTTCACCTGCCGCTCAGCCGCGTCGGTCAGCCCGAACGCGTCGAGCATCAGGTCGGCGCGCTCGCGCGCCGCGGGCTTGCGGTGACCCAGCAGGCGGGCGAGCAGGATCAGGTTTTCCCGCCCGGTCAGGTCCTCGTCGACCGAGGCGTATTGCCCGGTCAGGCTGACCCGGCTGCGGACCTGATCGGCCTCCTTGACCACGTCGTTGCCGAACACGGTCGCCCGGCCGGCGTCGGGCCGCAGCAACGTGGCCAGCATGCGGACGACCGTGGTCTTGCCGGCCCCGTTGGGCCCGAGCAGGCCATAGACGGTGCCCGCCGGGACGGTCAGATCGACCCCGTCGACCGCGCGGTTGTCGCCGAAGACTTTGACGAGACCGCTGGTCTCGACGGCTGGAGCGCTCATGCGGGACACCCTGCCATCACGGTGTGACACTTTCGACGTGAGCGGCTGAACAGGGAAAAGGCGTTTCGGAATCGAGACGGGATTGCCAGGATCCTTTCATGGTTCCCGCGATCGGCGTCCGCATCCAATGGTCCGACCTGCCCGCCGGGGTGCGTGCCGAGGTCGAGCGGATCCTCGGCGCACCGGTGGTGTCCGCGCGGTCCCAGCCGGGCGGGTTCTCCCCCGGATCGGCCGACCGGGTGGTGACGGCGACCGGCCGGCGGGCCTTCGTGAAGGCGGTCAGCCCGGACCAGAACCCCAAGTCGGCGGAGATCGCCCGGGTCGAGGCCGAGATCAACGCGGCGTTGCCGGCGGATGCCCCGGCGCCGCCGCTGCTCGGGACGTTCGACGACGGGCACTGGATCGTGCTGATCTTCGAGGACGTCGACGGCCGGCACCCGCGTACCCCATGGATCGAGGACGAGCTCGACGCGGCCGTGCGTGGGCTGCGCAAGCTGGCCCACACGCTCACGCCCTCCCCGCTGCCGCAGCGGCCGTCCGCGGCCGAGCTGCTCGCCCACGACTTCGGCGGATGGCGCCGCATCGCGGCGGACCCGCCGGCCGACCTCGCGCGCTGGCTGCTGCCGCACCTCACGGAGGTCGTCGAGATCGCCGCGCGCGGGCTCGCCTCGATGACCGGCGACACCCTGGTGCACTGCGACATCCGGGCCGACAACATGCTGCTCACCACGGACGGTGACGCGGTCTTCGTGGACTGGCCGTGGGCCAGCAACGGACCCGACTGGCTGGACACCACGCTGCTCGCGGTCAACGTGCTGGTGCACGGCGGCGACGGTGACGCGCTGTTGCCGAAAGAGGGCGTCGACGTGGTGCTCGGCCTGACCGGTTACTTCCTGGATCAGTCCAGGCAGCCGCCTCCGCCGGGGCTTCCGACGGTGCGCGCGTTCCAGCGCTGGCAGGGTGACGCGCTGTTGCCCTGGATGCGTCGGCGTCTCGAATGGTGAGCGGACTACGCTGGAAAATCGCCGGTGTGAGACGACTGAACGGAAAGTGATGACAAAGGTCCTGCTGCTGGAAAGCATCCATGCCGACGCGGTGGCGCGGCTCGAGGCGGAGGGATATGAGGTCGAGTCCGTTCGCAACGCCCTGGACGAGTCCGAGCTGATCGACCGCATCCGCGGGGTGAGCCTGCTCGGCATCCGCTCCAAGACCAAGGTCACCGCCGGCGTGCTGGAGGCCGCGGACAAGCTGGTGGCGATCGGCGCGTTCTGCATCGGCACCGACCAGATCGATCTGCCCAACGCGGCGTCCCGCGGCATCGCGGTGTTCAACGCGCCGTTCTCCAACACCCGCTCGGTGGTCGAGCTCGCGGTCGCCGAGATCATCGCGCTGACCCGGCGGCTGACCGAGAAGAACACCGGCATGCACGCCGGGGTGTGGGACAAGGCGGCCGACGGCAGCCATGAGATCCGCGGCCGCCGGCTCGGCATCGTGGGTTACGGCAACATCGGCACCCAGCTCTCCGTGCTGGCCGAAAACCTGGGCATGCACGTGTCGTTCTTCGACACCGCCGACAAGCTGGCGCTCAGCAACGCCCACCGGTGCGCGAGCCTGGAGGAGCTGCTGGAGACCTCCGACGTGGTGACCCTGCACGTGGACGGCCGGCCGGGCAACGCCGGCTTCTTCGGCGCCGAGCAGTTCAAGCGGATGCGCCCGGGCGCGATCTTCCTCAACCTGTCGCGCGGCATCGTGGTCGACCACGTGGCGCTGCGCGAGGCGCTGGAGAGCGGCCACCTGTCCGGCGCGGCGGTCGACGTCTTCCCGACCGAGCCCAAGGGTCGCGGCGACGAGTTCGTCTCCGAGCTGCGCGGCCTGCCCAACGTGATCCTCACCCCGCACATCGGCGGGTCGACCGAGGAGGCGCAGTCCGACATCGGCGACTTCGTGGCGAACAAGCTGGTGCACTTCGTGCAGGAGGGCAACACCACGCTGAGCGTCAACCTGCCCGGCGTCGCGCTGCCGCAGCAGGAGGGCATGAGCCGCATCGTCCACGTGCACATCAACACACCGGGCGTGCTGGCGCAGGTCAACAGCATCCTGGCCGAGCACCAGGTGAACGTCGAGGGTCAGCTGCTGAGCACCCGCGGCGAATACGGCTACCTGATCACCGACATCCGCAGCGGCTTCTCCGACGAGGTGCTCGACCGGCTGCGCTCGATGGAGCAGACCGTCCGGCTGCGCGTGCTGTCGTGAGCGACCTTCTCGACCGCCTCGAGGAGATCGTCGGGGCGCGGCACGTGCTGGTCGACAGCGATCTCCGCTCGCCATACGAGACGGACTGGACCCGCCGCTTCACCGGCTCGTCGCTGGCCGTGGTGCGCCCGGCCGACACCGATCAGGTGTCCGCCGTGGTCCGGGCCTGCGCCGAGGCGGGCGTGGCGATCACCGTGCAGGGCGGCAACACCGGGCTGGTCGGCGGCGCGATCCCGGCCGGCGGCGAGGTGCTGCTCAGCCTGGGCCGGCTCACCGCGATCGACGGCGTCGACACGCTCGAAGGGCAGGTCACCGCGGGCGCCGGGGTGACGCTGGAAAAGCTGCAGCAGCACGCCCGCCCGCACGGTCTGGACGTCGGCGTCGACCTCGCCGCGCGGTCCGCCGCGACCGTCGGCGGGCTGGTCGCGACGAACGCCGGCGGTCTGCGCGTGGTTCGCTACGGCAGCATGCGCGAGCAGGTCACCGGCGTCGAAGCGGTGCTGGCCGACGGCAGCGTGGTGTCCCGGCTGGCCGGTCTGGCCAAGGACAACACCGGCTACGACCTCACCCAGCTGGTGGCGGGCAGCGAGGGCACGCTGGCGGTGATCACCAAGGTGCGACTCCGGCTGGTCCCGCTGCTGCCGGCCAGGGCGGTGGCGCTGGTCGCGGTCTCCGGCGTGCCGGCCGCTCTGGCGTTGCTCGCGGCCGCCCGCTCGACCTCGCTGTCGGCCGCCGAGCTGTTCCTCGCGTCGGGTCTCGATCTGGTGCGCGCGCACGGAAACCTGGCCGCGCCGTTCGCCGAGAAGCACCCGGCATACGTGACGCTGGAGTGCTCCGCGCGCACCGATCCGACCGACGAGTTGCTCGAACTGCTCAGCGAGTCCGAGGAGGTGCTCGACGCGACGGTGGCGTCCGACGCGGCCGGGGTGGCCAAGCTGTGGGCCTACCGGGAGACGCACACCGAGGCGATCAGCGCTGCGGGCGTACCGGTCAAATTGGACGTCAGCGTCCCGCTGCGCGAGCTGGCCGGCCTGGTGGACGACCTGCCCGGCACGGTGGCCGAGGCCGCTCCCGGCGCTCGCGTGCTGATCTTCGGCCACCTGGGCGAGGGCAACCTGCACGTCAACGTCCTGGACGCCGGCGAGCACGACGAGGCGGTCACCGAGGCGGTGCTGCGGCTGGTCGCGCGCCGCCACGGCAGCATCAGCTCGGAGCACGGCGTGGGCCGGGCCAAGACGGCCTGGCTCGGCCTGTCCCGGTCGGACGCGGAGATCGCCGCGATGCGGCGGATCAAGCAGGCACTCGATCCGGCCGGCACGCTCAATCCAGGTGTTCTGCTGGCTTAACCCACATTTCGTACGGTGAGAAGCGTGAGCCGTGACTCCGCCTCGACGTCGTAGCGATTGGCGACCTTCCAGTCCTTCGGCGTCAGGGTGGAGCCGGGCTTCACGTCGCGCAGCGTCCTGGTCCCCGCCGCCACCGTCTTGGCCCCACTGTCCACCTGCACCCGCACCGGGCTGCCCTTCGGCGAGGTCAGCGACAGGTCCTCGATGGCGCCGGTGACCCGCAGCGGCACCGTGCCGCTCGGCGTGGGCAAGGTCAGATCGACCCGGCGGCTGGCGCCGGTCAGATCCACCGAGCTCACCTTGCCGCCGGTGAGGTCGACCACCTGCTCGTCCGCGCCGCCGGTGAACCGCAACGCCCACGTCACCTTGCTGGAGAGCAGCACCTCGACGTTGCCGCGGGCCCCGTCGCCCTTCCCCGAATCACTGTCGGTGGAGAGCAGCAGCTGCACCTTGTCACCGGAGAGCGACGGGCGCGGCGCCATGCCGGTCTCACCGTCCGCAGTGATCTTGAAGAGGTCCGCGCCCAGGTCCTGCGTCTTCACCGTGGCCCGCCGAGTCGCCGCGACCAGTTCGAACGTCGCGGTGGTGCGCCCGTCCAGCGGCGCCGTGGCGACGCCGCTCTTCGAGTCGCCCGAGCCCAGCTCGAGCACCGAAGTGATGTCCTTGTTCTCCCCGGAGAAGTACGCGACCCCGGCCAGCGTGGCGCCGACCAGCACCAGCGTGCTGAGCGTCACGGTGGCCGCGACCAGCAGGCGCGAGCGGTGGCGCGGCTCGGCCTGGTGGTGCCCGCCGTCGGACCGGTTCTGGTGGTCCGCCCGATGTGGCCGGATCTCGCGGTGCTGCTGCTGGTCGAAGAAGCTGTGCGTCTCCGGCGCGAACTCCCGGTAATCGCTCTCCGGGGAGTCCTGGAAACTCGCCACCGGCCAGTCGTGAACCGGCGGCGTGGGCAGCCCGTCGGCGCCCCGGACCGGCAGCTCGACGGCGAGCGGCGTGACCTGCGGCTGCGAGTATCCCGCCCCGGCCGGGCTCACCGGAGACGGGTCGCGGCCGAACCAGTTCCCGCTGATCGGACCGTCGGTCACGCCGAACGACGCGCGGCTCATCGAGCCGGTGTCTTCCGGCCGCGCTTGCTCGACCGCGCTGCCCCCGGACCCGAAGGCGTCCCAGGGCATGTCGCTCCGACTGTCCACAGGGCTGCTGCTCTCTTCCGGTGCTTCAAAAGATCTGAGTGCCGGCGGCCGCCGGAAGGGTGTCTGCTCTCCGCCGGTGCGGCGGACGTCGCGGTTGGCCCAGTGCGCGCCCGACGTGGACGGTAGGTCGGTCACGGCGGCCTCGGGGGCCATGACCTCATCGGCTGCAAAGCGTTCCACGCGATGTCCTCCCGATCGCGCCGGGCGCCGACGATCTGCTCCGGGGCGCTCCACCGGGAAGTACGGATTCCGTGGCCCCGCGGATGAGTGTTGCGGTGAATTACTCTCAGTTATTCACCGCAGGTCGGACCTATTGGATCAGGCCACGCTGGCGAGCGACCGCGACCGCCTCGAGCTGGCTGTGCGCGCCGAGCTTGCCCAGCAACGCCTTCACGTGTCCGCGGCAGGTGTGCACGCTGATCCCGAGACGCCGCGCGATGGCCCGCGGGTCGAGCCCGGCGGCCATCAGCTCGAGCACCTCGTGCTCACGGGCAGTGAGACCACCGGGTCGCGGACCGGCCACCGGCGAGGTGCTGCGCAGCAGGCGGGCGAGGATGTCGGTGGAAACGGTCATGCCGCCGCCGTGCGCGGTGTGCACGGCGTTGAGCACATCGCCGAGCGGCCCGTTCTTGGTGAGGAACCCCGCGGCGCCGGCCGCGGTGGCCCGCCCGACCAGAGCGGCCTCATTGCTCGCTGTGAGGATCACCACTCTGGTGTCCGGAAAGCGGTGTCGCATCAACTCCGCGATGGCGATGCCGTCGGAGTCGGAGAGCTCGGGGTCGAGCAGCACCACGTCGGGACGCAATTCACCGACCAGGCTGAGCGCTTCCTGCCCGGTCCGGGCATGCCCGACATATCGCAGGTCAGGCTGGCCACGCAGGGCCACCCCGAGCAACTCGGCGAAGGTCTGGTGGCCGTCCACGACAAGTACCGTGATCGCCGCGTCACTCATACGCCACCCTCCTTCAAGTCCATCGAACACAGTCGTCGCAGTCTATGTTCACGCATCAAGATTGCCCGCCGTATGAACAGCCGTATCGCATACGCGCCTCGGATTCGACCCGACTGCCCCTCCGCCGTCCGGATGAGGCCGACCGGCTGCGATAACAGGTCTTTCGGCCGATCGGACCCCCTCACCGCGCCCGTTGGAACGGTTCTGTCGTACCCCGTGCGCACAATTCTCCCGTGCTGACCCCCGTACCCCTGACGCCGGAGATATCCCTGCAGCTGGCCGAGCCGGGCCGCGGGCTCTTCGACGCGACCGGCGGCGAGTTCCACAGTGACCGGCCGCCGCCGTTCTGGTCGTTCGTGTGGCCCGGCGGCCAGGCCCTGGCCCGCTACGTGCTGGATCATCCCGATGTGGTGCGTGGCCGCCGGGTGATCGACCTGGGCACCGGGTCGGGGCTGGTGGCCATCGCGGCGGCCCGGGCCGGCGCGTCCGAGGTGGCCGCGATCGACACCGATCCCGAGGCGGTCGCGGCGGCGATGCGCAACGCGGCGGCAAACGACGTCACTCTCGCCGCCGCCGTCGAGGAGCCCGAGGTCGTGCTGGCCGGCGACGCGTTCTACACCGTGCGGGTGGCCGAGCAGATGACCGCGGCGCTGCTCGCCGCCCGCCGGTCCGGCGCCCGCATCCTGGTTGGCGATCCGGGCCGGGGGTACCTGCCGGAGAGGCTCTTCTCCCGCAGCGCGAAATACGTAGTGCCCGTCTCGCCCGCGTTGGAATCAGCCGAGAGCCTGGTCACGTTCGTGTGGGAGATGCGAAACACAATGCATTCACCAACCAACAACTTGTACGATGCAACGATCTGAGCTTGATCAAGCGCAACCACTTGGGAAACCAGTGACAGAGCAGGGTGCCGCCGGTCTGCTGGCCGGAGAACTTGTGCGATTCGCCCGACTCGGCGGACGCGCCAAGGGCATGCTCAACGTCGGAGACCTCGGCGCGGAGTTCTCCGCCCTGATGTTGCTGTTCCCGCTGCGCCATCTGGGCGCGATGCGGGTCACCGACCTCGCCGAGGTCAAGCAGGCCGACGCGTCCACGGTCAGCCGTCAGGCCGCACAGCTCGTCAAGGCGGGGCTGGCGCGCCGCGAGGCCGACCCCGATGACGGCCGGGCCTCACGGCTCGCGGTCACCGAGGCGGGTCTGGCCGCTTGCGACCGGCTGGCCGAGGCACGGCACGCGGTGCTGAGCCAGGCGCTGCGGGATTGGCCCGAGGACCGGGTCGACCAGTTCGCCGGCCTCTTCGCCGAATTCAACAACTCAGTCGAGGCGCTCCTGCGCAGTGACTGGGCCGCCACACCACGGGAGAACGCGTGAGCAACCCCACCACCGCACCGGCACGAGGCGGCCCGGCCGCCCAGCCGTCGTCGGACTTCACCCATCGCCAGATCATCACCGTGCTGATCGGCCTGATGATGGGCATGTTCCTGGCCGCGCTCGACCAGACCATCATGGCGACCGCGACGCGCACCATCGCCGACGACCTCAACGGCTTCAACCTGCAGGCCTGGGCCACGACGGCGTTCCTGATCACCTCGACGATCTCCACGCCGCTCTACGGCAAGCTCTCCGACATCTACGGCCGGCGGCCGTTCTTCCTGTTCGCGATCGCGATCTTCATCGTCGGCTCGATCCTCTGCGGCCTCTCCCAGAACATGTACGAGCTGGCCGCCTTCCGCGCCATCCAGGGCATCGGCGCCGGCGGACTGATGTCGCTGGCGCTGGCGATCATCGGTGACATCGTCCCGCCCCGCCAGCGCGCCAAATACCAGGGCTTCTTCCTGGCCGTCTTCGGCACCGCCAGCGTCATCGGCCCGATCCTGGGCGGCTTCTTCGCGGGCGCCGACAAGATCCTGTGGGTCGACGGCTGGCGCTGGGTGTTCTACCTGAACGTGCCGATCGGCATCGCCGCGATGATCGTGGTCGCCCGCGTGCTGCACCTCCCGCACACCCGGGTCAACCACCGCATCGACTGGCCCGGCGCGCTCACCCTGATCATCGGCCTGGTGCCGCTGCTGACCGTGGCCGAGCAGGGCCGCGAGTGGGGCTGGGGTTCCGGCCGCTCGATCGCCTGCTTCGTGATCGGCGCGATCGGCCTGGTCGCCTTCGTGCTGGCCGAGCGGGCATACAAGGAGGAGGCGCTGCTGCCGCTGCGGCTGTTCGGCAACCGCACGGTCGCGGTCAGCTCCATCTCCAGCACGATCCTCGGCATGGCGATGTTCGGCGGCCTGATGACCGTCCCGCTCTATCTGCAGATCGTGAAGGGCTCCTCGGCCACCATGGCGGGCCTGCAGATGATCCCGTTCGTCATCGGCATCATGGGCGGCTCGATCCTGGCCGGTCAGCTGATCGCCCGCACCGGCCGTTACCGCATCTTCCCGATCATCGGCAGCATCCTGATGACCATCGCGCTCGGCCTGTTCGCCCTGATCGGCGCGGACACCCCGCTGTGGCGGACCATGCTGATCATGGTGGTGATGGGCCTCGGCCTGGGCGGCAACATGCAGCCGATGATCACCGCGGTGCAAAACGCGGTGTCGCCGCGCGAGATCGGCGTGGCGACCAGCTCGGTGGCGTTCTTCCGCTCGATGGGCGGCACGCTCGGCACCGCGGTCTTCCTGTCGGTGCTCTTCAACGTGCTGCCCGGCAGGATCAATTCATCCTTCACGGCCGCGCAGGGCACACCCGAGTTCCAGCAGGCGCTCGCCGCCGACCCGAGCCAGGCCCAGGTCCTGCAGCGCGCGACGGGCGGCGACGGGCTGAGCGACACGTCGTTCCTGAGCAGCCTGTCCGACGTGGTGGCGCACCCCTTCAAGGTCGGCTTCTCCGACGGCATCCAGGTCGTCTTCCTGATGGCCCTCGCCGTGATGGTGATCGGCCTGATCGTGGTCTTCTTCCTGCCGGAGATCCCGCTGGCGCAGCGCTCGGCCCAGCAACAGCGGGCCGACGACCTGCTGGCAGCCGAAAACGCCGACGGCGTGCCCGGCGAGGTCGGTGCGGGTCCCAACGCGGGCACCCACGGCGCGGCAACGGACCCGGTCACCGTCGGCAAGGACGGCGGCCCACCCCGCTGACGACCACCAAAGCGCGAGAGGGGGATGCCGGCCGACTGGCATCCCCTTCGTCATGCTCACGTCGCGCGACCCGCAACGCCACGCGAGCCGCGAGGCCGCGAGACGAGAGGCGTTAGGTCGTGTGCGCCGCGGTGGACGGTTCGGCTTCGCGTAGCGTTGGCTGCATGGCGGTTGTGAAGATCAACGCGATCGATGTGCCCGAAGGCGCCGGCCCCGAGCTGGAGCGCCGTTTCGCCGCACGACAAGGCGCGGTCGAGAACGCGCCGGGCTTCCTGGCCTTCGAGCTCCTGCGTCCCGTAGGCGGCGAGACCCGCTACTTCGTCTACACGCGCTGGGAGACGGAAGAGCACTACCAGGCCTGGTCGGAGTCCACCGGCCGCGAGGCCCACGCCGGCAACCGCGGCCGCCCGGTAGCCAGCGGCGCCAGCCTCCTCGAGTTCGAGGTGGTCCAGCACGTCGGCTGACGCGAGCCAAGAGGCGGGAAAGACCGGCTAGTGGCCCGGCTGCCGCGTCCGCGCCGCCGCCGCGATCAGCCTCTCCGCCACCAACTGCCGATCCATGCCAAGCCGCTGCGCCGTCTCCTGCAGCACGTCATACGCCTCGCGCACCCCACACCCCCGCTGCGCGATGATCACCCCGATGGCCCGGTCGACCGTAGCCCCCTGGCTCAGCGCCGCCCGCCGGGACAACTCCCCCAGCAGGATCTCCGCCTGGTTCACGATCGCCATCGCGCTGAGCAGCAGCTCCGGCCCGATCCCGTGCGGCTCCCGCACGAACACGCTCAACGCCCCGACCGACTCGCGCCGCACGTCCAGCGGAATCGAGGCCACCGCGAACACCCCGTCGGCCCGCGCACAGTCTGCCAGAGCCGGCCAGCGTGGGTCCGCGGTCAGGTCCTGCGTCGTCACCATCGTGCGGGTGCGCGCGGCCTCCATGCCGGGGCCCTGCCCGGTCTCGTACTGGCAGTCGTCCACCGCACGCCCGTCGCCGCCGGAAGCGGTCAGCGTGAGCGGCTCGCCCTCGGTGATCAGCACGACCGAGCACCGGACCGCGCCGGGCACCGCGCCGGCCGTGAACACCGCCAGCCGGTCCAGCGCCTGCGTCACATCGTCGGTGGCGAGCAGGCGGGCGGACAGCTCATGCAGGAGTCCGGCCACCTCGAGCTGGTGCGGCGGTTCGGTGGGAAGTGCTACTTGGCCGGTGATGGGGTGTTCCGTCTCGGTGTAGTGGGCCGGCGCCGCGTTCGTGGCACCGGTGTTGCCCTGTCCAGGCACGCGCGTCGGGACCGTGCGACGTGTCTGGTTGGGTGCGGACGCGCCGCTCCCCTGCGGAACTCGCCGCGGGACGACTCGCCCGCCGCTCCGTCGTGGGTCAGGCACGCGACGGATCCTGCCACGCCGCCGCCGTACCCGAAAGTTTTGTGCCCCTACCGGGTGCCTTCGATGGGTGTGACCGTCTGGTCCGAGGTGCGGTGTTCGCGCGCCAGGCCGAGATCGTCCTCGCGCTCGTCCGACTCCGCCAGAATGGCCTCGGCCTGCGCTTCCGGGTCGGCACTGCCCGCCGCCAACTCCTCCGGCAACAGTTCCGCCGCCCGCTGCTCCGCCCGTGAGTCATCCATGAAGATCACCGTTACCCGCACATCTGTCGGAAAAACATCAAGATCAAACCCGGGTCGCAGCGGGGTGGGTGGTCCAGACCGTCACTCCCGTCGAGGGTCAGCTCGCTGGCGCTCGCCTCCACCTGCGTGAGTGGCCACTCCCAAGAGCCAAAGACCCAAAACCGGGAGTGGCCGCTCCCAAGAGCGAAGACCCAAAAACCGGGAGTGGCCACTCCCAAGAGCGAAGACCCAAAAACCGGGAGTGGCCACTCCCAAGAGCGAAGACCCGAAGCCCGGAGTGGCGACTCCCAGGAGCGAAGACCCAAAGCAGTGCGCCGCCCCCGGGAATCCCGAAGGCGGCGCGGATGTCGGTGCGCATGTCGCCTCGCGGCGAAAGGCACAACACGGCTCCAGCCGGACTGGTATTCCGTGAAGGCAAAGGGTGAGGCCCGGGGACAGTGGACGCACCGACATCTGCTCTCAACTGTCGGTCGGCCCCGATGATTCCATGACCGGTTGTGACGCAGACCACACACATCGTTTGCGCCGAAGATCGCCGGGTAGGTGCTCCGGCATGACCCAGCAGGAGCACTTAGAGGCCTTCGACTCGGACGACACGGATGTCGACTTCGCCAACGAGCACGAGGACACCACCGTCGACGCGGACGTCAGCGGCGACCGCGACCAGGCCGAGACCGAGAGCCCCGAGGGCTGGGACGGTCTGGACCAGGACGGCCCCCCTTAGAAGTCCTGCGTCAACCGGGACGGATCGATCTCCCGCCCGGGGTGCCGGCTCAGATACTCCGTCTCCAGCTCCGCTGTCCGGCGCAGATGGTTGGACAGCGCCGCGTCCGGGCCAAAGCGCAAGGTGTCCAGCCGCGTCCGGTGCAGGCTGTGCAGCTCGCGCAGCAGGTCGTCGTCGCCGAGACCGGCCGGATCGATGCCGGTCTCCTGCACCACGAACTCGGGATCAGTCATCTCGGCCTCCTGATCGGGTCCGCACAGCCATGCCCGCCCAGGCCGGGCCCAAACCGCCACGGCTACGCTGACAGGCATGAAAGGGCTGTGGACCCCGGCCTGGATAGCGCGCCACGTGGCCGCGCTCGTCCTCGTGCCGGCGTTCCTCGGCCTCGGCTGGTGGCAATACACGCGCGCCACCGAGGGCAACGCTCTCAGCTGGGGTTACGCGTTCCAGTGGCCGGTCTTCGCGGGCTTCGTCGTCTTCCTGTGGTGGCGCGAGGTCAAGCTCGAGCGCCACGGGAAGCCGCAGGACACGCCCGCCCCAGAGGTGGAAAGGCGGCCAGGTTCGCCTGTTACGGTCGGCCGCCCCATCCGGGTGCCGGCCCGCCCCGCCGCCGGGGACGATGCCGACGATCCGGAGCTGACCGCCTACAACGATTACCTCGCCTGGCTGGCCACCCATCCCGGCGCCAGGCCGGGCGACTACCCGGGCAAGAGCAAGAGATAAGGACGAGGAACAGTGCAGGGAGCTCTCACCCGCTACCGGATCATCGCCTGGATCGTCGGCGTGGTCCTGATCCTCCTGGTCGTGGTGGGCATGCCGCTGAAATACCTGGCCGACAACGACGCCGTGGTCGCCGGCGTCGGCCCGGCGCACGGCTTCCTCTTCATCCTCTATGTGCTGGCCACCTTCGACCTGGGCCGCCGCCTGCAGTGGCCGCTCACCCAGATGCTGCTGATCATGCTCGCCGGCACGATCCCGTTCCTGTCCTTCTGGGCCGAGCGGAAAGTGTCACATCAATGGGCTCGCGGCAATTCCGATAAGTCCGATTCCGGCACCGAAGGTCACGCTCTGAAAGCGTAAACACACGGACTGGTGCGCATCTCATTGCCATTGGCATAAGTCACTCTTAGAAAACTTGTAATTCTAAGATTCGCCGATAAGTTGATGCGGTTGGTCCGGTCTGCAGCCACAACCCTCCGGTGGCGCCGGCCCAGCGCCGCCGAGTCAATCCGGCCGACCGCGCCGAGGCCCACATCCCCATCGGGCCCGCGGAGTGGACAGCCGGTGAGCCGGGGAACCAGGTAACTGGGGTGAATCCGCTCCCCCGAGCGGTAGGACCATCTTCCGTCCGAACCCGTCAGCTAACCCGGTAGGCGGCCAGGCGGAAGAAAGGCCTCATAGCGTTGTCACACGCCCGTTTGAGGTTCCGGACGCTCGCCGTCGCCACACTGGCGCTGGCCATCACCGGGACCACTGCGACGGCCGCGCACGCGGAGCCGTCGAAGGCTGAGCTCACCAAGCAGATCCAGAAGGCGTCGGACGATCTCGAGGACGTGGTCGAGTCGTTCAACGGCATGAAGATCACCATCGCGAAGACCAAGAGCGATCAGCTCAAGCTGACGCAGTCGCTCGGTCCGGCCAAAGAGGCGCTCAAGGTCGCCACGGCCGAGATGGGTGAGATCGCCGCGACCGCCTACAAGCAGGGCGACATCGGCACGGTGAACGTCGTGCTCAACGGCCCCGGCAACCTGCTCGACCGGATGAGCGTCATCGAGCAGATGACCCGTGACCGGCAGCGCAAGATCAACGACTTCACGGCGACGACGCAGGACTACGACGCCCGTCAGGCCGCCCTGAAGACGCTGCAGACCAAGCAGACCGCTCAGCTGAACGAGCTCAGCAAGCGCAAGAAGAAGATCGAGAACGACCTCAAGAAGCTGTACGCCATGCGCACCGCGGCATACGGCAAGGCGACGTCGTCGGGCAGCAAGTACACCGGCACGATCCCGAACATCGCCGGTTCCGCGGGCAAGGCGGTCTCGTTCGCCTACAACGCGATCGGCGTCATGTACAAGTACGGCGCCGACGGCCCGAACGGCTACGACTGCTCCGGCCTGACCTCCGCGGCCTGGCGTGCGGCGGGCAAGTCGCTGCCGCACAAGGCTTCCGCGCAGATCGGCGCGACGACTCCGATCAGCAAGGGCGACCTGAAACCGGGCGACCTGGTGTTCTTCCGCAACGGCGGGCACGTCGGGCTCTATGTCGGCGGCGGCATGATGATCGACGCCTCCCATGCCGGCGAGCCGGTGAAGAAACGTTCGATCACCGTGATGTCTCCGACCGGGTACGGCCGGGTCAAGTAACCGGCCACGAGCACAACGAAAGGGCCGGTTCCCCTCGCGGGGAACCGGCCCTTTTCGCGTACCCGAATCAGGCGGCCTGCAGGCCCTCGGCCCGAGCCAGCTCACGCAGCCGGCCCAGCGCCTGGATCTCCAGCTGGCGGATCCGCTCACGGGAGAGCGAGAACCGCGAGGCGACCTCGGTGAGCGAGTGCTCCCGGCCGTCCTCGAGCCCGTAACGCGCCCGCATGATGCCGGCCGACCGGTCGTCCAGGTGGTTGAGCAGACCCTCGATGCGTGACCGCTCCAGTGCGGTCAGCACGATCTCCTCGGGCGACGGGGCGTCGCTGTCGGCCACCAGGTCGCCGAGGTTGGTGTCACCGTCGTCGCCCACCGGGGTGTCCAGCGAGACCGTGTCCTGCGCCCAGCGGGTGAGCTCGGTGACGCGCTCCACCGTCACGCCCAGCGCCTTGGCGATCTGCGCCGGCTCCGGGTCGGCGCCGAGCTCACGAACGAGCTGGCGGGTGACGTTGCGCATCCGGTTGACGTCCTCGACCAGGTGCACGGGCAAGCGCACGGTGCGCTCCTGCTGCGCGATGGCCCGGCTGATCGCCTGACGGATCCACCACGTCGCGTACGTCGAGAACTTGTAGCCGCGCTCGTAGTCGAACTTCTCGACGGCGCGGACGAGGCCGGTGTTGCCCTCTTGAATCAAGTCGAGCATCGGCATGCCGGATCGCACGTAACGCCGTGCGATCGAAACGACCAGCCGCAGGTTGGCGCGGATGAACAGGTCCTTCGCGCGCTTCCCGTCGGTGACCAGCCGCTCGAACTCCTCCTGGCTGACACCCCGCCGGACCTCGCCCTCTTCGAGCAGGTGCTCGGCGTAGAGGCCGGCTTCGATGGCCTTCGAGAGTTCGACCTCTCGGGCCGCGTCCAACAGTGGCGTCCGGGAGATTTCGTGCAGGTACACTCCAACGAGGTCGCGCTCCTCGGCAACCTCATCGGTCCGCATCACGGTGTTCTTCTCCACGCTCTCCACGGTCCCCTCATTGCCTTCACTAACCCTGTTACGGGCGATACCTGCGTCCATCAGTCCCTCCCCGTAACGTCCGCAGTTCTAGCCATTGCCGAACTGCTACATCCACAACAGATGGCGTCCCGCAGTGATTCCGGCTGGTGGATCGAAAGTGTCACGAGTGTCTGAGCGCTGGCTGAGAGCCCGATGCATACTTACTGAGGAACGCCCTCACATAGTCATTCGGAGCCGCACCCGGCGTTGGATGCGTTGACACACGCATACCCTTCGCCCGCTTCATGACACCATCGACCCCTCATCCGCCACAGCGACGGGCATCACGACCGCACCTGCGACCCTCGTCACTACCCTGTACGGCTGGGTTGCCAGGAGGGTTCACACGCAGGATCGGCCGGTTGCCACGGGGTTTGAAGCAAACTCCGGCACGAACGGCTCGTCACCGTGGTGAAACCCGGGCCACGAGCCACAATGCGCCACGTTGCGCCGCAGTTCACTCGCCCGTCCGGGTGACTGACATGCCGGGTTACATCCTTTCGGGAAACTGGTGCCCCGTCGATCTCATTAGCAGCCAGGACGTGACGGAAAACACATACGTCTGACGTGCTTGGATTGGCTCATGGAACGCACCGCATTGATCACCGGAGGCGCCGGCGGCCTCGGTTCGGCAGTTGTCTCCACATTCGTCGAAGCGGGCTGGCGGGTGGTCGCTCCGGTCCGAGCCGGCTCGGCCGCCCGATTGCCGGCCGGCGCGACCGCGGTTGAGACCGATCTCACGGTCCCAGCCGACGTCGGCCACGCGATCTCGGTCGCCACCGGCGAGGAGGGCGCGCCGCTCACCGCGGTGGTCAATCTCGTCGGCGGGTACGCGGGCGGCGGCCGCGTGCACGAGACGCCGATCGACGACTTCGAGGCGATGCTCAGGGTCAACCTGCGCCCGCTCTATCTGGTCACCTCGGCCGCGCTCCCGGCCCTGCTGGCAGCCGGTGGCGGCTCGATCGTCTGCGTCTCCTCCCGGGCCGCGGTGGCGCCGTTCCCGGGCGCCGCGGGCTATGTGACGGCCAAGGCGGCGGTGCTGGCGTTCGCGAATGCGGTGGCGGTCGAATATCGGGGGCAGGGAGTGCGGTGCAACACCGTGCTGCCGAGCGTGATCGACACTCCGGCCAACCGGCAGAACCAGCCGAACGGCAAGGTGGAGAACTGGGTCACCCCGGCGGACATCGCCAAGGTGATCCTCTTCCTTGCCGGGGACGACTCGAAGCCGACCAGCGGCGCGACCGTGCCGGTCTACGGCAACGCCTAGAACGACTCGAGGAACTGCCAGCCGAGCGCGGCGACGGCGGTGGCCAACGAGCCGAAGGCCAGGATCGTCTCCCGCGGTGTGCCGGACAGCAGGGCGAGCGCGTGCGGGTCGGGCGACGGCTGCGGCAGGTGCGCCCGGATCTCGGCGGCGACCTTGTCCGGGGTGCCGTTGGCGTCGATCACCACGAAGCTCGGGAACTCCGGCAACGACCGGTAGGCCGCGTCGGCCCGGCGCAGGTAGTCCATCTCCTCGTGGTCGTAGCCCCGGGCCTCGATCCGGTCGTGCGCCACCTGCGGGTCGACGGCCAGCAGGAACGTCACGTCCGGCCGCGGAAACAGGTGGTAGGCCAGGCGGGCCCGGCGCTCGGCGGCCGGCTTGGCTCCGCGGGCGCGGAGGCTCGCGTACTGGCAGAAGGCGTAGCGGTCCATCACCACGGTCTCGCGGGTGAGCGAGCGGCGCAGCAGCGTGCGGAGGATGGCCAGCCAGCGCAGGACCGACTCGACGAAGAGCATCGTCCGGCGCCCGAGCAGGGCCTCGCCGTCCTCGCGACCGAAGACCGCGGCCAGTCGCCCGAACCAGTGCCGGCCGCCGGCGTTGCGCCGGTAGGACGCGCGCAGGCCCGCGGCGGCGAGATCGTCCGCCAGCCGGTGGGCCTGGGTGGTTTTGCCGGACCCGTCGATGCCGACGAGAGCCACGGTTCGGGGGGTGACCATACCCATCGACGGTACTCGGAGATGTCACGCCGGCCGTTTCCGCAGGGGGCCGGCGTGTGCCGTGGAACCATGTGGGGTAGTCGTTACCGGGCATACGCCACAGCTACGACAGGAGACGACATGCCGCACCGGGTGGACGAAGGACTCGCCACCACGTTGAAACGGGTCGCCTCCGTTCTCAAACAGGCGGAGATCCCGTTCGCGCTGGGCGGCAGTTTCGCGGTCTACGCGCACGGCGGGCACTCCAGCGACCACGACGTCGACTTCCTGATCCGCGAGCAGGACCGGGAGCGCGTTCTCACCGAGCTCGCCGGGGCCGGCTTCGAGGTGCAGCAACCGCCGGAGGACTGGCTGGTCAAGGTCTTCGACGAGGGCCGGATGGTGGATCTGATCTACCGCCCGGTGGAGTCGCCGGTGACCGACGCCACGCTGGCCGACTCGGTGGTGCGCCCGGTCGAGGCGATCGCCATGCCGGTGATCTCGGCGACCCAGCTGATGGTGCACAAGCTGCTGAGCTACAGCCAGCACTACTGTGACTTCGCCACCGGGCTGCCGGTGGCGCGCTCGCTGCGCGAGCAGATCGACTGGGAGCGGGTGCGTAAGGAGACGGCCCAATCGCCGTACGCGGAAGCGTTCTTGGTTCTTCTGGACCGCCTCGACGTGGTCCCGGCTGACGGGGGATGAGATGACGCACCAGGGGGACGACGACTATCTGGAGGCGAGCATCCAGCGCCTGCTGACCGAACACGGACGCGTCGCCGAGCAGGGCATCACCGTGCAGCGCCGCGAGCACGGCGTGGTGCTGGGCGGCGAGGTGGAGAGCGTGGACCGGCGCGACGAGATCTGCCGTCAGATCGCCACGCATTTCCCCGACGTGGAGATCACCTGTGACATCGGCATCACCCGGACGTCGGTGCCCGTCGAGGCCGAGGAGATTTCATGATCCGGATCGCCGCGGTCGGTGACGTGCACGTGGACTCCGACGTGGTGGGCCGCTACCGACCGGCGCTGGAGCGGCTGCCCGAGGTGGCCGACGCGCTGCTGATCGCCGGTGACCTGACCCGGCACGGGACGGTGGCCGAGGCGCGCAGCTTCGTCAAGGAGTTCGGCGGGCTGGCGGTGCCGGTGATCACAGTGCTGGGCAACCACGACCACCAGAGCGATCAGCAGGACGAGGTGGCCGCGGTGCTCACCGACGCCGGGATCACCGTGCTCGAAGGCACGTCGACGGTGCTCGAACTGCACGGCCGGCGGCTCGGGGTGGCCGGGGTGAAGGGTTTCGGCGGCGGTTTCGGCGGGACCTGCGCCAGCAACTTCGGCGAGCGGGAGATGAAGGCGTTCACCCGCACCGGTGAGGAGGCCGCGGAACGGCTGGCGGCGGCGCTGACCGGAGTGGACTGTGACGCGCTGGTGGCGCTGACCCATTACGCCCCGGTGCCGGAGACGCTGGCCGGCGAGCCGGTGGAGATCTATGCGTTCCTGGGGTCCTATCAGCTCGGGCGGGCGATCGACGGGGCGCCGACCGCGCTGGCCCTGCACGGGCACGCGCATCACGGGTCGGAGCGGGGACGCACGCCGGGCGGGGTGCCCGTCCGGAATGTCGCACATCCGGTGATCAAGCAGGCGTACAACGTGTATCAACTGCTGTCCGACGACATCGACGTCACCCTGGTGCCCGCGTGAAGGTTTTCGAATTTTGGGGTCCGGGTATTGCACGGTCATGGACCTGTTGCTCTGGATTCTCGCAGTCATTCTCGTGGTCGCCGGCATCCTCGCGTTGTTCCGGCGGCAGATCCTCTGGGGTGTCGTGCTGATCATTCTCGGCCTGCTCGTGGGCCCCGGCGGCGTCAGCATCTTCACCTGATCCACCCCCGCTCTCCGCGTCCCTCTGACCCAGAACCGGGATCGCCGTGCCGCCATCTCCCCCGGAGGTGCCGGTGCGGTGGTCCCGGTTCCTTCGTTTGTCAATCCGTCGTCACCCGCACACTCAGTGCGATGGAGAGATGCCGATCAGTGACTGAATACCCCGCGAATGATTCCCCCGACTCTCTTCGCGAGGTGCACCACCGTGGCCGAGGTCCATCACTTCACCTACGGCGCTTTCAACCCGATCGCCGCCTATCTGCTGGCGTTCCTGGGCTCCTTCCTCGGCCTGCTCTGCACCGGGCGCGCCCGGAGCGCACGCAGCCGCGGCCGCCGCAACCGCTGGCTGGTCATCGCGGCGTTCTCGATCGGCGGCGCGGCCATCTGGCTGATGCACTTCACCGCGATGCTCGGCTTCGACGTGCCGGCCAGCCCGGTGCGCTTCGACACCCTGCTCACCATGGTCAGCCTGGCGCTGGCGGTGTTCACCGTGGGCGCCGGGCTGATGATCGTCGGACACGGCCGGCGCAGCCTGGCCAAGACCGTGACGGCCGGCGTGGTCACCGGGAGCGGGGTGCTGGCCATGCACTACACCGGGATGGCCGGCATGCACGTCGCCGGCGAGCTGAACTACCAGCCGGTGCTGGTGGTGGCCTCGGGCTTGATCGCCGTGGTGGCCGCGACCGTGGCGCTGTGGTTCGCCCAGTCGGTGAAGGGCTGGGCGCCGATCACCGGCGCCGCGGCGGTGATGGCGATCGCGGTGTGCGGCATGCACTACACCGGCATGGCGGCGATGAGCGTCGAGCTGAGCCCGATCGGCGGCAAGGCCGTGCACGGCATCCGGCCGCTGCTGATGATCGTGCCGATCACGCTGGTCACCGCGGCGACGATCCTGGCCATGGCGCTCAGCGCGCTGCAGGCGATGACCGATGAGGAGTTCACCAACGGTGCCGGCACGCCGAAGCGCGGGCTGCACGCCGAGAACCCGTGGTCGCTCAAGCAGGCCTCGATGACCGCGATGCACCGCTCGCGTCCGTCCCCACGCCCGGTGCCGACCCGGCCCGCCAAGGCAACCACCGGTAGTTAGCCCATGGCGGCCCAGCGTCCGGTATACCTGATCGACATGGCGACCCGGATGCTGCTGTCGATGCCGCTGCATGCGATCACCGAGGTGTACGGCGAGGCCGGCCTGCGGGAACGCTTCGGGCTGGAGCTGGAGAGCTTCCCGGCGGACGAGCGCGCCCGGCTGGAACAGGCGCTCGCGCTGGCCGCCCGCCTGCACGCCGACGACCGCCGGGTCCGCGAGCCCTATCTGAACCATCTGCTGCGGGTGGCGATCCGGATCGTCCGCTACTACGGGATCCGGGACGTCGACGTGGTCACCGCGGCGCTGCTGCACGATGCGGTCGAGGACCATCCGGCCGAGCTGTCCGGGCTGCCCGCCGGGCTGGGCCACGCGGCGCTGACCGATGCCGCGGTGGCCGAGCTCGCCCGGCTCTTCAACCGGCGGGTGGCGGAGCTGGTGCGGTCGGTGACCAATCCGGAGTACGACTCGGAGCGCGACCGCAACGAGCAATACCGCATGCACGTCACGGAGAGCCTGGAACGAGACCCGTGGGCCCGGGTGATCAAGGTGTCCGACTTCACCGACAACGGCGTCGGGGTCATCCACACCTCATATGAGAAGGCGCTCAAGTCGGCCGGCAAATATCGCCCGCTGGTGCCGAAACTGCGCGAGCTCGTCGGGCGGCCGGACACCCCCCTGTCCATCGAGGCCAAGGACCACATCCTCGACCAGCTCGACCTCGCTGAGGAGCGTTTCGCCGCCATCCTCGACGGATAGCCTTTCAGGCATGCCCTCATCTCCTCAGTGGTGGCGCGACGCCGTCATCTACCAGGTCTATCCCCGCTCGTTCGCGGACGCGGACGGCGACGGCATGGGCGACCTGCCCGGCATCACGTCGCACCTCGGCGACCTGCGGCATCTCGGCGTGGACGCGGTCTGGCTGTCGCCGTTCTATCCGTCCCCGCAGCACGACGCGGGCTACGACGTCGCCGACTACCGCGATGTGGACCCGCGGTTCGGCACGCTGGCCGACGCGGGCAAGATGATCGGCGAGGCGCGCTCGCTCGGCCTCAAGGTGATCGTCGACCTGGTGCCCAACCACACGTCCAGCGACCACACCTGGTTCCGGGCCGCCCTGGCCGCCGCGCCGGGCAGCCGCGAGCGTGAGCGCTACATCTTCCGGGACGGCCGCGGCCCGAACGGCGACGAGCCGCCGAACACCTGGCGCAGCGTCTTCGGCGGCAGCGCCTGGGAGCGGGTCACCGAGGCGGACGGCACCCCGGGGCAGTGGTACCTGCACCTGTTCGACGTCACCCAGCCCGACCTCGACTGGGACAACCCGGAGGTCCGCGCCGAGTTCGTCGCGGTGATCCGGTTCTGGCTCGACCGCGGCGTCGACGGTTTCCGGGTGGATGTGGCGCACGGCCTGGTCAAGGACCGCAACCTGGGCGACTGGGAGCACGCCGGGGCGACCGTCGCCGGGCTCGGCCCGGACGATCCGCCGCCGCCGATGTGGGATCAGGACGGCGTGCACGAGGTCTACAAGGAGTGGCGCTCGGTCCTCGAGTCCTACGGCGGCGACCGGATCCTGGTGGCCGAGGCGTGGGTGCGGCCCGCCGAGCGCCTGGCCCGGTACGTGCGCCCGGACGAGATGCACCAGGCCTTCAACTTCGAATACCTGGACGCCGCCTGGGCCGCCGAGCCACTGCGCACCGTGATCGACCGCACGATGACCGCGAACGGATCGGTCGGCGCCGCCACCACCTGGGTGCTGTCCAACCACGACGTGGTGCGGCACAGCTCCCGGCTCGGTTACCCGGCCGGGCACAAGCGGACGAACGGCATCGGCGCGGACGACCCGCAGCCGGACGCGTCGCTGGGTCTGCGGCGGGCCCGTGCGGCCACCCTGCAGATGCTGGCGCTGCCCGGGTCGGCATATCTCTATCAGGGCGAGGAGCTCGGGCTGCCGGAGCACACCAGCATCCCGGACGAGGCGCGGCAGGACCCGGCGTGGTTCCGCACCGAGCACGCCGAGTTCGGCCGGGACGGCTGCCGGGTGCCGATCCCGTGGGAGGCGGACGCCCCCTCCTACGGGTTCGGGCCGTCCGACGCGAGCTGGCTGCCACAGCCGCCGGAGTGGGCGGAGTACGCGCTGGACCGGCAGCGTGACGTGGCCGGCTCCACGTACGAGATGTATCGGTCCGCTCTTGCCTTGCGTCGCGAACACGGTCTCGGGGCCAACACACTGACCTGGCAGGACAGCCCGGCGGACGTGCTCGCCTTCCGGTCCGGGGACGTCCTGGTGCTGACCAACTTCGGCGCCGGCGCGGCCGAGCTACCGGTCGGGGCGACCGTCCTGCTGAGCAGCGAGCCGCTGGACGCCGACGGCCGGGTCCCCACCGACGTCACGGTCTGGGCCACTCTTTAGGCGGGCCTCGCGGGCGGCCAGCAGCACCTCGTGGGTGTCCGACATGTCCTTCGCCACGGTCCTGCTGGCCAGCCAGTACATGACACCGGTCGGCACGAAGAAGAACTGGAAGGCGGCCAGACCGACGGCGTAGTTCAGCGGTGGGGGGAAGGCCGACGCGAGACCGCGGAAGGCCACCCCCACCAGGGCGTTGCCGCCGGCCCGGCCGAACCCGTTGACCAGGTTGCCGAGGCTGTAGACCGTGCCGCGGTGCTCGGGCGGGTTCACGTCGGCGATCATGGCGAACCAGTTCGGGGAGTTCGCCGAGGTCAGGGCCAGGGCGAAGACCGCAATGGCGAGACAGGCGCCGACCGTGGGCTCGGTGAAGACGTTGGCCAGCACGGCGCTGATCACGGCGCCTGAACCGGCCCCGTCGGGCACGGTGATGCGCATCGGCACGAAGAACAGCACCACGTAGAACGGCACCGCGGCGAGCACGCCGATCGCCGCCACCAGGGCCCGCCCGCGCGGGGTGCGCCGCTGCAACCGGTCGCCGACCAGGCCGCCCAGGATGGACAGCGCGCCACCGAGCTGGAACAGGGTGGCGAAGATGCTGCCGACCAGCACCGCCGTGCTCGCCGAGTAGCCCTGGTCCTCGGCCCGGGCCCGGAACAGCACCGGCAGCCACACCAGCGACCCGAACGCCACCTGCGCGGAGAAGCCCTGCAGGATCAGCCAGATGTTGGTGCGGCGGGCCAGGATCACCGGCAGGTGGTCGTGGTGGATGCGCTCGTCGTACTCGATGCCGGCCAGTTCCGGCTGGCTGTCGCCGCGCGGCACGTTGAAGGTGAACAGGTAGGCCACCCCGGCGATCACCCCGGCCGCCGCGGTGACCAGGAACGGCCGCCGCCAGTCGTCGTGTCCGAGGAGGCCGCCGAGCAGGGTGCCGGCGATCGTGCCGACGCCCTGTGACAGGCCCCAGAAGCTCATCACCAGGCCCCGGCGGCGCGGCGAGATCAGGTCGCTGACCACCGCGAAGCTGACCGAGGCGACCGCGCCGAGGCCGAAGGCGGCGAGCACCTGCGACATCAGGAAGCTCGGATAGCTGCCGGCCAGCCCGGACCAGACCGTGCCGGCCACCCAGATCGCGGTGCCGATCAGCAGCACCGGCTTGCGGTCGGTGCGGTCGCCCGCATAGGCGAAGCCGATCGCAGCCACCGCGCTGATCAGGAACATCACCGTGGTGGCGAGCGCGATGTGGCCCTCACCGACGCCGAGGTCGGCACCGATGAAGCCGTAGAGCGGCGGCACGAGTCCGATCGCCACGTTGTCCAGCGAGGCGAGGACGACGAAGACGACCACGCTGTACGCGCGATGCGCCGAACTGCCCCGCAACGTCACGGGAAGAGGTTAGCCGCCCGGGCGGTCGATCACCGCGTCGCGGGCCGCCGCGTACTGCTCGCGGATCAGCGGGACGCTCGTGTCCTCGTACACCTCGGGGGTCTCGGCGGACCACGTGGGCGGGGTCGCGCCGCCCGCGGTGACCCACGCGGCCTGGCGTGCCGCGCCATCGGCCACATATTCCCCCGGCGGCGGCACCAGCACCGGCAGGCCGAACAGGGCGGGCGCGATGCGGCGCACCGCCTCGCTGCGCGCGCCGCCGCCGACCAGCACGATCCGGTTGGCCGTGGCGCCGTGCTCCACCAGCGCGTCCAGGCCGCCGGCGAGCGCGCAGAGCATGCCCTCGACCGCCGCGCGCGCCAGGTGCGCCGGGTCGGAGGTCTTCAGCGTGAGGCCGTGGATCGCGCCGGTGGCCAGTGGCCGGTTCGGCGTGCGCTCGCCCTCCAGATAGGGGATCAGCACCAGGCCGTCGGCGCCCGCCGGGGCGGACAGGGCCAGCCGGGACAGTTCCTCGTGGCCGACGCCGAGCAGCTTGGCGGCCGCGTCGAGCACCCGGGCCGCGTTGAGCGTGACCACGATCGGCAGGAAGCGGCCGGTGCAGTCGGCGAAGCCGGCCACCGTGCCGCTCGGGTCGTTGGGGGCCACGTCGCTGGACACGAAGACCGTGCCGGAGGTGCCGATGGAGATCACCACGTCGCCGGGCTGCGCGCCCGCGCCGAGGCCGGCCGCCGCGTTGTCACCGGCGCCCGGGCCCAGCGGGGCGCCGTTCGGCAGGTGGCCGGCGACCCCGGTCGGGCCGAGCACCTCGGGGGTTCTGATTTGGCGACCGAAGCCCAGCTCGAGCAGGTCGGGGCGGTACTCGTTGCGCGCCGCCGACCAGTAGAGCGTGCCGCTGGCGTCGCTGCGGTCGGTCTTGATCTCATCGATCGAGGTCGACCCGCTGAGCTTCCAGGTCAGCCAGTCGTGCGGCAGGCAGACCGCGGCGACCCGGGCGGCGTTCTCCGGCTCGGTGCGGGCCAGCCAGCGCAGCTTGGTGAGGGTGAAGCTGGCGACCGGCACGATGCCGACCGCGTCGACCCACGCCTGGGGTCCGTCCAGCTCCTGGATGAGATCGGCGGCCGCGCCGGCGCTGCGGGTGTCGTTCCACAGCAGCGCCGGGCGCACCACCTCGCCGTTCTCGTCCAGCACGACCATGCCGTGCTGCTGACCGGCGACCGAGGCGGCGGCCACGTCGTCCAGGCCGCCGGCCTCGTCGATCGCCTGTCGCAGGGCGCTCCACCACGCGTCCGGATGCACCTCGGTGCCGTCCGGATGACTCGCGCGCCCCTGCCGGACCAGCTTGCCGGTCTCGGCGTCACGAATCACGACCTTGCAGGACTGGGTGGAGGAGTCGATCCCGGCAACGAGGGTCATGGGTTCATCGTGCCCGCATGACGTGGTCGATGGCGAGCTGATGCAACTTCACGAATCCATATCCCTGTGCGCCGGCCGTGTCGACGTCGAACTCCTCGAAGGCGCCCTTGTCCTTGATCAGGTCGTCGTACGTCTCGCCCGGGTTGAGCGTCGGGACGGCGAGCTCCTTGACCTTGCTGGCCTCCAGCGCCGCCTGCACCTCGGGGTCCGCACGGAACGCTTGCGCCCGCTCCTTGAGCAGCAGGTACATCCGCATGTTGGCCTTCGCCGACTCCCAGACGCCGTCGTAGTTCTCGGTGCGGGACGGCTTGTAGTCGAAGTGCCGCGGTCCGTCGTACTTCGCGCCGCCGGCCAGGCCGCCGTGCTCCAGCAGGTCCACCAGCGCGAACGCGTTGAGCAGGTCACCGTGGCCGAACACCAGGTCCTGGTCGAACTTGGGGCCGTGCTGCCCGTTCAGGTCGATGTGGAATAGCTTGCCGTGCCACAGCGCCTGCGCGATGCCGTGCGCGAAGTTCAGGTTCGACATCTGCTCGTGGCCGACCTCGGGGTTGATGCCGAAGAGCTCCGGCCGCTCGAGGTCGTGCACGAAGGCGATGGCGTGGCCGGCGGTCGGCAGCAGGATGTCGCCGCGGGGCTCGTTCGGCTTCGGCTCGATGGCGAAGCGCAGGCCGTAGCCACGGTCCTCGGAATATTGCGCGATCAGGTTCAGACCCTCGCGGTAGCGGTCCAGGGCGGCCTGCACGTCCTTGGCGACGTCGTATTCCGAGCCCTCACGGCCACCCCAGAGCACAAAGGTCTTGGCGCCCAGTTCGGCGGCCAGGTCCATGTTGCGCAGCACCTTGCGCAGCGCGTAGCGCCGCACCGAGCGGTCGTTGCTGGTGAAGCCGCCGTCCTTGAACACCGGGTGGGCGAAGAGGTTGGTGGTCACCATCGGGACGACCATGCCGGTCTCGTCGAGCGCCTTCTTGAAGCCGGCGATCATGCCGTCGCGGGTCGCCGAGTCCGAGCCGAACGGCACCAGGTCGTCGTCGTGGAAGGTGATGCCATAGGCGCCCAGCTCGGAGAGCTTGTGCACGGCCTCGATCGGGTCGAGTGCCTCTCGGGTCGCGTCGCCGAAGGGGTCACGGGCCGTCCACCCGATCGTCCACAGGCCGAAGGAGAACTTGTCCTCGCGGGTGGGCTGGACCGTCACGGTTACCTCCACGTAACAGGGTTGATTTGTTTATTGGTTGAATTATTTGGCGGCCATGTGGCATTGTCAAGGCCGTGACCGCACGCATCCAGGCTTCTTCGTCGGTCCCGGTGCGGCAGTCGAGCGTTCGAGCCCACAATCTCGCGCTTGCGTTGCAAACGGTCGCCACCAGCGAAAACCCGATCTCCCGGGCGGCCACCGCGACGATCACCGGCCTCACCCGCGCCACCGTGTCGGCCCTGGTCGACGACCTCATCGCCGGCGGACTGCTGGTCGAGCGGGCGCCGGCGCCGCGGGCCGGTGCGGGCCGGCCGGCCACCGGGCTGGTGGTCTCCCCCGACGGCGCGCTCGGGCTCGGTCTGGAGATCAACGTCGACTACCTGGCAGCCTGCGTGATCGACCTCGGCGGCGTCGTCCGCGGGCGCGTCGTGACGCACACCGACCAGCGCCTGAGCGACCCGCCCGCGACACTGGCCGCGCTCGCCCGGCTGGCCTCCGCCGCGTTGCCGGCCGGTCCGCGCCCGGCCGCCGCCGCACTGGCCGTGCCCGGGCTGGTCGCCGCGGACGGAGTGGTCCGGGTCGCGCCCAACCTCGGCTGGCACGACGTCGACGCGGCCTCGGTGCTCTCCGCGGCCCTCGGCCTGCCGGTCACGGTCGACAACGAGGCCAATCTGGCCGCGCTGAGCGAGTTGCGCGCCGCCGGGGGCAGGCCTTCTTTCGGGTACGTGTCCGGCGAGATCGGCATCGGCGCGGGCATCGTCCTGGACGGCGCCCTCTATCGGGGCGTGCGCGGCTGGAGCGGCGAGATCGGTCACCTGCCGGTCGATCCGTCCGGCCGGCTGTGCCGCTGCGGCGCCCGCGGCTGCCTGGAGCAGTACGCCGGACAGGAGGCGATCCTGCGCGCCGCCGGTGTCACGTCGCCGGCCCAGCTCTCGCCGCTCTCGGACCTGACCGAGGCCGGCGCCGCGCTCGGCATCGCGCTGTCCACGGTGGTGAACCTGCTCGACCTGGACACCATCGTGCTGGGCGGGATCTATGGCCCACTGCTGCCCGGCCTGCGCGGCGGCATCGAGGCCGAGCTGCGGCAACGCGTGCTGACCGCGGACCTGGCGCCGATCACCCTGCGCGCCGCCGCGCTGGGCCCGGACGCCGCCATGCGGGGCGCGGCCGAGTCGGTGGTGCGCGCGGTCATCGAGGATCCGGCCACGTTCCTGGCCACCCGCTGACTTCGGCGGCCACCGCCACGAAGTTGCCGCGACGACCGCGTGACGCTGGTCGGACTCGGCATCGCGGTGGCGGCCGGCGCCACGTAGTTCCGAGAAAGAAGCGCAACCACTCACGCAGGTCGCAGGTGAAGCGCAGCGAGCCTGCCCCGGCGGGAGCGACGGTCCGTCACCCACCAGCGGGCTGCGACCAGAGTTTGATCTTTTTAAGCGGTGCGCGCCTTGCGATCGGGCTCCACGGACGTGGAGGCGAACTCGCTCAGGCCGCGGATCAGGGCGGCGCGGCCCGCCGGAGACATCCGGTCGAGCACGGTGACCAGCATGGACAGCCGGGCGGCCCGCAGTTCCTCGAGCAGCTGTCGCGACGACGGCGTCAGATAGAGCGCGATCTCCCGCCGATCCACCCGGCCGGGGACCCGCTCGACCAGGCCCGCGGCCACCAGGCGATCGCACAGCCGGCTCGCCGAGGACAGGATCATGCGCAGCCGACCGGCCAGCCCGCGCAGGTTGATGCCCTCTTCCTTTTCCACCACCATCAGAGCGCTGAGCTGCGGAGACGACAGTCTCGGGGTGCTCTGCTCGCGGGCCGCGTCCCAGGTGGCCAGCAATGATTGCGCAGCGTCGTCAAGCGCTGCGGCGCTCATCGGGTCAGGCCCATCCGGCCCATGGTGTTCGCCCATGGTGCCGCAGAGACTACCCGCAGACTCCACACTGTCGAAGGGGGTGAACAGTTGAGCGACCCATGGCAAACGGTTCAGCGTGCGCTCACCGGCGCGCCGGCCGACCAGGTCGTCGAGGCGCTGGGTGCGGCGCTGGCCGCGGAATACGGCATCGACGACACCGATCTGCTGCTGATCGACTATCGGCTGGCGGCGCTGCTGCCACTGCTGCGCGGCTCGCCGGTGACCAAACCGGGCGACCCCGCCTGGCGCAGCTTCGACCACCAGTCCGAGGTGCTCGCCGGGTCGATGACCTATCTGCCGGTGACCGCGCGCGGCGAGCGGATGGGCGTGTTGCGCTGCCGGGGCGTGCCGGAGGAGGGCCGCGGCGAGCTGGCCGAGATCGCCACGCTGCTCGCGCACGAGCTGCAGTCGGCCACCGTGGGCACCGATCGCTACACCATGGCGGCCCGCACGCAACGCCTCACGCTGGCCGCTGAGATGCAGTGGGAGCTGTTGCCGGGGCGGTGCCGGATCCGGCCGTCCTTCAGCCTGGCGGGGCAGCTGGAGCCGTCCTATGCGGTGCGTGGCGACAGCTTCGACTGGGCCGAGCGCGAAGGCGTGCTGTCGCTCGCGGTGCTCAACGGCATGGGCGAAGGCATGACCGCCGCGATGCTGACCTCGCTGGCGACCTATGCGCTGCGCAACGCCCGCCGCGCCAACCTGCCGCTGGCGGATCAGGCGGCGCTGGCCGACCAGGCGGTCTTCGCCCAGCATCGGGGTGCGGAACACGTGGCCGCGCTGCTGCTGCAGCTCGACCTGGCCACCGGGGTGCTGGAGGTGGTGGACGCCGGCTCACCGACGCTGATGCTGCTGCGCGCGGGCGAGGTCGCGAACCCCGACCTCGACGCGCAGTTCCCGCTCGGCATGTTCGAGGCCACCGACTACCGGTCGCAGCGGATGGACCTGAGCCGGGACGACCGCCTGGTGATCGTCAGCGACGGCGTGACCGACGCGGCGCAGACGGCCGGGAGATATGGCGAGGCCCAGCTGCGCCGCTTCGTGCGCAGATCGAGCGCGATGGCGCCACTGGAGGCGGTGCGGTCGCTGCTCGGTGACCTGCGGACCTATCTGGGCGGCGCCCTCCTGGAGGACGACGCCGTCGCCGTGGTGCTGGACTGGACCGGCGTCCCGGCCTGACGTCTTTCCCGGCTCAGCGGCCGGCGGCGCCGGCCCGGGACGAGATCGCCTCCAGGAAGATGTCGCTGATCTTGGCGGGGTCGGGTGCGAAGAAGACGCTGCCGGCGCTGGTCGCGTTGGTGATCGTCTCCAGCTCGGACTGGCTGACCTCGTTGCCGATGCCGATGATCACCATGCGGACCGGGCGCTTCGGGTCGTTCGCCTTCTTCAGCTCGGCGACCAGCTGCTCCTTCTTCAGGCCGTCGGGGTTGTCGTTCCGCCCGTCGGTGAAGAGGATGACCGAGTTGATCCGGCCGTCCACCCAGTCGTTCTGCACCTCTTTGTACGCCGCCAGCGCGGTGTCATAGAGACCGGTGTCGCCGCCGTCCTTGGGCTTGATCTGCGCCGTCGCGGCCTGCAGCTCCTGGCGTGCCGAGGTCAGCGGACTGATCGGCACCACTTCCTTCCAGGCCTGTCTGCCGACCAGCTCGGTGGAGAAGAGCCACACCCCCACCGACCACTTGTCGTCGAACAGGGCGAGGCCCTGTTGCGCGGCCCGCTGGGTCACCGCGGCGCGGCTCAGGCCACCGGCGCTGGGCACCGGCTTCTTCATCGAGCCGGAGATGTCGAAGACCGAGAGCACCCGGCCGGGCAGCGTGATCGCGGCCCAGCTGCCGAGCGCCTGGCTGATCGCGCCGGCGTCCTGCCCCGAGGCGGCGGCGCCACCCTTGGACGGCGCGGCCGAGCTGGACGCGGCCGGGGTCGCGGCGGGCGCGCCGACCGGCATCGCGAAGCCCTCGCCGACGCTGCCGTCGGGGCCACGCAGACCGGCCGCGGCCAGTGCGTTCTTGAAGGCCGGCGTGCTCAGCACCTGGCGCAGCCCGGTGGCCGCGGCGGAGCGCTGCAGGTCGACCTGCGGCATGATCGCGTAGGGGTAGTCCAGCCCCGGCGGGGTCGGCTCGAGATAGAGCGCGGCGAGCTGCACCGGCGGCTGCTCGGCGTTGAACGCGACCACGTCCTCCTCGGACAGCGGCGCGGCGCTCAGGCCACTGGCGATGCCGGCCGCGTCCGCCGAGCGCGGGAACTTCTGCAGCAGGTCGTCGCGCAGCGCGGAGCTGCCCGCGGCCAGTGCGCGCAGGGCGCCGACCTTGGCCGCCAGCCCGTTCGCGTCGTCACCGGCCGAGCCGGCCAGCGCGAGCAGACCGGCCAGGCCGGCCGCGTCGCGGGTCGGGTCGACGATGCCGGTGCGCACGTTGGTGCTCTTGGTCATCTGGGTGAGCAGGTCTTTCCAGCCCAGCTTGCGGTTGGGCCAGCCGAATTGCTCGGCCACCGGCGTGGGCATGGCCACCACGACCGGGCTCTGCGCGATCGGCGCGCCGTCCTTGGGCGTGAAGCCGGACGCCTCGGACTTGAGGCGCAGCAGCCAGGTGCGGGAGTCCGGAACCCAGACGTCCGGCACGACCACGGCCTGCGACGCGGTGCCGACACCGGTCAGCGAGACCCGGTGCTCGCGGGCCACCGCGGCGGCCATCGTGGCCGGGTTGACCCCGGAGACGTTGACCACGACACAGGTGCCGCTGACGTTGGCGCCATCGGTGATCCACTGCTGGGCCGTCTGCTCGATCACCGGGGCGATCTCCGGCGCGGCGGCCACGGTCAGGGGGATCTGTCCCGTGCAGCCCTTGTCGGACAGCTGTTGGTAGCCGAGCCAGGAGCCGGCGAGGACGACGACGATCGCCATCGCGGCTCCGATGACACCGGCGCCCCTGAGATTGAAGTTTCGACGATGGCGGCCAGACACGCGCTCCATACTGCGCATCGGAGACCCCGAATGCCATACGCGTTGGGGGCGAAACTTACTCGGATTGAAAATATCTATTGCTATCTAGACGCACCGTGACGGAGCGGTTCCGGCGCGTAGGTGAATGCCGAGGAAAAGCGCAGATCAGGCCGGTTCCCAACGGAGACAACAAGTCGGACTCGGTTCGCTGATCGGTGTGCCCTGAAGCACAGGAAGTCCGGTCCCCGGGGCGATCCGCAACACCGTGACCGAGTGTGATCGTTCGTTCGCTACATACAGGTGATCGCCGAGCAGGGTCAGGTGCCGCGGCCACACGCCGCCGGTGGGCACCTCGCCGATCGGCGTCGCGGCGTCGCCGTCCCAGGCGAAGACCGCCACCGTGTCCGGCCCGCGATTGGCCACGTAGACGAACCGGCCGTCCCGCCCGACCGCCAGCTCGGACGGGTAGGCGACGCCGGAGGCCGTAGTGGCCGCGACCACACCGCGCCGGTCCAGCCCGCCGGCGCCGGGCCGGTGCCAGCTCAGCTCCGCGGACAGCTCGCCGACCAGCAGCAGCGCGCCGTCCGGGGTGAACCGCAGGTGGCGGGGGCCGGTGCCGGGGGTGGCGGCGATCGCCGCGGTCAGGTCGACCAGGCGGCCGGACACCGGGTCGAGCCGGGCCCGCCACACCCGGTCCGCGCCCAGGTCGCTGATCAGCACGTGGCCGGTCGCGTCCGGCGCCACCAGGTGCGCGTGCGGGCCCTTCTGCCGGTCCGGGTCGGGTCCCTGGCCCTCGAGGTCGAGCAGGTCCGAGCGCTCGGCCGGCCGGCCGTCGCCGTCCAGCGGGTGCACCGAGACGCTGCCGCTGGAGTAGTTCGCCACCAGCAGGTGCCGGCCGTCCGGGGTGACCGCGAGGTGGCAGGGGTGGGCGCCGCCGGTCGGCACGGTCACCAGGGCGGACAGCGAGGCGTCCGGCGCCACCGCGAAGGCGGTCACCGCGCCGACGTCGATCTCGTTCACCGCGTACAGCACCGGCCGGGTGGGGTGCTGGGCCAGGAAGGAGGGCGACGGGGTGCGCGCGGCCAGTCCGGCGCGAGTCAGGTCACCGGTGGCCGGGTCACGCCGCAGCAGAGCGATGCCGTCGCCCGCGCCGCCGCTCTCGCCGGTGTAACTGCCGACATAGACGATCTCCCCTGATGCGGTCACGTCTGGATATATAACCAGAAGCCTCTAACGCCGGCCCGCGGCCGTCAGCTGGCGACGGGCGACGTATTCGACCAACTCGATCAGGACGTTGCGCGCGCCCATCGGCTCGCGGGCATCGAAGAGCACCACGGGCACGCCCGGGTCCAGGTCGAGGGCGGTGGCCACCGCCTCGGGCGCGAACGTGCGCTCCTGGTCGAAGAGGTTGACCGCGACCACGAACGGGGTGCCGCGCTGCTCGAAGTAGTCGATCGACGGGAAGCAGTCGGCCAGCCGGCGGGTGTCGGCCAGCACCACCGCGCCGAGCGCGCCCTGCGCCAGCTCGTCCCAGAGGAACCAGAAGCGGTCCTGCCCGGGGGTGCCGAACAGATAGAGCAGCAGGTCGTCGGTGATGGTGATCCGGCCGAAGTCCATCGTCACCGTGGTGGTGGTCTTGCCCTCCACGCCGAAGGTGTCGTCGGCGCCGGTGGTGCCGGAGAGCACCTCCTCGGTCTGCAGCGGGCGGATCTCGCTGACCGAGCCGACCATGGTGGTCTTGCCCACACCGAAGCCGCCGGCGATCAGAATCTTGAGTGCGACCGGAATGCGGGCGCCGGCGCGGTCAGAGCGCTCGGAGACCATGAACAACCGCCTTGAGTACGTCGACGTCGTGCGGCTGCTCGGCCGCTGCCGGCTCGGAGAGGGAGATCAGACCCGCCGAGCGTAGATCACCGAGCAGAACTCGCAATACCCCGATCGACAGGTCCAGCTTGGACGCGAGCTCGACGACAACCACCGAGTCCTGGGTGGCGGCCAGAATCGCGTGGTGCTCGGGCTGCAGCAGCTCGTCCGCCGGGATCGGGGACCTGGTCGCCACCACGAACGCGACCAGATCGAACTCGCCGTCGGAGGGGGCCACCCGGCCCTGGGTCAGCGCGTAGGGCCGGACCACCGGGCCGGCGTCGAGGTCCAGCCACTCGTGCGGGCGGCGGAGCGGGTCAGCGGCCATCGGGACCCAGCAGCGGGGAGCGCTGTGGCGCCTCCATGAACTCGCCCACCCGGGTGACGAGCATCGCCATCTCATAGGCCAGCAGCCCGAGGTCCGCGTCGCTGCTCGCCAGCACCGCCAGGCACGCCCCCTGCCCGGCCGCCGTGACGACCAGGAACGCGCTGTCCATCTCGACCACCGTCTGGCGCACCGGGCCGGCCCGGAAGTGCCGGCTCGCGCCCTTTGCCAGGCTCTGGAACCCCGCCGCCATCGCGGACAGGTGCTCGGCCGCATCGCGTGCCACGCCCGTCGAGGCGCCCATCATCAGCCCGTCCGCGGACAGGACCACCGCCTGCATCGCCGGTGGCACCCGCTCGAGCAACTCGTCGAGGAGCCAGGTGAGGTTCGCGCTCTGCTTAGCTTGTGCCACTATGCGTCCTTCTCGTCGCGGACCACCGGGAGATTGACGGTAGCCGCTTCATCCAAAGCCTGATCGGTTGCGGGGGTGGCATCCGGATCGATGCCGACCGCGGCGAGCCGGCCGCGGGTGGTTCCTCTCTGCAGGGCGCTCATGATGCTGCGGATCTGGTCAGGCGTGCGGACCGGCTCGGACTCGGACTCCTCGGGCGCCCGCTCCCTCAGCTGTGGCACCAGATTCGCCTGCCGGACCCGCTTGGGCAATCCCTCCCTGGTCGTCTCGGTGGTCGGGAAACTGTCGGATTTCGGCATGGTCTCCTTAGGCGCCCGGCGGCGGCGGACCAGCCCCTCCGGCGACAGCCCCTCGGCGACGGAGCTCGCCGCGGGCCCGCTGCCCGCGGCCGGTTCGACGGCCGCGATCGGCTCCGAGGCCGGGCGCGGCCGCGGAATGCTGCCCTGCAGCGGCACCACCTGGGTAGCGTCCGGGTCCTGCCAGTCCAGCGCGGCCGGGTGTTCCCAACCGGCCTGGTCGCCGTTGACCGACGGCGGGCCGGATCGGGCGGCCGGCCGGTGGTCCACGTGGCCGGGCGGTGGCGGCGCGACGGTCATCAGCTCGGCCGGGATCAGCACCACGGCGGTGATGCCGGCATGGGACGACGGACGCAGCGAGACCTTGATGCCGTGCCGGTGCGCCAGCCGGGCGACCACGAACAGGCCGAGTCGCGCGCTGTCCGACGGGTCGAACTCGGGCGGCTCGATCATCTTGCGGTTGGCCTCGTCCAGGGTCTCCTGCGACATGCCCAGGCCGCGGTCCTCGATCTCCAGCGCGTACCCGTTGGGGAGGATTTGGCCGTTGACCACGACCCGGGTCTGCGGCGGCGAGAACGCGGTGGCGTTCTCCATCAGCTCGGCGAGCAGGTGGATGACGTCGCCGACGGCCCGGCCGATCACCGCCGACTCGTGGATGCCGGTGATGTCGATCCGCTTGTAGTCCTCGACCTCGCTGATCGCGCCGCGCACCACGTCGATCACCGCGACCGGCTGGCGCCAGCCGCGGCCGGGCACCGCGCCGGTGAGGATGACCAGGTCCTCCGCGTGCCGGCGCATCCGGGTGGCGAGGTGGTCGACCCGGTAGAGATCCTCCAGCTCGTCCGGCTCGGTCTCGCGGCGCTCCATCCGGTCGAGCAGGGCGAGCTGGCGGTGCAGCAGCGTCTGGCTGCGACGGGCGATGTTGAGGAACACCTCGTTGAGCCCGCGGCGGACCGCGGCCTCCTCCACCGCGGACTGCACGGCGGTCGTCTGCACCTCGTTGAACGCCCGGCCGAGCTGGCCGATCTCGTCCTTGCCGTATTCCAGCGGCGGCGTTTCGACGGCCACGTCCACCGCCTCGCCGCGCTGCAGCCGATGCACCACCGAGGGCAGCCGCTCGTCGGCCAGCTCGAGCGCCTCGCCGCGGAGCCGCCGCAGCCGGCCGACGATCGAGCGGCCCACCCGCACCGATACGACCACCGAGATGATCAGGGCGACCAGGCCGAGCAGCCCGGCGACGCCGAGCCGGATCAGCACCCGGACGGCCACCGGGTTGGCGCGCTTGGCGAGGGCGTCGGTGGCGTTGATCTCGAACGCGCGCAGCTGCTGGGCCGAGGCGTCGTACGCCGGCTTCCAGCTCTCCTGCCCGACCGGCGGCGCGGAGCCGGCCTGGCCGCTGCTGAGCAGGGTGTCCTGATAGGTGCGCAGCCGGCTGAACGCCTCGGACGTGCTGAGCCGCTGGAACGTGGTGCGCTCGGCGGCCGGCAGGTCGGCGATCCCCTCGGCGAGCAGGAAGCGCGAGGTGACGATCGCCCGGATCAGCTCGTCCCGGACCGCCGCGTCGAACCGCCCGGCGACGCCGGCTCCGGCCAGCAGCGAGTCGGCCCGGCTCAGGTGCTCCTGACCTCGCCCGACCGTGGTCAGCGCGCGGATCTGGCGGTCCACCGTCTCGTCGCCGAACGACGCGGTCGCCGAGAACATCAGGAAGCCGCTGTCCACCATCTCGTTGTAGAGGCCCTGCGCGCCGGTCACGTCCACCTCCCGGCGGTCGATGTGGACGCGGTTGGCGGCCAGCCCGCCGAGGTCGCTGAGCACCTGCCGGATCCGCTGGCGGAGCGTGTCGCTGGCCGCGTCCTGCGCCTGCTCCCCCGATGCCGACCGGCGGAAGTCGGCGGCCGCGCGGTCGGTGGCCGCGCGCTGGGCGGTGAGCGCGGCCGACGGCTGCTCGGCGTCGCCGGAGAGGTGCACCACGGACGCCCGTCGCTCCTTCTGCAGCTCGCCGACCAGCACCTCGCCGGGCCGGCCGACGGTGTCCAGCAGGGTCTGCGCGGACAGCAGGTTGAAGGCCGGGCCCACGGTGAGCGCCGTCGCGAAGACCCATAACGCGAGCAGCGCCGCGAGGGGCACAGCCACCAACGCGACGATCTTCGAACGGATGGACCAGTAGCCGGTTCTCATCTAGCTCCGCCCGAGGTGTACGGCAGGGACCGATACTCCGTCCTCTGGAGGAGCGTGCATCTCCGGCAGGATACGAAATCGATGCGGGTCGAGGAACCGTTAGCTGCCCCGAATTTTCCGTTATCGTCCGGATACTCCGCGCGAATGGCACGGTTTACCGAGGTCAGCGCCTTGATCGTACTTTCTGGACTGGCTCAAGTTAAGTCGAGTGTCGGCAACCGGATTGATGACCCCCGCTTTCTGGGAATAACCCCCTTCGGAGAAGGAGGAACCCATGTCCGCTGGACAAGTCATCGTCCTCATCATCGTGCTGCTCGTCATCGCCGCCGTCGCGGTGTTCGCGGTGCGCGCGACCCGGCGACGCAAGCTGCAGAGCACCTTCGGACCGGAATACGACCGGGTGGTGGCCGATACCGGCAGCCGCGCCGACGGCGAGAAGGAACTGCGCGAGCGCGAGAAGCGCCACGCCGAGCTGGAGCTCAAGGAGCTGTCCCCGGAGTCGAAGGCGAGCTATGCCACGGCCTGGGAAGAGGTTCAGATCCAGTTCGTGGACAGCCCGGAACAGGCCGTCACCACGGCCGACGACCTGGTCACCCGTCTGATCGCCGAGCGCGGCTATCCGACCGGCGACTACGACGACCAACTGGCCAACCTGTCCGTGGACCACGCGCGGACCCTCGGCCACTACCGCGACGCGCACGACATCAGCACGCGCAGCCAGAACGGCGAGGCGAGCACCGAGGACCTGCGCCAGGCGCTCGTGCACTACCGCGCGCTCTTCGGCGACCTGCTGGGCGAGTCACCGGTTGCCGGCGATGGCCGCACCGCGACCGACACCCGGACGGACACCGAGGACCGCCCCGCGGCGGCGCCGTCGGCCATCCCGGCCCAGACCGATGCCAAAACCCTGAACAACAACGACGTCAGCCGCTGAGGAGCCCGAGGATGCGTTTCTTCACGAACGAGAGCAAGGACGACCAGGACGACCCCAAGAACGTCGACGTGCAGGACCGCGAAAAGGGTTATCAGCCGGACGGCGGCTATCAACCGGACGCGCAGGCCGACCCGGACCGACCCGACGTCACCCCGTCCGACACGGTGCAGTCCGACCCGGTGCCGGTGCCGCAGCAGCGCTCCAGCTCGCCGTGGTCCTCGACGCCGGACGACACGGACCGCACCGACGACACGGACCGCACCGACGACGAGCCGGTGCACGGGCACGACACCACCGACACCACCGACACCACCGACACGACCGACAGCTCCGTGACCGAGACCGGCGAGAGCAACCGGGTCGACGAGGCCCTGGACGACCGTGACCGCGACCGGACGGACGACACCGACGTGGTCGACGGGCACGAGGACCCCACCCCGCCGGACCACGCCGTGGCGGACACCACGCCGGAGGCGACCACCACGACCTACGGGCCGGACGGTGTGGTCACGCACTCCGACTCCGACACCGGCTCCGACTCGGACTCGGACTCGGACGAGGCGCTGAAGGACGACGGGGACTTCGACGACCCCAAGGCGGTCGACCCGGTCACCGACGAGACGCTGGACGACTCGGACCGGCACGAGGACGAGCACGAGAACGACGTGACCACGCCGGCGGAGACCGTCACGCCCGTCGCGGTCGCCGACGAGACCCCCGCGCAGACCAAGCCCAGCGAGACGGCGACCGCCGCGGTCACCTCGCTGTTCGGTGACGACGCCCAGTCGTTCCAGGACCGGTGGCGCGACGTGCAGCTGCGCTTCGTGGACAGCCCCAAGGAGGCCACCGCGGAGGCGGCCACCCTGGTCGACGAGGCGGTGGACAAGCTGACCGCCGGCCTGAAGGCGCAGAAGGAGCAGTTCGCCGGCGACGGCGGCGAGGACACCGAGAAGCTGCGTGTCGAGCTGCGCGGATACCGCGACATCCTGAACCGGATCATCGCCCTCTGAGTTTCGTTTCCCCGCCGATGACTGACATCTGATGTCAGTCATCGGCGTTATCGTGCTCGGATGCGCGCCGGTCGGCTGATCTCCCTCCTGCTGCTCCTGCAGACCCGGGGGCGGATGACCGCGCACGCGCTGGCCGAGGAGCTCGAGGTGTCCGTGCGCACGGTCTATCGCGACGTGGAGTCGCTCGGCGCCTCCGGGGTCCCGATCTTCGCCGATCGCGGGCCGGCCGGTGGATACCAGCTGCTGGACGGCTACCGCACCCGGCTGACCGGGCTCACCGGCGCGGAGGCCGGGACGCTGTTCCTGGCCGGGATGCCCGGGGCGGCGGCCGAGCTCGGGCTCGGATCGGTGCTGGCCGCGGCGCAGCTCAAGCTGCGTGCGGCACTGCCGGGTGAGTTGGCGGATCGGGCTGATCGCGTACGCGAAAGGTTTCATCTCGACGCACCGGGCTGGTTCCGGGCCGACGAGCCGGTGCCCCACCTGGCCGTCCTGGCCGAAGGGGTGTGGGAGGCCAAGCGGCTGTCGGTGCGCTACCGCCGCTGGAAGGCGCCGCGTGACGTGAGCCGCACGCTGTCCCCGCTCGGCGTGGTGCTCAAGGCCGGGCGCTGGTACCTGGTGGCGGCCGGATCGTCGGGGCGGGCCACGGCCTACCGGGTGTCGAGCGTGCTGGACGCCGTGCTGCTCGACGAGCCCGCCGAGAGGCCACCGGGCTTCGACCTGGCCGAGTTCTGGCGCGAGTGGACCGAGCGGTACGAGAGCAGCGTCTACACCGCGACGGCGACGGTCCGGATGACCACCCGCGCGCTCGACTTCATGGTGTTCGTGTTCCCGCCGGAGATGTCCCGGGTGGCCCGCGCCCGGGCCGGCCCGCCCGACGAGACCGGCCGGCTGATCACCGAGGTGCCCATCGAGTCGATCAAGCACGGGCACACCGAGCTGCTGAAACTCGGCGCGGACGCGGAAGTCCTGGAGCCGCCGGAGCTGCGCGCGATGTTCGCGGAGACCGCTGCCGGGTTACTGGATCACTATCTGTCGGAACAGCCGGAGGGGAACGCGTCATGACGATGCCGGACGACATGCTGGCCCACAACGCCAAGCTGATCGAGGAGTTCCGCGCCGACGGCGGCAAGTCGATCGGCGACCGGCCGCTGCTGTTGCTGACCACGGTCGGCCGCCGCACCGGCGAGCACCGCACCAGCCCGATGATGTACCTGCCGGACGAGGACCGTTACCTGGTGATCGCCTCGAACAACGGCGCGCCGGACGACCCGCAGTGGTACCTCAACCTGCTCGCCGACCCGCGCGTGCAGGTCGAACTGCCGGGCCGCGAGTTTCCCGCCGAGGCACGGCCGCTCACCGGCGGTGACTATGACCGGTCCTGGGCGGAGATCCAGCGCCGTTACCCGTTCTTCACCGAACACCAGGAGAGGGCGGGCGACCGGACGATCCCGGTCGTCGCCCTCACCAAGGCTGATTAGGTCTGCGGCTGCTCGGCGCCGGCGCCGGCGCCGCCGTCACCCGGGTCGTCCGGGGCCGGCGGGGCCGCGCCGTCGTCCTCGCCCTCCGACGGATCGGTCGGCTCGGTGGTGCCCTCGGTCGGCGGCGTGGTCTCGTCGTCGGTCGGTGTGGGATCGACCGAGTCCGACGGCTTGCCCGGCTGGTCGTCGTCCGGGTCCGACGTCGCGCTTTCCGACGGGTCGGCGGTCGGCGCCGTGGTCATCGGCGTATATCTGGCCTTGCGCTTCGGCTGGGGGATCACCTCGGCCGGCTGCTCGGGCTCCTCGCCGGCGCCCTCACCACCCGGAATCTTGGCCGGATCCACCTGCTGCTCGCTCTGCACGACCGGCTGCCGCGCCGGCGTGACGTTGACGTCGCCGATCTGCACGCCCAGCCAGAGAGCCGGGCCGAGGCCGATCGCGACGATGGCCCCGAAGAGCGCCATAGGTCCCCGCTCCATCAGCGCTCCTCCCCCCTTGTCGTAGCGATGATCGCCGTTGCGCGTGGCCTCCTTCTACCCATTTATGGGGAAGGTAAAGCGGCGGACACACGATGTCATTGTGACGGAAAGTAAAGCTTGGGTTACACGATCGTCGGAGATGTGACCGTCTATCCAAGAGCACGGACCGAGCGGCCGAGAAGTTCAAAGCCGGGTTCGGCTCAGCGGGTCCGGCTCAGCGGTC
>NZ_JBVJIP010000012.1:82737-190942 GCF_055586225.1 Actinoplanes sp. NPDC051388 | reverse complement strand
CCGGCTCAGCGGGTCCGGCTCAGCGGGTCCGGCTCAGCGGGTCCGGCTCAGCGGGTCCGGCTCAGCGGGTCCGGCTCAGCGGGTCCGGCTCAGCGGGTCCGGCTCAGCGCGTTCGCGCGAGGAAGGCGACGGCGTTGTCCAGGGCCGCCCAGCCGCCGGGAAGCTCGTCCGAGTCGAGCGCGGCCCGCACACTCAAGGTCTCGCCGTCGCGCAGTCGAAGATCCCAGGCTTTCGGGGTACGGCGGGTCTGCGTCGCGCCGGACACTTCGGCATAGGGCACGAATCGGGTGCCCGGGGTCGCGTCCGTGGTGGCGGCGACCCGGGCCAGCCGACGCTTGGCGGAGCCGTTCTGCGAGCGGGGCAGGCCGGGCACCAGCAGCAGGCCGGTGTCCACGATCAGCAGGTCGGTGCGGGAGCCGTCGACGACCAGGTTGACCAGGCCACCGACCACCTCGGCGCGGGCCGCCGAGCCGCGGTCGCCGCCCCCGGCCGCCGGGTCGATGCCCAGCTCGGTCAGCCGCTCGCGGGCCGCGCCGACGGTGGACGGGTCGGCGACCAGCGCGGCCACCGCACCGAGGTCGAGGTGGCTGCCGTCCGGCGAGACCAGCTCGGCGGTGCCGGTCCAGCTGTGCCGCCAGCGGGCCGCGCCGCTGCGCAGGGCGGCCAGCGCCAGCAGCAGCGTGACCAGCTCGGCGACCCGGCTCTCGGTCTCGTCCGGCGGCATCTCCGGGAAGACCGTGCCGGCCACCTTGCGCAGCCGGCCGTCCGCGGCCAGGTCGAGCAGGTCGCCGGCGCTGCCGACCGGGCTGCCGGCGGCGCGGGTCAGGGTGCCGAGCGCGGCGTCGGCCTCACGGTTCATCTCGGCGGCGCGTGCGACGCCGAAGAACTCGTCCCAGCCGACTATCGTGCGGCCGCGCGGCGGGAAGGCGACGGCTTGCAACGCGCGGCCGAGTCCGGGCAGGTCGGGCACGAGCTCCACGCCGGGGCCGAGCACGGTCGGGCGCTTGACCGAGGTGGAGGGTCCGGCGCCGGTCAGGCCGGTGATGCCACCCGGCCGCGGGAATCCGCCCGCGCCGTGGGCCGGCGCGGCGGGCGAGCCGGCGACCGCTTTCCCGGAGGCGTCTTTCCCGGAGGCGTCGCCGATCGAGGCGGTGCCCGCCAGCGCCTCCCCGGAGGTGTCGCCGACCAGGGTCGTACCCACCGGCGCTTCCCCGGAGGCGTCGCCGACCAGGGTCGTACCCACCGGCGCTTCCCCGGAGGTGTCGCCGATCAAGGCCGTGCCCACCGGCGCTTCCCGGGAGGCGTCGCCGACCAGGGTCGTGGCGGCTGGCCCGTCCGCGGGGGCGTCGCCGACCAGGGCCGCGCCCACCGGCGCTTCCCCAGAGGAAGCAGAGCTGGATCCGGTGGCGCCGATCGGGCGGCCGGCCTGGCGGGGTGCGACGGCGGGTGAGACCGGGATGTCGGCAGCGCCGGAGGTGAGGGGCGTGGTCAGGGCGGCCAGCCGCTCGGGCCGGGCCGGGTGGGTGTCCCACTCGTCCGGGGTGGCCGGCTCGCGGCGGCGCAGCACGGTGAGCTCGTCGGCGCGGGCGGCCAGCATCCGCAGGAAGCCGCCGAAGACGTCGTCCGGCGCGTGGCCGGCACGCCAGCCCGGTCCCACGTACTCCGTGTAGAAGACCCGCTGCAGACTCTCCATCGCCGGGGCGTCGCGCAGCCAGGCGACCGCGGCCGGGGACCCGGCGAACTCCGCGGCGATGCGGTCGGCGGTCAGCTCCTGGGCGCGGCTCACCGGCTGGTCGACGCGACGGTAGAGCGCGGCATAGGCCCGCAGCAGCGGTCCGGCCAGGTTGCGCTTCGAGATGCGCGGCAGGATCCGGGCGACGGCACGCCGGCCCCGATAGGCGTACGGCGCCCACCGGCTCAGCCTCGGCGACCCGTGCGCGAGCTCGTGTGCGACCGCCGCGCCGAGCACCTCGTTGTCCCAGGCCTGCAACAACGGCAGCCCCAGATAAAGATCACGCCGCCCGCCGACAAGACCAATCAGATGGGTACGTTCGCTGAACGCGACCGTGGCCTCGGCGACCACGATCAACCGGTCCGGCGTGCGTACCCCACCGGCGGTCGCCGCGGCGTCGATCAGCTGCCACAGCGCGGACGCGTCCGACCGGGTGACCGGCACGCCGGCCGGCTCGACCCGCTTGGTTCGCAGCGCCCGCCACGTCGCATATGCCATCACGCCGACGGTCGCGGTGACCAGCGGGACGCCGAGCCGCAGCGCCGCGCCCTCGGGCAGCACCGCGAGCACCAGCAGGACCGCCACGGCGACCAGGGCCAGCTGGGCCCCCGCGACCACGAGGAACCCGGCCAGCATGAAGGCCGACAGCCACGCTCTGCCACCGCCCAACGTCCGCGCTCCCTCCGGTCGGCCCACCGCGCACAGCGTAGGTCGGGTTTTCGCCACCGACCGTAGCCACGCGCCGCTTCACTTTCCGCGTCAGGAACGTGAAGTGCGGAAACGGGACGCGGATCGGCGCCGAGATTTAAGGAAGATTTCGAGCGCCGCCGAACCCGCGTCTCCGGGCGATCACGGCCAGTCGATCACCGGGGACCGGTGGAAGGCGACGCCCTCGGACTGCCACCGTGGCGCGTGAGCTGCGACGCGGCGGCGGAACGAGACCCAGTCGCGGCCGGCCCGGGGCGACCAGCCGATCTCCGCGATCGCCGGCAGCCGGGGGAAGGTCATCGTCTGCACGTCGGCGATGCTGCGCAGGGTCTCCGACCAGAGCGGCGCCTCGACGCCCAGGATGCTGTGCTCGGGCACGCCGGGCAGCCGGTCGGCGGGATCCCAGTCGTAGGCGCGGTCCACCTCGATGCAGCCGGCCCAGTCGAGGCCGAGCGGGAACGCCGGGTCGTACTTCATGTCCAGGTAGGTGCGGTCGGCCGGCGAGATGATCACCTGGCTGCCGGCCTCGACCGCGCGGGCGGTGCCGTCGTCGGCCGGCTCGGTGCGCCAGAACTGCGGCACCGCCGTCTCGGGCAGCTCGACACCGGCCATCTCGTGCCAGCCGATCGCCCGCTTGCCATATTTGCCGACCAGCGGCAGCACCCGGGTCATGAAGGTGCGGTAGTCCTCGGCGCTGGTGGCCTGGGCCTCGTCGCCGCCGATGTGCAGCCACGGGCCCGGGGTCATCGCGGCGACCTCGCGGATCACGTCCTCGACGAACGCATAGGTCGACTCCGAGCCGGCCACCAGCGAGCTGTAGCCCACCGCGGTGTCGGTGCGCTGCGCGACCGGCCGGCCGTCGGCGGTCAAAGACGGGTACGCGAACTGCGCCGCGTTCACGTGCCCCGGCATGTCGATCTCCGGCACGATCGTCACGAACCGCGCCGCCGCGTATTCGCAGAGCTCGGCGAAGTGGTCGCGGGTGTAGAAGCCGGGGCCGACGCCGTCCACCCCGGTGCCCGCCGCGCCGCTGACCTCGGTGAGCCGCGGCCAGCCCGGAATCTCGAGCCGCCAGCCCTGGTCGTCGGTCAGGTGCAGGTGCAGGTGGTTGATCTTGTAGGCGGCGATGGCATCGACATAGGACTTGACCTCGTCGACCGTGAAGAAGTGCCGGGCCACGTCGAGCATCGCCCCGCGATAGGCGAACCGCGGCCGGTCCACGATGGTGCCGCCGGGCAGCGTCGCGGGCCCGTCGGGGTCGAGCGGCAGCAGCTGGCGGATCGTCTGCGCGGCGGCGAACAGGCCGGCCGGCGCGTTGGCCCGCACGGTCACGCCCTCCCGGGCGATGTCCAGCCGGTAGGCCTCCTCACCGCCGTCGAGGTCACCGTCGAGCAGCAGTTCCACGGCACCGCCGGCTGGACCGGCCGGCAGGCCGGTCAGCAGCCGCGCGAAATGCGCCGTGACCGGCTCCGCGCCGGGGGCCGCGGTGATCCGGGTGCCCGAGGTGATCGTGAAGTCCGCGGCCCGGTCGGGGCGCACCTCGGCGGGGGCGGGGATGACATCGTCGAGTTCTCGCACGGGCCAAACTCTAAGTCCTGTTTCCAATTGGTGGGGGTCCCGGTCCGGTGAGCTGCGTCGCGGCGTGGATCAGCCATGTGCGAGGCGTGGTTGATCCACGAGACAGACCCTTAAGGTGGCGGCATGGCGATCTCCATCCGCCGGGCCACTCCGGAGGACGCCGCCGACCTGCACCGGGTCGCGGCGCGCACCTTTGCCCTGGCCTGTCCCCCGGGCACCACGCAGGCCGACGTCGACGCGTTCGTGGCCGCGCATCTGACCGCCGAGCGGTTCGCCGAATATCTGGCCGACGAGCGGCGGATTCTGCTGCTCGCCGAGGTGGACGGCGAGCCGGCCGGCTACGCGATGGTGAACGACCTGCCGATCACCGACCCGGACGTGCTCAAGGTGGTCGACCCGGAGACCAGCGTCGAGCTGAGCAAGTTCTACGTCGATCTGGACCGGCACCGCGCCGGGGTCGGCGGGGCAATGATGGCCGCGGTCCTCGAAGCCGCCGCGGCCACCGGCGCCGAGACGTGCTGGCTGGGCGTGAACCAGCTCAACGAGCGAGCCGCCCGCTTCTACGAAAGAAACGGCTTCACCATCCAGGGCACCAAGCGCTTCCTGGTCGGCAACGACTGGCACGACGACCACATCCGCTCCCGGCCACTCAATTGAGCCCAGAGCGAGCCGCCCACAGCCCAAAGCCACCCACAGGCCAGAGCCACCCACAGGTCAAAGCCGCGCACAGGTCAAACCTGATAACGGCCCGAGCCGAGGCATGGTCGAAGCGCAAGGCAAGTCGCATTTCGCCCGTCGATGAGTTGGGGCGGAAAAAGAACATCGGCTCTGCCTCGTCCTTTTTCCACCCCAACTCATCGGCCGCCGTTGGGGCGAAATGCCGGAGGAGCGGAGCGACGACCATCAAGCTCAGCACGACCATTTAGCTCAGCGAACCACGTGCCGGGGGCCAGGGCGCATTCGATGCGGTGACGGTTGAGTTCGTTGAGGGGTGGCAGGTCGTCGAGGGAGAACCAGCCGACGGCCAGTGACTCGTCGTCGTTGACCCGGGCCTCGCCGCCGACCGCCCGGCACCGGAACGTGATGTCGACATACTCCGCCTGATCGCCGTTCGGATAGGTCACCGGCGGCTGGGTGAGCACGCTGGTGACCCGCTCGGGCACGACGTGCACGGCGGTCTCCTCGAACACCTCGCGCACGATCGCCTCGGCCGGCTGCTCGCCCGGATCCATCACCCCGGCGATCAGCGCCCACTGCCCGTTGTCGGCCCGCTCGCCGAGCAGGACGCGCCCGCCATCGTCGAAGACCACAGCGGTCACCCCGGGCAGTAACAGGAGACGATGCCCCAGGTCAGCACGCAGATCCTTGATGTATGGCGAAATCGGCATGCCGGACAACATACGCTTATCAGTCAATCAGCGGCCGGACCTCCTCCGCCACGAACCGCAGGAACCCCGGCAGGTCGGGCTCGTCGGCGGTGGGCTCGAGGATCACCGAGTCGGCGCCCGCTTCGGCGAAGGCACGGATCCCGTCCGCGATCGCCTCGGCGTCGCCGGTGAGCGCGGCCGGCTCCTCCACCCGCTGCCGGGCGGTCGGCCCGATGGCGGTCTGTGCGAACAGGATCACCTTGTGCCCGGGGTCGCCGATCAGCTTGCGGGCCTCGCGAATGCCGTCGAGCGTGGTGGAGGCGGTCAGGATCGTGGCGTCGGCGATCTCGCCGGCCAGCTGCAGCGTCTTTGGCCCGCTCGCGCCGACCACGATCGGCGGCGGCGTCGCGGGCGGCCAGTCGAGCTTGACCCGGTCGAGCGACACATAACGACCCTTGGTCGTCACCTCCTCGCCGGCCAGCAGTGCGCGCAGCGCGGTGACCCACTCGCGCAGCAGGGTCAGCGGCGACGCCGCGCGGGCGCCGACCTGGCCCATCCACTCCTGCACGCCGTGCCCGACCGCGACGATCGCCCGGTCGCCGAACATGCGGTCGAGCGTCGCGATCTCCATCGCCTCGACCGCCACGTTGCGGAACGGCACCGGGGTCAGCCCGACCCCGACCCGGACCCGCTCACTCCAGGCGAGCGCGGCGGCGGTGGCGGAGATGCCGCCGTTGAGAAAGCAGTCCTCCCACAGCCACATCTCCTCGATGCCGAGGCGATCGGCGAGCTGCACACTCTCACGAAGGGTCTCGGGCGGGTTCTGCGGCCGGAAGGTGGCTCCGATTGTGGTCATGGACCCAATCCTGCCCTGCGCCTACGACACTTCGGGTGTTGCGCACAGGTAGGCAGAGGGTCTCTGCATACCTATACGCAACACCTGCCGGGGGCGATTAGCTGTGGAAGGCCCACGGCTCCTGTGGCATCGGGCGGCCGGTCTCCAGCAGCGTCTTGAGGTTGGCCAGCACGGCCGGCCAGCCCTGCGAGACGTCGTCGTAGTCCTTCGCGCTCTCCAGGTCCTCGTGCGTCACGGTGAGCTTGACCAGGTCCTGGTAGCTCTCGATCTCGAAGGTCACCTTGGACGGCGGCCAGGTGGTGACCAGCCGCCGCGGCGGGTCGCTCTCCAGCACCTCGCCGTCGACGTCGCTGATGCCGGAGCCGTCGTTGCGCACGTGCCGCCACGGCGATCCGACCTGCCAGTCCGATTCGTTGCGGTGCCCCCAATAGCCGGCGGTCAGGTCGGCGTCGGTCAGCGCCTCCCAGACCTTTTCCGGGGTGCTCTCGATGTAGGTCGTGTAGACATACGTCGGACGGTCACTCACAGTCAACTCCGCTCGTCGTTTGACTTCGCTGATGGCCCGCAGCCGGGGCCGCTCGAATTTGTCGATCCACCGCTCCTGCATCTCGTGCAGGGGGACGGGGTTGAGGTAGTGCAGCTTTTCCCGGCCTCGGCGGACGGTGCTGATCAGGTTTGCCGCCTGCAGCAATGCCAGGTGCTGCGTGGCCGATTGCCGGGTCATGTCGAGCCGCTCGCACAACTCGCCCAGCGTCTGCCCGCTCTGCTCGCGCAGCAGGTCGAGCAGGAACCGCCGGGTCGGGTCGGCCAGCGCCTTGAAGACCTCGTCCACTACTGAAGGTTATGCAGTCTTCTGACTGCATGTCAACCGGCCGCGGAGCACGACCGCGAGCGGGCGGTCGAGCTGTGCGAGGTCGGTGCGGGGGTCGGCGGCGTAGACCACCGCGTCGGCCGGGGCGCCGTCGACCAGCCCGGCCAAGCCCAGATAGGACCGGGCCACCCAGGACGCGGCGCCCACCGCGAGCTGCGCCGGCACCCCGGCGGCGACCAGCGCGCGCACCTCGGCGGCGATCCCGCCGTGCGGCCGGGTGTCGGTGCCGGCGAGCAGCGTCACGCCGGCCTCCGCGGCCGCCGCCACCAGCGCCGGGTGCGCCGTCACGCCCTCCAGGAACCAGCGCTTGCGCGGGCTGTCCGGCCGCGCCCGGACGACCGGCAGGCCACCCTCCAGCACGGACAGCGTCGGGGTCAGCGCGGTGCCCTGCGCGGCCATCCGGTCGAGCAGCGCCGGGTCCAGGCCCATCCCGTGCTCCAGCGAGTCGACGCCGGCGTGCACCGCGGCCGTACCGCCGGCCTGATTCTGGGAATGCACGGCCAGGCGGCCGCCGACGGCATGGACCCGGTCGGCGATCGCGCGCAGCACCGCGGGCGGCAGCGGGTCGGTGCCGGGCAGCCAGTCAGCGATGATCTTCGCCCAGCCGGTGCGGGCCGCCTGCGCGGCGGCCACCTCGGGCAACTCCTCATGCGTCGCGCGGCGGCCCCAGCCGTCGAAGAACTGGCCGTGCTGCGCGATCCAGCGGCCGGCGTGCACGGCCCGTGGGACGTCCGGGTCCCGGCCGAACCAGTCCGGCGGATCGCCGGCCAGCCCGGGCGAGCGGATCAGCGTCACTCCACTCTCGACATGCCGGTGCAGGTCGGCACGCAACACCCCGGGATCGAGCGGGTCGCCGAGCTCGGCCGCGCCCGGATGGGTGTGTGCGTCCACCAGGCCGGGCAGCACCCAGCCCTCGGCGACCAGTTCGGCGCCCGGCACCGGGTCGGTGGTCCATCGATCGCCGTCCGCATAGAGGTCGATCGGCTCGCCCTCGGGAAGCCCGAATCCACGAACCCGCAGCACCGTCATGGTGGACACGGTAATCCAAGGAAAATGTCATACCCCGCCGCTAAATTTCGGGCGTGGATGGGCGCCACGGGGGCGCCCATCCACATCAGACCGACCTCAGCAGGGTCTCGCCGGCCGTGCGGGCGGCGTCGACCAGTTCGGGGGGTGACTCGACGGTGAAGGGCACGGCGAGCGCGCCGAGGATCATCACCGGCCAGGAGAGATCGTCCACGCTCATCCGCAGGCGGCAGGCGTCCGGGCCGTCCTCGTCCACGGTCGCCCACTGCCCGACGAAGCCGCGCACCCGCTCGGCCGGCGCGCACAGGCGCACCGCGACGTCGTGCCGGTTGGGGATCGCCGCCATCCGCGAGCGCAGCCAGGTGACCGGGTCGCCACCAGGGATCTCCCGGGGGCGGAAACGCGCACCGGTCAGCGCCGGCTCGGTCAGCCGGTCGACGCGAAAGCTGCGCCAGTCGCCGCGGTCCAGGTCCCAGGCGACCAGATACCACCGGCGGCCGAGCGAGACCAGCCGATGCGGCTCGACGTAACGGGTGGACGCCTCGCCCTCCCGGGCGGTGTAGCCGAAACGCAGCCGCTCCTCGCCGCGGGTGGCCATCGCGATCGTGGTGAGCACGCCGGCGTCGAGCTGGGGCCCGCCGCCGAAGACGCCGGGGCTGGTCACCGCCTGCAACGCGTCGATGCGCTTGCGCAGCCGCGGCGGCAGCAGCTGGATCACCTTGGCCAGCGCGCGCACCGAGGTCTCCTCGAAACCGGCCACCGCACCGGCCGCGGCCGAGCGCAGGCCGACCGCGATCGCCACCGCCTCCTCGTCGTCGAGCAGCAGCGGCGGCACGGCGGCGCCGGCCTGCAGCTGATAGCCACCGGCGACGCCGCGGGCGGCGTCCACCGGATAACCCAGCTCGCGCAGCCGGTCCACATCGCGGCGCAGCGTGCGCGGGCTGACCTCGAGCCGGTCCGCGAGCTCGCCGCCCGGCCAGTAACGATGCGTCTGCAGCAGCGACAGCAACCGCAGCATCCGCCCACTCGTGTTCGCCATGAATCCAGGTTCTCCTCGATTGCGGACAGGAAGTGGCCGTAATCGACAATAGCGTTGTGTTCATGATTGAGACACAGGGGTTGACCAGGCATTTCAAGGACGTCAAGGCGGTGCAGGGCATCGACCTGACCGTCGAGCCGGGCGAGCTGGTGGCGCTGCTCGGGCCGAACGGCGCCGGCAAGTCGACCACGCTGCGGATGCTCACCACGCTGATCGCGCCGACCTCCGGCACCGCGAAGGTCGCCGGGTTCGACGTGGTCAAGCAGCAGCGCGACGTGCGGCAGCGGATCGGATACATCGGCCAGGGCAACGGCGCGGGGCACAGCCAGCGCGGCCGGGACGAGCTGATCAGCCAGGGCCGGGCCTACGGCCTGCGGATCTCCGAGGCACGCCGGCGCTCGACCGAGCTGATCGACTCGCTCGGGCTGGGCGAGGTCGCCGACCGCACGGTGTCGACCCTCTCCGGCGGCCAGCGCCGCCGCCTGGACATCGCGATGGGCCTGATCCACTCGCCCGACCTGCTCTTCCTGGACGAGCCGTCGACCGGTCTCGACCCGCAGAACCGGGCAAACCTGCAGGAGCACATCGTGGCGCTGCGGGCCCGGCACGAGACCACCATCGTGCTGACCACGCACTACCTGGACGAGGCCGACTCGATGGCCGAGCGGGTGATCGTGGTGGACCACGGCCGGATCATCGCCGACGACTCCCCCGCCCGGCTCAAGGCCAAGCACGTCGGCGACCGGATCACGCTGGGCTTCGCGCACGAGTCCGAGGCGGCGACCGCCGCGGGCCGGGTCACGCACCGGCTGGAGCGCACCGGCAGCACGCTCCTGATCAGCGTCGACGGCGCGCCCGAGCTACTGCCCAGCCTGCTCGACGACCTGCGCGCCGTGGATCTGCAGCCGACCTCGATCGAGGTCACCCGCCCGACGCTGGACGACGTCTTCCTGCAACTCACCGGCCGCAGCCTGCGCGAGGGCGGCGCGCTGGACACCAACAAGAAGGTGGAGGCCTGAGCCATGACAAACCTTGCAACCGATATTCAGACCGTCTTCAGCCGTGAGCTGCGGCCCACCCTGCGACAGCCGTTCACGATCATCATCAGCATGGTGCAGCCGCTCGTGTTCCTGGCTCTCTTCGCGCCGCTGCTGCCGGATCTGCCGGGCGGTTCGGCGCTGCAGTGGTTCGTGCCCGGCATCGTGGTCATGTCCTGCCTGTTCGCCAGCTCGATGACCGGCTCCAACCTGCTCTTCGAGACGCAGACCGGCTCGCACGAGCGGATGCTGGTCACGCCACTGCGCCGGCCCGCGCTGCTGATCGGCCGGGCGCTCAAGGAGATCGTGCCGATGTTCGCCCAGGCCGCCCTGATCGTGCTGGTGTGCCTGCCGTTCGGCTTCACGCTCAACCTGGCCGGCGCGCTGATCGGGCTGCTGATCCTGGCCGGCTTCTGCGTCGGGCTGGGCGCGCTGTCCTACAGCCTCGCGCTCGCCTCGAAGCACCAGGAGTGGCTGTTCTGGACCGTCCAGCAGACGCTGCTCTTCCCGTTGCTGCTGCTGGCCGGCATGCTGCTGCCGATCGACAACGGCCCGGGCTGGCTGCAGACCATGGCGAAATTCAACCCCCTGACGTACGTGGTGAACGCCGAGCGCGCGCTCTTCAACGGCGACATCTGGGCCACCACCACGGTGACCGGCATCGTGGCCGCGGCCTTCGTCGCCGCGCTCGGCCTCGCGGTCGGCGTGCGCGCCATGCAGAAAGACGCCTGAGGGGTACCGACTCCAAGAGCATCCGCCCGCTACCTTCAAGCCGCTGTCGGTGCGAAGGGGTGGGCGGATGTTCCGTTGGTTGCGGCGGGGACGCGCCGTGCAGCGCGTGACCAAGCCGTTCGAGCGGCTGATCGAGACCCTGGTCGGACCGGTGCCGCAGGCCCGTCAGGAGGGCCGGCGCAGCAACCCGGACAGCGTGGTCGACTGCGCGGTCTATGCCCGCGGCGCCCGCCGGCCCGGCGCGGTGCACTTCGGCCAGGCCGCCCGCGAGGTGCGCCGCCGCGCCGAGGCGTTCGTCTGGCTCGGCCTGCACGAGCCGGACGCCGCCACGATGGCCCAGATCGCCAAGGCGTTCGGGCTGCACGAGCTGACCGCCGACCAGGCGCTGAGCGGCGGGCACCGGCCGGTGCTGGAGTCGATCGGCGGCGTCACCCGGATCGTGCTGCGCACCGCGAGCTATGTCGAGCACGAGGAGCTGACCGAGACCTCCGAGGTGGTGGACACCGGCGACGTGACCGTGCTGCTCGGCGAGCGGTTCGTGATCACCGTCCGGCACGGCGCGCCGGGCGCCCTCCGGTCGGTGCGGGCCGGGCTGGAGCAGCGCCCGGCGCTGCTGGCGCTCGGGCCGTGGGCGGTGGCCTACGCGGTGCTGACCGCGATGGTGGACAACTACCTCGACGTCGCCGGGCACGTCGAGGACGACCTGGAACGCCTCGAGGAGTCCGCCTTCAACACCCACCGCTCCCCCGGCATCGCGCAGATGTACCAGCTCAAGCGCGAGATGGTGGAGTTCAAGCGGGCGGTCATGCCGCTGCAGGAGCCGCTGCACCGGGTGCTCGACTCGGCGGAACTGCCGGCGGACCTCAAGCCCTACTTCGTGGACGTGCGCGGCCGGCTGGCCCGCGCGGTCGATCGGGTAGCCGGCTTCGACGACCTGCTCAACTCGATCCTTCAGGCCCGGCTGGCGCAGGTGCAGGTGGATCAGAACAACGACATGCGCAAGATCGCATCGTGGGCGGCGATCGCCGCGGTGCAGACCGCGATCGCCGGCGTCTACGGCATGAACTTCGGCAACATGCCCGAACTGCAGTGGAAGTACGGCTACTTCGGGGTGCTCGCCCTGATGGTGGTCGCGGCCCTGGTGGTGCACCGCTGGTTCAAGAAGGCGGGCTGGCTGTAGATCCGCCGATCGCTCTCGGTCGGCAGCGAGATCAACGTCACTCGCGAAACCCTCGTTGCGTCTGTGACCAGGCAAAACGCGTGAGGTCACAGGCTCAACAAACCTCGGCCGAACGGTTTCTCGCGATCACCGGACCGAGGTGCGGCCACTCCGGACGGGGTGTCCATCTTGGTCTACTTCGCCGTACCGCCCCATTACGACCGGTAACTACCGTTTGGTGGTCGATCAATGGGGGACACTGTGACCGCAACCGAGGCCGTGCCGCAGAGCACGCCGTCCGCAAGTGCGCCGAGAGCCGGTCTCCTCGGCAAGCTGCGTGGTCACGTCGACCTCTTCCTCAACGCCGGTTCGCTGATGGCGACCACGGCGATCACCTCGCTGTTCGGGTTCGCGTACTGGTGGGTGGCGGCGCGTACGGCGCCGGCCGAGGCGGTCGGTCAGGCCTCCGCCGCGGTCTCCGCGATGACGCTGATCGGCACCATCGGGATGTTCGGCATGGGCACCATGCTGATCTCCGACCTGTCCCGGCTGGTCGGCCACAAGTGGGAGCTGATCTCCACCTGCCTGCTCGTCTCGGGCAGCGCGGCCACCGTCGGCGGCCTGATCTACGTGACCCTCGCGCACCTGGCCATCCCCGGACTGCAGGACGCGCTCGGCGGGCCGTGGGCGACCGTGCTGCTGGTCTTCGGCATCGCGCTCAACGCCATGACGCTGGTGCTGGACGAGGCGCTGGTCGGCCTGCTGGCCGGTCCGATGCAGCTGATGCGCAACGCCTGGTTCTCGGTCATCAAGCTGGCGCTGCTCGGCCTGCTGGTGGTGCTTCCCTTCACGATGACCGGCAGCACGCTGCTGCTCACCTGGGTGGCCGGCATGGTGTTGTCGGCGGCCATCCTGGGCCGGGCACTGCGCCGCCGCGGCATGATCGACTCGGCCCGTCCCCGCCTCGCCGTGCTGCGCGGCCGTGGTCAGGCCACCTTCGACCACAACCTGCTCAACCTCGCCACCTACCTGCCGCGCGCGGCGCTGCCGCTGGTGGTCACCGCGGTGCTCTCCGCCGAGGCGAACGCGTCCTTCTACACCGCGTTCATGGTCACCTCGTTCCTGGCCATGGTGCCCGGCAACGTGGCGCTGACTCTCTTCGCGGTGGCCGGCGGCGACCGTGCCGCGCTGCGCTCGAAGGTGCGCGTCGGCCTGGCCATCTGCCTGGTCGTCGGCCTGCCGGTGTCGATCTTCGTGGCGATCTTCGCCAAGCCGGTGATGGGCATCTTCGGATCCGGGTACGCCGCGACCGCCGGCACCGCCCTCACCATCCTGGCCCTCACCTACGTCCCGTTCGTGTTCCACCACTTCTTCCTGGCCATCTCCCGCGTGCAGGGCAAGGTCCGCGGCGCCGGCATCTTCTCCGTCTTCGCGGGCATCGCCGAGCTGATCGCCGCCTGGTACGGCGGCAGCCGCGGCAGCCTCACCGAGCTGGTCGCCTGGGTGGCGGTCGTGATGGCCGTGGAAACCGTCCTGGTCGCGCCCACCGTGCTGCGGGTCGTGCTGCCGTCCCGGCGGGACGAGGCCGCCGAGCTGCCGGAAGGAACCATGTCCGCCACCCGTCTCACCCTGCACGAGCGTGCCTGGCTGCCGCTGGAGTACATCCGTACCGTCGGGCCGCTGACCGGCGTGACCGCCGAGCGGATCCGGGCCGCGCTGATCGGCCTGCACGCCGCCGACCCGACCCACCGCGCGGTCTCCCGGCTGGACCGGGAGGGCGGCCGCTGGCTGCACCTCGACCCGGAGACCTTCGCGGCCTACGTGACCGAGGCGGTGACCGACCTCGGCGACGGGCCGGCCGACTTCGACGCGCTGACCCGGCAGTTGCAGGCCGAGCCGCGGGCGCACCACCCGGTGCGGATCCTGGCCGGCGGCGGCTATGTGGCGATGAAGGTGGCGCACGCCTATGGCGACGCCGGGCCGGTGAACACGCTGCTGCGCGAGATCGTGCGGGCGGCCGGCGAGGGGCGGGCCGCGGATATCGCACCGATGCCACGAGTGTTCGCGCTGCCGCGGGCCTGGTGGCACACGTTCGGGAAGTCGCCGTCGAAATGGCGGGACGCGCTGCGGATGGCGCGTACGCCGCACTTCGAGGCCGGGGAGAGCCGGGCCTGGACAGCGAACCTGACCGTGCAGACCGCCCGCTCGGCCGACGTGCTGGGCAAGATGCGGGTCTGGCGCGACGAGTTCGCGCCCGGCGTGACCACCTCGGCGATCACCTTCGCGGCGTTCACCGCGGCGCTGGGCGAGCTGGGCTTCCGGCCGGACATGTCCGGGGCGACGTTCCTCGCCGACGGCCGCCGCTACCTGCCGGACGGGGTCGAGGTGGGTAGCAACTTCTGCTTCGGGCCGTGGCTGGCGCCGGCGAGCCTGACCGACCCGCCGGCCGTCCACCGGACGCTCAAGGGTGAGCTGGCCACCGGCGGGATGCTCACGATGATGCTGCTGCGCGAGTCGAAGCTCGCGGTGACCGGCGCGCCCGGGTTCCCGGAGCCGTACCCGGCCGAGGCGCCCGCCGACCCGGTGGTCCGGCTGACCTTCAGCAACCAGGGCCGGCACGACGTGCTGGCCGATCTGCCCTGGGCGGTCGAGGCGGCGCATCGGGTGAATCAGAGTGTGCCGACGCTCAACGGCCCGGAGGGCGTCACGCTGACCACGTCGGAGATGGGCGGGGTGCTGCATCTGGAGGCGACGTTCCACGCCTCCACGTTCGACCCGGCGATGGTGGCCCGGGCTCTGGAGCTGGTCTGCGCCGACCCCGCCGGGTTGATCATGGCGGCGGCCGGCCGGTGAAGCGCGCGCGGCCGGCCGCCCCCGCCGGCCGCGCGTCACTACCTGTTGGTCGAGGTCACATGCCCTTGACCGGCAGCAGGAAACCGGTGTACTTGATCTCGAGCTTGGCCTTCTTGCCGCACTTGCTGTAGTAGATCGTGGCCGGCAGGAGCTGGTAGGTGGTGCCGGGCTTGTAGTCGCCCGTCTTCACCCAGAAACCGGCCCAGTCGACCTCGTTCTTCTTCAGCGTGTCGTCGCCGTAGAGCGACGTGAAGGGCTTGAACCCCGGGTGCGTCACGTCGGTGTTGCCCCAGTCGGCGACCCGCAGCTTGAAGTTGCAGATCTTCACGTCCGTCTTGAAGCCGACCGAGACGAACTTGATGCTGTTCTCGTTGACGCTGGGCAGGATCGACCAGACCGCCGTGGGACCCTTCGGTTTCGGGGCCGCGGCGGCGGGCGCTGTGGTCACCGTCATCGCCATGCCGGTGGCCGCCACCGTCGCCGCGACCATTGCACCGATCCGCCGGAACTTCATCATGCCGAAGCCTCCTGTAGGAATTCGGTCGCCCCCGTGAACGACCGACATGAACAGGCTATTCGGACTTTAGGGATTTTTGGGGATTTCGGACTTTACGCGAGTTTCCTGTACATAACGACGAGCCCTACTAGGCCGTTCGTAGGATGCCGAAACGCCTCGGGAATCGTGCCCCGGATCTCGAATCCCAATGCCTGCCACAGATGCAAAGCCGGCGCGTTCGTCTCGACCACCGCGTTGAACTGCATCCCGTGATATCCCGCCGCGCGGGCCCACTCCACCGCATAGGTGCCCAGCGCCCGCCCGGTGCCCCGCCCGCGCGCTTCCGGATCGACCATGAAGCTCGCGGTCGCGATGTGCGCGCCCCGGCCGGGACGATTGGGGCCCATCTTCGCGCTGCCCAGCACCCGATCGCCGTCGACCGCCACCACGACATGGTTCGGCGGCTTCTCCATCCACAGCCCGCGCGCGTGCTCTCGGCTCAGGTTCTCCGGGTACGCATACGTCTCCCCCGCGGCGACGATGCGCGCCCAGAACGGATAGATGAGCGCCCAGTCCGCGTCGGTGGCTTCCCTGATCTCCATGCGGTCGAGATTAGGGAATCGGCGTGATCCGGTCGTTGCGCAGGTGCTCGTAGACCACCGAGGTGCGCACGTCGGCGACGTGCGCGTGCTCGGTCAGCCGGTCGATGACGAACGCGTAGAGCGCCTCGTTGTCCGGCACCGCCACGTGGATCAGGAAGTCCTCGGCGCCGGTGGTGACGAACAGGCCGAGCGTGTCGGGCAGGGCGCTCACCCAGTTGCGGAAGGCCTCGATGTTGCGCCGGGACGGCGGCCGGATGCGCACCGCGATCAGCGCCTGCACCGGCCGGCCATAGGCGGCCAGGTCGACGTTCAGGCTGGCGCCGCGGATCACGCCGCGCTCGCGCAGCGCCCGGGTGCGATCCAGCGCGGTGGTCGGCGACACCCCGACGGCCGCGGCCACATCGCGGTTGGTGCGCCGTGCATCCACCTGCAACTCGCGCAGGATCGCCGTATCAAGTTCGTCCAAGCCCGCCACATCGCGATGATAGCCGGATTAAATCCGGATCGCTTGCCACGGATCCGCAGTATTGCCTAGCGTTTTGACACATGATCGGATTTGACACGGCCGAGATCCGCACCGACCAGCCCACCCGCAGCGCCCGCCTCAAGTGGGTGATCGTGATCGACGAGAGCCTGCCGCCGGGACGGGCCGCCAACGCGGCGATCTGCGTGGCCGCCGCCACCGCGGCCGGCGTGAGCGGATTGCTCGGGCCGGACGCGAAGGACGCCGCCGGGATGGCCCATCCCGGTCTGCCCTGGGCCGGTTGCAGCGTGCTGGGCGCTCCGGCGGAGCGGCTGCCCGGCATTCGCGAACGGGCGGCGGCGTCCCTCGGGGTATTCGTGGCCGACATGCCGGCCGTCGCGCAGTCCACCCGGATCTACGACGAATACCTCGCCGAGGTCGGTAAAGCGGACAGCGGGGAACTCTCGTACCTGGCATTGAGTCTTGTCGGGCCGCGGAACCGGGTCGACAAGCTGGTCCACCACCTGTCTCTCCTGCAGTAAATTCGCATTCAAATCACCCCGAACCCTCCGACAAGCGACGATAGGCACGTTGGCCGCGTCAGGAGGGAGACGGCATGTCGCTCAGCGGAGCCCACCGGTCGGCGTTCCGCCGCGAGGCGCCCCAGGAAGGGCGGGTCTTCTCGATCCGCGACGAGGGCGGCTACCCGGTCGCCAGGGACCGGGACGGCAGCCGGACGCTGCCCTTCTGGTCGAAGGCGTCCCGGGCGCAGAAGGTCGTCGGGCAGGTGGCCGCATATCGGAACTTCGACGTCGTGGAGATCGATCTGGACCTCTGGCTGAACCGTTGGTTGCCCGGTCTGGAGCGGGAAGGTTACCTGGTCGGAGTCAACTGGGCCGGGCCGAGAGCGACCGGTTACGACGTCACGCCGGATCAGGTCGCCGGGTGGTTCGCCGAGCGTTCATGACACCGCACACAGCCGACCGGGCAGGTCTGCCAAACCCTTTAGTGGCTCTCCACGGGACCGATACACATTGCGACAGGCTGACCATGCCGGCGCAATCCGTCGCGGCATCCGTAAAGGAGAACCACGATGCTCACGACCCTGCTGTTCGAGATGGCGGCACGCTGGTCCTCCCGCCGCGACCGGAACGACGCGGGCGCCACGGCGGTCGAGTACGCACTGCTGGTCGGCCTGATCGCGGTCATCATCATCTCCTCGGTCACGCTGCTCGGCGGCAACATCGACGCGATGTTCGACGACGTCGCGACGCAGCTGGGCGGCGGCGACGCCACGGACCCCGGCACCGACTGATCATCGGCCGGTGGTGGCCGGTCCGGGAGGATTCCGGGGCCGCCGCCGTCGAGATGGCCATCGTCCTGCCCCTGCTCCTGTTGGTCCTGTTCGGGATCATCGACTTCGGGATGCTGCTGAACCGGCAGATCCTGCTCACCGAGGCGGCCCAGGAGGGCGCCCGGGCCGCCGCCTTCGGCCAGACGTCCGACGTCGCCGACAAGGCCGCCAACGTGCTCGGCGCCATCCCCACTTCGGTCGCCGTGACCGCCTGTCCGGCGAACGCGACCACCTCCGACGACGCCGAGGTCACGCTCACCTACCGGTACGACACCGTGACGCCGCTCGGCAGCATGATGCTGCTGTTCGGGCAGAGCTCGCTGGACTCGTTCGAGCTCGAGGCCAAGGGCGTGATGGCGTGCGTCGGCTGAGCCTGTTCGCACGCCGGGACGACGACCGTGGCGCGGTCGCCGTCCTCGTCGCCGTGCTGCTCAGCGGCGGCGTGCTGCTCGGCATGGGCGCGCTGGTGATCGACGTCGGGCTGATCGCCCACGAGCGCGAGCAACTGCGCGGCGGCGCCGACGCGGCCGCCTGGGCGGTCGGCTGGTCCTGCATGAGCTCGCCGTCGACCTGCGCGGACCAGGACGCGCTGGCCCGGCGGCAGGCCGACGGCAACGCCCGCGACGGCGAGTCGGACGCCGTGCTCGAGGTCTGCACCATCGACTGCGGCGCCGAGCCGCGCGCCCGCACCGCACCCTGCGCCGCGTTGCCGGCCGGCCTCAACGCGCCGTTCGCCGAGGTGCGCACCGGCACCCGGGAGGCCGACGGGTCCACCCTGCTGCCGCCGGTGCTCGCCCAGGCGCTGTCCGGCAGCAACGCGGGTACCACGGTCGGCGCGTGCTCCCAGGTGGCCTGGGGTGCGCCGGAGGCGGGCACGGTGCTGGCGATCGGCATCGCGTACTGCGACTGGCTGGCCACCACCGGGAACGGCGCCACTTTGCCGGGCGCGACGCAGAGCATTCCCCCCGGTGGCGGAACGGTCGCGACCTGCGGGGCCGACGTGCCGGCCGGGTGGCTGCCGACCAACGGCTACACGTCCTTCGCCACCGACCCCGGCTGCCGGCGCGCGGTGCTGGTCGGCGCCTCGATCGGCACGCCACCGGTCGCCGCCGACTGCGCCAACGCGCTGGCCGACGCGCGGGACAGCGGCGAGCCGGTGCTGGTCCCGCTCACCGACGCGATGCGCGCCGGGGCGCCGGGCACGCCGGACCAGTACCGGATCGCCGGGCTGGCCGCGTTCGTCCCGCTCGGCGGAGGCGGCGCGGTCTGCCCCGACGACGACTGTGTGCGCGGCTATTTCACCCGGCAGTTCGTGCCCGTGCACGCCACGCTGCCCGGCTCGTCGCGGGATTACGGCGTCACCTACATCACCCGGTTCGGATGAGGAGGCACACATGCGACGGCGGGTTCTGATCGTGCTGGTCGCGCTGGCCCTGGCGGGGCTCAGCGCGATGGCGGTGCTGGCCTATGCGCGCGGCGCGGACCAGCGGGCGGTGGCCGACCGGGAGGGCGTCTGGGTGCTGCTCGCCCAGGACCGGATCCCCAAGGGCACCACGGTGGGGACGATCCGCAGCCGGGAGCTCGCCGAGCGGGTGCTGATGCCGGCCGAGACGGTGCCGGACGGCGCGCTCGACGAGCTGGGCGCGGGACTGGACGCCCTGCGGCTCACCACCGACCTGGCGCCCGACCAGATGCTGATGCGCGGGCTGCTGACCGGCGACGACGAGACCCCGGCGCAGGCCGGTGTGCCCGACGACAAGCTCGCGGTGAGTGTGCTGGTGACGATGGCGCCGGGCGTGGCCGAGAAGGTCACCGCCGGGGACACGGTGACGGTCTTCGTCACCTACCCGAAGGACGCGCCGCCGAGCGGGCAGAAGACCCGCGTGCTGTTGCCCGCGGCGACCGTGATCAGCATCAACACCGGACCGCCGAGCGACGTGACCCCGAGCCCGACCTCGGCCCGGCGGTCGGCGCGCGACGCCACCTCCTATCCGGCCACCCTCGCCGTCGACCAGGGCGAGGCGACCCGGCTGGTGCACGCGGCCCAGACCGCCGAGATCTATCTGGGTCTGGTCGGCGCGGACGTCCAGGTGACGCCGTCGTCGGCGGTCGACTACCAGAACCTGTGGCCGTGAGGAGGGACCGATGACCTACTACGTCTACGTGGAGCCGGACGCCGAGCGGCGCACGAGCATCGGTTCGCTCTACACCGAGTACGGCTTCGACATCGTCGACTCGATCGACGACCTGGACGAGCACCTGCTCCGGAACCCGGAGACGCTGCTGGTCGTGCTGGGCGCCACCGTCGATCTGGACCAGGCGCTGACCTTCACGTCCTATCAGCGGGTGCAGCGGCCGCTGCTCGGGGTGCTGCTGCTGCGCCGCACGCTGGAGCCCGACGAGCTGGGCCGGGCGATGCGCTCCGGCGTGCGCGAGGTGATCCAGGAGCTGGACGCCGAGGGCATCCGCAACTCGGCGGCCCGGTCGGTGGACCTCTCCAAGGCGCTGAGCGCGGCCATGCACGGCAGCGACGGGACCCGGCGGGCGAAGATCGTGACGATCTTCGCCGGCAAGGGTGGCTGCGGCAAGAGCGTGGTGGCCACCAACCTGGCCGCCGCGCTGGCCGGCGACGGGCACCGGCGGGTGCTGCTGATCGACCTGGACCTGCAGTTCGGCGACGTCGCGATCATGCTGCAGCTGCCCCCGGCCCGGGGCATCTCGGACGCGATCGGGATGGCGGGGCGGCTGGATGAGACCGGACTGCGGTCGGTGCTCACCGCGTACCGTCCGAAGTTCGATGTCCTGCTCGCGCCGGCCAGTCCGGCCGAGGGTGAGCACGTCAGCCGCGACCTGGTCAGCGAGGTGCTCGAGGTGGCCCGCGGCATGTACGACTTCGTGGTCGTGGACACCCCGTCGACGGTCTCCGACCAGGTGCTCGCCGCACTCGACCAGTCCGACTGGTTCGTGCCGATCGTGACCCCCGACCTGCCGACGCTGAAGAGCGTCCGGCTCACCGTGGAGATGTTCGACCTGCTCGAATACCCGCGCGAACGACGCCTGGTGGTGTTCAACCGGGCCGACTCGCAGGTGGGTCTGACGGTGGAGGACGTCGAGGAGGCGGTCGGCGCGCACCTGTCCGTGCACATGCCGTCCTCACGCGACGTGCCGGTGTCGGTGAACAAGGGCGTGCCGCTGACGCTGGACGACCCGACCCACCCGGTGAGCATGGCCATGCGCCGGCTCGCCGACCGGTGCGCCGGCACCGCGGGCACCCGGCAGCAGACCAAGCGCAAGCTGTTCGCGTTCGGGCGCCGGCGATGAGCCTGTCCGCGCGGATCGGCCGCGGCCCCGCTCGACTCGGGCCTGAGGCCGCTCCGCCGATCGACGAGAGCAAGGCCTCGGCCACCAGCGAGCGCTATCGCGCGGCCGGGCTGCAGTCCGGCGAGAGCGTCACCGAGGTGCGGCTGCGGATCCAGCGCCGGCTGGCGGACGAGCTCGGCCCGACGCTCTACTCGATCAACACGCCGGCCGAGGAGCTGGAGGGTCAGGTCCGGCAGACGCTGACCGAGCTGATCGCCCGCGAGGGGAGCCCGCTGGCCGGCGCCGACAAGGCCCGGATCATCCGCGAGGTCACCGACGACGTGCTGGGCCACGGCCCGATCGAGTCGCTGCTGCGCGACCCGTCGGTCAGCGAGGTCATGGTGAACGGCCACGACCGCGTGTTCGTCGAGCGGTTCGGCCGGATCGAGCGGGCCGACGTGGAGTTCGACGACGAGGCCCACCTGCGCCGGATCATCGACCGGATCTGCTCGCGGGTGGGGCGCCGGGTGGACGAGGCGAGCCCGATGGTGGACGCCCGGCTGCCGGACGGCAGCCGGGTCAACGCGGTGGTCCCGCCGGTGGCGCTGGACGGCTCGTCGCTGACCGTCCGCAAGTTCGCCGTGTCGCCGCTGACCGTGGACGACCTGATCCGCTTCGGCACTCTCACCAAGACCACCGCGGAGTTCCTGGAGAACTGCGTGCGCGGGCGGCGCAACATCGTGGTCAGCGGCGGCACGGGCTCCGGCAAGACCACGATGCTCAACCTGCTGTCCGGCTTCATCCCGCACGACGAGCGCATCGTCACCATCGAGGACGCCGCCGAGCTGCGACTGCGCCAGGAGCACGTGGTGCGGATGGAGTCGCGCCCGCTGAACTCCGAGGGCCGCGGCCTGATCAGCATCCGCGACCTGGTGCGCAACGCGCTGCGGATGCGGCCGGACCGGATCGTGGTGGGCGAGGTGCGCGACGCCGCCGCCCTGGACATGCTGCAGGCGATGAACACCGGCCACGACGGCTCGCTGACCACGCTGCACGCCAACGCGCCCCGGGACGCGGTGTCCCGGATGGAGACGATGGTGCTGATGGGCGGCCTGGAGCTGCCGGTGCGCGCGATCCGCGACCAGATCGCCGCCGCGGTCGACCTGATCATCCAGGTCAGCCGGCTCAAGGACGGGTCACGCCGGATCACCCACATCAGCGAGGTGGTCGGCATGGAGGCCGAGGTGGTGAGCCTGCAGGACCTGTTCCTGTTCGACCATCGGGCGGCCACGCTCGAGCCCACCGGCCTGCGGCCACGCTTCGCGGAGGACATGACCGTCTACGGCGTGACGCCGGCGTCGTCGCTCTTCACCGCCGGGCGGGGCCGATGATCCATCTCGCCGCCGTCGCGGCCGGTGGCGCGGTGCTGCTGGCCGCCTGGCTGGTCCTGGACGCCGGCTTCGGCCGCACCCCGGTGCAGCGCCGGCTCGCCATCCTGAACCGGTTCGCGGTCAACGCGCCGGTGCGCCGGGGCCTGCTGGCCGCGATCCGCGCCGCCGCCTACCGGGCCGGCGAGTGGCCGGCCCGGTTCACCCGGCTGGACAACCACGACCTGCTGGACGCCGCCGCGGTGCCGATCCGGCCGAACGAGTGGCTCGTCGTGCGGGTCGGCGCGGCGCTCGGCACGGCCCTCGTGCTGTCCCTGATCCTGCCCTGGTGGCTGGGCCTGCCGGTCGGGCTGGCGGCCGGGTTCCTGGTGCCGAACGCGCTGCTGCAGGGCCGGATCGAGCGGCGCAAGCGGACCTTCGCCCGGGAGCTGCCGGACACCCTGCAGATGATTTGCAGCTCGCTGCGCTCCGGGTTCACGCTGCAGCACGGCATCGAGGCGTCGGTGCGCGACATCACCGGGCCGGTCGCCGCCGAGCTGCGGCGGGCGGTGTCCGAGACCCGGATCGGCGGTGAGCTGGAGGACGCGCTGGAGCGGGTTGGCGAGCGTACCGGCAACGCCGACATGAAGTGGCTGACCATGGCGATCAAGTTGCAGCGCGATGTCGGCGGCAACCTGTCCGAGGTGCTGCAGACCACCGCCGACACGATGCGCGAGCGCGAGCAGCTGCGGCGCGAGGTGCGGGCGCTCTCCGCCGAGGGCCGGCTGTCCGCCACCATCCTGGTGATCATGCCGATCGCGATCGGGCTGTGGATGTTCCTGTTCCGGCGGGACTACGTGCGCCCGCTCTACACCGAGCCGCTGGGCATCACGATGCTGGTCGGCGGTGGCGTGCTGATGCTGGTCGGGATGCTCTGGCTGCGTCGCGTGGTGCGGGTCGGGGTCTGACATGGCGATGCTGATCGTGCTGGGGATCGCGGCGGTCTCGGCGGCCGCCTCGGTGGGGCTGGTGTTCCTCGCGGTGGCGCTGCCGCCGACGCGCGGCGAGCGGCTGCTGGCGACGCTGGCGGCCTTCGGGCGTACCCGTGGTCGTCTGCTCGATGATCGCGGCCCGACCTGGGATCAGCGGGTGCGGACCGCCGTGGCCCGCGCCGCGGACCGGCTCGGCCGGGCCGTCACCCCACCCGGCGGTCGCGCGCGGCTGGTCCGGCTGCTGGATTACGCGGGCAACCCGGACGGCCGGCCGATCGAGCTGGTGGTGCGCCGCCGCGGGGTGCTCCTGGTCGGCGCCGGCATCGGCGGCGCCCTGTTCGGGGCGATCATGGCCGGCCCGGCGGGGGCGTTGCTCGGCGGACCGGCCGGCGCGATCCTCGGCCTGTTCATCCCCGACCTGACCATCTATGACCTGGGCACTCGCCGGCAGAAGGAGCTGGCCGCCTCGCTGCCGGACGCGCTGGACGCGATGGTGATCGGGGTGGAGGCCGGCCTCGGCCTGGACGCGGCCATGCAGCAGGTGGCGGAGAACCTCGAGGGCCCGATGCCCAGCGAGGTCAACCGGGTGCTGCAGGAGATGCGGATCGGCATCTCCCGCACCGACGCGCTGCGTGCGCTCTCCGCCCGCACCACGGTCCGCGAGCTGCAGCGCTTCGTGACGGCGGTGGTGCAGGCCGGCGAGCTCGGCGTGCCGATCGCGAACGTGCTCCGGGAGCACGCCCGCGAGCAGCGGATGAAGCGTCGTCAGGCGGCCGAGGAACAGGCCCGGAAGGTGCCGGTCAAGCTCCTGTTTCCGGTGCTGTTCTGTCTGTTTCCGGTGATTTTTGTGGTGATTCTGGGGCCGGGGGTTCTGCGCTTGGTGGAGACGTTGGGGAGTCGGTGACCTCGACGTCCGGCAGTGGCTTCGTCGGGACGGTCCGCTCCGGCAGGTCGAACTTCCAGCCGTCGTCCGCGAGCTCCGGGATCAGCTTCTTCAGCGCCGACACCGTCTGATCCCGCTCGCCGCCACCGTCGTGCACCAGCACCACCGCACGCGGCTTCAGCTGCTCCTTGATGCGCTCGCGGATCACGTCGGCGCCCGGCCGGGTCCAGTCGTCCGGGTCGACCACCCAGCCCAGCGGCGTCATGCCCAGCTCGATGCCCACCCTCGCGGACGCGCCCCAGCTGCCGAACGGCGCCCGGTACCAGGTGACCGTCTCCCCCGGCACCGCCTCGGCCAGCGCGGCGTTGGTCTTCTCGATGTCGGCCTTCGCGTCGGCGGCGGTCATCTTGCCCAGGTCGTCGTGCTTCCACGAGTGGTTGCACAGCCCGTGGCCCTCGTCGACGATGCGGCGCACCAGGTCGGGGTGCTTCTCGACCTCCTCGCCGACCACGCAGAACACGGCCTTGATGTGGTGCTCCTTCAGCAGGTCGAGCACCTCGGCGGTATAGGTCGACGGGCCGTCGTCGAAGGTCAGCGCGAGCCGGTTGCCGTCGTGGGCGGTGTGGATCACCACCGGGCCCTCCTTGTCCGGTTGTGGTTTCTTCTCCGCGGGCTTGGCGGCCTGCGAACGACCGGCATCCCCCACGTCCTCCCGGCCCACGTTCGCCGGCCGCGGCAACGGCTCGGTCGGCTCGTTCTTCAGGGCCTTGGTGACGAACGACTGCCACAGCTTGGCCGGCAGGGTGTCGCCCTCGATGGGTCGCCCGCCGTGGTCCCGGATCGGACCCGGCGTCTCCTTGCCCAGCCAGATCGTGGTGGCCAGTTCCGGTGTGTAGCCGGCCATCCAGGCGTCCTGGTTGTCCTTGGTGTTGCCCCACTGCTGGGTGCCGGTCTTGCCGGCCGCCGGGCGGCCCGGGGTCACGCCGTCCCCGCGCACCACGGCACTGAGCACGGTGGACACGTCGGCCGCGACCCCGCTGTCCAGCACCCGGGTGGCGCTCGGCCGGGCCCGGTGCAGCTCGGCGCCGTCCGCGGTGGTCGCCGACTCGACGAAGTACCGGTCCCGCCGCTCGCCGCCGGCCGCGAAGGTGCCGTAGACGCTGGCCAGGTCGGCCGGGGTCACCGGGTAGCGGCCGATGGCGATGTCCGGCCGGGTGCGGCCGGGCTTGGGGTCGCCCTTGCTGTCCACCATCGACCGCTGTCCGTCGTAGCGGTCGGGGATGCCCAGCCGCACCGCCGCGTCGCGCACCTGGTCGGCGCCGATCTGCTCGGTGACCGCGTAGAACGGGGTGTTCAGCGAGTCCACCATCGCCTCCAGCAGCGTGCAGTCCGGGCACTGCAGGCCGTCGTGGTTCTTCAGCGGCACGCCGTTGCGGCCCGGAAAGATGCGCGGCGAACTGCCGTCCCACCGCGAGCGATAGCTGATGCCGCGTTCCAGGGCGGCGGCCAGCACGATCGGCTTGAAGGTGGACGCCGCCGGGTGCAGCGCGGCGGCGTAGTCGTAGTAGCCACGGCCCTGGTCGCTGCCGTAATAGGCGCGCACGCCACCGCTGCGGGGATCCACCGCGACCAGGGCCGCGCGCAGGTCGGCGGGCTGCTCCTTGAGTTGCGCGGCGACCAGTTCGAGCGCGGCCGGCTGCCCGACCGGGTCCAGCGTGGTGGTGATCGACAGGCCCTTGGTGTGCAGGTCCTGCGCACTGACGCCGTGGGCGATCAATTCCCGCTCGACCTGGTCGACCACCAGGCCGTTGGGCCCGTCCAGGACGGCCCGGGGCTTCTTCACCTCCGGGTACGCGAGCCCGCCCGGCAACCAGTCCAGTTCGGCGGCGGCCTTGACGATCCATCCGAATCGGTCCCGGGCGCCGGCCGGATCGACGTCCGGATCGAAGTGCCACGGGTCCTTGATCACCGCGGCGAGCACCACGCCCTGGGCGGGCGTCAGTCGCTCCGGCGGCACCCCGAAGTACGCGTTGGCGGCGGCCGCGATCCCGTACGCCCCGCGCCCGTAGTAAATGGTGTTCAGATAGCGCTCGAGGATCTCGTCCTTGCCGTGCTGTCGTTCCAGCTGCACGGCCAGCGCCAGCTCCCGCGCCTTGCGGTCGAACGAGAAGTCCTGGGTCAGGAAGGCGTTGCGGGCGTACTGCTGGGTGATCGTGGACGCGCCCTCCCGACCGCCGCGCAGGTCGGCGATGGCCGCGCGGACCACACCGCGGATCGACACGCCGCCGTGCTCGGCGAAGTCGCGGTCCTCCGCGGCCAGCACCGCCCGGCGCACGGCGAGCGGCACCCGGGCCAGCGGCACGTCGTTGTGGTCGGTGGTGCCGACCCGCGCCAGGATGGTCCGCCCGTCGCGGTAGTAGAGCACCGACGCCTGTGGACCGGGTGGATCCCCGGGCAGTGGCACCGACTCGATGTAGGCCTCCGCCGCGGCCAGTCCCGCGCCGCACCAGAACAGCATGATCACCAGTAGGCGGACCAGGATCCGCCGCCGTTTACCGTGTCGTCCTCGCACACGGCCCAGACGCGAGCTCAGCTCGGATTGGTGGCACGCCAACCGGAAACTACGGAGAGCAGCACTTCAGCCACTGTTGATCCACGCTCGGTGACCAGGTGTTTCGAGCACGTTGCATGACGGGCCTATGAGACATGTCTCGATCGGGTCCGGACGACCGCCACGGATTCCAACCCGGCCGGAGATGGAGTGGGGGGCTCGGCGAGCCCTATGCTTGCCGCACCGCAAATGAGGGAGTTGTTAGGTGCGCAGTCTCCAGATTCTGGTCGTCGACGATGACGACGCCGACGCCCTCATGATCGAGGAGGCGCTCGAGAACGCGGAGAGGCGGGCCACGGTCACCCGGGTCGCGGACGGCCGCGAGGCCCTCGACTACCTCAATCGCGAGGGGCAATACGCGGACGCGCACCGTCCCGACCTGATTCTGCTCGACCTCAACATGCCCCGGATGGACGGTCGCGAGACGCTGGCCGCGATCAAGAGCGACGAGAGGCTGAAGGCCATCCCGGTGGTCATCCTGACCACGTCGGGCGCGGCGCCGGACATCGTGGCGAGCTACCAGCACCGGGCGAACGCCTATGTCACCAAGCCCTTCGGGCTGGACGACTTCGAGGCCACGGTGCGTCAGATCGACCGGTTCTACCGCGAGGTCGCGGTTCTGCCGCCCACCGACTGATCCGTGTACGAAACGGGCCTGCGGGTACTCGACCTGCCATGACCGACACCGACCAGGCGCCCGAGGACATCGGCGCGCCGCAGTCCTATCTCGTCCTCGAGACCGGCACCGCCGTCTACGACCGCTCCGGCGATCGCGCCGGCGTGGTCGACCACGTGCTCGCCGACGACCGCGAGGACATCTTCCACGGCCTGATCATCCGCACCGGCGACGGACACAAGTTCGCCGGCGCCGACCAGATCGACGGCATCTACGAGCACGGCGTGATCATCTCCGAGCCGGCCGACCGGCTCTCCGCGCCGAGCGAGGACGCCGCGCCGGAGAGCGGGCTGCGCCGCGCCTGGGACTGGCTGGTCAAGCCCCACTGAGTGCTACCCGGCGTGCCAGCGCAGCACGGACGCGCCGACCGCCATGCCGCCGCCGAAGCCGGCCAGCAGCACCAGCTCGCCGTCGCGCAGAGCGCCGGAGCGGGCGGCCGCGTCCAGCGCCACCGGCACCGACGCGCTGCCGACGTTGCCGTAGCGGGCCAGGGTCAGGTGAGTGGTCGCGCCGTCGAGCTGGGCCAGGTCCACCAGTTCCTTCAGCATCACGCCGTTGGCCTGGTGCGGGACGAAGTGGTCGACGTCCTTGGCGTGCAGACCGGCGCGGTCGAGCATGCGGTCCAGCACCGGCGGCACGTGCTCGGCGACGAACTCGCGTACGCCGCGGCCGTCCATCCGGAAGTAGTGCTCGCCGTTGGCCACCGTCTCGGCCGAGGCCGGTCGCCGGCTGCCGCCCGCCTCGACCCGGATCAGCTGCTGGGCGGCGCCCCGGCTGACCAGCTCGATGTCGAGCACGCCGTATCCCTCGGGCACCGCGCCGACCACCGCCGCGCCGGCCCCGTCGCCGAACAGCACCGCGGTGCGGCGGTCGTCGAAGTCGAGGATGCGGGAGTAGACGTCCGAGGCGACCACGAGCACCTTCGCGTCCGGCTGCGTGGCGACCAGGCTGCGGGCCAGCGCCAGGCCGAACACGAAGCCGGCGCACACCACGTTGATGTCGAAGCAGGCGGCCCGGTCGGCGCCGATCAGATCCTGGACGATCGTTGACGTCGGTGGTTGCGGAGAGTCACCGGTGCTGGTGGAGACGATGAGGTAGTCGAGGTCCGCGGCGGTGATCCCGGCGGCCTCCAGGGCGGGAATCGAGGCCTTCGCCGCGAGGTCCGAGGCGGCCTCGTCGGCGGCCGCGAACCGGCGTGCCTCGATCAACGTCTTTCTCGCCACCCAGTCCGGGTCAGCGCCTGTGACCAGGGTGGCTAGCTCGGCGTTGGTCACCTCGCGGGACGGGAGATAGGACCCCGTGCCGAGGATGCCGACGGCCGGGAGCGACGGGGGCGACTGATCCGGGAACATGCGACCACCTAGACGTCGAGCGGCAGTCCGGGAGTCGCTGCCGTCCCTTCCGATGGTCCGTCAGCAATCACGCAGCGTCATCATCCGCAAGGCCAACCCTCTCATCCTTACGGAGGGTGACCAATGACAGAGGGGCGGCGGATCGCTCCGCCGCCCCGCCGAACGTGCTCGCCGGCCGGTGCTACTTCTCGGCCCGGTCGCGGAAGGTCCAACTGCTGTCCGAGGTGGGCATCCGGCGCTTCAGCGGCGCCCGCTCGCCCGGGATCCGCGGCGGCGGTGGGTGCTCGGCGCCCGGGTCGGCCGCCAGGTCATGCTGCAGCGAGTTGAGTCGCTCGCCCAGGCCGGGACCGCTGCCGGGCCGAGCCGACGCCACCGGCGGCGGCGCGGGCTGCTGCGGCTGCGGTCGCTGAGCCGGCTGCTCCCGCGGTCCGCCGAAGGGCTGCCGCTGGGCCGGGACCGGCGCCGGCGCGACCGCCTCCTGTCGCGCCGCCATGTATGCCAGGCCCGCGCGGTCCTCCTCGGTCGGCGCCGCCATCAGCGAATAGATCAGCCCGAGCACGCCGAACACCACGGCCAGGCCGATCGGGATCATCAGCTGCGACGCGGTCGCGCCGGAGAGGGGCACCACCGCCGGCTCGATGCGCACCGACATCGCGGACATGCCGGTGAAGTGCATGCCGTTGACCGCGACCCCCATGATCATCGCGGAGATCAGGATGACCAGCGGCTTGCGCACGGTCACCGTCAGCCAGAGCGCCACGATCGCGGCGACCACGGCGATGCCGAGGGACAGCCCGACCCGGGTGACGCTGTAGTCGATCTCGCCGTCCAGCCGCATCGCCGCCATGCCGGTGTAGTGCATGGCCGCCACGCCCAGGCCGGCCAGCGCGCCGCCGACGATGATGCGCAGGTGCCGCGCGCCCGAGCCGAGCAGCGCGATGGACAGGCCGAGACCGACCGACACCACCGCGATGATCGCGCTGGCCGCGGTCAGGCCGATGTCGTAGCGGATCGGGGTGCCCACCACGTCGAAGCCGAGCATCGCGACGAAGTGCATGGTCCAGATGCCGGTGCCGCCGATCGCGACCGCGGCGAGGCTCAGCCACCAGATGCGGCCACCCCCGGGCGGCGCCTGACGCAGCCGCACGGCGCAGGTGAGACCGAGCAGCGAGCCGAGGACTGACAGCGTGTAGCTGACGGTGGGCGTCACCCATCCATGACTCAGGTGATGGATCTCCGCCATTACCGAGTTCCCCTTACGTCGAGATGTCGGGATGCATCCTGCCTGCACGCACCGCGATCTGCATAACTCTGTGATCCACACGGCAGATAATCAAGACGTTGGTACCGGTCGCAACCCCGGCCGAACAGCTCAGTCAGGCTTGTCTTATATAAGACGTGACTGATACTGTGGCGTCCGTGCATGCGTTCGATGTCCTCGGCGACCCGATCCGGCGCCGCATTCTGGAGCTGCTGGCCGACGGCGAGCAGTCCTCCGGCGCGGTCACCGAGGTCATCCGAGCCGAGTTCGGCATCACCCAGCCGGCCGTCTCACAGCACCTGCGGGTGTTGCGGGACAACGGCTTCGCGACCGTCCGTCCACAAGGCACACGCCGCCTCTACGCGGTCGACGACACCGCGCTGCGCGAGGCCGACCAGTGGCTCAGCCGCTTCCGCCACTTCTGGGCGCCGCACCTGGACGCGCTGGCCACCGAGGTCGCGCGGGGCAAACGCGAGCGGCGCCCGACCGTGGAGCGAAACGTGCAGAAAAGCGAGGATTTCGATGTTTGACGCCAAGCAGCAGATCAGCAGCGTCCACCGCACCGTCGGCAACCGAACGCGCGAGAGCGGCGAGGCGCACGTCGCCACGATCAGCCAGGTCTATCCGACCGGCCTCGACGACCTGTGGGAGGCGGTCACCTCGGCCGAGCGGATCCCACGCTGGTTCCTGCCGATCACCGGCGACCTGGCCGAGGGCGGCCGCTACCAGCTCGAAGGCAACGCCGGCGGCACGATCACCCGCTGTGACAGGCCTCGGCAGTTCGAGGCCACCTGGGAATTCGACGGCAACGTCAGCTGGATCACCGTGCGCCTGACCCCGGAGGGCGGCGAGCACACCCGGTTCGAGCTGGAGCACGTGGCGCACGTCCCCACCGAGTTCTGGGATCAGTTCGGCCCGGGCGCCACCGGCCTCGGCTGGGACATGGGCCTGATGGGGCTGGCGCGGCACCTGCAAAGCCCACAGGAGCCTCTGAATCCGGTGGCGGCCGCCGGCTTCCTGGTCTCCGACGAGGGCCGCGAGTTCCTGCGGCTGAGCAGCGAGGCCTGGTTCGACGCCGACGTGGCGAGCGGCAGTGACCCCGGGATCGCCCGCGGCATGGCGGACCGGTCGTTCGAGGCGTACACCGGCTCCTGAATTCGCAAGGTCCTTTCCTGGGCCTTGTCGTCGTATCGTCAGGCCATGCCCGGGGCCGAAGGGGTGCTGCTGCGACACGTGCACGTGTCCGGCGGCCTCACGCGCTCCGATCTGGCCGCGCGGATGGGCGTCAATCGCAGCACCATCCTGGCGCTGACCGCCCGGCTGGCGCGGGCCGGTCTGGTCCGCGAGCACGTCCCGCTGGAGTCCGGCCGGGTCGGTCGTCCCTCGCTGGTGGTCGCGCCGGCCGCCGACCGGGTGTTCGCGCTGGCCTTCGACGTCGCGGTGGATCGCCTGGTCGCGGCGCGGGTCGCGCTCGGCGGCGAGGTCGTGGCCCGGAGGACCGCTGCGCGTTCCCGGGCCGGTGCGGACCTCCAGGTGGTCGTCGCCAAGCTCGCCGAGATGGGTACGGAGCTCCTGCGCGAAGCCCCGGCCGGCACCGTCTGCGCAGGCGTCGGAGCTTCCTATTGCGGCATGATCCGGCGCCAGGACGGCATGGTCCGCTACGGCCCCGACCTGGGCTGGGTGGATCAGGCGTTCGGCGCCGAACTGAGCCGCCGCCTCGGCCTCGGGCTGCCGGTGGCGGTCGGCAACGAGGCCCACCTCGGAGCTCGGGCCGAGCACGTCCGGGGCGCCGGCGCGGGCGTGCGCAACCTGATCTATCTGCACGGTGACGTGGGCGTCGGCGGCGGCATCATCGTCGGCGACGAACTGCTCGACGGCGACGGCGGATACGGCTGCGAGCTCGGGCACATGCTGGTCAACCCCTATGACGGACGGCCCTGCTCGTGCGGTGCGCGGGGCTGCCTGGAGGCCGAGGTCGGCGAGCGGGCGCTGCTGGCGGCGGCCGGGCGCCCGGCCGGTCAGATCGGGCGCGGCTCGGTGCAGTCGGTGATCGCGGACGCGGCCCACGACGAACGGGCGGCCGCGGCCGTGCGCAGCGTCGGCGACTGGCTGGGCATCGGCGTGGCCAACCTGATCAACCTGTTCAACCCGGCGCTGCTGATCTTCGGCGGCGCGATGAGCGACGTCTACCTGGCCGCCGCCGACCGGGTGCGCGAGCGGATCGCCAATCACGTGCTGCCGGTGTCCCGCGAGCGGGTGCGGCTCTGCGTGCCGGCGCTGGGCGACGACACCACGCTGGTCGGCGCGGCCGAGCTCGCCTTCGAGGCCCTGCTCTGCGACCCCCTGGCCAGCAACGTGCCGGCGGGCGTGTGATGGGCCGGGTCGCGGTGCTCGGCACGACGCTGCACTACCGCGAGGAAGCGGGCGCCGGGCCGCCGGTGCTCTTCCTGCACGGCAACCCCACTTCGTCGTACCTGTGGCGCCGCATCCTGCCGCGGGTCGGCGCGGGCCGCCGGCGCATCGCGCTCGACCTGATCGGCATGGGCGACTCGGGCAAGCCGCCGATCGACTATTCGCTGGCCGACCACATCGCGCACGTGGAGGCCTTCGTCGAGGCGCTGAAGCTGACCGGCATCGTGCTCGTGGCCCACGACTGGGGTGTCGCGATCGGCCTGGATCTGCTGCGCCGGCATCCGGACCGGATCGCCGGACTGGCCATGATGGAGGGTCACCTGCGCCCGCTGGCCGGTTGGGACGACTTCGACAAGGGCGGGCGTGAGCTGTTCCGCCGGTTGCGGACGCCCGGCGACGGCGAGCGGATGGCGCTGACCGAGAACTTCTTCGTCGACACGCTGCTGCCCGCCGCGGCGCCCGCGCTGACGGCGGCCGACCTGGAGGTCTACCGGCGGCCCTATCCGGACGAGTCGGCACGGCTGCCGCTGCTGCGCTGGGCGCGGCAGATCCCGGTCGGTGGCGAACCCGCGGCGGCCGCCGAGACCCTGCGTCTGGGCTGGGCGAACCTGACCACCTCGCCGGTGCCGAAGCTGCTGCTGCATGGCGAGCCGGGCGCGATCGTCACCGCCGGAACGGTGGCGATGTGCCGGGCCGCGCTGCCCGCCCTGACCGTGGCCTCGGTCGGCGCGGCCGGGCACTTCCTGCCCGAGGACAGACCGGATGAGGTCGCCGCCGCACTCGGAGCGTTCATTCAGTAGCAACGCCGCCTCTCGCTGCGCCGGGCGGCCCCTTCTTGACACCCTTCCATACTGCATACAGGATACTGGGATGACGGACACGCCGCTGCGGTACGACGTCAACCTCTCCCTGCTCTTCACCGAATTGCCGCTGCTCGATCGGCCCGCCGCCGCGCGCGCCGCCGGGTTCGACGCGGTCGAGTTCTGGTGGCCGTTCGGCACTGCCACGCCGCCCTCGGCCGAGGTCGACCGCTTCGTCGAGGCGATCGGCGCCGCCGGCGTACGCCTCATCTGTGTGAATTTCTTCGCCGGCGACATGCCGGCCGGCGACCGGGGACTGGTGTCCTGGCCGGGGCGCACCCGCGAATTCCTGGACGGCGTCGACGTGGCCGTCGGCATCGCGGTGCGCACCGGCTGCCGGTCGTTCAACGCGCTCTATGGCAACCGGCTGCCCGGCGTCGACCCCGGGCGCCAGGACGACATCGCGATCGAGGCGCTCGCGCACGCCGCGCAAGCCGCCGCGCGGATCGACGCGCAGGTGCTGATCGAGCCGCTCAGCGGGATGCCGCGCTATCCGGTGCGCAAGGCCGCCGACGCGCTCGCGGTGATCGACCGGCTGCCCCGGCGGGACGAGCTGCGGCTGCTCGCCGACCTCTACCATCTGGCGGTCAACGGCGATGACCTGGCGGCGCTGCCCGGGCTGGCTTCGCGGATCGGGCACGTGCAGATCGCTGACGCGCCTGGGCGGCACGAGCCCGGCACCGGATCGCTCGACCTGATCGGCACGGTCCAGCGCCTGGTGGCGAACGGTTACGACGGGCACATCGGAATCGAGTACGTGCCCAGCAGCCCGACTGTGGAGAGCTTTGGCTGGCTGAGCGGCTTGGGGTGGGCAGGCGGTTCCGGCCGGCCAGGGGGCTTCGGCGCGGCGGGCGGGTCGTCGGCCTCGACGGGCGGGTCGTCGGCCTCGGCGGGCGGCGTCAACGCAGCGAGCGGGTCGTCGGCCTCGGCGGGCGGCGGCGGTGCGGCGGGCGGCTTGGGCCGGACTGGCATGGGGATGTCGGCATGACGGCGATCGGGTTCATCGGGCTCGGCATCATGGGTGGTCCGATGGCCAGCCATCTGATCGCCGCCGGGCATCAGGTCGCGGGTTTCGATGTGCAGCCGGCGCCGGTCGCGACGCTCGCCCAGCTCGGTGGTCGTGCGGCGGCGAGCGTGGCGGACGCGGCCCGCGGCGCCGAGGTCGTCATCACCATGTTGCCCAACCATCCGCACGTCGAGGCGGTCGCCGCCGAACTGCTGCCCGCCGCCAAGCCGGGCACGCTGGTCATCGACATGAGCACGATTCGGCCGGAGACCTCGATCGCGGTGGCCGCGGCCGGCGCCGAACGCGGGATCCGGGTGCTGGACGCGCCGGTCTCCGGCGGCGAGGTGGGCGCCAAGCAAGCAACACTGTCCATCATGGTCGGTGGCGCGGAGGACGACGTCGCCTTCGCCCGGCCGATCCTGGAGGTGCTCGGCCGCACCATCGTGCACGTCGGCGGCCACGGTGCCGGCCAGGTCGTGAAGGCCGCCAATCAGCTCGTCGTGGCCGGCATCTTCGGCCTGGTGAGCGAGGCGATCGTGCTGCTCGAGGCGTCCGGGGTGGACCCGCGCGCCGGGCTGGACGTGCTGGCCGGCGGGCTGGCCGGGAGCCGCATCCTGGAACTCAAGCGCGAGTCGATGGTGGCGCGGGAGTTCGCGCCGGGCTTCCGGATCGACCTGCACCACAAGGACATGGGCATCGTGCTGGACGCCGCCCGGCGGGCCGGCGTGGCGCTGCCACTGGCCGGACTGACGGCGCAACTGGTGGCCGCGGCCCGAGCGATGGGCCATGGCGGCGACGACCATTCCGCCCTGCTCACCGTGACCGCGGCCCTGTCCGGCCGCCCCTGACCGCACGGCTGTCGCGTATGGGTAGGCAGAGCCGCTCTGCACACCTCGAGGCAACAGTGGTGGCTTCCGTCCGTACCGGAGAAAGGGTTTTGTCATGCCTCGGATCCCCGTCATGCAGGCCGTCGTGCAGATTCTCCGCTCGGAAGGGGTCCGCACGGTCTTCGGCTGTCCCGGCGCCGCCATTCTGCCGCTCTATCACGCGTTGGAGGTGGACGGCGGCGTCGAGCACCTCATCGTGCGTCACGAGGAGGGCGCCACCCACATGGCCGACGGCTGGTCGCGGACCACCGGCAAGGTCGGCGTCGCGATCGGCACCTCCGGACCGGCCGGCACCAACATGATCACCGGGCTCTACACCGCGCAGGCCGACTCCGTGCCGATCCTCTGCATCACCGGCCAGGCCGTGTCGTCGAAGCTGCACCAGGAGGCGTTCCAGGCGGTCGACATCGTGGCGATCGCGGCGCCGGTGTGCAAATGGGCGGTGCAGGTCAAGGAGGCCGCGCAGGTGCCCTGGATCTTCCGCAAGGCGTTCCAGATCGCGCGGTCCGGACGACCCGGGCCGGTGCTCATCGACCTGCCGGTGGACGTGCAGAAGGAACTGATCGAATGGGACACCACTGTGGACGCACCGCTGCCGATCGTCCCGGTTCGGCCGCATCTGCCGCGGGTGGAACGCGCGCTGGACATGCTGCTGGAGGCCGAACGCCCGCTGATCCTGGCCGGCGGCGGGGTGATCCTGGCGGACGCGGCGCCCGAGTTGCGCGAGCTGGCCGAGCATCTGCGCGTGCCGGTGCAGGTCACGCTGATGGGCAAGGGCGCGCTCGACGACGACCATCCGCTGCACGCCGGCATGACCGGGATTCAAACCTCCCAACGGTACGGGAACGCGTCCTTCCTGGAGTCCGATGTGGTGCTCGCGGTCGGCGCTCGGTTCGGTGACCGGCACACCGGGGCGCTGGACGTCTACCGCGGCGACCGGCGGTTCATCCACGTGGACGTCGAGCCGACCCAGATCGGCAAGGTCTTCGGGCCGGACCTCGGGGTGGTGTCGGACGCCCGGATCTTCCTGCGCGAACTGCTCGCGGCGGCCCGGCGGCGGCCGGCGCGGTGCGACTCTGCCGGGTGGCTCGCCCGGATCGACGAACTGAAGCGGACGCTGACCCGGCGCGAGGACTACGACACCGTGCCGGTGAAGGCGCCGCGGGTCTACAAGGAGATCAACGAGATCTTCGGACCCGAGACCTACTTCGTCACCGCGATCGGGCTCTACCAGATCTGGGGCGGCCAGCATCAGCGCGTGCACGAGCCGCGGCGTTACCAGGTGTGCGGGCAGGCCGGGCCGCTGGGCTGGGAGATCCCGGCGGCGATCGGCGTGAAGAAGGCGGCGCCGGACGCGGAGGTGGTCGGCGTGGTCGGCGACTACAGCTTCCAATTCCTGGTCGAGGAACTCGCGGTGGCGGCGCAATATGACGTGCCGTTCGTGCTGATCATGCTGAACAACGAGTACCTGGGCCTGATCCGGCAGGCGTCGATCGGCTACGACATGAACTTCGAGGTGGACATCCACTACGACACGTTCGGGTCGGACAACGTCAAGATCATGGAAGCGTACGGGTGTGCGGGACGGCGGGTCTTCGAGCCGGGCGACATCCGGGAAACGATCGAGTGGGCCCGCAAGGAGGCCGCCCGGATCAGCCGCCCGGTGCTGGTCGAGATCATGATCGAACGAGAGGCGAACACCCCGCACGGCACCGCGATCGACGCCGTCCGCGAGTTCTGACCCGACCGGTCACGCAGACCGTCTCGTCAGGAACTTGACGTCGGGACTGGTCTCGTGCCGAGTTGCTTGACGACAATAATCGCCGTCTAGGTTCTGTCCCGCCGACCATACTGTATGCGATATGTGGTCTACGAACGACTGGACACTGATTGCGGCATCGGCGAGGATGGCGGCATACGGTATGCAGTCTTCAATCTCTCCGTGGAGGGAACCATGACACAGACAGCCGCCGAGTCGTCCGCGGACAAGATCCTCCGCCGACCCAGCCAGGATCCGGACCGCATCTCCGGCGGACACCTGGTGGCCAAGGCGCTGAAGGCCGAGGGTGTCGACGTGATCTTCACTCTCTGCGGCGGTCACATCATCGACATCTACGACGGATGCGTGGACGAGGGCATCGACGTGGTCGACGTACGGCACGAGCAGGTCGCCGCGCACGCCGCCGACGGATACGCCCGGATCACCGGCAAGCCCGGGGTGGCCGTGGTGACCGCCGGTCCCGGCACCACGGACGCGGTCACCGGGGTGGCCAACGCCTTCCGCGCGGAGAGCCCGATGCTGCTGATCGGCGGCCAGGGTGCGCTGAGCCAGCACCGGATGGGCTCGCTGCAGGACCTGCCGCACGTCGACATGATGACGCCGATCACCAAGTTCGCGGCCACCGTGCCGCACACCACGCGCAGCGCCGACATGGTCTCGATGGCGTTCCGCGAGTGCTACAACGGCGCCCCCGGACCGTCCTTCCTGGAGATTCCGCGCGACGTGCTCGACGCGGAAGTGGCGCTGGCCGACTGCACGATCCCGGCGCCGGGGCGGTATCGCGCGAGCACCAGAAGCGCCGGGGATCCGGCCGACGTTCAGCGACTCGCCGATCTCATCGTGCGGGCGAAGAAGCCGGCCATTCTGCTCGGCACCCAGGTGTGGACCGGCCGGGGCACCGACGCCGCGGTCGAGCTGGTGCGCACGCTCAACGTGCCCGCCTTCATGAACGGCGCCGCGCGCGGCAGTCTGCCTCCCGGCGACCCGCATCACTTCCACCTGTCCCGGCGCTATGCGTTCAACAACGCCGACCTGATCATCATCGTGGGGACGCCGTTCGACTTCCGGATGGGTTACGGCAGGCGGCTTCCGCAAGGTGCGACGGTGGTCCAGATCGACATGGATTACCGTACGGTCGGAAAGAACCGCGACGTCGACCTGGGCATCGTCGGCGACCCCGGCGCGGTGCTGGCGGCCGTGACACAGGCCGCGACCGGACGTATCAGCAACGGCTCGGCCGACCGCAAGGCGTGGTTCGACGAGTTGCGTGCCGAGGAGACGGCGGCATATCAGAAGCGTCTCCCCCGCCAGCTCTCCGACGCCTCCCCGATCCACCCGCTGCGCCTGGCCCACGAGATCAACGAGTTCCTCACCGAGGACTCGATCTTCATCGGCGACGGCGGGGACATCGTGACGTTCTCGGGCGGGGTGGTGCAGCCGAAGGCGCCCGGTCACTGGATGGACCCGGGTCCGCTGGGCACGCTCGGGGTGGGCGTGCCGTTCGCGATGGCGGCGAAGTACGCACGACCCGACCAGGAGGTGGTCTGCCTCTTCGGTGACGGCGCGTTCAGCCTCACCGGCTGGGACTTCGAGACCATGGTCCGGTTCGGGCTGCCGTTCGTCGGCGTGGTCGGCAACAACTCGTCGATGAACCAGATCCGCTATGGCCAGAAGGCCAAATACGGGTCGGCGCGCGAGCGGGTCGGCAACACGCTGGGCGACGTGCACTACGACAAGTTCGCCGAGATGCTCGGCGGGCACGGCGAGGAGGTGCGCGACGCGGCGGACATCGGGCCGGCGTTGCGGCGGGCGCGCGAGTCGGGGCTGCCGTCGCTGATCAACGTATGGGTGGACCCGGACGCCTACGCGCCCGGCACGATGAACCAGACGATGTACAAGTAGCCGGCCGCGGCGGGGTGTTGCGTTTAGGTAGGCAGAGCCGCTCTGCCTACATAGACGCAACACCGGGAGCCTCAGGCGGGGACCGCTTCCTTGGCCTTCCGTTTGCGGAACGCGTTGCGGATCACGAACACCCAGGCGACCAGCGCCACCACCCCGCCGGCCACGATGCCGCTGATCAGCAGATAGGTCGAGCCGCCGGCGGTGGCGAAGACACCGTTGCGCGCGCCGGAATCCCGTGCCTCGACGGTGTTTCCGGCGCCGAGCGTGTCCGGCTCGTCATAGAGCACGACGTCGTCGCGCCGCTCGCTGCCGTCGGCCGCCGCCCACGTGCCGTGCAGCGTGCACGACCGCCGGCCGCACTCCTCGCGCGTCGCGGTGAAGGTGCCGACCGTGCCGCTGCCGTTGTGCGCCTGCCAGGCCGGCGCGAGGTCGAAAGCTCCATAGAGGATGCCCATGACGGCGATGACCGGGAGGCCGATCCAGAGGAAGATCCTCGTGCGCCATTCAATGATTTTGCTCAGAATTCCCACGGTCGGGAAGGTTAGGGCAGCGCGACCGTTCGCGCTGCCCCGTGTTCACTCGGCGGCGCGCTGCTCATAGATCTTGCGGGTGCGCTCGGTGTGCTTGCGCATCAGGTCGCCGGCCTTGCGGCCGTTGCCGGCCGCGATCACCTCGATCAGCTCGCGGTGCTCGTCCCAGGCCTCTTTGCCGCGGGCGCGGGCGATCGGCCGGTAGTACCACCGCACCCGCCTGTCGACCATGCCGATCAGCTCGGACATGATCTTGTTGGCGGACATCGCCAGGATCTGCTGGTGCAGGGCCGCGTTGGCGGCGACCATGCCGGCCTCGTCGTCCTTCGCCAGCGCCGCCTCACCGGTCGCCTGCAGCTTCCACAGCTGCTCGACGGTCTCCGGCGTCGCGTTGAGCGCGGCCAGCCGGGCCGACTCGGCCTCCAGCAGCGAGCGGGCGCCGAGCAGCTGGTCGGCCTCCTCCGGGGTGGGCGTGTGGACGAACGCCCCGAGCGCCGGCCGCAGGTCGACCCAGCCCTCGGCGTGCAGCCGCTGCAGCGCCTCGCGCACCGGCTGGCGGCTGACCCCGAGCTGGGCGGCGAGCTCCTGCTCGACGAGGTGTTCGCCGGGCTGGAGCTCGCCGTTGATGATCATGTCGGCGATCACGTCGGTGACCGCCTGCCGCAACGGCACCGGCCGCTCGAGGGGCTGGCGGGCGGCGCGCGCCCGCTTGGCCGTCGTCGGGATGTCGCTCATGTGCCCTCCGGCCGCGATACCTGCTGGTTGCGGGTTTTAGCATACAGTCGCCGAAAAACAGCCCGGAGGAGCGGGGAGGGTCAGCGGACCAGCTTGGCCGCCTCGACGGCGAGCGGGTCCAGGGGCGTTGCCTCGTCGTCGGCGAGCGCCCGCAGCCGGGCCCGCATGCGTGGGTCCCAGAAACGGCGGACGTGGGCGGCGATCGCCTCCGCGGCCTCACCGGGCGGCAGGTGGCGGAACTGGCGCGAAATGTCGTTGATCATGCGCTGTTCCGCCGGCACGGTTCCGGCCATCAGGTTCTGCCTTCAGACCGGACAAGGGTGGTGGTGGGGCCGTGCACGGCCCGCACCGGCAGAGCGGTGGAGTCCTCGGTCGCGTGCCGCACCATCGGCTGGGCGAGGGCGACCTGCACGGCGGTCACCTTGTACTCCGGGCAGTTGGTGGCCCAGTCGGAGTGCTCGGTGGTGACCACGTTGGCGCCGGTCACCGGGTGGTGGAAGGTGGTGTAGACGACGCCCACCGGCATCCGGTCGGAGATCTTCGCGCGCAGCGTGGTCTCGCCCACCCGGCTGGCCAGCGTGACCAGGTCGCCGTCGGTGATGCCGCGATCCTCGGCGTCGTGCGGGTGCACCTCGAGCAGGTCCTCGGGGTGCCAGGCGACGTTGCCCGTGCGCCGGGTCTGCGCCCCGACGTTGTACTGGCTGAGGATCCGGCCGGTGGTCAGCACCAGCGGGAAGCGGCGGGTGGTGCGCTCCTCCGTCGGCACGTACGCGGTCGGCATGAATTTGCCCTTGCCCCGGGTGAACGTGTCGGTGTGCATCACCGGGGTGCCCTCGGGCGTCAGCTCGTTGCACGGCCACTGGACGCTGCCCAGCTTGTCGAGCACCTCGAAGGAGACCCCGGCGAAGGTGGGCGTGACCGAGGCGATCTCGTCCATGATCTCGCCCGGGTGCCGGTAGCTCATCGGGTAGCCCATCGCGGTGGCGATCTCGCAGAAGATCTGCCACTCGTGCTTGCCGGTCTTCGGCGGCATCACCGCGCGCACCCGGTTGATCCGGCGCTCGGCGTTGGTGAACGTGCCGTCCTTCTCCAGGAAGGACGCGCCGGGCAGGAAGACGTGCGCGAACTTGGCCGTCTCGTTGAGGAAGAGGTCCTGCACCACGACCAGCTCCATGCTGGTCAGCGCCGCGGACACGTGCCGCAGATTGGGGTCCGACTGGGCGATGTCCTCGCCGTGCACCAGCAGGCCGTGGAAGGTGCCGTGGATCGCCGCGTCGAACATGTTGGGGATGCGCAGGCCGGGCTCGCTCGGGATGGCGCTGCCCCACAGGTTGTCGAAGACGCCGCGGACCGCGTCGTCCGAGACGTGCCGGTAACCGGGCAGCTCGTGCGGGAACGAGCCCATGTCGCAGGAACCCTGCACGTTGTTCTGCCCGCGCAGCGGGTTGACCCCGACGCCGTCGCGGCCGATGTTGCCGCACGCCATCGCCAGGTTCGCCATGCCCATCACCATGGTCGAGCCCTGGCTGTGCTCGGTCACGCCGAGGCCGTAGTAGATCGCGCCGTTCCGGGCGGTGGCATAGAGCCGGGCGGCCGCGCGCAGGTCGGCGGCGGGCACACCGGTGATCTCCTCGACCGCTTCCGGGCTGTGCTCGGGATCGGCGATGAAGCTCGCCCACCCCTCGTAGTCCTCGCAGCGCTCGGCCACGAACTCGCGGTCCACCAGGCCCTCGGTCACCGCCACGTGGGCCATCGCGTTGACCACCGCGACGTTGGTGCCGGGGCGCACCGGCAGGTGGTATGCCGCCTCGATGTGCGGCGAGCGGACCAGGTCGATGCGGCGCGGGTCGATCACGATCAGCTGGGCGCCCTCGCGCAGCCGGCGCTTCATCCGGGACGCGAAGACCGGGTGCCCGTCGGTCGGGTTGGCGCCGATCACCACGATCACGTCGGCCTCGGCCACCGACTTGAAGTCCTGGGTGCCGGCCGACTCGCCGAAGGTCTGCTTGAGGCCGTAGCCGGTCGGCGAATGGCAGACCCGCGCGCAGGTGTCCACATTGTTGTTGCCGAACGCGGCGCGGACCATCTTCTGCACCGTGAAGACCTCTTCGTTGGTGCATCGCGACGAGGAGATCGCGCCGATCGCGCCGGCGCCGTGCCGCTGCTGGATGTCGCGCATCCGGCTCGCCACGGTGCCGATCGCCTCGTCCCACTCGACCTCCCGCCACGGGTCGGTGATCCGGTCGCGGACCATCGGCTTGAGCTGGCGGTCGGGGTGACTGGCATAGCCGTACGCGAACCGGCCCTTGACGCAGGAGTGCCCCTCGTTGGCGCCGCCGTCCTTGTACGGCACCATCCGGATCAGCTCGTCGCCCTTCAGCTCGGCCTTGAACGAGCAGCCCACCCCGCAGTATGCGCAGGTGGTGACGACCGAGCGGGTCGGCATGCCGAGCTCCACCACGGATCGCTCCAGCAGGCTGTCCGTCGGGCAGGCCTGCACGCACGCGCCGCAGGACACGCACTCGGACTCCAGGAAGTCGCCGCCGCCGGCCGAGACCTTGGAGTCGAAGCCGCGGCCCTCGATGGCCAGCGCGAAGGTGCCCTGCACCTCGTCGCAGGCCCGCACGCACCGCGAGCAGGCGATGCAGCGGGACGGATCGAAGTCGAAGTACGGGTTGCTGCGGTCGACCGGGGCGTCGCGGTGGTTGGCGCCGTCGTCGCCGTACCGGATGTCGGTCAGGCCGACCGTGCCGGCCAGGTCGTGCAGCTCGCAGGTGCCGTCCATGCAGTCGCGGGGGTGATCGGAGAGGTAGAGCTCCATCACCCCGCGGCGCAACCTCTCCAGCTTGGGCGACTCGGTGTTCACCACCATCCCCGGTGCGACCGGCGTGGTGCACGACGCCGGGGTGCCACGCCGGCCGTCGATCTCCACCAGGCAGAGCCGGCACGAGCCGAACGCGTCCAGGCTGTCGGTGGCGCAGAGCTTGGGGATCGAGACGCCCGCCTCGCTCGCCGCCCGCAGCACCGACGTGCCTTCGGGCACCGCGATCCGCCGGCCGTTCACCTCCACGTCGACGGTCGCCGGCCCCTTGCGCGCCGGAGTGCCGAAATCGGGTTCCGTCAGAAGCGTCATGGCTGCCTCGCCTCGAAGTCGTCCGGGAAGTGGGTGAGCGCGCTGCGGACCGGCATCGGGGTGAGCCCGCCCATCGCGCACAGGGATCCGTCGGTCATCAGCTCGCAGAGGTCTTCGAGCACCACCAGGTTGCGGTCACGCTCGTGGCCGGCCCGGATGCGGTCGATCACCTCGACGCCGCGGACCGCGCCGACCCGGCATGGGGTGCACTTGCCGCAGGACTCGGCGGCGCAGAACTCGAACGCGAACCGGGCCTGCGCGGCCATGTCCACGCGGTCGTCGAAGACCACGATGCCGCCGTGCCCGACCATCGCGTTGACCTTGGCGAACGCCTCGTAGTCCATCGGCAGGTGGAACATCGACTCCGGCAGGTAGGCGCCCAGCGGTCCGCCGACCTGCACCGCGCGCACCGGCCGGCCGGAGCGGGTGCCGCCGCCGTAGCCGTTGACCAGCTCGCCGAGCGTGATGCCGAACGCGGTCTCCACGATCCCGCCGCGCAGCACGTTCCCGCCGAGCTGAAAGACCTGGGTGCCGCGGGAGCGTTCGACGCCCAGCGCCGCATAGGCCTCGGCGCCGTCGGCCAGGATGCTCGGCACGGTGGCCAGAGTCAGCACGTTGTTCACCACGGTCGGCTCGCCGAACAGGCCCTCGAGCGCGGGGATCGGCGGCTTGGCCCGCACCTGGCCCCGCTTGCCCTCCAGGCTTTCCAGCATGGAGGTCTCCTCGCCGCAGATGTACGCGCCGGCCCCGACCCGCACCTCCAGCCGGAACCCGTCCAGCTCCGTGCGGGTGAGCTCGATCGCCTGCCGCATCGTCTCGACGCCGTCCGGATATTCCGACCGGATGTAGATGTAGCCCTCGGTGGCGCCGACCGCATGGGCCGCGATCGCCATGCCCTCGACCAGCACGAACGGGTCGCCCTCGAGGATCATCCGGTCCGCGAAGGTGCCGCTGTCGCCCTCGTCGGCGTTGCAGCAGACGAACTTCAGCTCGCCCGCCGCCTCGAGCACGGTCTTCCACTTGATGCCCGCCGGGAAGCCCGCGCCGCCGCGCCCGCGCAGCCCGGAGTCGGTCACCTCGGCGACCACCTCAGCCGGCGTCATCTCCCGCGCTTTGCGCAGGCCCGCCATGCCTCCGCCGGCGAGGTAGTCGTCCAGCGACAGCGGATCCGTGCGGCCCATCCGGGCGAACGTGACCCGCTGCTGCCCGGCCAGCCAGGGATGCTCCTCGACCAGCCCGATGCGCAGCGGGTGCTCGGCGTCGTCGCGCAGCGCCGCCAGCAGTCCCGGCACGTCGGCGGGCGTCACCGGGCCGAAACCCACCCGCCCGGCCGGGGTCTCCACCTCGACCAGCGGCTCGAGCCAGAGCAGGCCGCGCGAGCCGTTGCGCACGATCCGCAGCCCGGGGTCGTGCACCTGCAGCGCGGCGGCGACCTCGTCGGCGCCCACCGAGCGGGCGGCCGAGTCGCGGGGCACGAAGACGGTGGTCACGGGCGGGCCTCCAGCAGGGTGCGCAACCGCTCGGCGTCGACCCGGCCGTGCAGCCGGCCGTCGATCTGGACCGACGGGCCGAGCGCGCAGTTGCCGAGGCAGAAGACCTGCTCGACGGTGGCCGCCGGGCCGCAGACCGCGGGCGCCTCGGCGAACAGCTCCTCCGCGCCGACCGACTGGCAGGCCTCGGCGCGGCAGATCCGCACCCGGGCGCCGAGCAGTGGCGCGGCCCGGAAGTCGTGGTAAAAGGTGATCACGCCGTGCACCTCGGCGCGGGAGAGGTTGAGCTCCTCGGCGAGCACCGGCACGGCGTCGGCCGGCACGTGCCCGAGGCGTTCCTGGATGGCGTGCAGGATCGGGATCAGGTTGCCGCGCTGATCGCGGCAGGCGGCCACGGCCTCGCGCACCGGGATCGCGATGGCCGGGTCGACCAGGGACGCCGGGCTGGGCGCGGCCGCCTCTCGCCGCCGGCCCTTGCGCCGGAACCCCTCCGCGTCGGTCATCGCCAGTCCCCTCCGCACATCATCGTGCACTCCGAGCCAGCAGATCCACGGCGGCGTACACGTTGCGCAGGGTCGGGGCCGGAACGCCGGTCATCTCGGCCAGCTCCACCACCGCGCCGATGATCGCCTCGAGCTCCAGCTCCTTGCCCGCCTCCAGGTCCTGCAGGGTCGATGTCTTATGGTGCCCCACCCGGGCGGCCCCGTCGATGCGCCGCTCGATCGAGATGGACGGCCGGCAACCCGCCGCGGTGGCGATCGCGACCGTCTCGCGCATCATCTCGGCGACCAGGTCGCGGGCGCCCGGGTGCCCGCACATCTCGGCCAGGGTCGCCCTGGTCAGAGCGCTGAGCGGGTTGAACGCGACGTTTCCCATCAGCTTGACCCAGATGTCGTCGCGCAGGTCGGTCTCGACCGGGCATTTCAGGCCGCCGGCCACCATCGCCGTGCTGAACGCCGCGCACCGGGCGGACGAGGAGCCGTCCGGCTCGCCGATCGAGAACCGGGTGCCCTCCAGGTGCCGGATCACGCCCGGGCTCTCGATCTCGGTCGAGCAGTAGACGACGCAGCCGATCGCCCGGTGCACGTCGAGCACCGCGCTGGTGGCGCCGCCGGGGTCGACGGACTCGATCCGCCGGCCGTTCAGCGGGTGCCCGGTCAGGCCGTGGAAATACCACCACGGGATGCCGTTCTGCGCGGCCACGATCGCGGTGCCGGGTCCGAGGAGCGGCTCGACCAGGGCGCCGGACGATGCGTACGCGTGGGCCTTGAGCCCGAGGAACACGAAGTCGACCGGGCCGATCTCGCCGGGATCGTCGGTGGCCCGGGGACGGGCCGTGAAGTCGCCGCGTGGGCTGCGAATCCGCACGCCGTCGCGGCGGATGGCGGCGAGGTGCGCGCCGCGGGCGACCAGATGCACCTCGACGCCGGCCCGGTGCAGGGCCGCGCCGACATAAGCGCCGATGGCTCCGGCGCCGAGAACCGCGATCCGCACGTATCGACTCCCTTCGCTGAGAATTTGGGACGGCGCGGCCGGACCACCGGGGGCGATCCGGCCGCGGGAGGGGGACCGCTAAACGACCATCGGCACCCGCTGGAGGTCGGCGTCCAGGTCGCTGCGGCCCGGCTGCTTGAGCAGGAAGGACAGCGCGCCGGTGAACAGCCCGATGCAGCCGGCCAGCAGGAACGCGCCGCCGTATCCCCAGGCCGCCACGACCACCGCACCCAGCCCCGACCCGACCAGGCCGGAGACGAGCTTGGAGCTGTAGACCATGCCGTAGTTGGAGGCGTTGTTGTTCTCCCCGAAGTAGTCCGCGGTCATCGCCGCGAACAGCGGGAAGATGGCGCCGCCACCGAAGCCGGAGATCATCGACGCGAGCAGGAACAGCGGCATGTTGCCGATGGATCCGGAGAGGAACACGGCGAACTGCGCCAGCCCGAGCACCCAGCAGACGATGGTGAGCGTCTGCCGGCGGCCGTACCGGTCGGAGATCCAGCCGATCACGCCGCGGCCGGTGCCGTTGACCACCGCCTTGAGGCTCATCGCCAGGGCCACGATCCCGCCGGCGAAACCCATCTCCTTGCCGAACGGCACCTGGAACGCGATGCCGAAGATGTTCACGCCGGCCGTCATCAGCAGGCTGAACCACATCAGATAGAGCACCGGCGTGCGGGCGGCCTCGCGCGGCGTGAACTGCCGCACCGCGGGCGGGTTCTTCGCCAGCGACCGCCGCACCTTGGGGTCGTCCGCCACCTGCAACGGGTCGACGTTGGCGGGCCACCAGTTCTTCGGCGGGTCCTTGAAGAAGAATCCGGTGACCGCCACCGCGATCGCCAGGAAAACGCCGGTCGCGACCAGCACGCCGCCGTAGTTACTGGTGTCCATGTAATTGGTGAAGATGAAGATGAAGGGCACCGACCCGTAGGCGAAACCGCCGTTCACGAAACCGGTCTTTCCGCCCCGGCGCTCGGGGTACCACTTGCCGACCATGTTCACGCAGGTGGCATAGACCATGCCCGCGCCCAGACCGCCGAAGACCGAGAAGCCCACATAGGCCAGCAGCACGTGTGGCGAATAGGCCAGCGCGAGGTAGCCGAGAATCGTGCCGATCGCGCCGCACATCATCGCGGCCCGGGCCGAAAGGCGTCCGCTCTCGCGCAGCTTGCCGGTCGGGAAAGCGATCGCGGCCTGGAAGAACACCCAGACGCCGAGCAGCCAGAAAATGTGCGCGCCGTGCCAGCCGTGCGCTTCGGAAAGGGTCTCCTCGGCGGAGGTGAAGGCATATTCCGAAGAGCTGATCGCCATCATCGCCGCCCACGGCAGGAAGACCATCCAGCGGCGCGAACGGCCCATCAGATCACGGTCGGTCTCACCGAGACGATAGACCCGGCCGTTGCCGTCAACGACTTCGCGGTAGCCATTTGCTGTGGCATTTCTCGCGTTGCCGGACGGGCCGTCCGGGATAGGATTGCCGGTAGGTGGGCGGTCTGGTGTCGAGACCATGACTGGACCTCCTTTTAGGGCAGGGTTGCGTGGGTCTGCGACGAGCCGAAAAGTCCAGACCTGGCTGTTCTTCCTTGGCTGCCGTTCGGCGTTGGCGCGCCGGGCGGCAGCTTTCTGCGTTTCCGGCCGGAAAGCTGGACCGGCCTTCCGAACGGAACAGCTGGACCGGCCGGAAAGCCGGGCCGGCGGCCCGCTGGGCCGCCGGCGAGATGCGATCTACCGCGGCGTGATCAGACCGGCCGCGCGGGCCCAGCGATACTTCGCGCCGAGCACCGCCACCGGCTTCTCGGTGGTGTAGGGATAGGCGACGACGCCGTGGCGATAGAGGAACTCGGCGGCCTCCTGCACCTCGACGTCGCCGGAGAGCGACGCCACCACCGGCTTGTCGATGCCCTTGGCGCGAAACTCCGAGACCACGTCCACGACGAGTTCGGCGAAGATCATCGGCGGGGTCACGATGGTGTGCCAGTAACCCAAGATCAGGGCGTGCACCCGCTCGTCGGCGAGCCCGAGCGCGATCGTGTTGCGATAGGTCGAAGGCGGCTCGCCGCCGGTGATGTCCACCGGGTTGCCGGCCGCCCCGAACGGCGGGATGTAGGCCCGGAACGCGGCGTCCAGGTCGGGCGGGATCGCCATCAGGTGCAGTCCATTGTCGACACACGCGTCGGAGAGCAGCACCCCGGAACCACCCGCGCCGGTGATGATCACGACGTTCTCGCCCCGCGGGGCGGGCAGCAGGGGCACGCCGCGGGCGTACTCCAGAAGGTCGTTGAGACCCGGCGCCCGGATCACCCCGCTCTCCCGCAGGATGTCGTCGTAGACCTTGTCGTTGCCGGCCAGCGCGCCGGTGTGCGAACCGGCCGCCTTGGCGCCCTGATCGGTGCGACCGGCCTTGAGCACCACGATCGGCTTGCGCACCGAGACCCGTTTGGCGGTGTCCGCGAACGCGCGCCCGTCCTTGAGGTCCTCCAGATGCATGGCGACCAGGTTGGTGTTGTCGTCCGCCTCGAAGAAGGTGAGCAGGTCGTCCTCGTCGATGTCGGCCTTGTTGCCGACCCCCACGATCGCCGAGACGCCCATGCCGGTCGATCGGCTGAAGCCCAGGATGGCCATCCCGATGCCGCCGCTCTGCGAGGACAGCGCCACCCCGCCGCGCACGTCATAGGGCGTGCAGAAGGTCGCCGACAGGTTCTCCGGCGTGTAGTAGTAGCCGTAGATGTTGGGGCCGAGGATGCGGGTGCCGTGCCGGCGGGCGATGGCCAGCACCTCGTCCTGCAGCTCCTGGTTGCCGGTCTCGGCGAAGCCCGACGGGATCAGGATCGCGCCGGCCACCCCCTTGGCGCCGGCCTCGTCGAGCGCCGCCGGCACGAGCGTGGCCGGGATCGCGAAGACCGCCACGTCCACGTCGCCCGGGACGTCGGCGATGCTCGGGAACGCCTGGTGGCCGAGGATCTCGTCGGCTTTCGGGTTGATCGGGAAGATCCGGCCCGCGTACCCGCCGTCGACCAGGTTTCTCATGACCGAGTTGCCGATCTTGCCGGCCTGGGCGCTGGCCCCGATCACGGCCACCGCGGACGGTCGCATGATGCGGTTCATCGAGGCCAGGATCTCCGCGGTGGTGAACTGCTCCGGGCGCTCGGCGGCGTGCTCGTCGATCAGGATCCGCACGTCCACCGCGATCGCCGAGTCGCCGGTGGCCAGCACCGGATTGAGGTCCACCTCGGCGAGCTGCGGGAAGTCGGTGACCAGCTCGGAGACGTTGACGATCAGGTCGATCAGCAGGTCGCGGTTCGCCGGCTCGGCGCCGCGCACGCCGCGCAGGATCTCGGCCGCGGCGATGCCGTCGAGCATCGAGGCCGCGGTCTCGCGGGTGGCCGGCGCGAGCCGGAACGTGACGTCCTTGAGCACCTCGACCAGCACGCCGCCGAGCCCGAACGCGACCACCTTGCCGAAGCTCGGGTCGATCACCGCGCCGACGATGACCTCATGTCCGCCGCTCAGCATCTTCTGGACCTGCACCCCGTGCACATCAGCGCCCGGGTCGTACCGTCCGACAGAATCCAAGATCTTCTCGTACGCCCAGCCGACCTCGGCCGTGCTGCCGACCCCGACCACCACTCCCCCGGCCTCGGTCTTGTGCAGCACGTCCGGCGAGACGATCTTCATGACCACCGGGAAGCCGATCCGCCGGGCCAGGTCCTCGGCCTCGCCCGCGGTGGTGGCCAGTCCTTCGGCGGGAGTGCTGATGCCGTACGCCTCGGCGACCTCGCGGCCCTCCGGCGCGGTGAGCGACGACCGGCCCTCGGCCGCCGCCTTGTCCAGGATGCGCTGCACTGCCTGTTTGTCGTGCTCTGACATGCGGACTCCTCAGATCGCGCCGGCCGCACGCAGCTCGGCCGTTCGACCGGCGAAGCCGAGCTCGGTGAGAACCTCTTCGGTGTGCTCGCCGAGCAGCGGGGACCGCTCGATCTCGACGGGTGAGTCGGACAGCTTGATCGGGCAGCCGACGGTCTTGAAGACGCCGCGCTGCGGGTGCTCCACCGACACCACCGAGCCGAGCTTCTGCAGGGTGTCGTCCTCGATCAGCTCGCGGGTGGAGAGCACCGGGCCGCACGGGATGTTGTGCGCGTTCAGCTCCTCCATCACCGCCCACTTGGTGTGCTTCTCGGTCCACTCCTCGATCAGCGCGAACATCTTGTCCAGCTTGGACAGTCGCGCCTTCGGGGTGTTCCAGGCCGGGTCGTCGGCGAGTTCCGGGCGGCCGATCAGCTCGGCGATCGGCGTCCAGCCGGCGGGCTGGACGATGACGTAGATGTAGTCGTTCGGGCCGCCGGGCGCGCAGCGCACCGCCCAGCCCGGCTGCCCGCCGCCGGACGCGTTGCCGGACCGCGGCACCTCGTCGCCGAACGAGTCGTTCGGATATTCCCCCAGGCCGCCGTGCGCCAGGCGCTGCTGGTCGCGCAGCTTGACCCGGCACAGGTTGAGCACCGCGTCCTGCATGGCCACCTGCACCCGTTGACCGCGGCCGGTGGTGGTGCGCTGCAGCAGCGCGGCCAGGATGCCGGCCACCAGGTGGATGCCGGTGCCCGAGTCGCCGATCTGCGCACCGGTGGCGGTGGGCGGCCCGTCCTCGAAGCCGGTGGTGCTCATCGCGCCGCCCATGGCCTGCGCGACCACTTCATACGCTTTGAAGCCCGCGTACCGGCCGGGGCCGAAACCCTTGATGGACGCGTACACCAGCTTGGGGTTGATCTCCTGCAGCCGCTCCCACGAGAAGCCGAAGCGGTCGACCACTCCCGGACCGAAGTTCTCGACCAGCACGTCCACTTCGGACAGCAGCTTGGTGAAGATCTCCTTACCCTGGTCATTCTTCATGTTCAGGGTGATACTGCGCTTGTTGCAGTTCAACATCGTGAAATAGAGGCTGTCCACGTCGGGCAGATCACGCAGCTGGCTCCGGGTGATGTCGCCGTGGCCCGGCGCCTCCAGCTTGATGACGTCCGCGCCCAGCCAGGCCAGCAGCTGCGTGGCCGACGGACCCGATTGGACGTGCGTCATGTCGAGGACCCGGACGCCCTCGAGTGCCTTCGTCATCGTCACCCTCCTGTGAAGCAGCGGGGTTAGATTGCATACCGTATTTCGTAGTCAGTATGTTGTCGCATGTAACAGCAATGTGTCCAGAGCGCGTCGCAAACGCATCGATAGACATCCTGAATGGTGACGAAACCGCAGTTCAGACGCCTGCGCGGAGATCGGTTCAGCGGGGCGGCGTCAACATCGGACGGCCCGGCTGGCGCAGACGATAGGCCAACAGCGCACCGATCAGGCCCAGACCGCCGGCCACCGCGAAGGCCGGCGGGTTCAGCAGGCCCGCGGCCAGGCCGATGCCGAGCACGCCGCCGACCGCCTTGCCGGTGTAGACCACGCCATAGTTGGAGAGCGTGGCGTCGCCCCCGAACCAGTCGCGCACCAGGCTGACCAGCAGGGAGTAGCCGGCGCCGGTGCCCACCCCGGCGATCGCGCCACTGAGCACGACGGCCGTCACGTTGCCGGCGTCCACCGCGGCGAGCAGCACGAACTGGGCCACGGCGCCGATCGCGAGCGCGTGCGCCAGGGTGCGGCGGCGGCCGAGGCGGTCGGAGAGGCGGCTGCTCGCGTATCGGCCGAGGCCGGTGGCCAGGGCCAGCGCGGCGATCGAGACGGCCGGCCAGGGCGAGCCGGCCAGCACGGCGATGTCGAAGAAGGCCATCACCGAGGTGCACAGCACGACCACGAACAGGATCGGCAGGACGCCGCTGCGCACGGCCGCGCGCAGGTCGAAGTGGCGCAGGGCAGGCATGTTGTTCGGCAGGCTCCGATTGAGGCTGCGGTCCACCGCCCAGCGCTGCGGGTCGAGGTGCGGGGGCCACCAGTCGCGCGGCGGACGGCGGATCAGGACGGCGGCGGCGATCAGCACACCGGCCACGACGATCGCGGCGACGTCGAGCAACACCGTCTTGCCGCCGCCCTCGATCAGCGGGCCGGCGACGAGCACGAACGGCACGGCGCCATAGCCGAACGCGCCGCTCACCGCGCCGCTGGCGCTCGCGATGCGCTCGGGGAACCACTCGGTGACGGTGCCGAGGCTGACCACATAGGCCAGACCGGTGCCGATGCCGCCGGCCACCGAATAACCGGCGATGGCGACCGCGAGGCTGCCGGTGTGCGCGAGGGCGAGGAGGCCGCCGACGCACAGCACGGCCGCGACGACGAGCAGCGGCGCCGGCCCGCTGCCCGAACGGCGGAAGAGCCAGGCTGCCGGGGCCGCGGATCCGGCCTGGCAGAACACCCAGACGGCGAGGACCAGCAAGCCTTGGCGCAGGGTCCAGCCGTTGGCCGTGACGAAGCCGGGCAGCGCGGCAGCGTACCCGTATTGAAAGAGGCTGACCGCGGCCATCGATAGCCAGGCCAGGCGGAGCATCCACACCCGCGGGCGGCCGAGGAGCTCGGCATCGGTGCTGCCGACCGCGTAGCGGCGGCCGTGCACGTCGCGAATCTCTGCCACAACAAACACCTCCGGTGGTCTACTGTATGCAGTATGTCACAGACGGTGCTGCTGAGAGAGCTCGAATATCTCGTCGCGCTGGCCCGTGAACGCCACTTCGCCAGAGCGGCCGCGGCCTGCCACGTCTCGCAACCGTCGCTGTCCACCGCCATCCGCAAACTGGAGCGCGAGCTGGACGTGCAGATCGTGCTGCGCGGTCACCGATTCGCCGGGCTCACCCCGGAGGGCGAGCGGGTGCTGCTCTGGGCGCACCGCATCCTGGCCGGCGCCGACGCGCTGCACCAGGACCTCGCCTCGATGCGCGGCGAGCTCACCGGCACGCTGCGCTTCGGCGCGATCCCGACCGCGCTGACCGCGGCCGCGTTGCTGGTCACCCCGCTGTGCACCCGGCACCCCGAGGTGCGGGTCTCGCTGGCGTCCCTGACGTCGCGCGAGGTCGCCCCGAGGCTGGCCGACTTCGAGCTGGACGTGGCACTGACCTATCTGGACGACGAGGCGCTGGCCGGCATGCGCTCGCTCCCGCTCTACGAGGAGCGTTACCTGCTGCTCACCCCGCAGGAGGGCGCGCTGGCCGATCGCACCAGCGTCACCTGGGCCGAGGTGTCGAAGCTGCCACTGGTGCTGCTCACCACCCGGATGCGCAACCGGCGGATCATCGACGGGCTGTTCGCCGCGCACGGCCCGGTGCCGCAGCCCGCGGTGGAGACGGACACGGTGGACGCGCTCTATGCGCACATCGCGACCCGCCGCTGGTCCAGCGTGATCGCGCACGCGTGGTTGCACACCTTCGGCGTGCCCGGCGGCATGCGGGTGGTGCCGATGGCGGGCCGCTCCCGCGGCACCCGGATCGGCCTGGTGGTGGCCGACCGCGAGCCTGAGCCCTACATCGTGCGGGCGCTGCTCGACATCGTGCCGGCCGCCGATGTGCGCGGCGTGCTCAACCGGCTGCTCCGCCGCCACCTGGCCCCTTAGGGCCTGTCCCTAGCGATCGTCCGCGTCCTCGGCCGACGTGTCGTTGGTGCCGCCGGCGCCGAGGATGACCTGGTCCCAGGTATTGCCGTCGGTGTCGTCGGTGTAGGCGACGACCAGTTCGTTCCACGGCGAGACGGTGGCGTCCAGTTCGTCCTGCCGCCCGGTCATGGTCGACGCCGCCTGCTGTGCGCCGAGGCGGCCGGTCGCGGTGCCGTCCGGATTCAGGCCGCGGATCCAGTTGTCCGTGTTCGCGGACCAGCCGAGCAGCACCCGGCCCTGGTCGTCCAGGCCGACGCTCGGTGCGGTGCCGGCGGCGGCCTGCACCTCGGTGTGGCGGGGAGCGGCCGACCAGGTGAAGGATCGCGCCCAGATGCCCGGCGTACCGGTCTGGTCGGATTGATAGGTCACCGCGAAGTCGCCGGCGAAGTCCGCGGCGACGGCCGGGCGGGTCTGCCGGCCGGCCGTCGCGGCGTGCGCGACCCGGCGGGTGGTGAGCACCGCGCCGCTCGCCTTCGCCAGCCGGACCAGGCCGACGTCCTCGGCGCCGTCGCCGTCCGCATCCTGCTCCCACACGACGATCGCGTCGCCCGAGGCGGACACGGCGACGTCCGGCCGGTGGTGCGCGCCGCTGTCCTGGCCGGCCGGCACCTCGTACGCCCGGGTGGTGGCCGAGGTGAAACCGGCCGCCCGCACTGTGGTCCGGCCGTTCTGCAGGTCCTCCCAGACCACCGTGAAAGCGACCGCCGTGCTGCTGCCCGGCGTGCCGTCCGGGTCGACCGCGACGGCCGGCCGGATCTGATCGCCGGCCGCGCTCGCGTGCGCCTGCGCGCCGGCGATCTGCGTGCCGGCCGGCGAGAACACCCGGTAGACGATGTTGAACACTCCGTTGCCGTCGCCGTCCTCGGCCCAGACCACCACGGTGTTGCCGCGCTCGTCGATGCCGACGTCCGGGCTGACGTGCGTCCAGTTCGTGCCGGCCGGGCCACCGGCCGACAGCTTCTTCTCCCAGACCGGCGCGCCGTCCTGGAACAGGCGCAGGTAGACGTCGGAGTGGTTGTCGTTCTCCGGCGCCGTGGTGTCGCGGTCGTCCTCCCAGACCACGGCGACGCGGCCGTTGCGGTCCGCGGCGACGGCCGCGTGGTCCTGGTCGCCGGTGGCGACGCTGTTGGCGGTGGTCCAGATCAGAGACGCGACGGCCAGCGAGTACATGGATCCCCTGCCTAGAGACTCTGGAGGCCGAGTCGGCCGTCCGGGATGACGAAGGACCGGACCGTGGTGGCCGGTGCGCCGTGTTCGGTGATCTGCGCGACGGCCCGGAAGTCGGCGCGCATCTCGGTGGGGCTGATCTCGATGCGGGTGTAGCCGCGGCGGTTGGAATAGAAGCGCAGGTGCGGGTTGAGCGGCCGTTCCGGCGTGGTGGTGGTGTCGTCGCCGTCGCCGTCCGAGGTGATCGAGGTGCAGACCAGCTCGGTGCCGATCACCGCGGAGTTCGCGTTCGTGTAGTCGGCCTTGAGGTCGTTGGCCCAGGCCCGGTGCACGTCGCCGGTGAGCACCACGGGGTTGCGCACGTCCCGGTCGCGCCAGCCCTGCTGGATCCGGGCGCGGCTGGCGCGGTAGCCGTCCCAGGCGTCCATGTTGCTCTTCCCGGCCGGGTCCACCATGGCCGCGAAGAACACCTGCTGCCCGAGGATGTCCCAGGTGCCGTAGTGCTGGGCCAGGCCGTCGAGCAGCCAGGTCTCCTGGGCGCCGCCGGTCAGGCTGCGGCCGGTCAGACCGGCGTCGGCGCAGTCCTTCCAGCCGTCGCCGCAGGCCTGGTCGCTGCGGAACTGCCGGGTGTCGAGCAGGTGGAAGGTGGCCAGCCGGCCCCAGCGCACCCGGCGGTAGAGCTGGATGGCGTTGCCGGTGGGCGCGGCGGAAGGCCGCAACGGCATGTTCTCGTAGTACGCGCGGTAGGCGGCGGTCCGGCGGGCGATCCACTGCTCCGAGGTCAGTGCGGGCGTGCTGTCCGCGCGCACGTTGGTGGCGTAGTTGTTCTCCACCTCGTGGTCGTCCGGGACCACCAGCCAGGGCGCGACCGCGTGGGCCGCCTGCAGGTCCTGGTCGGACTTGTACTGCGCATAGCGGCGGCGGTAGTCGGCCAGTGTGACGGTCTCGCCGCCGGCGTGCTGCCGGGTGTGGCCGGTGGTGGCGCCGTACTCGTAGATGTAGTCGCCCAGGTGCAGGATCAGGTCGGGCCGGTCCTCGGCCATCCGGCGGTACGCGGTGAAGTACCCCCATTCGTAGTGCGAGCAGGACGCGAACGCCATCTTCAGGTCACGCCCGAAGGTGCCGCCGGCCGGCGCGGTGCGGGTGCGCCCGACCGGCGACACGTGCCCCTGCGCCTTGAACCGGTAGTAGTACTCGGCGTCCGGCACGAGCCCGCCCGCCACCACGTGGACGGAGTGCGCGTTGGTCCGCACCGCGGTGACCGAGCCGGAGGTGACCAGCGACCGAAAACTGTCGTCGGTGGACACCTGCCACTCCACCGGGACGTCGGCGGTCGGCATGCCCGCGAAACCGTCGGCGGCCAGCGGATCGCGCGCCAGCCGGGTCCACAGCACCACGCTGCCGGCGTCCGGTTCGCCGGAGGCCACGCCGAGCTTGAAGGGAAAGGGCACCGCGGCCCGGCCGGCCCGAGGGGTGAGGGCCACCGCGCCGGCGGTGAGTCCGCCGAGGACGAACGTGCGTCGATGAATCGTCGCCATGCGGCACACGCTCCGGGCGGGGCGTGAATGCCGGATTCAGCGACGGCGACCGCCCGGCGGCCGGCGGCGCAAGAAATCGAGAAGCGTCAACGACGTGCCACCGACCGCCAGACGAACGCGGCGTGTCAGCGCTTCTGATGGGCCAGGTATCTGCGGTTCACAGCCAGCGTCTTCGGGTCCGAGTCGAGCCGCCAGTTCTGACCCTTGATCTCGTGGAAGAACGCGATCTTGGTGAGCCGCGGGAACCGGGTGGTGCGGTAGAGCGCCTCGAGCCACTCCGCCTTCTTCTCGTGCGCGGCCGACCCGATCTCGCCGACCATGAATTCGGCGGTCGGGTGCAGCTTGGTGAGCCGGCGGTACATCGGGCCGATGATGTCCTCCGCTTCGTACTGCGGCGTGCCGTCACCCCGCCATCGCCGGTTGTAACCGTCCACCCCGATCACGTCCACCCACTCCCGGCCCGGCCAGTAGTCCTCGGCGCGGAACTTGCCGAAGTCGACGTGGTTGGGGCAGAACATGAACGCGACGTTGTTCGCCTCCACCCGGCGCGCCATCCCGACGATGCGCCGCCAGGCCAGTTTCCAGGCGCCGGTGTCGCGCACCGCGGAGTCCTTGTGCGCGACCGCCCACGGGTACCAGTCCGCGTTGCTCTCGTGGAACAGCCGGATGATCACCCGGCCCGGGTAGCGCTTGGCGGCGATGAAGTAGTCGGAGAGATAACGGTCCAGCAGGCCGTCGTTGATGTCCGCGAACGGCACGTCGAAGGCTTCCCAGCAGAGCATGCTGTCGTACGGCTGGTCCGGGCGCAGCGCCGCGATCCGGTCGCTGGTCTGGTTGTCCCAGGCGCCGAAGGACTGGAACCAGGAGAACACCGGCAGCTTCGTGCGGAGCACGTTCTCCAAATGCACGTGATCGTCGACCAGCCCCTTGCCGTCCTTGGCCCAGGCCCCGAAGACGGCCCGCTCGGACAGCGGGCCGGTGGTCCGGGCGGGCGGCTTGGTCCAGGTGGGCTCCGCCGAGGGCTTCCGGGTGGACGACGGCGCGGGCTGCGGCGCCGCCGCCTCACCCTTCGCGCTGGACGATGAACACCCGGCAAGAGAGACGGCGGCGCCGGCCGCGGTGATCTCGAGAAGTCGGCGTCGCCTCACGGATAAGAAAGATAGCTGCCGCTGCCTCAGATCGTCGGCCGGAACCGCAAGACTTGATCATCCTGCGCCCCGGGCGTGCCCCGGCCGTCACGGTTGCTGGTGGTCACCCACAGTGCTCCGTCCGGGGCCACGGCCACGCCGCGGAGCCGTCCGTACAGTCCCTGGGCCTCGGCGACCGGCGTGCCGGCCTCCCCTTCGGCGGTCAGCGGGACCACCCAGATCCGGGTGCCGCGCAGCGCCCCGACATACATGATGTTGTTCACAATGGCGGCGCCGCTGGGCGAGGCCTCCGACGTGCGCCAGACCACCAGCGGGTTCCGGAACGCGGGATCGGTCCCGGTGCCCTCGGCGACCGGCCAGCCGTAGTTCACGCCCGGCTCGATCCGGTTGATCTCGTCCCAGGTGTTCTGGCCGAACTCGGTGGCGAACAGCCGGCCCGCGGAGTCCCAGGCCAGCCCCTGCACGTTGCGGTGGCCGTAGCTGTAGACCAGCGTCCCGAACGGGTTGCCGGCCGGCACCTCCCCGGTCGGCGTCATCCGCAGGATCTTGCCGTTGCGGCTGTTCAGATTCTGCGCGTTGGCCGGCACGTTGGCGTCGCCGACCGCGGCATAGAGCAGGCCGTCCGGCCCGAAGGCGATCTGCCCGCCGTTGTGGATCGTGGACCTGGCCAGGCCGCCGAGCACCAGCTCGGGGCTGCCGATCTCGCCCTCGCGGAAGCGCACGATCCGGTTGTCGGCCGAGGTGGTCAGATAGGCGTAGACGAACCGGTCCTCGTCGAACGCCGGGCTGATCGCGAGCCCGAGCAGGCCGCCTTCGCCGGAGGCCAGCACTCCCGGCAGCGCGCCCAGGTCCCGCGGTTCCGCTCCCGGTTCGACGATCCAGACCCTTCCGGTACGCTCCGCGACCACCGCACGGCCGTCCGCGAAGAAGTCGATGCCCCAGGGCACAGTCATGCGGCTGTTGACGGTCTCACCCACGGTGAAGTCGTATTCACCGGCGCTCGCGGTCGCCGCCTGGGCGGCGGGCAGGCCCACCGACGCGGCGACCACAACGGCGCTCATGAGGATGATCCGGACAAGACGGATAGACATAGACCCTAGTGAATACCCCAAACGGGTGATCGTCCAACCGAGATGCGCGATGATGCGCCGTAACCGCAGATGGAGGGGCAGAAAAATGAGCAGAGTTCGAATTCTCGTCGGCACGCGTAAGGGCGCCTTCACGCTGACCTCGGACGCCGCCCGCAAGGACTGGGCGGTCAGCGGGCCGCACTTCGGCGGCTGGGAGGTCTACCACGTCAACGGCTCTCCGGCCGACCCCGACCGGCTCTGGGCCGCCGTCACCACGGGGTGGTACGGCCAGGTCATCCAGCGGTCCGACGACGGCGGCCGATCCTGGGAGCCGGTGGGCAACGACTTCAGCTACCAGAGCGAGGTGGGCGAGCACCTCTGGTACGACGGGACGCCGCGGCCGTGGGAGTTCAAACGGGTCTGGCACCTCGAGCCGTCGCGTACCGACCCGGACACCGTCTATGCCGGGGCCGAGGACGCCGCGCTCTATCGCTCGACCGACGGTGGGCGGCAGTGGACGGAGTTGACCGCGCTGCGTACCCATCGGACCGGTCCGCAGTGGCAGCCCGGCGCCGGCGGCATGTGCCTGCACACGATCATCCTGGATCCGGCGAACGACCAGCGGATCTTCGTGGCGATCTCGGCGGCCGGCGCGTTCCGCACCGACGACGGCGGCGAGTCGTGGCTGCCGATCAACCGCGGCCTGCGGTCCGGTGAGATCCCCGATGAGGATCACGAGGTGGGCCACTGCGTGCACCGCCTGGCGCAGCACCCGACCCGGCCGGACACCCTCTTCATGCAGAAGCACTGGGACGTGATGCGCACCGACGACGCCGGCGGCACCTGGCGCGAGATCAGCGGCGACCTGCCCAGCGACTTCGGCTTCCCGATCGCGGTGCACGCCCACGAGCCGGAGACGGTCTACGTGGTGCCGATCAAGAGCGACTCGGAGCACTACGTGCCGGACGGCAAGCTGCGCGTCTATCGCAGCCGCGGCGGCGAAGAGCGCTGGGAGGCGCTGACCGCCGGCCTGCCGCAGGAGAACTGCTATGTCAACGTGCTGCGCGACGCGATGGCGGTGGACACGCTGGACGACTGCGGCATCTACTTCGGCACCACCGGCGGCCAGGTCTACGCGTCCGCCGACGCCGGCGACTCGTGGGCGCCGATCGTCCGCGACCTGCCCGCGGTGCTGTCCGTGGAAGCTCAGGTGCTGCCGTGATCCGCGTCATCCTGCCGGTGCACCTGCGCACGCTCGCGCGGGTCACCGGCGAGATCGAGGTCGACCTGACCGGCCCGGCCACCCAGCGCGCGCTGCTGGACGCGATCGAGGAGCGCTGGCCCATGCTGCGCGGCACGATGCGCGACCGGCAGTCCGGGGGGCGGCGGGCGCTGGTGCGGTTCTTCGCGTGCGAGGAGGACCTGTCCAACGAATCGCCGGACGCGCCGCTGCCCGACGAGGTGGTCTCCGGAAAGGAACCTTTCCTCATCGTCGGCGCGATGGCCGGCGGCTGATTCTTCGCAAACCGAGATCGCGCGTTCACGAATGGACATTGACGCCCGTCCATGATCGACGGGCTTCCGCGGCTAGCCTGCTGCAATGCGCGGATCCCGGATCCGGCGGCTCGCCGCCGCCCTCATCGCCACTCCCCTGGTCGTCGTGACCGCCGCCGCGCCCGCCTCGGCGGCGCCGGATTACACGATCACGCTCGGCCCGGCCGCCGACGGCCCGGAGATCTCCGATTCGATGTACGGAGTGTTCTTCGAGGACATCAACTCGGCGGCGGACGGCGGCCTCTACGCCGAACTGATCAGGAACCGGTCGTTCGAGTTCCGGCCGGTGGACAACCCGTCCTACACGGCGATGACCTCGTGGACGCGATCGGGCGCGGCGGCCGTCACGGCGGTCGACGACGACCAGCGGATGAACGAGCGCAACCGCACGTACCTCCGGATGGACCTGGCGGGCGGCACGGCCGCGGTGACCAACGGTGGCTACGCGGGCGGCATCGCGGTGCGGCCCGGCTCACGCTACGACTTCTCGGTGTGGGCACGCGGTGACACCGGCACGCCCCTGACGATCACGTTGCATGACGCCGCCGGTCAGGCCCTCGCGCGGCCGCTCGCCGTGGCGGTGAGCGGCGACGGCTGGCGGAAGTACAGCGGGACCTTCCGGGCGACCGGCGGCTCGGACGCCGGCCGGCTGACCGTCGCCGCCACCGGGAGCGGCACGTTGCGGCTGGACATGGTTTCGCTGTTCCCGCGGGACACGTTCCGGGACCGGCCCAACGGGCTGCGGCGTGATCTGGCCCAGAAGATCGCGGCACTGCACCCCGGGTTCGTGCGGTTCCCCGGCGGCTGCCTGGTCAACACCAACAGCCACTATGCGTACGACGCGGCGTCGAACTATCCGCGGGCCCGCTCCTATCAGTGGAAGGACACCGTCGGGCCGGTCGAGACGCGGGCCACCAACGCCAACTTCTGGGGCTACAACCAGAGTTACGGGCTCGGCTACTTCGAGTACTTCCAATTCGCCGAGGACATCGGGGCGATGGCCCTGCCGGTGCTGCCGGCCCTGGTCACCGGCTGTGGGCAGAACCGGGCGACCGACGACGAAGCGTTGCTGCGGCGGCACATCCAGGACGCGCTCGACCTGATCGAGTTCGCCAACGGGCCAGTCACCACGATGTGGGGCGGGCTGCGCGCGGAGATGGGGCACCCGGCGCCGTTCGGGCTGACCCACGTGGCGGTGGGCAACGAGGAGAATCTGCCGGATCAGTACTTCGCCAACTTCCTGCGCTTCCGGGACGCGATCAAAGCGGCGTACCCGTCAATGGTGGTGGTCGGCAATTCCGGCCCGGACGATCAGGGCGTGACGTTCGACCGGTTGTGGTCGCTCAATCGGGCGGCGGGCACCGACATGGTCGACGAGCATTACTACAACAGCCCGTCCTGGTTCCTGCAGAACAATCGGCGCTACGACAGTTACGACCGCAACGGCCCCAAGGTGTTCCTCGGCGAATACGCGTCGCAGAACAACCGGCTGTTCAACGCGCTGTCCGAGGCGGCCTACATGACCGGCCTGGAACGCAACGCCGACGTGGTCAAGCTGGCGTCCTATGCGCCCCTGCTGGCCAGTGTGGACAACACGCAATGGACGCCGGACATGATCTGGTTCGACAACCGGACGTCGTGGGGCTCGACCAGTTACCAGGTGCAGAAGCTGTTCATGAACAACGTCGGCGACCGGGTGGTGCCGAGCCGTGCGACCGGCCAGGTGATCGAACCGCAGCCGATCACCGGCTCGATCGGGCTGTCGACCTGGGCGACGGCCGCGCGTTATGACGACATCCGGGTGACCGCGCCGGACGGCACCCCGCTGTTCAGCGACGATTTCTCCGCGGGCGCCGGAAACTGGTCGCCGTTGGCCGGGCGCGGAAACTGGTCGGTGATCGACGGCGCCTATGCGCAGACCGACGTCACCGCGGAGAACACGCTGACCGCCGCGCGCGACCTTTCCCTGACCGACTACGACATGACGCTGACCGCGACCAAGACGGCCGGCAACGAGGGATTCCTGATCGCGTTCGGCGTCAAGAACGCGGAAAACCTCTACTGGTGGAACCTCGGCGGCTGGAACAACACGCAGGGCGCCGTGGAGAAGATGACCGGCGGGGCGAAGGAACAACTGCTCACCCGTCCCGATTCGGTGGTGACAGGCCAGACCTACAACCTCAAGATCTCGGTACGCGGCACGCAGGTGCAGTTGTTCGTCGACGGCGCATTGTGGGGTTCGTTCGCGGACAACCGGGCGTCGGAGCCGTTCGCTCAGGTCGTCACCCAGGACGGCGCCGACCTCATCGTCAAGGTGGTGAACGCCCAGGACAGCCCGGCCGTGACGGCTCTGGACCTCGGCGGCCGGCGGGTCGCCTCGCGGGCGACCCAGACGGTGATCACCGGTGATCCGCAGGCCGTGAACACCGGCACCTCGCAGCCGGTCCTGCCGGTCACCTCGACCGTCACCGGCGTCGCCTCCACCTTCACGCACACGTTCCCGGCCAACTCGGTGACGTTCCTGCGGGTCCGCACTCGTTAGGAGGCCGTGGCGGACTTCCTGGACGGTTCGGTCACGGCATCGGCGGGGCGGCTGGTCAAGACCTGAGGTCCGGACGGCGTGATGGCGATGGTGTGCTCCGAGTGCGCGGTGTTGGAGCCGTCGGCCGAGCGGATTGTCCAGCCGTCGTCGTCGTACTTGATCTTGTCGGTGGATCGGCAGAGCCAGGGTTCGATGGCCAGCGTCAGGCCGGGCTCCAGCTTCATGCCGCGGTGGGGACGGCCGTCGTTCGAGACGTGCGGGGCCTCGTGCATGGTGCGCCCGATGCCGTGGCCGCCGAACTCGCCGTTGACGCCGTATCCGTAGGAGTGGGCGACCGCTCCGATCGCGGCGGAGATGTCGCCGAGCCGCCCGCCGGGCTGGGCGGCGGTGATGGCGGCCGCCAGCGCGACCTCGGTGGCCTCGATCAGCTTCAGGTCGGCCGGGTCGGGGACGCCGACGACGAAGGAGAGCGCCGAGTCGGCGACCCACCCGCCGATGCCGAGTGCCATGTCGATGCTGAGCAGGTCGCCGTCGCGCAGCACGTAGTCGTGGGGGAGGCCGTGCAGCACCGCGTCGTTGACCGACAGGCACAGCACGTTGCGGAACGGGCCGCGACCGAACGAGGGGGCGTAGTCCCAATAGCAGGACTCGGCGCCGCGTTCCTTGATCCGGCGGCGGGCGTGGTGTTCGAGGTCCATCAGGTTGACGCCGACCGCGGCGACCCCGTTCAGCTCGGCGAGCAGTTCGCCGACGAACTGGCCGGCCACCGCCATCCGGGCGATCTCCCCGGCGGACTTGAGCTCGATCACGACAGCCTCCCTCTCCCGATGCGGTATTTTAATACCAGTATTTTTATACCACCCCCGGTCGGGGCCGCTGCGGAGGGATATCCTGCTGGCATGGTTCGCCAACCGCTCACCGCCGAACAGATCGCTGCGGGCCAGCGCCTCGGCGTCGCCCTCCGGGCCGCGCGGGCCGGCCGCAGCCTCGTCGAGGTGGCCCTGGCGGCCGGCATGTCTCCCGAGACGCTACGCAAGATCGAGGCGGGCCGCCTGCCGGCGCCGGCCTTCGGCACGGTGGTCTGCCTCAGTCAGGCCCTCGACGTGCCGCTCAGCGACCTGGCCGACGTCTGGCTGGCCGACATGCCCATCGGCCAGGCCTCTTAGGCTTTGTGGAAGGGATAGAGGCGGAAGCCGGGCTTTTCGAAGTGCGGGAACGAGCGGTAGAAGCCGGTGGCGCCGTCCTCGCTCAGCGTGTCGAGGCGTTCCCCGCCGGCGAGTCGCAGGCCCTCGACGACCAGCCGGCGGCCGATCCCGGTGGCCCGCTGGGAGACGTCGACCAGCAGGGTCGCGAGAAACGCCTGCACCTCCCCGTCGCTGAACAGTTCAGCGAAACCGACCACGTCGGCGCCGTCGACCGCGACCACCGTCGTGACGCCCGGGGCGGTCAGGATGCGCAGCGCCCGCGCCGGATCCGACGGGAAGGACGGCCAGCCCTCCGCTTCGCACAGGCGAAGGACGCCGGGCAGGTCATCGGGCTCGAACTTGCGGATCTCGGCCATCGGACGATCGTAGGGACTCGTCCAGCCGGCGCATCAGCTCTCCGGCCGGGCCGCCGCCGGGCGGCGCGGACGGGTAGCGCCTCAGGACGTCGATGACGACGGGATTCGCTCGATCCCGCGCCCGCGTCAGGTGATCGGCCGGGTCGTCACCGACGGCCAGCTCGAACGCTCGCGCGGCGTGTGCGGCCGCTCCGACGATGTGCTTGACCTGGGTCGCCTTGGCGAGCGGATGAAGATAGGCGGCGCCGCACGTGGCCATGGCGGCGCGCGCGGCGTCGACAGCGGCGAGTTGCCCGGCATCCCGGGCGTCATGGGCCGCCCGTTGCGCCGCCCAGGCGCAGTCCCGGATCGCCTTGGTGCGCCTGCCGCCGTCCGCGAACACCTGCGCGGCCTCGATCGCGTCGCGGGGCCGCCGATCATCGGGGCGCTCGCGTTCGAAGACCTCCAGAGCGGGCCGGGCGCACGCGGCCGCATAGCCGGCGATCTCGCGAAGCTCGGCGAGGCTGAGTTCGATCGTCATGACCCCATCCTCGACCCGGTAGCTTCGTGGGCGTGCATCAACCGCCGCGGGCTCTGCTGATCAACGGCACGGTCGGGGCGGGCAAGACCTCGGTGGCCGAGGCGCTCGGGGATCTGCTGACCGAGGCCGGGGTGGCGAACGCGGTCATCGACGTCGACTGGCTCCGGCAGTCGTGGCCGCACCCGCCCGACTGGGCTGGCATCTCCACCGCTCCGGTGAACTGGACGACATTCTCCGGGGGGCGGGGGTCGAGGATGTCGTGGTCGATGCGACCACGGGATCTGTTCGCGAGGTGGCCGCCGCGGTCAGAGGGGCAGCCCGCTGGTGAGGATGGTGGTAGACATCCCGGGTGGAAGAGACTCTGGCGTTTCCGGAACTGTTGCGGCTGATCGACGAACGGTCGGCGGCCTTCGTCGCCGCGCTGGGCGCCGCGCCCGATCTCGACAAGCCGGTGCCGAGCTGTCCGGGGTGGGCGCTGCACGACCTGGCGCAGCACCTGGGCGACGGCCGGCGCAAGTGGGCGGCCATCGTCGCCGCCGGTCCCGCCGCCGCTCCCCCGATCAGGTCCGTGTCGGAAGCGCCGCGGGAGCGCGAGGCCCTGCTCGCCTGGTTGGCGGGCTCGACCGAGGAGATGCTGGACGCGCTGCGCGAGGCGGGACCGGACCGCGAATGCTGGACGTGGTGGGACCGCTCGGAGTCGCCGCAGACCAGCGGCGCCGCGGCCCGGCACCAGGTCCATGAGATCGCGGTGCACACCTACGACATCCAACTCACCCTGGGCGACCCGCAGCCGCTGCCGCACGACGTGGCCGTGGACGGCGTCGGCGAGTTCCTGTCCACCAGTTGCGCGGGCGCCTACCGCTGGCCGCACGAACCTGCCGCCGTCGACTACCGGATCACCGATGGCCCCGTCTGGCGACTTTCACTCGCCGCCGACGGCGCGCGCCTCAGCCGTCTCCCGGCGCCGGCCAGAGAAGCCGGCGAGGCCGGGGAGGCCGACGCCTCCGTCGAGGGCTCGGCGAGTGACCTGGTCCTGGCCCTCTACGGCCGCGTCCCGGTCGACTCCCTGAAGCTCGGCGGCGACCGCCGCCAGTTCGACCTGCTCCTGGACTGGGACCCAGACGCTTAGTGGTAGCTCAGGCGTGCATCCGTGGCCCGGATTTACGGCTGGGCTACCAGTTTGGGGTTGGGTGGGTTGCAGTCCGCTTGAAGGGTGCGCGCCTTGCTTTGGACGCGTCAGCGGCCATGAGGTGCACGCCCGGCCCCGCGGGAGCTGCGGTCCGCAACCCCGACGGACCTGGGAAATCAGATCCTGTTAAGGGGTTCGGCGGACGACCGTGCGCTGCAACAGGACGAAGACGAACAACAGGGCCCCGATGACGATGCGGGTCCACCAGGAGCTCAGCGTGCCCTGGAACGTGATGATGGTCTGGATCAGGCCGAGGACCGTGATGCCCAGGACGGTGCCGACCACGTAGCCCGAGCCGCCGGTCAGCAGCGTCCCGCCGATCACCACCGCCGCGATCGCGTCCAGCTCCATGCCGATCGCGTGCAGCGGGTCGCCCGAGGACATGTAGAAGCTCAGCAGCAGGCCGCCGATCGCCGAGCACAGGCCGCTGATCGTGTAGACGCCGATGCGGGTGCGTCCCACGCCCAGGCCCATCAGCATCGCCGAGTTCGCGTTGCCGCCGATGGCATAGATCGTGCGGCCCATCCGGGTCCACGCCAGCACCACCGCGGCGATCAGGACCACCACGGCGGCGATCAGCACGCTCGGGGTGATCGTGTACGTGCCGATCGGGATGCGCTGCTGGGCCGTGGTCTTCCAGAACGGGTCGTTGATCGAGATGGACGACGTGCTGATCACGTAGCAGAGGCCGCGCGCCAGGAACATGCCCGCCAGCGTGACGATGAACGGCTGGATCTCGAAGAAGTGGATCACGCAGCCCATCACGAAACCGAGGCCGGCGCCCATGATCAGGACGGCGATCATCGCCGCCGGTGCGGGCCAGCCGTCGTTCAGCATCGTCGCGCAGACCATCGTGGTCAGCGCGACCACCGAGCCCACCGACAGGTCGATGCCGCCGGTCAGGATCACGAACGTCATGCCGATCGCGACGACCAGCAGGAACGAGTTGTCGATGAAGATGTTCAGCAGGATCTGGGTGTTGTAGAAGCCCTCGTAGTTGGCGATCCCGATGGTGTACATGATGCCGAGCAGCACCAGCGTGCCGAGCACCGGCACGTATTTGCGGATCGTCCAGGCGCGGCGCTTGGTGTTGATGACCTCGGCGGCGGGCGCGGCAGTGTCGATCATGCGGAGGCCTCCGCCGGAGAGGTGGTCAGGGCGCGCCGGCGGCGTGCCCGGGAAATCTTGCGACGGAACACCGGGGACTGCATGAGGCACAGGATGATCACGACCAGCGCCTTGAACAGCTGGGTGGTCTGGGCCGGCACTCCGGTGGTGTAGATCGTGGTGTCCAGTGCCTGGATGAGCAGCGCGCCGAGGACCGTGCCGGCGATCGAGAAGCGGCCGCCGGCCAGTGACGTGCCGCCGATCACCACCGCGAGGATCGCGTTGAGCTCGATCAGGCTGCCGACCGCGTTGCCGTCCGCGCTGGACACGTTCGCCGTGGCCATCAGGCCCGCGATGCCCGCGCACAGGCCGGTGAACGCATAGACCGACCAGATCAGCGTGCGCGACTGGATGCCGGCCAGACGGCTGGCCCGCGCGTTGCCGCCGACCGACTCGACCAGCATGCCGAGCGCGGTGCGGCGGGTGAGCAGCACGGTCAGCGCCACCACCACGGCCGCGATGATCACCGCGAACGGGAAGGTCAGCCAGTATCCGGCGCCGATGAAGCGGTAGGCGGGCGAGTTCACCGTGATGATCTGGCCCTCGGTGATCAGCTGGGCCAGGCCGCGCCCGGCGACCATCAGGATCAGGGTCGCGATGATCGGTTGCAGCCCCACGACGGCGACCAGGAAGCCGTTCCAGACGCCGAGCAGCACGGCCAGCGCAACCGCCATCAGGCACGCCACCAGCACGCCGCCGATCGCGCCCTGGTCGGGCAGCCCGGCGATGTGCAGGCAGGCCAGCGCGCCGGCCACCGACATCACCGAGCCGACCGACAGGTCGATGCCGCCGGTCGCGATCACCAGCGTCATGCCGACCGAGACCAGGATCAGCGGCGCGCTCAGCCGCAGGATGTCGATCAGGCTGCCGTAGAGGTGGCCCTGACGCACCTCGATGGAGAAGAACGACGGCGTGAAGAACAGGTTGCTGACCAGCAGCACGACCAGCGCGAGCGCGGGCCAGAACAGCCGGTGCTTGACCACGGACCTCACTTGGTCACCCCGCTCGCGATCGCGTTCATGATCAGGTCGGCGTCCACCTCGTCGGTGTTCTCCACCTGGGTGACCACCACGCGGTCGCGCAGCACCGCGATCTTGTGGCTCAGCCGCAGCACCTCCTCCAGCTCGGCGGAGATGAAGAGCACCGCGAGGCCGTCGCCGGCCAGCTTCACCACCAGGCGCTGGATGTCCGCCTTGGCGCCGACGTCGATGCCCCGGGTCGGCTCGTCCAGGATCAGCAGCCGCGGCTCGGTGATCAGCCAGCGGGCGAGCAGCACCTTCTGCTGGTTGCCGCCGGACAGGTTGCGCACCGGGATGTTCGGGTCGTCGGGCCGGATGTGCAGCGCCTTGATGTAACGCTCGACCAGCTCGTCCTGCTGCCGCCGCGGCACCGGGCGCGCCCAGCCACGGCTCGCCTGCAAGGCGAGAATGACATTCTCCCGCACGGTGAGTTCCTCGATCAGGCCCTCGGTCCGGCGGTTCTCCGACAGGTACGCGATGTCGCGCGCCATCGCCGACCGTGGCCCGCGCAGGGTGGCCGGCACCCCGTCGATCTTCAGCTCGCCGGTGTCCATCTTGTCCGCCCCGAACAGCAGCCGCGCCAGCTCGGACCGGCCGGAACCGAGCAACCCGGCCAGCCCGACCACCTCGCCGGCGTGGATGGTGAGGCTGAACGGCGCGATCGCCCCGGTGCGCCCGACCCGGTCCGCGGCGATCAGCGGCTCCGACGACTCGAGGTCGCGCAGGTCGGGTTTGGCCTGCTCCTCGATGCTCTCCAGGGCCTGCAGCTCCTTGCCGATCATCTTCTCCACCAGGTCGCGCTGCGGCAGCTCGGCGGTCTTGAACTCGCCCACCAGCCGGCCGTTGCGCAGCACCGTGATGCGGTCCGAGATCTCGTAGACCTGGTCCAGGAAGTGCGTCACGAAGACGATCGCGAGGCCCTGGTCGCGCAGCCCGCGGATGACCCGGAACAGCTGTTCCACCTCGCCCGCGTCGAGGCTGGAGGTGGGCTCGTCGAGGATCAGGATCTTCGCCGAGATGTCCACCGCGCGGGCGATCGCGACCATCTGCTGCACCGCGATCGAGTGCGCGGCGAGCACCGATCCGGAGTCGATGTCGATGCCCAGCGAGCCGAGCAGCTCAGCGGCCTTGGACCGCATCGCGCGGAACGAGATCATCCCGAGCCGGCGCGGCTCGCGGCCGATGTAGATGTTCTCCGCCACCGACAGGTTGGGGCAGAGGTTGATCTCCTGGTAGACGGTGCTGACGCCGGCGCTCTGCGCCGCCTTCGGGCCGGAGAATTCGACCGGTACGCCGTTGAGCGCGATCGTGCCGTCGTCGATCTCGTAGACGCCGGTGAGCACCTTGATCAGCGTGGACTTGCCGGCGCCGTTCTCACCCATCAGGGCGTGCACCTCGCCGGGGAAGAGCCGGAAGTCCACCCCCTCGAGGGCGACCACGCCCGGGAACCGTTTGCCGACGCCCTGCATGGCGAGAATCGGCGCGCTGTCCACCATCGATGTCGTCCCCTTCGGCCGGTGGGCCGCGCGCTGCCGACCTGATCCACTTCCGTGATCGGCGGCGGCGCGGCGTGCGGTTTGGTGCGCTGTAGACCTGATTCACGAAGTGATCGGGGTGGCGCGCGGCGTGCGGTTTCGTGCGCTGTAGACCTGATTCACGGAGTGACCGGGGGTTACGCGCGGCGTGCGGTTGGTGCGAATTGCGGCCGGGCCGGAGCCATGCGGCCCCGGCCCGGGGTCCTGTCAGTACTTGCGGTTGGGCAGCTCGGTCTTGGCCTGCTCCTGGGTGAACGTGGTCTCCTCGGTGAGGATCCGCTCCGGGACGGTCTCGCCGGCCTTCACCTTCTTGACCAGATCCATCAGCTGTGGGCCGAGCAGCGGGCTGCACTCCACGATGAAGTTGATCTTCCCGTCGGCGAGAGCCGTCATGCCGTCCTTGACCGCGTCCACGGTGATGATCTTGATGTCGGTGCCGGGCTTCTTGCCGGCCGCCTCGATGGCCTCGATCGCGCCGAGCCCCATGTCGTCGTTGTGCGCGTACAGCACATCGATCTTGGGGTTGGCCTTGAGGAACGCCTCCATGACCTCTTTGCCCTTGGCCCGGGTGAACTCACCCGTCTGCGAAGCAATGATCTTGAAGTTGGGGTTGGCCTTGATCTTCTCTTCGAAGCCGGACTTGCGGTCGTTGGCCGGCGCCGAGCCGGTCGTGCCCTCGAGCTGCACGATGTTCACGTCGCCGGTCTTGCCCTCGTATTCCTTGACCAGCCACTCGCCGGCCTTCTGGCCCTCGAGCACGAAGTCCGAGCCGATGAACGTCTTGTAGAGCGTCTTGTCCTGCGAGTCCACCGCGCGGTCGGTCAGGATCACCGGGATGCTCGCGGTCTTGGCCTCCTGCAGCACGGCGTCCCAGCCCGTCTCCACCACCGGCGAGAAGGCGATGACGTCGACCTTCTGCGCGATGTAGCTGCGGATCGCCTGGATCTGGTTCGCCTGCTTCTGCTGAGCGTCGGCGAACTTCAGATCGATCCCGGCGGCGGCAGCCGACTCCTGGATGGATTTGGTGTTGGCGGTTCGCCAGCCGCTCTCGGCCCCCACCTGCGAGAAGCCAAGGGTGATCTTGCCGTCGTCGGCGGCGGTGCCGGAGCCGCCCGCCACTTCATTGCCGTTGCCGCAACCGGCGACCACTGTGGCGAGCAGCATCGCGCCCACCACGGCCGCCGAAACCCTCTTCAGCACCATTGCTTCCTCCTCGACCAAAACTCGGCCGGTCCCGGCCGAACACGACTGATCTGGACATCTCGACAGATCCCGATGGTGACCTGGCCCACACGAGTTTCAGTAGTGTTAACGCTCTCATGCCAGCCCGTCAAGGCTCGATCACCGCTAGCCCACCAATCTGTTATGCAAGGCGTTCCACTGCAGCGAGGCCTGGGCGAGCGGTGAATGTTATCGCTCACATTTTGAGTTGAGTACGGATGCGGATGCGGGGCTCGGTTCCGGACGGAAGGCTCACAGGCATGAGACCTGCGACTTCGCTCGCGCTGACCGGAATGTTGATGATGACGCTGCTCGCCGGGTGCACGGCGGACGCGATCTGCCGCTCCGGGGAATATCCGGTGAAGGCGGTCGGCAACACCACCGGCTCCGCCTGCGTCCCGGAGAACGAGGACCCGCCCGAGGGCTATGTCCGCTACCCCGCCGACAAGGAGCCGAAGCACGTCGGCGACGAGTGGGACGAATATTGGAGCACCAAGGTGGTCGACCGGGAGGGCCGGATCGTCAGCGGCTGACCCGCTTGCGGCCCACCTCGTAGGAGTCGATCAGCCGCCGCAGGAAATCGTCCGGCGTACATGCCTCGGCGGCGGCCAGCGCGGCCCGGCGGCTGCGGTCACGGCGATCGTTGTCGGTCAGCATGCGGATCAGCCCGGCGCTGAACGCCTCCGGCGACGGCTCGCAGGACAGCCGATGCGGCGCCGAGGCGCCCAGCGCGGGGTCCGCCAGCACCACCGGCAGACCGCACGCGTCCGCCTCGGCCATCACCAGGCTCTGGGTATCCGTGGTGGAGGCGAAGGCCAGCACGTCCGCGGCGCGGTAATGGTCGAGCACCCGCTCGCGGGGCATCGGAGGGAGCAGCGTGACGGCGCCGGTCAGGCCGAGCGCGGCGATCAGCGCGCGGACCGGCCGGGCGCCCTGCCGGACGCCGATCAGCACCAGACGTGCCGCCGGGACAGCCCGGCGGACCAGGGCGAAGGCGCGGATCAGCAACTCCGGGTTCTTCTCGCTGGTGACCCGCCCGACGGACAGCACCACCGGACCGTCGGCCTTTCCGTCGGCCTTTCCGTCGGCCTTTCCGTCGACTTTTCCGTCGGCAGGGCGCGGCGGGCCCTTCCCGGCCGGCAGGATTGCCGGGGTCGGCACGACGTGCACGGGTGGCAGCGCGCCGAACTCGGTCAGCGCGGCCGCTGTCTTCTCCGACGGCGCCAGCACCAGCGTCGCGTAGCGCATCATGCCGCGGCCCAGGGCGAGCAGCCGCTCGCGGCGCCGGCCGTGCCGCTCGGTCAGCTCCAGCGCCTCCCGCGCCGTCCAGCCGAGCCCGAGCCGCGCCGCGCAATAGGCCGCCCCGATCGGCACCTCGAAGAAATGATCTCCGTAGGCGACCAGGTCGGTGTGCCAGGTGATCACCAGCGGCACTCCGCGCTCCCGGGCGAACCGGAAACCGGCCATGCCGATCGGGCCGGTGGTGTGCGCGTGCACCACGTCCACGTCGCCCGGGTCGAGGCGCAGCCAGGGCGCCGCCAGCCGCAGGTGCCGGAATGGGATCGGCACCGTCGGCACCGGGCCCGGGTGCAGGTAGCGAACGTCGTGTCCGGCCTGCCGCAGCAGGTCGACGGCGAGCGTCGCCGAGGTGGAGACGCCGTCGATGCGACCGGGCTGGCTGTCGCTGAAGTGCGCGACCCTCACGACGTGACCAGGGCCGCGGCGATCCGGTCCCGGGCCGCGTCGCGCAACCCGGCCGCGTCCGCGTAGTCGTCCGGCGACAACCCTGGCAGCACCCGCACCCGGGCGTCCACGTGCTCGCGCAGCATCAGGCCGTGCTTGGGCAGCGCCCGCCCGGTGCCGGAGACGGCGATCGGGATGACCGGCACCCGATGCCGCACGGCCAGGTCGAACGCGCCGTCCTTGAACTCCTGCAGCCGGCCGTCGTCGGTGCGCCGGCCCTCCGGGAAGATCAGCACCGGGATGCCGGCGTCGAGCAGCTCACCGCAGCGCGCCAGCATCCGCCGCACCGACTCGCCGCTGCCCCGGACCAGCGGCACATAGCCGTTGAGCGTCATGTTCCAGCCGACCAGCGGGACCTTGAAGATCTCTTTCTTGGACACCCACTTGAACGGCCGGAACAGGTCGAACAGCACCAGGATGTCGATCAGCGAGGCGTGGTTCGCGACGATCACCGCGGCGCCCCGCCAGGGCAGCAGTTCCCGGCCGGTGGTGCGCAGCCGCCACAGCGGGTTGAGCCGCACATAGAACACCGCCCAGGCCGACGAGTAGAGGTGCAACAGCACCTTGCGCCGGTCGAACGGCGTGGTGACCGCCCAGATCAGCAGCGCGCCGGCGAAGAACACCGGGCAGGTCACCACGATGATCGTCCAAAAGAGACCGGACAGGACTCGAACCATGCGGCGAATTTAGCGTTGTCCCGCACGCGCGATCATCGGCCGGCCGCCGTCGGTCGCGCACCTTCCACGGATCCGGGCGTTGCGGATTCAGGGCCGCGGATCTAACCTGCCCGTCGTGCGGCATGACTTCGAGGACGATGGCGACGGCGGGTTCTTCGACCGGGCGCTGGAGCAGCACGACCGGCTGCTGGACACGTCGTCGCGGCCGGGTGCCGAGCGATCGCGCTGGTGGCGGCGGGTGCTTCGACGGCCTAGGCGACCAGCCGGCCGTTGATCGGGCGGGTGCCGTCGTGCCAGATCGGCTCCATCGCAAAGCTTGACAGCCGCCACTCCCCCGCCACCCGCACCGCGTGTGCGCGGTAGACCTCGCCGATCCGATAGGCCGGGGTCAGCTCGTCATCGGCGAAGACCGCCTCGATCACCGCTCGCACGTCTGCCTCGTCGGCGCCGACCGGGTCGACCAGCACGTTGCTGACGCGGTGCTGCAGGCGCGGGATCTGCTCGTGATTGCGGCGGGCCTGGGCGATCAGGGTGTCGCGGCCGCGGGCGTGGCCGCCCGGGGTGCGGCCCTCGGCGTCGGGCGTGAAGACCGCGGCCAGGCCGTCGAAGTCGCGCTCGTCCATCAGGGCATAGAGCCGGTAGAGGAGCTGGGTCACTTCTTGCGTGCTCATCGCGCACCCTTCAGATTGTTGGTTTTGCCAACGTTGGTAGAGCCAACATATATGATGGCGGGATGGATGGCACCCCCGCTCGGCGATTGGCACGTCTGACCAGTTGGCAGCTCGCGCAGGGGGCGGCTCGCGCGCGCCGGATGGTCGGCGCCCGGCTCGCCGAGCTGGAGAGCGGGCGGAGCGAGTTCGCGATGCTGGCGACGCTCGACGAGTTCGGCGGGGTGAGCCAGGCGGATCTCGGGCGGCGGATCGGGCTCGACCGCAGCGACGTGACCGCGCTGGTCACCGAGTCGGAGCGGCGCGGGCTGATCGAGCGGGAGCGGGATGCGGTGGATCGGCGGCGGATGACTTTGCTGCTGACGGCGGGCGGCCGGGAGCGGCTCGATCGGCTGCAGGAGGCGATCGACGACGCCCAGGCCGAGCTGCTCGCCGGCTTCACCCGGGAGGAGCGCGCTCAGCTGAACGCGCTGCTGGCCCGCCTGAGCGAGACCGCCGGCTGAGCGAAAGCGGAACCGCCGGCTGAGTGAAAGCGAGACCGCCGGCGGGCGAAAGCGCGACGGCGGTGGAGGGGTCAGGCGAAGCGGGCGGCCAGGGCCGTCAGCGTGGCGGTGATGCCGGTGGCGTTCTTGGCCGGGAAGCCGAGCATCTCGACCGACCTCGGGCTCTTCGCGGTGGAGTAGTCGAACGTCTCGGTGACCTGGGTTACGCCCGGCTCGGTCTCGGCGAACTCCCAGCGCCAGCGGTGGCCGAGCGGGTGCTGCCACTCGACCAGGCGGTCGGGCTCCAGGCCGGTGACCACCGAGGTGATCGCATAGGGCAGGCCGTACTGCTTCATGCGGACGGTGAACCGGTCGCCTTGCGTGAGCGCGTGCGGGCCCTTGACCGGGAGGTCCCGGACGGTGCCCGACCCGTCCAGCTCGGCATGCCGGTGCGGGTCCGCCACCAGGGCGAAGATCTCGGCGGCCGGCGCGTGCACCAGCACCCGGCGACTCACCTTTTGTGCACCCGAGTCGACAGTGGTCACCGCAGCATCAGCCATGCGATCACCCTAGTGCGCGCGGGCTGGCTGCTAGCCGCCGAAGCCGACCGCGGTCATCGCGCCGAAGCCGAGGATGCCCAGGCCCACCGCGGCGGCCAGGGACCGCGGCCGGCTGTCGCGGGCGAGCAGCAGGACCAGCAGCCCGCCGAGGGCGGCCTCGATCACCACCAGCTGGAGTGTCTCGGCGCGGAAGCCCGGGTCGCCGCTGATCGTGAACCAGCGCCGGACCAGCGTGCCCGCCTCGGCCAGGAAGATCGCGCCGGGCATGGCCACCGCGACCGTCCGCAGCCCGCGGTCGACGTGCCGGCTCAGCGCGCCGGACGCGCCGAACACGGCGCCGGCGAACACCCCGAAGAAGATCCAGACGATGGTCGGCGTGGACCACAGATTGTCGACGTCGTCGCGCATCCAGACCATCGCGGCGACGTAATAGGCCTCGGTCGCCACCACCAGCGCGATCGACCCGGCCGCCGCCGCACGACGCCAGTCGGCGCGCAGCCACCGGCCGAGCAGGAACGCCGCGACCGCCCAGACCGCGCTGGAGTTGCCCAAGCTCGCCGGCGGGCCGGGGATCAGCTTGATCCAGACGAGGTCGAGCACCCCGAGCAGCACGCCGCCGATCAGCGCGACGGGCAGCCAGGGACGGCGGCGCGCGGCGCGGTCGTCGAGCCGGGCGGCGGACGAATAGGTCATGGCAGAGAGGATGGCGCAGATGGATCTCCGCGACATCTGCCTTCGGTCTGATTTCGCCGGTTCGAAGGTATCGGCCGATCGGCCGAGGCCTAGGTCGGGACCATCCAGCTGAGCACCGGAGTGCCCTGCAGCGTGACCAGGATGCACATGACCAGCAACAACAGCAGACTCCAGCCGACCACCCGGCGGAAGATGTCGCCCTCCTTGCCGGCCATGCCGACCGCCGACGCGGCGATCGCGAGGTTTTGCGGGCTGATCATCTTGCCGAGCACGCCGCCGGAGGAGTTGGCCGCGGCGAGCAGCACCGGATCGAGCCCGGCCTTCGCGGCGGTCTGCACCTGCAGGGCGCCGAAGAGCGCGTTGGCCGAGGTGTCCGAACCGGTCACGGCGACACCGATCCAGCCGAGGATGGACGAGAGGAAGACGAACAGGCTGCCGGTGCCGGCCAGGAAGGCGCCCAGGGTGTTGGTCTGGCCGGACTGGTTCAGCACGTAGGCCAGCGCCAGCACCGCCATCACCGTGACGATCGCGTGCCGCAGGTCGACGTAGGTCTTCAGATAGGCCCGCAACGCCCGGCCCGGACCCACCTTGAGCACGATGGCGGTGATCAGGCCGGCCAGGATCATCAGGGTGCCCGCGGCCGGCAGCCAGCCCAGCGCGAACGTGGTCGAGGACAGCGGCTTGCCGTTCGCGCCGAGCACGTCCAGCCCCGGCCAGTGGAAGGTCACGGTCCACGGTGCCTTCGCGAGCGCCGCCTTGATGCCGCTGATGTTCGCGATGGAGAAGATCACGATGATGATGGCGTACGGGGCGTAGGCGCGCATGACCTCGGTGGCGGTGTCGCGCTTGACCGTCGTCCCGACCCCGACCCCGACCCCGCCACCGCCTTCGCCTTCCGGCGCCGATCGAGGCTCGGGCGCATCACGCAGATCGGGTGACTCGGACGGGCGCCAGACGCGCAGCAGCAGGATGACCGCGGCGGCCGCGGCGAGCGACGCCACGATGTCGGTGAGCGGCACCGAGATGTAGTTCGAGGCGACGAACTGCCCGACCGCGAACACGAGGCCGGCGACCAGGGCGGCCGGCCAGGTCTGTTTCACGCCGCGCTTGCCGTCGATCACCAGCACCAGCACCAGCGGGACCACCACGGCGAGCAGCGGCGTCTGCCGTCCGACCATCGCACCGAGGGTGTCGGCGTTCAGTCGTGGGTCGTCGGCGGCGCCGCCGGCGACCGTACCCAAGGTGATGATCGGGGTTGCCAGTGCGCCGAAGGCCACCGGCGCGGTGTTGGCGATGAGAGCGACCGCCGCCGCCTTCAACGGCTGGAAGCCCAGCGCCATCAGCATCACCACGGTGACCGCGACCGGCGTGCCGAAACCGGCCAGCGCCTCGAGCAGCGCGCCGAAGCAGAAGGCGACGATGACCGCCTGGATGCGCATGTCCGGGCTGACCCGTTCCATCGAGCGGCGCAGCACGTCGAAGTGTCCGCTCACGACGGTCAGGTTGTAGACCCAGATCGCGTTGATGACGATCCACAGGATCGGGAAGAAGCCGAACGCGGCGCCCTCGCTCGCCGAGAGCAGCGCCGTGCCGACCGGCATCGAGTAGACCGCGATGGCCACGATCAGCGCTACGACCAGTGAGATGACTCCGGCGAGCCAGGCCCGCATGCGCAGCCAGCCGAGCAACACGAACAGGGTGAGCAGCGGCAGTGCGGCGAAGATGGCGGAGACCGCCACGGAGTCGCCGATCGGGTCGGTCACGATCTGAAACTGGTCGGCCATCAGAACCATCCAGGCTAGTCGATCTCCTGGCTCGACCGTAATCGATTCGCCACATAAAGGGAACCGTGGGCTCATTCGGCGATATGCAGCCGGTCCGGCCAACGGAACAAGATCGACAGACACAAGCCGCAGACAAAAGTAGGACCGGCGTCCACGGGGGAAGACGCCGGTCCTTCGGCGGACGTTACACCCGTTGGCCGGAGCTTGTCACTACCGGGCAATGGGCTCCTGGGGTGGGAATTTCGAGATCTATCAAATATCGGTCGGTCAGCGCGATCGTGCACTGTGTGCGCAGATATGCGCCGTGGCCCCAGCCGTCGTAGGTCACCAGCCGGCCGTGCCGTCCGAGTTGAGCCGCCACGTGCGCCGCGCCCGCGTAGCCGGTGCGTGGATCATGACGCGCGTTGAGCAGCAGCAACGTCGCCGGGCCGGTGACGTGCAGGCGGTGCGGCGGGTTGCGGACCGGCTGCGGCCAGCCCAGACACGTCTGGACGGCGAGCAGGCCGGCACCGTGGCGCACGTCCGGCGCGACCGACCGGGCCTCGCGCACCAGCTGGGTGTAGTGGCGGTAGTCGCGCACCTGGGCCGGACCGTCCGCGCAGAACACCGCGGAGGCGATCGGCGGGACCCTCGGCGGCGGCGCCACGCCTCGCGTCAGGTCGTCGATGACCTGCGCGAAGCCCTTCCAGTCCGGCGAGCTCAGCCGGATCAGCGGGAGCAGGGTGATGTCGAAGGTGGTGCTCGGCAGATATTCGTCGTGGTCGGCGCGGTCCAGCACCCCGGCCCAGATCGCCCGGACGTCGGCGCCGTGCAGCACGCACTCCGCCGTGGACGCACACCAGGTCACGAACTCGTCGAAGGAGTCCTGCAACGTGGACGCCTGCAGCCGGACGAGCCGGCGCGCGTCGAGGCCGTGGTCGAAGACGCCGTCCAGCATGATCGCGCGGACCCGCCCGGGATAGAGCTCGGCGTACTGCTGCCCGAGCAGCGTGCCGTAGGAACTGCCCTGGAACGTCAGCTGTGACTCGCCGAGGGCACGGCGGACGGCGTCGAGGTCGCGGGCCGCGCTCAGCGTATCGGCGTGCTCGAAGACCGGGCTCACGCACGACGCCCAGAGCGCCCGGTTGTAACGGACCGTCGCGTCGAACTCGGCCTGGCTGGTCAGCAGCAGCGGCGGCTTGGGCAGTGCGGGGTCGGGTGTGCAGATCGGCGCGGCGCTGCGGGCCACCCCGCGCGGGTCGAAGCTGACGATGTCGAACCGGTCCATCAACTCGTCGCTGAACCGGTCCATCCGCCGGATCCGCTCCACACCGGAGTCGCCCGGCCCGCCCGGCCCGAAGATGAGCGTGCCGACTCGCTCGCCGGCCGCGCGGTGCCGCGCGATCACCAGCCCGAACGTCTCCCCGCCCGGGCGTTGCCAGTCGACCGGCAGGGTCAGCGTCGCGCATTGCACATCGGAGCGCAGCGGCAGATTGGGGATGTCGTCCGGGCAGGTGCCCCAGGCGACCGCGGCCCGCGCCGGCAGCGCCGTCCCGAGACTGCCCAGAATGCCGATCAAAACCATCACGAGGGTACGTCGAATCACCCGCCCAGCCTTCGCGGGCATCGACCCCGGCGCCATCCGGGACAGCCCTGAGCCGACCCGGATGTCTACGATGTCAGCCGTGCCGGGACATGTGTGGGTGATGGCGACGACGCCGACCGGAGTCGACTGGCAACGCCCGGCGGCGGTGCTGGCCGCCGCCGCGTCCGGCCGGGTCGCGGTGCTGGTCGTCGGCCAGTCGCCGCCGGCGCAGGCGCTGCTGATGGACCACCTGCAGTCCTATCTGGAGATCGGCGACGGCCCGACCCTGGCGGAGGCGGCCGGTGCCGCGCGGGTCGCGGCGTCCGCGCACGAGCTGACCCTGGTCGTCGGCGCGGCCGGTCTGCTGATCCCGGGCAGCGCGGGCTGGACCCTGGCCGACCTGGCGACCACTCTCAAGGCCCCGATGGTGCTGGCCACCGGCGACGGCCCGGAGGCGGCCGACCACACCACGCTGGCCCTGGCGGCGCTCGACGCCCGCAAGCTCTCCACCGCCGTGGTCGTCGTCGGTGAGTCCGAAGTGGACGGCCTGCCGGTGACCCCGGCCGGGCGCATCCCGCCCGACGAGGTGCCGGACGACTTCCCCGCCGCGGCGCGCACCTGGCTGGACCCCGTCCTGCACGCGTCCGCCGATGAGCCCGCGGTGGCCGCCGCGCCGGCGCCGGCGCCGGCGGCAGCAGGCAAGACCACCCGCGGCCGGCGGGTCGTGCTGCTGCTGGCCGGCGCCTTCGTGTCGATGTCGCTGGTGGCCTGCGGCCTGGCCTTCTGCGACCGCACGCCGGCCGTCGAGCAGCAGCTCATCGCGAGGGACCCGTACACACCGCCGCCGGTCGTGACCACGCCGCCGCGCCCCACGCCGGAGGTAAGCCAGGTGTGCCCGGAGTTCCGGGGCAACACCGAGCCGACCGCGCCGGACGCCGCCACCACCAATCGGGTCAACGCCGCCTGGAAACGCATCGAGGACTGGCTCGCGGCGAACTCGCCGAAGGACCGGAAGTCGCTGCGGGCGCCGGCCGGTGTCGAAGCGATCGGTGAACTGCAGATGCGGATGTCGGTGGCGTTCCCGCCGGACCTGGTCGCGTCGCTGCGGCGGCACGACGGCGTCGACGGCATGGGCTTCGAGTTCCCGTTCTTCTTCAACCCGATTCCGGTCGAGGACATCCCCGCCCACTGGCTGTCCACCTGCCGCGCGCTGGCCGGCATCGACCAGCCCGACCCGAGCGTCTGGTGGGATCCGGACTACGTGCCGTTCGCGACCTCCGGCGACGGCGGCTCGCTCTTCGTCGATCAGCGGCCGCGCTGGGGCAACGGCCGGGTCGGCGAGTTCTACCACGAGGACGGCGTGACCTTCGAGGGCTGGCCGCCGACCGTGGCCGACCTGCTGGAGAGGACGGCGGACTCGCTGGAGACCGGACGCCCGTTCCAGAACCGCTACGAACCCGTCATCGGCGCCGACGGCACCCTCGAATGGAAGATCCTCTGATCTGGCGGAGCCGCGCGACCGGGTGATCGTCTTTCGCTTTGTGCGCGCCGGGGAGATGATCGGCCGATGCCGTCACCGTCGACACATGCCGAAGCCGTCGCCATCTCGCACCGGGTCGCCGCCGCCTGGGAGCCCGGGGTGATCGACCGCGATCGGGCCGGCGCGGCGACCGTCCCGGCGGAGGCGATCGCCACGCTCGACGCCTCCGGGCTGCTCGGCATCACCGTGCCGACCGAATACGGCGGCAGCGGGCTCGGCGCGGCCACGCTGGCCGAGGTGATGCGGGTGCTGGCCGCCGTGGACCCGGCCCTGGCGCAGATCCCGCAGGGGCACTTCCTGCTGGTGGACGTGCTCGCGGTGCACGGCTCGGACACCGCGCGCAAGCGCCTCTTCGGCGAGGTGCTGGCGGGCCGCCGGATCGCCACCGCGTTCGCCGAGCGGGGCGGCAAGCACGCGCAGGACTTCAAGACCCGGCTCACCGAGTCCGGGCTGGCCGGGCGCAAGTACTACACCACCGGGGCGTTGACCGCGGAGTGGATCGCGGTGAGCGCGCCGGACATCGACGGGCGGTTGCGGCTGGCGTTCGTACGCCGGGCGAGCGACGGCCTCACCCTGCACACCGACTGGGACGTGATGGGTCAGCGGGCCACGATCAGCGGCTCGGCCGAGTTCGACAACGTGCCCGTCGAGCCCGACCTGGTGCTCGACTGGGCCGGCGCCTATGCGGTGCCGCAGCAGCTGGGCGCCCGGGCCCAGCTCGCGCACGCGGCGATCGAGGTCGGCATCGCCGGCGGCGCCCTCCGCGACACCCGGAGCTATCTGCGGGAGCGGGCGCGCCCGTCGACCGAGGCGGTCCGGGCCGGCGCCACCGGCGTGGCCGGCGACCCGCACATCCTGCACCGCTACGGCCGGCTCGCCGCCCGGGTGCGGGCCGCCGAGGCGTTGCTCGCGGACGCCGCCGGCGCCCTGGACGAGATCGGCCTGGTGCCGGCCGACGAGCAGGCGGCGGCGCGCGGATCGCTGGCGGTGGCCGCGGCGAAGGCGTTCGGCAGCGAGGTGGCGGTCGACGCGGGCAGCGAGCTGTTCGCGCTGTGCGGGACGAGCGCCGCCGACGAGCGCTGGGACCTGCACCGGCACTGGCGCAACGCGCGCACGCACAGCGTCCACGACCCGGTCGACTGGAAGTACCACCACCTCGGCGCGTACGAGATCGGCGACGTCCTGCCCCCGAACCACGGACAGCTCTAGGGTCCGTCAGGACGTGACGGTCAGCGTGAGCACCTCGTGGCCGGCGTCCCACAGCAGGGTGATCAGCGCGCGGACCGAGGCCTGATCCACGTCGTCGACGACCAGCACGGTGCGGTTCCCGGCCGCCGCGGACACGTGGTCGAAGCGCGCCCGGATCGCGTCCGTCAGGGAGCGGGCGACCGGCCCGCGAACGGTGAGCTCGCAAGTGGCCATGGTGCGAGGGAACCGCCCACCGGGGTGCCCGCGCACCACCCCGGGTGCACCTCGCCCCGGGGTGGTGTGCGGGCACCCGGCGAACCCCGATCGTCTGACGCAACGAAGCGACAGGCGAGGGGTGAGGCAGATGAAGGCAGGGATGAGCCGCAGGTCGACGCTCGAGGCGGCCGGTCCGGGCGTGGGCGAGCTGCACGACGTGCTGAGGGGGATCGCATGACTCCCGAGCGCACCGCGGTGCTGATCGTCGGCGCCGGGCCGACCGGCCTCACCGCCGCCGTGCGGCTGGCCCAGCTCGGCATCCCGCACATCGTGCTGGACGCCCAGGACGGGCCGACCGAGACGTCGAATGCCGCCCTGGTGCACGCCTCCACCATCGAGGTGCTGGCCGAGCTGGGGGTCGGCGACGAGTTGGTGGCGGCCGGCCGGCGGATGGATCGCATCGTCCTGGTGGACCGCGGGAAGCCGCTGGTCCGGGTCGAGTTCGGCGGCCTCGCGACCCGCTATCCGTTCGCTCTGGGCGTGCCGCAGAGCACGACCGAGGCGCTGCTGCTGAAGCGGCTCGCGGACCTGGGCGGCGAGGTGCGGCGCGGGCATCGGGTGGACGGCGACCTGACCACCACCGGGATCGACGCGCGCTATGTGATCGGCGCCGACGGCTCGCACAGCGTGGTCCGGGAACGCGCCGGGATCGCCTTCGCCGGCGCCACCTATCCGTCGTCGTTCGTGCTGGCCGACATCGCGCTGCGGACCGCGACCGAGGAGGCCACCATCAACCTCTCCGCCGACGGCGTCACCGTGCTGGCCCGGCTGCCGAGCGGCAACCACCGGGTGGTGGCGACCGTGGACCCGGCGGTCGAGGTGCCGCCGGCGCCGGACCGGGCGTTCGTCGACGCGCTGCTCGGCCGGCGCGGCGTGCCGGCCGAGACCACCGCGGAACCGGTGTGGTCGTCGCGCTTCCGGATCCACCACCGGGTGGCCGACCACTTCCGGGCCGGCGACGTGTTCCTGGCCGGCGACGCCGCGCACGTGCACAGCCCGGCGGCCGGCCAGGGCATGAACACCGGCATCGCGGACGGCTTCGACCTGGCCGGCCGGCTGGCCGCGGTGCTCGACGGCCGGGCCACCGAGTCCACCCTGGACGGCTACGAGACGGCCCGGCGGGCGGCGGCCCTGGAGGTGGTCCGGTTCACCGACCGGATGACCCGGATGGCGATGCTGCGCAACCCGGTGGCCCGGACCGCCCGCCGGTTGGTGGCCGGGACGGTCGGGCGTTCACCGCTGGTGCAGCGCCGGATCGCGATGTGGGTCACCGGCCTGGAACGAAGCCCGCTGCGGGCCGGGCGCTGACGTCAGGCGGTCCAGCGCAGATAGGGGTTCACGTGGCCGGTCCAGTCGAAGGTGGCCATGTTGTCCCAGCCGTCGCCGCTGCCGTTGATGTCGGCCGGGTCCCAGCCGTTGCCGGGCACCGCGTACCAGGTCGGCTCCCAATAGAAGACACCGATCGCGCCCGCGTTGCGGGCGGTGTTCTGCACCCAGGTGAACTGCTGTGCCTGTCCCTGCCAGGTGGCCGGGATGTTGTCGCAGAGCACGGTGCCCGGGATGCTGTTCGGCGTGCCGTCGGCGTCGGCCGCGGTGAACTGGTAGGCCGTCTCGGCGATCACCACCGGCTTGCCGTAACGGGTGCGGACGTCGGTGATCACGTTGTGGAGGTTGGCCAGCGTGCCGTGCCACATGCAGTAGTAGGACAACCCGGAGAGGTCCCACCGCACGCCCTGCGATCGGATGCCGTCGAAGAACCAGCGGGCGTTGGCCATGCTGTCCGCGTCGGCCACGTGGATCATCACCTGGGTGCCGGAGTTGCAGGCCTTGGTCGCGTTGTAGCCCTCCTTCAACAGGCTCGCCAGCGGCGCGAAGTTGTTGTCGGTGACCCGGCCCTCCGGCCACAGCATGCCGACGTTGATCTCGTTGCCGATCTGCACGCTGTCCGGGGTGGTGCCCTGCGCCTTCAGGCTGCTGCAGATGTCGTACGTGTAGTCGTAGACGTCCCGCCGCAGCTGGGTGACGGTGTGCGAGTTCCAGGCCCGGGGCTTGAACTGCTTGCCCGGATCGGCCCAGGTGTCCGAGTAGTGGAAGTCGATCAGCAGCTTGAGACCCTTGGCCTTCAGCGTCCGTGCCTGCTGCAGCACCTTCGCCTTGTTGTTGTAGCCGCTGATCGGGTTGTTCCAGATCCGCAGCCGGGCATAGTTCATCCCGGCCGACTTGAGGATGTCGACCGGGTCCTTCCGAACCCCGGCGGCGTCGTAGTACGGCGCGCCCAGGTCGAGCGCCCGCTGCAGGGTGGAGACGTCGGCGCCGCGCATGGAGAGGGAGTTCGCGGCGGATGCGGGCAGAGCGTGCCCGGCGATCACGAGCAGGACGGTGGAGAGCAGGAGCAGGCACCTTTTCACGGATGGCCTCCTAGGAGAGCGGGGATGACTCTCGAACGACGAGGCTGGTGGGGACCGTGATGGACAGCGGGGTGCGGCCGTCGATCACATCGGTGAGCAACCGGACCATCTCGTCACTGATCCGGTCGAGGGGATGCCGCACGGTGGACAGCGGCGGATGCGTGGTGGCGGCAAGCCCCGAGTCGTCGAAGCCCACGATCCGCACATCAGAGGGGACGTCACGCCCCGCGTCGCGCAGCACGGGCAGGGCCGCGGAGGCCATCCCGTCCGACGCGGCGAACACGGCGTCCAGGTCGGGCGCCCGCGACAGCAGCGTGCGCATGCCCTCCGCGCCGCTGGCCCGGCTCCAGTCGCCGTGCACGATCAGGTCCTCGTCCACCGCGCGGCCATGCGCGGCGAACGCGTCCCGGTAGCCGTTCAGCCGGTCGACGCCGCCGGAGGTGTCCAGCGGTCCGGTGATCGTGGCGATCCGCCGGCAGCCGGCCGCCAGCAGGTGCTCGACGGCGAGCCGGCCGCCGCCGCGGTCGTCGGCGGCGACCGAGCTGATCGCCTCCTCGTAACCCAGCACCCGGCCGCAGGCGACGATCGGCAGGTTGGCCTTGACCAGCTGCTTGAGCAGCGGGTCGCCGGAGTGCGGCGAGACCAGCAGCACGCCGTCGACGTGCCCGCCGCTCAGATAGGAGAGCGCCTGGCGGCGTTCGTCGCGGGACGCCGCGATCATCAGGATCAGGGTCAGGTGGCGGGCCGAGACGGCCTGGGCCACGCCGCGCAGCAGCACCGCGAAGTTCGGGTCCTCGAAGAGCAGGTGCTGGGGCTCGGTGAGCAGGAACGCGAGCGAGCCGGAGCGCCCGGTGACCAGCGAGCGGGCGTGCTGATTGGCGGTGTAACCCGTCCGCGCGATCGCGTCCTGCACCGCGGTCACGGTTTTCGGGCTCACCCACTCGCGCCCGTTGAGGACGCGCGAGACGGTGGCGTGGGAGACCCCGGCCTCGCGGGCTACGTCGCGGATCGTGGGCCGCTTGCGCCCCTTTCCGGACGAGGTCAGCACGCCCTCGATCATAGGTTGACCAGCGATCATGCTTTGACCGCCCCCGCGATCAGGTCGACCCGCCAGTAACGCTGGAGGCCCAGGAAGAGCGCCACCAGCGGCACGATCGAGAGCAGCGCGCCGGTCACCACGGCGGTGTACATGGCCGGCTGGGTGGCGCCCTGGTTGAGCAGCCCGCTGAGCCCGACGGTGACCGGGAAGAGCTTGTCGTCGCCCAGCATGATGTAGGGCAGCATGTAGTTGTTCCAGATCGCCACGAACTGGAACAGGAAGACGGTCACGATGCCGGAGCGCATCATCGGCAGCGCCACCTCGGCGAAGGCCCGCCAGTCGCCGGCGCCGTCGATCCGGGCCGCCTCGAGCACCTCGCCGGGCACTGCCGCGGCGGCGAAGATCCGGCAGAGATAGATGCTGTAGGGGCTGATCAGGCTGGGCAGCAGCACCGACCAGTAGGAGTTGGTCATGCCGACCTTGGCCAGCAACAGATACTGCGGCACCGCCAGGATCACGCCGGGGACCAGCACGCCGGCCAGCACCACGTTGAAGACCACCGACTTGCCGGGGAAGGCATATTTGGCCAGCGCGAACCCGGCCATCGCGGAGACCAGCGTGGAGAGCGCGCCACCCACCCCCGCATAGAGCACCGTGTTGGCCATCCACCGCCAGAACAACCCCTCCCGGTACGCCGAGAGATCGCCGATGTTGTCGAACAGGTGCGTGCTGGGCAGCAGCGTGAAGGTGGAGAACAACTCGCTCGCGTTCTTGCTGGACGCGATCAGCACCCACACCACCGGCAGCAGGCAGTACGCCGCACCGACCAGCAGCAGCCCGGTGGCCACCCCGCCGCCCCGGCGGGCACGAGCCGCGGTCATCAGTCCTCCTGCCCGAAAGCGCGCGACCCGACCAGCTTGAGGAAGCAGTAGGACAGCGCGAACGTGGTCACCGCGATCACCACCGAGGTGGCCGCCGCCGAGTGGATGTCGTTGCGGGTGAACGCGTCCCGGATCACCTTCATCAGCGGGGTCCAGGTGGCCGAGATGGTGTTGGACAGCGGCCGCAGCGTCATCGGCTCGGCGAACACCTGCAGTGTCGCGATCAGCGAGAAGAGGAACGTCATGACCAGCGACGGCACCACGATCGGGATCTTGATGCGCAGGGCGATCTGCACGTCGGAGGCGCCGTCGATGCGGGCCGCCTCGGACAGGTCGGACGGGATCGCGCGCAGCGACGTGTAGATGACGATCATGTTGAAGCCGATGCCGCCCCAGATCGCGATGTTGGCGACCGAGTAGAGGATCCACGACGACCCGAGCAGGTTGGGCAGGCTCAGGCCGGCCGCTTCCAGCCCGTCCGCGAAGGGGCTGACCCGGGGCAGGTAGAGGAAGCCCCAGAGCAGGGAGGCGATCACGGCCGGGACGGCGTACGGAAGGAAGATCGCGGTTTTGGCGAAGCCCCCGATGCGGGAGCGGCCGGAGTCCAGCACGAGGGCCAGCAGCAGGGCGACGCCGAGCATGATCGGCACCACGATCAGGCCGTAGGCGCCGATCCGGCCGACGCTGGGCAGGAAGTCGGGGTCGGTCAGCGAGCGCGCGTAGTTGCTCAGCCCGGCCCACACCTCGGTGCGCGAGCCGGCGCCCAGGCCGAGACCGGACACCTTGACCCGGCGCAGGCTCAGGTAGGCGGTGTAGACGATCGGCGCGCCGAGGAACGCGACGAACAGGATCAGCGCGGGAGTCAGGAACAGGTAGGGCGCACCCGAGCGCTTCGTGCCGCGGGACCGGCCCGCCGCCGCCCTGACGGCGGCGGGCTCGGCGACTGCGGGTTCCTGGACTGCGGAACCGGACGAGTCCAGTGCGGTCATCCCGCGACCTTGAAACCGGCGGCCTTCAGATCGTCGACCGTGGCGGTCTGCATGGTGGCCAGCGCGCTGCTGAAGCCGGCGCTCTGCTTGGCCTCCGCGGCCTTGCCGAAGGCGTCGTTGTAGGCGCTGTACGCGACGTTCACGTTGGGCCCGTAGGTGAATGGGTTGGTCACCTTCGCGGCCTCCGCGGCCAGCGTGTAGAAGTCGGCCTGGTCCGCGAAGAAGCCGGGCGGCGCGGTGAGGGCGTCCTTCGAGTCGTTGGCGGCGGGGTAGACGTTGGCGGTGCCGGCCAGCAGCTTGATCGCCGCCGGGTCGCTGTTCAGCCAGGTGATGAAGTGCGCCGCCTGGTCCTTGTGCTTGCTCTGGGTGGTGACGCTGGTGGCCGATCCGCCCCAGTTGCCGGAGGCCGGCGCGGCGGCGTCCCACTGCGGCATCGCGGCCGCCTTCCACTTGCCCTTGGTCTTGGGGGCGGCGCCGTCCAGCACGCCCGGCGCCCACACCGCGCTGAGCCAGCCGACCTGGGTGCCGTCGTTGAGCGCGGCGTTCCAGTCCGGGGTGTACATCGGGCTGTTCGCGATCACGCCCTCCTGCACCAGCCCACCCCAGTAGGCGGCGACCTTCTGGGTGGCCGGATCGTTGATCTGCACCGTCCAGGAGTCGCCCTGCACGCCCCACCAGGAGGCGCCGGCCTGCTGCGCGAGCCCGGAGAACCAGCCCGGGTCGTTGGCCGAGAAGGTGCCGAGGAACTGCTTCTGGTTCGCCGCGTTGATCTTGCGAGCCGCGTCCGCGTACTCGTCCCAGGTCTTCGGCGGGGTCAGTTTCAGCTTGTCGAAGACGTCGGAGCGGTAGTAGAAGAGCATCGGGCCGGAGTCCTGCGGCACGCCGTAGACCGACTCGGAGCCGAGCGTGACCGCGTTCCAGGCGGAGTCGGGGAACTTCGACTCGAGGTCGCCGGTCTGGTCCGCGATGTCGGCGATCGCGTTCGCCGACACGAGCGTGGGGATCTTCTGGTATTCGGCCTGCATCACGTCCGGCGCACCGCTGCCCGCCTTGATCGCGGTGAGCAGCTTGGTGACCGCGGGGTCGCCGCCGTCCTGCTTGTTCACGGTCACGTGGATGTCCGGGTGGCCGGCGTTCCAGCCCTCCACCACCTTGTCCATGTTGGGCGCCCAGCTCCAGTAGGTCAGCTCGACCTTCTCACCGGGCTTCGCGGCGCCACCTTCGTCATCGCTGCCGCACCCGGCGGCCAGCAGCAGCAGTCCGGCGAGGGCGCCGGCGAATGCCTTCTTCATGTCAGCCCCTGAGGCGAAAGATTTCCGGGAAGTTACCTGTGAACGGTTACAGTGATCCTCGTTCACACGGCTGTCAAGGGGTTGATTTATCGAGGCGGACCGCCTGTGATCGTGTACAGGTTTTGGTACAAGGGAGCCACATTGTCGAACGAACGCCCGCTGCTCACCGCGCGGCACCGGCCCTGGGCCACGCCGCTCACCCGCCCGCGGATGGGCAACGTGCAAGACGCCCGGCCCGGCCTCTCGCTGACCAACCGCTACCTGGCGCGCGACGGGGTCCCGGTGATCCCGGTGTCCGGCGAGATGCACTACAGCCGGGTGCCGCGGGCACGATGGGCCGAGCGGCTGCGGCAGATGCGAGCCGGCGGGGTGACCACGGTGCAGACGTACGTGTTCTGGCTGCACCACGTCGAGCGGCAGGGCGTGGTGCGCTTCGACGGCCACCTCGACGTGGGCGCGTTCGCCGACCTGTGCGCGGACACCGGCCTCGATCTGATCCTGCGGATCGGCCCGTGGTGTCACGGCGAGACCCGCAACGGCGGCTTCCCCGACTGGGTGCAGCGCCTGCCGATCCGGCACCGCACCGACGATCCGGCCTATCTGGCCCTGGTCCGGGACTGGTTCGCTCAGCTGGCCGCCGCGCTCGACGGCCGCCGTTTCCTCGGCATCCAGCTGGAGAACGAGCTCTACGACCAGCCCGGTCACCTGGTCACGCTCAAGCGCCTGGCGCGCGAGGCGGGCCTGACCGCGCCACTCTGGCTGGCCACCGCGTGGGGCAGCGCCGAACTACCGGCCGACGAGGTGCTCCCGCTCTTCGGCGGCTACGGCGACGGTTTCTGGGTGGATGCGGACGCGCCGTGGGACCCGACCTTCCGCGACCACTTCTTCTTCTCGCACACCTGGGACGACCCCGGCATCGGTGCGGACCTGCGCACGTCAAAACCTCTTCCGGGTACGCCGAGAGCACCGGCCGGCGCGTTCCCACCGGCCACCTGCGAACTGGGCGGCGGCATGGCGACCGCCTATCACCGCCGCCCCCGCCCGGCGCCCCTCGACATCGCCACCACCGCGCATTGCAAGATCGGCAACGGCTCCGCCTGGCAGGGCTACTACATGTACGCCGGCGGCACCAACCCGCCCGGCCGGCACGGCATGCAGGAGTCGCACGCCACCGGCTACCCGAACGATCTGCCGAGGCTGGGCTACGACTTCCACGCCGCGATCAGCGAGGCCGGCACGCTCGGCCCGACACACGCCGAGTTGCGGCGCCAGCACGCGTTCCTGAGCGCGTTCGGCGCCGAGCTGGCCGAGATGCCGTCGAGCCTGCCGGACGTGATGCCGAGCGGCGTGGACGACGCTTCGACGTTGCGCTGGGCGCTGCGATCGGACGGTTCCAGCGGCTTTCTCTTCATCGCGTGGCATCAGCCGCATGTGCCGCTGCGGGCGTACCCGGGGGCGCGGTTCGACGTTCTTGATCTGATTTTGCCGTCGCGGCCGGTGGACATCCCGCCGGGGACGCTGGCCCGATGGCCGCTGCGGCTGACGGTCGGTGGCGTGCGGCTGGAGTGGGCGACGGCGTCGGCGCTGACCGTGCTGCCGGGCGCGACGCCGACCCTGGTGCTGACCGCCGAGCCCGGCATCGACGTCGAGATCGCGCTGGCCGGTGGGGAGGTCCGGCATCTCACGCCGGGCCTGACGCCGGTGTCGCTGGACGGTCTCGACCTGCTCGTGCTCGACCCGGAGACGGCCCGGCTGGCGTGGGTGTGCGAGGACGGCGGCCGGCGGTTGCTGCTGTCCGCCGCCGACCTGTCCTGGGGCCCGGACGGCCGGGTCAGCGCGACCTCGCCGTCGGTGCGGGCCTACAACCCGGCCGTCCGCGGCTTCACCGAGCTGGCGCTGGAGCCCGTCTCGGCGCCCGGCGGCGTCGCCTCCCCCGGCGACATCGTGACCCAGGTGCGGCCCCCGGGCACGGTGCCGGTGGCCTACGGCAAACACGACGGCCGGCAGTCCGCGCCGAGCCCAGAGGTCTTCGACGAGCTGGCCGCGGTCTATCGCCTGGCACTGCCGCCGCCGGATGACACCGCGGACCCGCTGCTCGAGATCGAGTGGGCCGGCGACGTGGCCGAGCTGCGCGTCGACGGGCGCCCGGCGACCGACCGCTTCTGGGACGGCTCGCCGTGGACGGTCAACCTGCGCGACGCCGGCCACCACCCGGGCGCCGAGGTGACCCTGCACCTGCTGCCGCTGGCCACCGGCTCCCGGGTGAGCCTGCCGGCCGACGCCCGCGAGCGCCTGCTGACGACCGACGGCCAGCTGCTCTCACTGGACGCGATCCGCCTGACGAGCCGCGGTCAGTGGGCCGAGCCGAGGGGCACCACATAGGAGTCGACGGCCGAGATCAGCTCGCCGCGAAAGGTGAACAGGTCGTTGTAGGCGAACCGGAACGGGCCGGCCTCCCGGTGCAGCCCGGCGCCGGTGCCGGTCACCACGACCACGTCGGCGGCCTCGATGGTCCGCTCGACGCTGAGCTCGGGGCTACCCTCGAAGGCCGGGTTCTCGATCTCGTCGTCGAACTCGGCCTTGCCCGTCGTGGTGCGAACGCCGTGGATGCGCCAGACGACGTCGTCGGTCAGGCACCCGAGGATCACCTCGTGGTCGCTGCGCCGGAATCCCTCCAGGTATCGGTGCACGGTGTCGGCTCGGTGCGTCATCGCGGCTCCTTCGCTAGTTCGGTGGTCAGCACATGCAGCTGGTCGAGGATGCCGTTCAGCCCGGTGCGGGCCTGCTCGGTCCGCAACTCGGGCGGCAGACGGCGTTGATGGACGGTGACCGTCGTGCCGCCCGCGTCCGGCTCGAGGCGGATCTCGGTGCGGATCCCGGTCCTGGGCTCGGCGAGCACCAGCAGGCGCGGCTCCTCGACGACCTCGTATCGGAACGAGAGCCGGCGGCCGCCCACGGTCTCGATCTCGAACCGCCCGCCGACGCGGAGGTCGACGGTGACCGAGCCGGTCACCACGGTCGCGTGGTGCCCGCCCCAGAACGCGGCCAGGTGCTCGGGCGTCGTGAAGGCCTGCCACACCAGCGCGAGGCCGGCGTCCAGGCGCCGGGTCGCGATCAGCTCGTCGCTCATCGCCCCCGCACCGCCGCCAGGTGGGCGTCCAGCGCGTCGAGGCGCGACTCCCACTCGCGCTGCTGCTCGCCGATCCAGCCGGACAGGTCGCGCATGCGGGCGACGTTCAGCCGGCACGGCCGGCGCTGACCCTCCACCCGCTGCTCGATCAGCCCGGCGCGGCGCAGGATGCCGACGTGCCGCGAGACCGCCTGCTGGGTGAGGTCGAAGGGCTCGGCCAGCTCGCTCACCGAGGCGTCACCGCGGGCCAGCCGGGCCAGGATCGCGCGGCGGGTCCGATCGCCCAGCGCGGCGAACGCCGCATCGAGGGTCGCTGCTTCAGACATGATCGCCACTCTATATACAACGCATCGCTTGTACAAGCCTTCGTGCGTGTATAGCAGGCTGTACCTTTCGGCTCGGGCCCTAGGGATCCGAGGCGGGAGGGGATATGACGGTAGACGTGCAGAGACGTGTGCGGGCCGCCGTCGACGCCCTCGAGCATCTGGTCGGGGGCGTCAGCACGGCGATCCTCGCGCTGGCCGCGCTGCTCTGGGCGGTGGTCACCGTGCTGCCCGCGCCGGGCGCCGCGCTCGGGGTGGTGCGCGCGGTGGCCGACCGCGAGCGGTCGCGGCTGTCCCGCTGGGGCCCGGAGTTCACCCCGTCCGGGCCGTTGCCGCGCGGCCGGCGTGCCGTCCTGCGCGACCGGGCGGCGCAGCGCGAGTCGGCCTGGGTCGCACTGCACGCCACCGCCGGCTTCGTGCTCGGCCTGATCGGCATGGCCCTCCCGCTCTATGCGGTGCAGAGCCTGACCTTTCCCCTCTGGTACCGCGCGGTCGAGCCCGAGGCCGGCGGCCCGGGCCTGGTGTTCTGGCGGATCGACGGGCTCGGCGACGCACTCGTGGTCGCCCTGACCGGGGTGTTCTGGCTGCTTGTCACCGCGGCCGCCGGCCCGGTGCTGGCCCGGCTGCAGGCGTGGCCCGGCCGCCGGCTGCTCGCCGCGCCGGCCGACGCCGATCTGTCGCTGCGGGTCGCCCACCTGACCGCCACCCGGGCGGCGGCGCTGGACGCGCACGCGGTCGAGCTGCGCCGGATCGAGCGGTCGCTGCACGACGGCGCGCAGAACCGGCTGGTCGCGGTGACCGTGCTGCTCGGGCTGGCGCGCCGGGCACTGACCCGGGACCCGGTCGCGGCGGTGGCCGCCCTGGACCGCGCGCAGGATGCCGCCGAGCAGGCGCTGGCCGAGCTGCGCGGCGTGGTCCGCGGGATCCTGCCGCCGGTGCTCGCCGACCGGGGCCTGGAGGGCGCGCTCAACGGCCTGGCCGCGAGTTGCGGGGTGCCGTGCACGGTCACCGTGGACGCGCCGGGCCGGCAACCGGCGACGATCGAGGCGACGGCGTATTACGTGGTGGCCGAGGCGCTGACCAACGTCACCAAGCACAGTGGAGCGGAGCACGCCGCGGTGACCGTGCGGCGCGACGGTGACCGGCTGCTGCTGCGGATCGAGGACGACGGGCACGGTGGTGCGAGCGAGGCGGCCGGCTCGGGGCTGGCCGGCATCCGGCGGCGGGTCGACGCGTACGACGGAGAACTGACCCTGACCAGCCCACCCGGTGGGCCGACGACGATGAGCGTGGAGCTGCCGTGCGGATCGTGATCGCCGAGGACGACCCCCTGCTGCGCGAGGGCCTGGCGCTGCTGTTGCGCGCCGAGTCGCTGGACGTGGTGGCCACCACCGACGGCCCCGAGGCGTTCCTGGCGGCGGTGGACGAGCACCGGCCGGACGTCGCGATCGTGGACGTGCGGATGCCACCGACGCACACCGACGAGGGCATCGTGGCGGCCGTCGAGGCGCGGCGCCGGCACCCCGGGCTGGCCGTGCTGGTGCTGTCCGCCTATGTCGAGCAGGCCTTCGCCACCGAGCTGCTGGCCGCCGGCGCGACCGGGCTGGGCTACCTGCTGAAGGAACGGGTCGGCCGGGTGGACACGTTCCTGGACGCGCTGTTCCGGGTGGCCGGCGGCGGCACGGCGATCGACCCGGACGTGGTCGGCCAGTTGCTGGCCCGCCGCCGGCCGGACAGCACGCTCACCCGGCTCAGCCCGCGCGAGCAGGAGGTGCTCGCGCTGATGGCCGAGGGGCTGGGCAACACCGCGATCGCCGAGCGGCTGTTCGTCACCGAGGGCGCGGTGCACAAGCACATCCGCAGCATCTTCGCGAAGCTCGACCTGCCGCCGGACGACCGCGCCGACCGCCGGGTCACCGCGGTCCTGCGGCACCTGGAGAACACGCGCTGACCCGCCCGGGTTTGGCTGCTTCACGACATATGCGTTGCGCCCGGTCACCGTGGCCGACGACGCTGGCCGGGTGAATGGTTGCCGGGTCATCACCGCGGCGGCGGGCTACGGCAAGACCACCGCCCTGCGCGGGTGGTACCCGGCCTCCGGCGCGCGCTGGCATCGTGGGCTGCCGCGCGGCTCGGGCACGCCCGCCGAGGTGCTGGCCGGCGCGGCGCTGGAGGAGGCGCGGGCCGGTGCGGTGCGGATCGTCTTCGACGACCTGCCGACGCTGCCGCCGGACACGCCACGCGAGGTGGCCCGGCTGATCGGCGCGTCCGCCGAGGTGGCGCTCGCCTCGCGCTGGCCGTCGGCCCGCTCGGACGTCGGCCCGGCCGATCTTTCGCTGTCCGGCGATCAGGTGGCCGAGCTGCTGTCTTCCGGGTACGACCTGAGCGACCCGACCGCCCTCGACGGCGGCGCCCGCGACCTGACCGAGCGGATCCGGCAGGCCACCGGCGGCTGGCCCGCGCTGGTGCATCTGGCCGCCGAGACGTTGCGCTCCGGCGGCGTACCGCACGGCCCGGTGCTGCCGGTGATCGCCGCGCCGGACGGGCCGGTGGCGCACTACCTGGCCGACGAGGTGCTGCCCGCGCTGCCGGCGGAGGCGGTGCGACTGCTCGCGCATCTCGGTGATCTGGCGCCGGTCAGCGCCGGCCTGTGCGCCGCGCTGGGACATCCCGGCGCCGCGGAGACCGTGCGGCTGCTCACCCGCAGCGGGCTGCTGACCACGGCCGGCTCACCGGCCCCGGTGCCGGGCGGGCCGCAGCCGTGCCCGCGGGTGGTGCCGGTGGTCGCGGCGGTGCTGCGCCGATCGCGGGCCACGGTGGCCACCTCGCGAGCGGCGGACTTCTTCGACGAGCACGGGCCGCCGCTGGCCGCCGCGCTGGCCTATCGCGACAGTGGGCAGGCCGAGCGGTGCGCCCGGGTGCTCGCCGAGCACGGCCGTGCGCTGGTGGCGGCCGGGCACGCGGAGACCGTGGTGGAGCTGGCGTCCGCGGTGCCGCGCACCCGGCAGCTCTGGCTGCTGCTGGGTGACGCCCAGCTGGCGGCCGGCCGGCTGGACGACGCGGCCCGCTCGCACGCCGCGGCCGGGTTGCCGGCCGGCAGCGCGGCGCTGGCCTGGCGGGCCGGCCGCATCCACTACAAGCGCGGCGACGCGAAGGCCGCACTGGCCGCGTTCGCCGAGGCCGGGCCGGGTCCGCATGCGCCGGAGGACGCCGCGATGCTGGCCGCGTGGTCGGCCCACGCGCACCTGCTGGCCGGCGACCCGGAGACGGCGCTGCGGCACGCGCGGGCCGCGGTGGTGGCGGCGGCCGACGTGCCCGCGGCGCTGGCCACCGCCCAGGTGAGCGTGGCGTTGTGCCTGGCCAAGCTCGGCGACGACGCGGGCAGCGAGGAGCACTACCAGCTCGCGCTGCCGGTGGCGGAACGGCTCGGCGACGTGGTGCTGCTGACCCGGATCTACACGAATCGCACCTACCGGCTGCTGCTCGCCGCCCGGTTCGAGCCGGCCCTGACCGCGGCGCGCACCTGTGTCCGCTATGCGGCGGCGGCCCGCCAGGCGAGCCTGCGGGCGATCGCCACCAGCAACGAGGCGGACGCGCTGGCCATGCTCGGGCGGTTCGACGAGGCGGTGCGGGCTTACGAGAGCGCGATCGAGGCATATCGGTCGATGGGCACGCGGCGGGTGGCCGGGGCGCATCTCGGACTGGGCGAGGTCTATCGGCGGCGCGGATGGCACGAGCAGGCGCGGGCGGCCTACGAGACGGCGATCCGGGTGGCCGGGGAGTCCGGGAACGAGCACGTGCTCGCGCCGGCCCGCACCGGGCTGGCCCTGGTGCTGCTGCCCGGCGACCCGGAGCGGGCGGCGACGTTCGCCGAGCCGGGCACGCTCGCCGAGGGCTGGCTCGCGGTGCGCCGCGGAGACTTCTCGCGCGCTGCCGAGGTGGCCGCCGACGCCTGCGCCGCGGCCCGTGCGCAGGGCGATCGGATCGCCCTCGCCGAGGCGCTGGAGTTGCGCGGCGGGCGGGCCGCGCTGCGCGAATGCCTGGGCATCTGGACCGAGGCCGGCGCGGTGGTCGAGGCGGCGCGCATCCTGGTGACGATCAGCCGGCTGCCGGACGCCGACGCGGACGACCGGATCCGGGGACTACTCGCGGCCGAGCGGCTGCAGGTGGCCGGCGCGGTGGTCACCGACCTGACCGGCGCCGAGGAGGCGCCGCCGGAGGTCGCGGTGCGGGCACTCGGCCGGTTCGAGGTGCTGGTCGACGGCGAGCCGGTGCCGGCCTCCCGCTGGCAGTCCCGCAAGGCCCGTGACCTGCTGCGCATCCTGGTCGCCCGGCGGGGCCGGCCGGCTCCGCGCGACGAGCTCTGCGAACTGCTCTGGCCGGACGACGATCCGGCCAAGACCGGGCACCGGCTGTCCGTGCTGCTGTCCATCGTGCGCGGCGTGCTGGACCCGGCGAAGGTCCGCGCGGCCGACCACTACCTGCTGTCCGATCAGGCGAGCATCGCCCTGGACGTGACCCGGATCCGGGTCGACGTCGAGGACTTCCTGACCTATGTGGCGCGGGCCCGGCGGCTGCTGGACGCGGGCGATGCCGGCGAGGCGCGCGACCTGCTCGGCACGCTGGACCGGCAGCACCACGCGGACGCGTTCGAGGACGAGCCCTATGCGCCGTGGTCCAGTGCACTGCGCGAGGAGACCCGGGCCGCGCATCTGAGCATGTTGCGGATGCTGGCCGCGGACGGCAGCGCGGACGCCCGGGCCGGCTATCTGCTGCGGCTGCTCGAGCGGGACCCCTATGACGAGGGTGCGCATCGGGGGCTGGTGCGCTGCCTGGTTCGAGCGGGACGGCACGGCGAGGCGCGGCGGGCGTTCGATCGTTATGTCGCGGCGATGCGCGCGATCGGCGTACGCCCGCCGGACCCCGCCGTCCTCAGTGGAAGGTCCCGATAGCGGCGGCCTCCATCACCACCTCGCCGTCACCGTCGTCGTCGGCGGCGCGGAACTGCTGGCCACCGGCGCCGAACAGCGTGCCGCGGGCCCAGGTGAGGCCGCCGTCCGGCCCCGGCACGAGCGCGTCGAGGGTGGCGTTGCCCGGTCCGGTCACCGTGGCCCCGACGGCGTAGGCCTGAAGGTCCGGGTCGTCGTCCTGCCCGGCGGCGGTCTTCGGCCAGCCCGCGGTGGCGCTCGTCCGGCGTACCCGTTGCATCTGGGCCGGTGTCTTGCAGAGCGCGATCGCGGTGACCTCGGCGGAATCGCCCGCGGTGACCCGCACCCGGCTGAGGGCGGCATCCAGACCGACCTCGGTGACCAGCCCACCCTCGACCCGGAAGCCGAGGCCGAAGACCTTGGTGTCGGGCGACGGGCACTCCGCGGTCACGGTGCCGATGCCGTGCTCGACGACGCGCAGCAGCGGCGGCGACTGGTTGCACTTCACATGTGCGATCAGCGACCAGTCCGCGGCCCGCCCGGGTGGCGCGGCGGCGGTCACCGTGACCGCGCTGCCGTCCGGGTGCGGGGTGATCCCGGTCAGCGCCACCCCGCCGCCGCCCGCCGGACCGTAGTCGACCTCTCCCCCGCCGGCGATGACGACCTCGCCCGGCCCGCAGGCGGCGATCGCCGACACGATCGACTGCGTGGTCAGCGCCGGCGTGGGCGTGCCCACCAGGCTCGCCACCAGGCCTACGGCCACTGTTACGTGCGACATGCAGTGTCCCCTCTCGGTCCGCGCCGCCCCGATGGCGTCGCAGGTCCCCGATGGTCCAGAGCGTCGTCACGGTGGCGTCAGGGCGCACTGCCGCGAACCCGACACTGATCCGGCCCTGATCCGGCCGTGACGCGTCCGGCGACGGTGAGCGGCAGATTCGCTTTCGAGAGGGGAAACATCATGAAGAAGGTTCGGTGGATCGTCCCGGCGATGGTCCTCGCGGCGCTGTCCTTCGCGGCGCCGGCGGTCGCGTTCGCCGTGGACGACGACCCGCAGGTGCCGCACGAGCAGGGCCTCAGCAACTGCAACGGCGGCCCGCAACTGGCTTCGGTGGCGCGGCTCAACGACACGCCGACCTCGATCGGGGAGAACGGCGTGTTCGTGCCGGTGGCCGGCTCCGGGATCCCGGTGAACGTGCCGGGCGGCGCCAACCACCAGTTCGTCGTGCGGTTCAGCGGCGAGATCGTGCTGGCCGGCCAGCCGGTGCCGGTGACCGTGCCGGCCGACAGCGTGCAACTGCAGCTCGTGGTCATCCAGGCCGGCGTGGCCACCCCGATCGCGCCGCTGAACGACCCGACGTTCACCACCGGCGTCGGCGAGTCGAACGCGCTGCAGGCGTGCACCCGCCTCGGTCCGGGCAACTACACGATCGCGGCCCGCTGGCGGGTCGTGGACGTGGCGATGAACAACAACCTGACCGCCACCATCGACGACTGGCTGCTCTCGGTCGAGGAGAACCTCTAGCCTTCGGCCGCTTCGTCGTCCTTCGCCGGGTCGGCAGCCTCGTCCAGGACGGGGCTGTCGACCTCCGGCTCGTCCACCCAGAGCGCCCGCAGCTGGGCCTGCATGAAGGCCATCAGCCGTTGCCGGTACTCCCGGTCGAAGTGCTCGAGCGCCTCGATCTGCTGCTGCAGGGCCTCCCGCTTGGCGGTCAGGCCGCCGACGAAGTCGTCGTAGCGGCGCTGCGCCTGCAACCGCAACTGCTCCGCCTCGTCCTGCGCCTCGCCGGTGATCGAGCCGGCCTTGGCCCGCGCGTCCTGCACGATCTGGTCGGCCCGGCGCCGGGCCTCGTCGGCGCTGCGCTGGGCGTCGCGGGCCGCCTGCTCCTTGGCCGCGCGGGCGTCCGACATGGTCTTGTCCGCGTCGCCGCGCACCTTTTCGGCGTGCGCCTGGGCCTCCTGGCCGATCCGGTCCGCGGCCTCCTGAGCGGTGGCCCGGATCTTCTCGGCATCTCGGTTCGCGTCGGCGACGTGCTGCTCGGCGGTGCGCTGGGCCATGGTCAGCACGGCCAGCGCCTGGTCCGGCTTGCGGGTGCCGGGCAGCACCACCGGCTGCTCCGAGGTCCGGCCGTCTGACACCGCCGCGAGCAGGCGTTTGACGCGGTCATCGATCAGGTTGTCAGTCACCGGTATCTCCAAGCGTCGGGCTCGTCACCACAACAACGGATCAGGGCTGGTCCGAGGTGACGGGTAGGACCAGGCGGGTCCCGATGCCGAGCGCGATGGAGTGTGTCGCCGGGCGCAGAGTGGTGCCGGTGCCCGGGTTCTCGCCGGTGCCGAGGTTGCGCGCGAATTGCGGGTGGGAGCCGCCGGCGATCAGCAGGCGAAGCCGAAGACCTGCGGCGAAACGGTGCGCCGCCGGGCGCAGCGGCAGCGTGACCGGGCGCTCCGGGCCGAGCCGCAGATAGCCCTCGGTGACGTTGCGGGAGCGGCCGCGGTCGTCGACCTCGGAGATCCGCGCGAAGACGTCCACGTGTGGATTGTCACTGTGATGCTCGAGGGTCAGCACCGCCGCGCCGATCAACTCGAGGTCGGCGGTGAGCGGTGGGCTGGTGAAGGCGAGCACGTCCGGGCGCTCGGCCAGCGCCGAGTCGTCGACGATGCCGCCGCCGGACAGCAACGGCCCGCCGATCGTGGGAGTGGGATCGGCCGGATCGAACGTGAATGCGGCTTCCCCGTCGTCGGTGGCTTCTCGTTCCAGCCGCCCGCCCGGCTGGGGATGCCAGGTCTGCGGGTCGGTCGGCGGCGGCCAGGACGTCAACTGCCGCCACTGCCCGCCGATCGAGACGCGGACCGGACTCGTTCTCTTCCGCGGCAGATCGGCAAGGTGCTCGCCGAGCCACTCCAGGGTCTCGCCGGCCAGCAGCGCCGCCGCCTTGCTCGCCACGTCCAGGTGGGTCCACGGGCCGACGGTCAGGCCGACCTCGACGCCGCGCGCGTGCAGGCGCTCGTACTGTTCGATGGTCTGGCCCAGGAACAGGTCCTGCCAGCCGCCGACCAGCAGCACCGGCACCTCGGCCCGGTCCAGCGCGACGCCGTGCCGCATCGGCGCCCAATAGGGATCGTCGAGGTCCGGGCGGGTGACCCGCTCGCGATACCAGGGCGCGCGCCCGGCGAAGAAGCGCTCCCCGGCATCCGCGAGCGGCAACTCGGCCAGCACCGGCCGCTGCCGGCGGGCGGCGGTGATCTGCCGGAAGATCTGCCGGAACGGGTTGCCGTCCTCCTGATGCGCGACCAGGTCGCTCCAGCCGAGCAGGTCGAGGTTGAGCGCCCCGGTGCCCCAGGCGTGCCGGGCGAAGTCGTGCGGGCCGACCGTGATGATCGCGGTGGCCAGTTCCGGCGGCGGGTCGGCGAGCAGCGCCCACTGGGTGTGCCCGAGATAGGAGAGGCCGGCGGTGGCGAACCGCCCGGTGAACCAGGGCTGGGCGATCATCCAGCGCACCACGTCGTGGCCGTCCGGCGCCTCGGTCCGCATCGGATCGAAGTCGCCGCCCGATCCGAAGGTGCCGCGGCTGGACACAAACAGCACGGTGTAACCGCGGGCGGCATAGACCCTGGCCAGGGGCATGGCCTGGGCGAGGTGGCGGCCGTAGGGCCCGCGCACCAGCAGCGTGCCGAGCGACGCCGACCTCGGCCGGAAGAGATCGGCGGCCAGCGTGACCCCGTCGCGCAGCGGCACCCGGACGTTGCGCTCGACGGTGAACCGGGTGGTGGAGGGTGGCAGGCCGAACATGCCGTCACCGCCCGATCGCGGTAAAACGATCCGTCACGGCTCGCACTTTAGCCGAAACGGACGGGGTGTTCCGTTACGGTCCGCGCCCGCAGCACGATCTTTCCGCGAACGGTCACGCCCGCGGGAAGATCGTGCTGCGACTCGTGGATCAGAACGGCCAGTCCGCGTTTCGGCCCGCCTCGAGCAGCGGGATCATCCGGAACGTGGCGTCGGTCAGGCCACCGAACTCGATCCGCTGCGGCGCCCCCGCGTCGAACGCCGTGTGCGCGTATCCACCCAGGTTGAAGCCGTAGAGCGGGGTGGTCCGGGGCACCGCCTTGGTGACGTCGACCTGTCCGCGCATCGGCGCGAAGGTCTGCATGTCCGAGATCACGAACACCCGGTCGTGGCCGCCGAACGTGGCCCGGATCGAGTCCGTGATGCGGGTGCCGTGACCGACCTCGCCGACCCGCCCGACGAACCGATCCACCTCACGGATCACCGAGGAGCCGACCGGCACCTCGTGGCGGAACACGCCGTCGGCGAACCCGTACAGGTCGACCTGCGCTCCGCGCGCGGCCAGCGCGACGCCGAAGACCGCCGCGGCCTTGACCGGGCTCATCACCGAACGACGCGAGAACCCGCCCGAGGACATCGAGGCCGACGTGTCGACCAGGATCAGCGAGCGGCCGGGCAGCGCGGGCAGGTTTGCCAGCGACTGCTGCAGCGCGAGGTCCAGCGCGTGCCCCCAGCGCAGCGACGGCGCCCGCATGAAGGCGGCCAGGAACCGGAACGGGAACTGCCGCGACCGGGCCACCTCCGCCGGATTCGCCAGCCGGGCGGCCACCCGCGCCGCCACCTTGTCGGAGACCCCGGCCTCGTCGAAGTTGCGCAGGTTGCGGAGCAGCGCCATGTAACCCATCACCGGGATCAGCGCCGTCCACAGTCGAGCCTTGTCCAGCGTCGAGCCGGCCAGCGAGAGTGCGTCCTCCCAGGTCATGCCGGCCTGGGCCAGCGCTTCGGTGTCCAGCAGCACCGCCGGGTCCGCGGCCGCGGCCAGCCGCAGTTCGGCGTTGGCGGTCAGGGTGCGCAGCGACCGCGCGGGTGCCTCGCCGCGGTGGTGCCGGCGGGCCAGCGCGTGCCGGAACAGGTCGCCCTGCCACGCCTTGCCGTCCGCGGGCGACGGGTGCGTCAGGTCGAGCACGTCGGCGAACCGGAAGCCGTGCGTGGCGGTGTCGTACTTCAGCAGCGAGCGCTCGGTGTAGAGCCGCGCCGCCGCGTCCGCGACGCCCCGCTTGACCGGCTTGGGCAGCGCCCGGCCGTGGGTGGACACCCAGTAGGCGAGCGCCTCACCCGGCTCGTCCGCCCGCTGCAGCACCGCATCGACGATCGCCCGGCCGCCGGGCACCCCGGCGTCCAGCAGCGCCTTGGCCGCTTCGAGCGCGCCGGTCAGCGCGGCCGAGCGCAGGTTCGCGTCGGTCCGCAGCCAGCGCAGGAATCGCGCGGTCCACTCCGGATCGCCGACCGCCACCTCGCGCACCAGCGCCGTGTAGCGCCGGTCGCGGTCGGCGGCCTTCTCGTAAAAGGTGTCCTCGCCGACGAAGTTCGCCACCGCGAGCAGGAACAGCTCACTCTTGGCGCCGTGCGCGTAGCCGGCGGCGCCCTCGTGCGTGCGGCCGGAGGGCGTCGCCTCGGCGACGACCGGTCCCCGGCCGATGGCGGCCTTGACGGCCGCGACGTTGAACTTGCTCATGGCTTTCCCTCCCCGCGCTGTGATGGGTACGGGAGGGGGACGCCCGAGATCAGAGGTCGGCAACGGTGAACGCGCTCTGCCCTTGAGCTACGGCGACTCGTGCCGCCGACGGGACTCGAACCCGCAACCTCGCCATGAGAAGTGGAAGTAACCGTCGCCTGCGCACCGGGCGTCCCCACCCGTCTGATGAAGCTTCCCGAGGTCAGAATTTCGGCGGCACGGTATGGATCGTCTTCAGTAGAGGAAGTAACCGTGCGCCTTCGCACCGGGAAGCTCGTGCGTCCGAGATCAAAGGTAGGGAACGCACACCCGCACGGGCAACGGGTTTAGTTGCCCACGCCCAGGCTCGCCATGAACGCCGCCGGATAGCGGTCGCCGCGGGCCGAGCCGGCCGGCACCGCCTTCTCGATCTCCGCGAGGTCGTCCGCGGAGAGCTCGATCTCCACCGCGGGCAGCGCCTCGGCCAGCCGCTCGCGGGTGCGGGCGCCGACCACCGGCACGATCTGCTCGCCCTGCGCGGCCACCCAGGCGATGGCGAGCTGGGCGACCGTGCAGCCCTTCGACTCGGCGATCGGGCGCAGCGCGTCCACCAGGGTCAGGTTGTGTTCCACGTTGCCGCCGGCGAACCGGGGGCTGAACCCGCGGGCGTCGCCGGGCCCGGTCTGCTGCCCGGGCTTCCAGTGTCCCGAGATGAGGCCGCGGCTGAGGACTCCATAGGCGGTCATGCCGATGCCCAGCTCCGTGAGGGTGGGCAGCACCTCGGCCTCCACCGCACGGGACACCAGCGAGTACTCGATCTGCAGGTCGGCGATCGGATGCACGGCGTGCGCCTTGCGGATGGTCTCGCCGTTGACCTCGGAGAGGCCCACGTGCCGCACGAAGCCGGCGTCGATCATCTCCTTGATCGCGCCGACGGTGTCCTCGATCGGCACCGCCGGGTCGAGCCGGGCGGGACGGTAGATGTCGATGTAGCCGACGCCCAGCCGGTTCAGCGAGTACGCGAGGAAGTTCTTCACCGCCGCCGGCCGGTTGTCCGTGCCGCTGAACTCGTTGCCCGGCCCGCGCAACGCCCCGAACTTGACGCTCAGCCGGTAGCTGTCCCGGTCACGGCCGCGCAGCGCCTCGGCGAGCAGCAACTCGTTGTGGCCCATGCCATAGAAGTCGCCGGTGTCGATCAGCGTGACGCCCGAGTCGAGTGCGGCGTGCACGGTGGCGATGCTCTCCGCGCGGTCGGCCTCGCCGTACGCGCCGGACATGCCCATCGCGCCCAGGCCCAGCGCGGAGACGGCCGGCCCGGTGTTTCCCAAGTTTCGTGTCTGCATGCCTTCACCATCCGCGCCCCGGCCGGCGGGCGGGAGCGGAGCGTTCATCGTGGGAGCGGCGCTCCCTGGCTGGTCCGGCCGGATCGGGAGGAGCATGGTGGTCATGCACCGTGACCAGCTCGCCGACTTCCTGCGCCGCCGCCGCCAGGCGATCCGTCCGGCCGAGGTCGGGCTCACCGACGGACCGCGCCGCCGCACCGACGGGCTGCGCCGCGAGGAGGTGGCCATGCTCGCCGGCATGTCGGTGGACTACGTCGTGCGCCTCGAGCAGGGCCGCAGCAGCCAGCCGTCGACCCAACTGCTCGGCGCGCTGTCCCGGGCGCTGCGTCTCTCCGACGACGAGCGCGACCACCTGTTTCACCTGGCCGGGCACCAGCCGCCCCCGGCCGACGGCACGTCCCGCCTGGCCCGCGCCGGGCTGCTGCGGATGCTCGACCTGCTCGGCGACACCCCGGCCATGGTGATCTCCGACCTGGGCGAAGTGCTCGCGCAGAACCGGATGTCGGTGCTGCTCGGCGGCGACCTCACCGGCCTGACCGGCGACCGGCGCTACGTCGTGTACCGCTGGTTCACCGAGCCCGGCGCCCGCTCCATCGCCCCGCCGGAGGAGCACGAGCGTCGGGCCCGTCAGCTGGTGGCCGACCTGCGCGCGACGGCCGGCCGCCGGGCCGGTGACCCGGTGGTCACCGGGCTGATCGACCGGTTGCGGGCGGCGAGCGCCGAGTTCGAGCGGCTCTGGGCCGAGCACGAGGTGGCGGTCCGGCGGGCCGATCGGAAGACCTTCGTGCGTCAGAGCACCGGCCCGATCCGGATGGACTGCGAGACGCTGGTGACCCCCGATCAGGGCCAGGTGCTGCTGGTGCTGACCCCGGCGGACGAGGAGTCCCGGGAGCGGCTGGAGCTGCTGCGGGTGCTCGGGCTCGAGGAGTTCCCGGTCGGCACTGGCACTTTTCCGGGATTCGGCGAGGCGCGTGATCGGCGAGGCTCGTAGCCACACCCCCGGTCATGAGGAGCCACGATGTCGTACGGACACGGATACGGTCAGCCCCAGTTCGCGCCTTACCAGCCCGCGTACGCGCCGTACCAGCAGGCCCATCAGGTGCGGCAGTCGGCGCCGCCGAGCGTGCACGTGGTGGCGGTCTTCCACTACCTGGGCGGCGTGCTGTTGCTGCTGGCGGCCGGCATCTTCGCCGTCCTGGCGGCCAACTCGTCGACCGAGTGGACCAGCAACACCGACCTCATCGACGCGGAGTCGGCGCCCATGGTGGCCATGGTCGCGGCCGGCGTGATCGGCCTGATCGGGCTCATCACCATCGTGTTCGCTCGCAAGCTGCAGAGCGGACGGCAGTGGGTGCGGGTGCTGGTGCTGCTGCTCAGCGTGCTCAGCATCGCGGTCGGTGGCTACTCGATCGCGATCGACGGCGACCCGACCGCGGTGACCGGCATGGTCTTCCCGGCGCTCTACCTGATCCTGCTGAACACCCGCGCCGCCCGCTCCTGGTTCCGCTCGCACACCTGGTGATCAGCGCCGGAGCAGCCGGCCACTCGGCACCACCACGGAATAGAAGACCAGGTCCGCGGCCACCTTTCCGGCCAGCGTGCCGCCGGTCAGCTCACCGGTCACCGCCGGCCCGGCCGCCATCAGCAGCGGCCGGGTGACCAGGATGTCGAGCACCTCGGCCGGCCCGAACTCCAGCACCATCCCGGGGATCGACCGCAGCATCACCCGCGGCGACCCCCGGATCCACTCCCCCGCCAGGATCGCCGCGTAATAGGCGACGGTCTCGGCGATGCTCCCGCACAGCCCGGCCGCGTAGGGCGTCACGCCGACGCGGTACGCGGCCCAGGTGGCGGTCAGAGCGGCGGCGGTCCCGCAGAGCTCGGCGGCGAGATAGCGGCGGACCAGTCGGCGAAGCAACCTTTTCTGCTGCACGCACGTGCAACAGTTCAAGCCCCTCGGGCGTGTTGGACGGACCGGGGAGGTGAGCATGGCCGACGACTTCGAGTCGTTCGTCCGTGATCGGACGGCGGCGCTGATCCGCTATGGGTTCGTGCTGTCCGGCAATCCGCACGACGCGGCCGATCTGGCGCAGGAAGCGCTGGCCAGGCTCGGTGAGCGCTGGTCGCGGGTGAGCCCGCGCGGCGACCCGGAGGGCTACGTCCGCAGCACCATGGCACGCCTGCACATCAGCTGGTGGCGCCGCAGACGGCGAGAGCATCCGGTACGCGCGGTACCCGAACGTGGCTACCTCGACGCGGGCATCACCCAGGCGGACGGCGACCTCGGCCTGTGGCACGCCGTGGCCGGCCTGCCACCGCGGCAGCGCGTCGTGCTCGTGCTGCGCTACCACGAACAACTCTCCGACGACGAGATCGCCCAGCGTCTCGGCATCTCCCGGGGAACCGTCCGCAGCCAGTCCGCCCGTGGCCTGGACAAGCTGCGCGACATCGCCGAGTCACGGCTCGAAGCACAGCTCAACGGGGGTAGGTGAGGATGCGCATGAACCTCGGGGACGACCTCACTCGTACGCTCCGGGCCGCCGCCCAGGCCGCACCCGGCCCGGCGCCGGAGTTCCCGGCCGGCGTGACCCGGCGCCGCCGGCGTCGCTCGCAGACCCGGATGGCCGCCGCCGCCCTGCTCACCCTCGTCGTGGCCACCGCCGGTGGGATCGCCGGGCTGCGGGCGTCCACCGATCCGGCGCCACCGGCCCACCCGATCTCCGCCCTGCCGACCGTCGACCTGGCCCGGGCCAAGGCATATCAGGACACCTGGCCGCAGGCCATGGTCGAGCTGCCGCAACTGCTGCCCGACGGGCGCGGCTACAACGTCGAGGCGGCGCTCGGTGCGGACCAGTACGTCGCACAGCCGTGGACCGACGTACCCGAGTTCCCGGTGCTCATCAACGGCCGGACCGGCGCGGTCCGCGAGCTGATGCCGAAGAACACGGAGGCCGGCGTCAAGGAGTCGGACCCGGTCGGGCTGTCCGTCACCGACCACTACATCCTGTGGGTCGCGGCGATCGAGAAGACCGACGGCACGAGCCTCCGGGAGATCTGGAGCGCACCCCGCACCGGCGGCGCGTCGGTGCGCCGGACCAGGCTGCCCGCGAAGCCGGGCGACATGGTGACGGCGACCGAGGTCGGTGACGTCTTCTATGCCGGGGTCAGCGGCGAGACGAGTGCCATCTACCGGCTCGCGGCGGACGGCACGCCACAGAAGGTCCCCGGCAGTGACGACCAGGTCCTGGTGTCCGGGCCGTGGGCGGTGCCGAAACCGGCCGGCGGGCGGGACATCGACGATCTGTTGAACGGGCGGAGCAGCGCGCCGCCCCGGACCCCGCCGACCTTTTGGAACGTGGCCACCGGCGAGCGCCGGACGCCGATCGTCCCGGACGGCGCCACGATGCTCGACTGCACCCCGCTCGCCTGCCTGGGCACCGCCGGGGACAGCCTGGTGGTCTGGGGCGTCGACGGCGGCGACGCACTGCGCACCACCGGCGCCAGGGTGGATCCGAGCGGCGGCTTCGACGCGTTCTTCAGCAGCACCGACGCACGGTTCGTCCAGGTCCGCTGGCCGGTGACCGGCGCCGGCTCGGTCGACGCCGACCCGGTCTATCTGTGGGACCGCCGGGTCAACACGGTCGCCCTGCAAACCGAGCATCAGGGCGCGATGGGCATGGACGTCGTCGGCATCACCGACATCACCGAGAACGTGCCCAAGAAGATCGTGGTCGATCTGACCCGCATCCCCTGAGCCGCGGGGGGGGGGGGGGGGGGGGGGGGGGGGGGGGGGGGGGGGGGGGGGGGGGGGGGGGGGGGGGGGGGGGGGGGGTCGAGCTCGGCGAGCTGTGCTAGCG